>NZ_CP131039.1:720000-1440000 GCF_030657335.1 Croceibacterium aestuarii
CTCGCCGCAGAGGGTCTGTTCGCTCCCGAGCGCAAGCGGTCGCTGCCGTTCATCCCGCGAGTTATCGGCGTGGTCACCTCGCCGACGGGCGCGGTCATCCGCGACATCCTGCACCGGCTGGCGGACCGCTTCCCGAGCCGCGTGCTGGTCTGGCCGGTGCTGGTCCAGGGCCAGGGCTCGGCCGAGCAGGTTGCCGCTGCGGTGCGCGGTTTCGGCGGACTGGACGAGGACGGCGCGATGCCGCGCCCTGACCTGCTGATCGTGGCGCGCGGCGGCGGCTCGATCGAGGACCTATGGAGCTTCAACGAGGAAATAGTGGTTCGGGCGATCGCCGAATCGCCGATCCCAGTGATCAGCGCCGTGGGCCACGAAACCGACACCACGCTGGCCGACCATGCCGCCGACCGCCGCGCACCCACGCCGACGGCCGCCGCCGAGATCGCCGTGCCGGTGCTGCGGGACCTTGCTGCGACGCTCGATGAATTGGGCCTGCGCCAGCGCAAGTGCGCGCTGCGCCCGGTCGCGCTCGGACGCGAGCGGCTAGAGGCGCGCGCGGGGCGCTTGCCGCAGCCCGAGGCGCTTGCCGCGGCGAAAGCGCAGTCGCTGGACGACCTTGCCGAACGCCTGCGCCGCGGTCTCAGCGACCGGGCGGCGAAGGCGCAGCGCCAACTGCTCGACGATCGTCACCGGCTGTCGGGCGCGCTGCTGCGGACGAACCTGCGCAACGCCCGCCAAACGCTGGGCCGCGTGCGCCTCCTGCCCGGGCTCGTGGCGCGCCCGCTGGCCGAGCGCGGCCAGCGGCTCGCGGCGCTCGATCGGCTGCGGCGCTCGCTCGACCCGAAGGCCCCGCTCGAACGCGGCTATGCGCTGGTCAGCGCCAGGGGCCACCCCGTCGTATCCTCACGCGCGGTGGCGGCGGCGCAATCGATTCTCACGCTCGAATTCCGCGACGGATCGCTCGACGTTACACCCTATGGGGAACCGAAGCGCAAGCCTCGGCCCGTCGCGCCAGTCAAACGTCCCGCACAAGACGATTTGTTCGAGTGACACACCGTTGCTAAGGCCGCATCCATGCTGATGAATTCGCGACAGACCCCCGCCACGCTGATTTACGGGCCGAACGGCTTCCGCGTGGTCAAGCCCGGCCATTTCGTCTCTTGCGCTGTGACTGGCGAATCCGTTCCGCTCGAAGAGCTGCGCTACTGGTCGGTCGAGCGGCAGGAGGCCTACGCCGGCGCCGCCATCGCCACGCAGCGGCTGGCGGGCGGCGATTGAAATTGCTGGTCCGAACGCTTCGGTTCGCATTGCTCACCTCAATCGGCGTCGCGTTGGCCGGCTGCGTCGGTCCGGGCGATACCGCTCCCCCTTCGGCGCCGACTCCGAGTCCGGTCGCAGTCGTCCAGCCGACCCGGACCCCGCCAAAGCCTGCGCCCGCGCCTTCTCCGACCGGCCCGACCACTTTCGTGTACTCCGGCGAGCTGACCCAAGGCGGCTGGCTGCGCGGCCAGGCGCCCGCCGGGACCGTTACGGCCCGTCTCGGCGACGAGATCCTGGAGCTCGACCCGGCCGGGCGCTTCTTCGCCGCCTTCGACCGCGACGCGGGGCCCGCGGCGATGCTGACGGCCACGCTGTCCGACGGGCGCACGGTCAGGAGCCCGCTCACGGTCAGCCCACGCGACTGGGATATCGAACACGTCAATGTCGCGCGCACCCAGGGCCGCACGACTGCGGAGTTCTGGAAGATCCGCGAGCCCGAACTGGCGCAGATCGCGGCGGCGCGGGCCGAAGACCACGATATCGGCGGCTGGCGACAGGATTTCATCTGGCCGGTCAAGGGGCGAATCTCGGGCCGCTTCGGCTCGCAGCGGATCTATCGCGGCGGCGAAGCGGGCAGCTACCACTCGGGCCTCGATATCGCGACCGGGGAAAGCGGCACGCCCTACGTTGCCCCGGCCGACGGCGTCGTGGTGCTGGCCGCGCAGACCCCGTTTTCGCTCGAGGGCAATCTCCTGATCATCGATCACGGCGACGGGCTTAACAGCGCCTTCCTGCATTCCTCGAAGCTTGCCGTAAAAGTCGGCGACGTGGTTCGTCAGGGTCAGTACCTCGGTAACATCGGCATGACGGGGCGGGCGACCGGGCCGCATCTGCACTGGTCGCTCAAATGGCGGGATGCGAGGCTGGATCCGCTGCTTTTCGTCGCGCGCGGCGATTGAGCCGCGAGTCATCCAAGCATAAAGTTTCTGCGTCATCGACCTGCGGTGCAATTTTGCAACGCTTCCTGCGGTTGCATTTGAAACATTGTTGCAAAACCCGCGGAATTCGTCGATTTCTGAGTGTCGTTGGTCGGCTCACAGCCCCGTGTGGCAATTTGGTTACAGCTGAAAACCAATGTCCCCGGCGGCGGACAAGAGCTTTGACCCGCGCCCCCAAGTTCTCCCATTGCACCGCATCATTTTCCGATTGGGATTCGCGTGCCCGAAGCGCGCGGATGGGGCCGGCGAGGCCACTGTTCGGAAATGCTCAAGGTATCGTCGCAGTTCCGGCGGCGGCCTTTGGAAAAAAGGGACTGGAACGTGAAATCATTCCTCAAGAAATCGGCTCTGTGCGGCGCTAGCTGCCTGCAAGCCCTCTCCGTCGCCGGCATCGGTGTCGGCGCTCTCGCTCTGGCCACTCCGGCTGCAGCGCAGGACTACACGGCCGGCGCTGTCACCGGCACCGTCACGGACGAATCGGGCAACCCGGTCACGGGCGCTACCGTCACCCTGACCTCGACTGATCAGGGCTTCAGCCGCACGAGCTCCACGGGCCCCAACGGGAACTTCCGCTTCGGCGGCCTGCCCACCGGATCCTACAGCATTAAGGTTGAATCGGCCAACACCGCCAATTTCACCGCTACCGACGTGAGCGTACTCGCCGGTCAAACGGCTTCGCTTCCGATCACCGTCGCCGCTGTCGGCGGAAATGAGATTGTCGTCACCGCGGCGCAGATTCAGCAACCCTTCACGGGCACTACGACGGGCGTGAACGTCGACGTAGCCGAGCTGACCAAGACCGTTCCGATCAGCCGCGATCTCACGTCTGTCGTACTGCTGGCGCCGGGCACTACCAAGGGCGACACTGCCTTCGGCAACCTCGCGTCGATCGGCGGCTCATCGGTCGCGGAAAACGCCTATTATATCAACGGACTCAACATCACGAACTTCGACAACTACGTCGGTTCATCGCGGGTGCCGTTTGAATTTTACCGCTCGGTCGAAGTGAAGTCGGGCGGCTATCCGGCGGAATTCGGCCGTGCCACCGGCGGCATCGTCAACGCCGTGTCGAAGTCGGGCTCAAATGAGTTCACTGCTGCGCTCCATCTCAACTGGACCCCAACCTGGGCCACTTCGGCGGGCAAGGATCTCACGCTCAACGACGGCTACAAGACCACGAATCGCGCATTCGACTCCCGCCGCGGCAGTGACTATTCTGCGATCGCCGAGCTCGGCATGCCGATCATTCGCGATCGACTGTTCGTCTACGGTCTCCTCGAATATCGCAACAGCGATGTCTACACGACGAGCCGTTCGGGTCGCTCGACCAATCGCGATCGTTCGAACGATCCGTTCTATGCGATCAAGGTAGATGCTTTCCCGATCGACAGTCAGCACCTCGAATTCACGCTGTTCGACACCCGCCGGACCACAACCCGCCAGGTATACCGGTATCAGGAGAGCCCCGAGGGAGTCGCCTCGCTTGGCGCCGTTACCTCGACGCGCGAATATAATGCCGGTGGTGTGAACTTCGTGGGCAAGTACACGGGACAGTTCACCAACTGGCTCACCCTGTCTGCTGCATACGGTCGGATGCGCGATCGCTTCGACAGCGAGGGCATCGATACCGCGTCCAACAATCCGTACTTCCGCAACGTTTCGGGCGGCACTCTGTTCGGTGTTCCTGATCGCGGTTATTTCACCCCACAACGGGCAAGTTCGGCGGAATTCCCCTACACTACGGAACGCAAGTTCTATCGGGCTGATGCCGACGTCCTTTTCAGTCTGTTCGGCGATCACCATGTTCGTGGCGGCTTCGATAAGGAAGACAACACTCTCGCTCACAATACGGTCCGGACCGGCGGCCCATTCGAACTGGCGAACGGGTACATTACCCAGACGGCGTTCGATGCTGGCAACGGCGGGGCAGGCGTGGTCTATATCGCCAACCCTGACCAGAACGGTCAGCACCAGGTGGAAGTGAACTACTACAACACAGGTGGTACCTTCACTTCGACCAACCAGGCGTTCTATCTCGAGGACGAATGGCAGGTGACCGATCGGCTGACCGTAAACCTGGGTGTGCGTCGCGATGATTTCCAGGTCAACAAGCCGGACGGCACCGTGTTCCTTGAAAACAAGAAGAACTACGCCCCCCGTCTGGGTCTGACCTACGAACTGTTCCCGGAATCGAACGGTCGCGTCTACGCAACTTATGGGCAGTACTTCCTGCCGCTGGCCAGCAACACGGCGTACCGTGCTGCGGGTGCGGAATACTACATCCGCGAACAATTCAGCTTCTCGGGGCTGGACGCCAACGGCCTTCCGATTCTCTCCGGTCAGATCGACGACCCTGATTATTCGAAGACCTGTCCCTTCAACATCACCGGCTCGCCGTTCTCCAGCGGAACGCGCTGCGCCGTAACGGGAGATGGCTCGGTTAAGGATCCGAAGTATTACATCGGCCAGGATCTGAAGGCGACGCGTGAATCGGAGTGGATCGTCGGTTACGAGCAGAATGTCGGCCCAGTAAAGGTCGGAATAAGCTACACGCATCGTAACCTCGATCATACGAGCGAGGATGCCAGCCTCGCTACGGCGATCCTGAACTATTGCGATGCCAACAACATCACCGATTGTCCGGCCGCCTCGTCCGTGACCGGAAGCGAGCAGTTCGCAATCATCAACCCGGGCGAAGACGTCACGGTGATCGCCGATCCGTTTTGGGGTCCAACTTTGGGCGACACGGAGATCACGATCCCCGCTAAGCTTACCGGATATCCGAAAGCTACCCGCAAGTATGACGCGGTTTCGCTGACCGTGGACAAGCCTTGGGATGGGCGCTGGAGTCTAGGAGGCAACTACACCTGGTCGAAGAGCAAGGGTAATTCGGAAGGCTTCGTGCAGTCGGACATCGGACAGGACGATGCCGGCGCAACGATCGACTTCGACTTCCCCGGGTTCACCGAAGGCTCATACGGCTATCTGCCGAATGATCGTCGCCATCGGATCGCGCTTTACGGCGCCTACGGGTTGACGGATTCGCTCATCCTCGGCGCTAACATCTCGATCCAGTCGCCGCGGCACCTGAGCTGCTTCGGCGCCTATCCAACAGTGAACTTTGCCCAGAACTACGGTACCGGCTACGTCCACTATTGCGGGGGCAAGCTTTCGCCCCGTGGAACGGCGACCACGACGAACTGGTTGGAGCAGACGAACCTGTCAGCGCGTTACAAGATCAACGTGCCGACGGGGCAGGAACTTACGTTCCGCGCCGACGTCTTCAACGTCTTCAACTCGCAGGCGGTCACATACCGCAACGAGACCGGGGATCTGAATTCCAGCTTCGCTCCCGATCCGGAGTTCGGCCGGCCCGCGTCCTACCAGTCACCGCGTTCGGTCAGGTTTGGGCTGGACATTACCTTCTAAGATAAAAAGCCTGAGAGTTCGCTGGAAGGGCGGTCCGGGAGGACCGCCCTTCTTTTTGGTGCTGTGGGGCCAAGTCGGAAGCCCACTTACCGAATGACGAGGGCGACCTGCCCGCAGGCAAATCAGGCTGGTTCAACGGCCTTCATAGGTTTGATAGAATTCGCCCATCCAGCGCTCATATCGCCTCGAAAGTCCTATCCGGCCGGTCACGATGGGCTGGCGGACTTGCACCATACTGGCAGTGCGCACCTTCCGTTTGGATAGGTGCGCCTGGTCTAATCCCGGTTGCGGCGGCAGGCCCGCGTGTACCAGGAGGCGATCTATCGTGGCGGTCGGATTTGCCACGAATTCCTCATATTGTACGACCATGATCTGCTCACCGAAGTGCTCCTGCCAATGGGCGAACAGGCGATCTTCCAGCCGCATGAAATGCCCTATGTCCGCGAGCGACCAGGACCACGTCATCGGAGAGCTGAAGTAGTTTCGGAAGCAGGAAAGCGCCACGTCCGCAGCATCGCGCCTTAGCCAGACTATGGGGCAACGCGGGAGCGCGTGCAGTATGAAGCCCATCTGGTGGGAATGAAGCAGGGTCTTGTCGACGACCAGCGTGTTTGCGCCGAAGCGCATGTCCATTAGTCTCGAATAGGTTGCCGCTACCCGCCCCCACGGGTCGGGTTCGCCGCTTGCCTGGTAAGCAAACGCCCCCTCTAGCGTCTGCCCGAGAGTCGGTATCAAAGCAGGAGCCAGGAGATTGACTTCACCGCCATCGGACACTGCGTCGTGCGCAGTTAGAACCTGTTCGGTCAACGTAGTCCCACTGCGCGGAAGGCCATTGACGAAGATCGCGCGCTTGTGGGGCCGCTGCGGCGGCTTGAGCTTTGCCATGTTTTCAGGTGTGAAGTCGCGCACCAGGCGTTCCACAAATGCCTCCATCTGCGCCCTTTCGTACCGTTCCCCCTTTCGTCGCAGATCCGCCCCCGCAGTGTAGTGACGCATGGCGGCTTCGAACTCTCCCAGGTCGTGATATGCTCGGCCGAGTGCGTACTGAAAGCGGCTCCCTGCGTTCGCGTCGGCGCTGCCCATATGGCGCGATGCCGTGAGCATGGCGTCGAAAAGCTCGGGCGAGTCTTTGAAATTCGACACTGCCGACAGGGCAAACCAGATCAGCGGAGCGCTTCCGCCACTCGACAAGGCACGGTGATAAAGACCGCGAGCTTTGTCGAAATCTCCGAGTTGCGCAGCCGTTTGGCCGCAAAAGTGCAGGACCGCGGGATGTTCGCGCACCTGCGACTCCATCCGCTCGATCTCCGCGACTGCCAGGTCTTCCCGCCCTGCTTTTGTCAACTCGCCCCAATAGAAAAGATACCGGCTCAGCAGCATAGGTGTAGTGCGGCTGAAGCGACGTGCGGCCTCGATCGCCATGTCGATCTCGCCGATTCGGGACGCCAATGCAGAAATGCTCTTCCAGAACTCTCCCTCAGAAGAACCGAGTGAAAGAGCTCGCGCGAGGCATTCCTGTGCGCCGTCCCGGTTACCGTCTTTCAGGCGAGCCAGAGCCTCGTAGGCCTGGGTATGCGCAATTGTTGCCACTTCATCGCCATGTAAAACCCGCTCGCTAAAGGTCAATGAGGGAGCATCTCGACAAGCAGGTCTGTGGAATAGTTTTGGCGTCCGACTCGCAGCGATGCGCCCATGCAAAAAGGCCGCCCGCCCCGGAGGACGGGAGGCCTTGTTTCACAGCTCGGCCGAAGCCGGCTGGTCAGGCGGCTTCGCCAGCCTTTTTGAGCTCGCGCTTAACCTTCAGCGCGCGGGCGCTGAGCTTTTCGTCGCTGGTCTTAAGCAGCCAGTTGTCGAGGCCGCCATTATGTTCGACCGATCGCAGCCCCTGCGTCGAGACGCGGAACTTGTAGCTGCGATCGAGCTTCTCGCTCATCAGCGTGACGTTCTGCAGGTTGGGCAGAAACACCCGCTTGGTCTTGTTGTTGGCGTGGCTCACGTTGTGGCCAACCTGGCGGCCCTTGCCGGTCAATTCGCAGATGCGCGACATGATTAGTCTCTACTCGTAAATCGGATGGTGTCCGGGAAAGCGGCGCGCATAGCCGCACCCCTGCGAATCGTCAAGCATTCGCGCGCCATTGCCGGCCCGTCGGCGGCGGTTTAGCGAGGGGGCGATGACCCGCTGGCCGCTCCCTCCACCGATGCAGCGTGCGCTGGCCCTCGCAGAGGCCGCCGCTGCGGCAGGTGAAGTGCCGGTCGGCGCGGTGGTGGTGCGCTCGGGCCAGATTGTCGGGGAGGGGCACAACGCGCCGCGCGGGTTGTCCGATCCAACCGCGCATGCCGAAATCCTGGCGATTCGGCGGGCGGCGCAGGCGCTCGGGGCCGAGCGCCTGGAAGGGTGCGAGTTGTGGGTGACGCTCGAACCGTGCGCGATGTGCGCGGGGGCTATCGCCCATGCCCGGATCGACAAACTCTACTACGCTGCGGCGGATCCGAAGGGCGGGGCGGTCGAACACGGAGCGCGTGTGTTCGAGCAGGCGCAATGTCTGCATCGTCCCGAGGTCTATTCCGGCATCGGCGAAAACGCGGCTGCGGCGCTGCTGCGGGGGTTTTTCGCTGCGCGCCGCTAGAGCGACTACAATCCGCGCCAGATCGAGACCGCGGCCCCGTCTTCCGCTCCGCGCTCCCATTCCGGGCAAGCCGCGGCCCGAAATTCGCGATCGTAGCAAAGCCGGACGCCCTCCAGCCAGCCGCGCGGGTTGAGCACGACGCCGATCTGCGCAGCCTTCCAGCGCGGGTTGGCATCGGCAATCGCCTTCCGAAGGTCGCCAGCGTTCAGACCGTCGACACGCGACACGCGGTCGAAGTCGGGCCAGCGGACATTCGCCCAGAGCACGCGCTGGATCGCGAAATAGGCGGCGGGACTCTGCGTCATGCAGCTGCCGTGGCGCGCCCATTCGTGGCCCAGCAGCTGCGCCGAGGGCGTGGCGCAGAGGTTTTGCCGCAGGTCAGCCGCGCGGATCGGTCGCGCAGATCGGCACCATTGCGGCGAACGGCGCGCTCCCTCCGGCCACAGGCCGTGCAGAATCATGCCGAACCGGCCTTGCCGCCCAGAACACTGACGGGAGTCGGCGGGCGAGCCGGCGCGCGTGCGGCAGTATTCCGGCGACCAGCTTGCCGCCAAGGTGTAGCCGGTCACAGGCGCGTGCACCTCTGCGCCGCTTTCAGGCGCGGACAGTTCGATCGCCCCCCGGGGGATCCGGCATTGATACGCTTGCGCGGCGGCGGGGGCGGGCGCGCAAACGATGGCCAGCGCCAGCAGGCTGCGCGCAGCCATTCAGTCGAAGGTTTGCGGGTCTGCCGGCTCGGAGCCTGCGAACCAGGCTTTGGCATCTGGCCGAAACAGGAACCAGATTGCCACGGCCTGTGCAGCCACCGCTACCAGGCTGAGGACCTCGAGCATCGTCAGTCCGCCGGCGAAGGTACCGGGCAAACTGAACAGGCCGAGCAGGAAGAACAACACGATGATCCACTTGGCAATCGCGATGCGTTTGGCCGACGTCAGCCACCAGAGCAGCAGGTTGATCGCAATGCCGATGACGAAGGCGCCGATCGCCCAACCCGGCCCAAGCGCCAGGCCCTGCGCCGCGCCTTCGCCGGCGATCTGCGCGGTAACGGCGTCGTAGCCGATGATGAAGCCGGCCGCCGAGATGGCCAGCGAGCCGAGATAGAACAGGTCGAACTTGCGAATGGAATCGGGTTTCATGGCGTCTCCCTCCCTGGAAGACCCCTTTTGTGCCGGATGCGGGCGGCGCAGGCAATCGGATCGTCAGAGCGGATTGAAATCGAGCCCGATGTCGGCTGCCGGCGCGCTTTGCGTCAGGCGGCCGACCGAGACGTAGTCGACTCCGGTTGCGGCGATCGCCGCGATCGTGGCGAGAGTGACCCCGCCCGAAGCTTCTGTCGGTACGCGTCCGGCGACCAGTGCGACCGCCTTGCGCAGCGTTTCGGGCGGCATGTTGTCGAGCAGCAGGTGGCTCGCCCCGGCGGCCAGCGCAGGCTCGATCTGGTCGATCCGGTCGACCTCGCAGATGACCTGGCCAACTCCGGCATCGCGCGCGCGCCGCACGGCCTCGTCGGCGCTGCCGGCGACAAGGATGTGATTGTCCTTGATCATGGCCGCGTCCCATAGCCCCATCCGGTGGTTCTGAGCACCGCCCTGCCGGGTGGCGTATTTCTCGAGATGCCGCAGACCGGGAATGGTCTTGCGCGTATCGAGCAGCACCGCGCTTGTCTTGCCCATGGCGCGGACATATTCGCGGGTCATCGTCGCGATGCCCGAGAGATGCTGCACGGTGTTGAGCGCGCTGCGCTCGGCGGTCAGCATGGCGCGGGCGTTGCCCGTCAGCCGCATCAGGTCGGCGCCGGGCTCGACTTCCTCGCCGTCCTCGACCAGCAGCTCAACGTTCATGGCCGAGTCGAGCGTGCGGAAGAACGCGGCGGCGATCGGCAAGCCGGCCACAACGATGGCGTCGCGGCTGTCCATCACACCTGAAAACCGCGCTTCGGCCGGAATGACGCTCTCCGCCGTGACGTCATGCCCGCCGCCGGGCAGCCCGACGCCAAGATCCTCGTCGAGCGCGGCGCGAACGAATGCTTCGAGATCGAAGCCGGGGAGCGTGAAAGTCATGCGCAGGTTCCTAAACGGACCCGCAGGGTCCGCAAGGGCGCTTGGCTCAAATAGCCCGCCCGCAGCGGGGGGCAGCTTGCTGCCTGTCTAGCGAGGACGGACGCGCGGATTCGCGTTCGCAAGGCGAATCAGTGCACGAACCGCGCCACGACGTCGCGATAGGACCGGCTCACTTTCACTTCGGCGCCGCTGTCGAGCACCAGGAAGCACTCGCCGTTGGTGTGCGGTTTGACCTGGCGAACCTGGTCGAGGTTGACGATGGTCGAACGGTGGACGCGCTGGAACACGCGCGGGTCGAGCCGGCGCTCGAGGTCCTTCATCGTTTCGCGCAGGATCAGCGAATTGTCGCCGGTGTAGATGCACATATAGTCGCCGGCGGCCTCGATATGCTCGATCGTGTCGACGTCGACGCGGAAGATCTGCCCGCGGTCCTTGACGTTGATGAGCCTTTCGTAACGTCCGCTGCTTTCCTCGTCGCCGGCCATGTTCTCGATGGCGTCAGGGGCGACTTCGGCGAGGACGTCCTTGAGCTTCTCCGCCTCTTCGGCCGAACGCTTCTCGCTCAGCCGCGTGCGTACTCGCTCAAGCGTGTCGGCGAGCTTGTCCTCGTCGACCGGTTTCATCAGGTAGTTGACGGCGTTGGCTTCGAAGGCGCGGATGGCGTGCTCCTCGTAAGCAGTCACGAAGACGAACAGCGGCGGGTCGATCTCCATCACGCCCTTGACCACCGAGAAGCCGTCGAAACCCGGCATCTGCACGTCGAGGAAAACGAGGTCGGGCTTTTCGGTCTTGATCTTGCGAATGGCCTCGCGCCCGTTGGCGCAAGTATCGATGATTTCGACGTCGCTGAACTTCTCGAGCCGGAGTTGCAGGCCCTGAATGGCCAGCTTTTCGTCGTCGACGATGATTGTTCGAATGGTCATGTATCAAATCCCAGGGCCCGCGAGGCAGGCGGGCTATTAACTGTCGAGGCCGGAATCGGTTTCGGGCCCTCGGCGTGGTCGGCGAGACGCTGGTAGGGGATCTCGATGATCACCGTGAAACCGCCGTCAGCCGGGGTGCGAATCTCGAACAGGTGGTCCTCCCCGTAAGCTTGCGCAAGGCGATCGCGGATATTGGCGAGACCAACGCCGGTCGAAACGGTGCGGCCCGCGCCGGCGAATCCGGATGGAAATGTCGTCCGCGCCCGCCCGCCGTGCAATCCCGGCCCGGTGTCGGATACGGTCAGGCGAAGGCGTTGCCCGACCAGTTGCGCCGACAGGCTGATGCGGGCCCCTTCTTCTTGCGGGCTGACGGCATACTTGATGGCGTTTTCGACCAGCGGCTGGAGCAGGAAGCTCGGGATCGTGGCTTCGGCGGCAGCGGGATCGATGCTGAACACCGTGCGCAAACGGTCCTCGAAGCGCATGCGTTCGATATCGAGGTAGAGCTTCAGCGTCTCGACCTCCTGTGCCACCGAGACCTTGGCCCCGGGCTCGCTGATCAGCGTGTGGCGCAGGAATCCGGAGAGCCGGGTAAGCATGGCATTGGCGGGTTCGGTCTGCTTGAGCAGCACCAGCGTGCTGATCGAATTGAGTGTGTTGAACAGGAAGTGCGGGTTGAGCTGGTAGCGCAGCATGGCCAGCTGCGCGCTCGTCGCCTGGGCTTCGAGCCGTTCGAGGCGGTCGGCCTGTTCTTCGACCTGGAGGAAGAAGTTGATCGCGTAATAGAGCGCCGACCAGGCACCGAGCAGCGAGCCGTCGAGGAAGATCAGGGCGACGAAGCGCTGGGCGAAGCTCGTCTCGCGGATGTTCGCGTAATAGATTCCCTGCAGCCACGAATCGATCGACGCATAGAGCGTGACGGCCGCGGTCAGGACGAGCGCGGTCACCCCCCAGGTGACCAGTGCCGTTCGGTTGATCAGTTGGTGGTAGATCACCGCCAGGACGAGGCTGATCGAGAAGCCGGTCATCATTTCCACCAACACGATCAGCAGCAGGCCGGAAGGCTGCTCGTTGGTCAGGATGATCATCGTGCGAAGCATCATCGCACCGAGCCAGCCTCCCAGCTGGAGATTCCAGAAGGCGCGATTCTTGTCGGCGAAGAACGGGGTCGGCTTCACCGGCAACATGGGTTTCGTGTGGGACCATCCGGCGGGGGCGCTTTCCGCCGGGCGCTTGCGCGGCCTGCGCCGCAAGAAGGTGCCGAGCGCGTTCAGGACTGGCGCGCCTCCGCAATCGCGCTGGCCAAAGCCTCGTGGCCCACCGCGCCGTCGATTACCTGGTCGCCGATCACCCAGCCGGGCGTTCCGCTGATGCCGATTTGTGAAGCCAGCTGGTGATTCGATTGCAGGAACGGATCGAACTTGCCGCTGCCGATGGCCGCCCTGGCCTTGTCCATGTCCAGCCCAGCGCGCTTCGCCGCTTCGGCGATGGTTTTCGCGTCCGGCGTCCCGATGGCGTACATCGCATCGTGGAACGCGGCGTACTTGCCCTGCTCCGCCGCCGCCAGGGCCATGCGCGCGGCGTCGACGCTCTCCGGGCGGAGAATCGGATACTCGCGCATCACCACACGCAAGTCCGGGTTCTCCTTCACGAGCCGCTTCACGTCGGCGACACTCATGCGGCAGTACCCGCAAGCATAGTCGCTGAACTCGACCACGGTGACCTTGCCCTCGGGATTGCCCAAGACGGCCCCGGGGAAGGGAAGTTCGAGCTCGGCGCGTAAGGAACCGATGCGGACCGATTGTTGGCGCCGGTTGAGCTCCTCCATCGCCTTGGGCAGGACTTCGGGGTTCGCCATCAGGTAGGTCCGCGTGGCCTCGTCGCCGAAGCCGGCATAGGACCACACCGCAGCTCCGGCGAAGCCGCCGACGAGCGCAATCACGAAGGTAAGAAGCCAGCGCATGGCCAAGGGCTTACTTGCGGTCCTTCTCGCGTTCAAGCTGTGCGCGGGCCTGCATGGCAACGTCCTGGGCACGAAGCCAGTCGGGCGAGCCCTCCTCAAGACCCGCTTCCGCCGCCTCCGCGTTGCGCAGCGCTTCGGCCGATGCCCCGGTCATGACCTGCTGTTCGGAACTGGCCAGGCGCGCCCGGGGGATGTCGCCCTTGGCCCCATAGACCATGCCCAGATTGTACCAGGCGAAAGGATTTTCGCGGTCCTTGGCCACGGCGGCGCGCAGGACGTTTTCTGCTTCGTCGTAATGCTTTGGGTCCTCGGTCGCGACCAGCGCATGGCCGAAGGTCCCGGCGATCAGAGGATCGTTGGCGGTCAATTGGGTCGCTTCGCGCAGCGGCTCCAGAGCTTGGTCGGGATGCCCGGATTCGAGCAGGACCTGGCCCTTGAGCTCGAGGAAATAGGGATCGCCCGGGTCGCTGGCGAGCAGCGCGTCGGTTTCGCGGATGGCGTCGTCGAGCTTGGCTTCCTTGTGATAGGCGTAAGCCCGCGCGTAGTGCGCCGGGACGGTGTTCACGTAGGTCGGATAGCTGCGCAGCGTATCACCCGGCTTGGCCAGATAGCCGTAGAGCTTCGCCTTGACCCGCTGGAAGCGGGGTTCGATGTCGGCTGCCTTCTGCGATACGGCGGGGCAGGAGCCGAGATCCAGGTCGGTCGGGGGCGGCGGTACGGGCTCGCTCGGCGCCGGAATTTCGACGTTGGCTTCGAGGTCCACAGGCGGCGCATCGTTCCAGGCAGGATCGACCTTGAGATCATCCTCGAGCCGGGCGATGCGATCACCGGTCAGCGGGTGGGTACGCGTAAAGGCCGCGTCGTCTTTTTGGCTGTAGCCGTGGCGGAATTCCAGGCTTTGCAGCTTGCGGAAGAAATTCACCGCGCCCCGGCCGCTGATCCCGGCGCATTTGAGCAGTCGGACGCTGGCTGCGTCGGCGGTCGACTCCTGCGCACGGCTGAAGGTGAGCAGCGAGCCGTACGCCGCCTGCTGGCCCATCGCCAACGCGCCCATGGCGGCATCGCCCGCACCCGCCGCGGCGGCCGCGATGCCGACCAGCAGCGAGAGGATCGAGATACTGGTCGCCTTGCTGAGGCCCTCGTCGAAGCGAATGACGTGGCCGCCGATAATATGGCCGAGTTCGTGCGCCAGCACGCCTTGCACCTCGTTGGCGCTGTCCGCTGCGTTGATCAGGCCCGAATGGACGTAGATCCGCTGTCCTCCGGCGACGAAGGCGTTGAGCGTGGGATCGTTGATCAACACGACCTCGACCGAGCCCTTCGGCATCCCCGCCGCCACGACCAGCGGGTTGACCATGTCCTGCAGCAGCGCCTCGGTCTCGGAATCGCGGAGGATCGATTGCGCCGCCGCCGGTTGCGCCAATAGCATCGTTGCAGCGGCGAGGCAGGCGAGCAGTCTGGCGAGGAAGCGCATGTCGGCTTTCGGCTAAGACACAGCGGCCTGAACCGCCGCTGAAGCGGGGTTGAGAGCGATCGAATCGAAAAACGTCATCACCGCATCAATTTCGCGGCGGTCGCGGTCGAACGGACGGGCCAGGTGGGTCAGCGTGCCCGCATGGCTGAAGCCAGGCAGGACACGTATCTCGGCCCGCGCCCCGAGTTCGGCCTGGCGGGCAGCCAGGACCTGCGAATTGCGCGGCCTGACCGTCTCGTCGGCGTCGCCGGTGACGAGCAGCAACGGCGGCGCGTCGCCGCGCGCGAAGGCGATCGGCTGGGTCTGCCGCGGGTCGCTCCAGCCGCCGAAAGCCGCGCGCGAATAGTCGCTGTCCCACGGATAGAAGTCGTAGGGCCCGGCCAGGGCCGCGACGCCCTTTACGATGTCATCGGGCACGCCCTCGCGGCCGAGCCACTGGCGGTCGAGCGCGAGCATGACGGCGTTATAGGCTCCGGCGGAATGGCCCGACAACAACAGGGTCTCGGTCGAAACTCCCAGTTCGCTGGCGTGGTCGAGCAACCAGCGCACAGCCGCGGCGCTGTCCTCGAGCATGGCCGGGAAGCGGCCGGCATCGCCCAGGCGATAGCCGACCAGCGCGGTGGCATAGCCGCCTTGAGCAAAGGCACGGGCGACGAAGCCGTAGTCCGCGGGGCTGCCGTTCTGCCAGCCGCCGCCGTGGATGAAGATCACGAGCGGCGGATTGGCCACGCCGGCCGGGCGATAGACCGCAACGATCTGTTGGGGATCGTCGCCATAGGATCGGCGCACCGGCGGCAAGGTCGCGACCGGGCGGGCAAAGCGGGAGTCGATCCAGTCGAGCGTGGCTACCGACTGGTTGCGCACCGCCCAGGCGTAGGTCGCGGCGGCCCCCAATGCGGCGACGGCGACGAGGCCGAGGGTGAGGGACGCAGCAAGGCGCACGGACATGCCGGCCGCGCTACACGCGAGCATCGTTGCTGCGCAAGCCAGGTGCAAGATGGCGCCGTCTTGAGAGCGGCGAAGTGTGCCGCGCTCCCTGTGGTGCAGGAAACGGCGGTCCCGCATCACTTTGCGAAAGCGAGGTCAGCCGATGAGCTTCTTCGCCGCGCGTTCGAGCAGGCTAGTGTCGTCCGGCACTTCGCCGACCAATTCGATGCCTCGATCTTCGCTGCGGCGAATCATCACCAGGGCGAATTCGGCGCCGCTCGGGTCGAGGTCGGCGAGATCGATAGCCGGCAGCTCGCGAAGCTTCGCCGCGAGCGCTTCGCGCGGATCTTCACCCGGATCCTTGCCGCTTTCCGCCTTGCGCATCCGGCGTTCGGCCTGGACCACGCCTTTGAGTCCGCCTTCGGCGTTGCGCAAGTAGTCGCCGAGCGCGCCGCGCGGCAGTTCGAGGCGGTGAGCGTGGCTCAGCGCGGCGGCGTATTCGGTCACGCGGGTCTTGTCGTAATCGGCGCCGAAGACGAGCTTGATGATCGGCGTCATCGGCGCGCGATCCTGCACCGTGAGGCCGGAATCGACTAGCAATTCGTCGAAATTCTCGGGCTCTTCGGAGGCGGCGAGCGAGAAATCGTAAGCCCGGCCGATCGCTTCGTAGAGCGCGCTGCGGGTGCGGTCCTCGCTGGTCCGCGCGGCCGCTGCCATCTCTCTGGCCGCGGCGAGCCAGTCGCCCAGTTCCATGTTTGCAGGGTCGAGATCGGGAAGGCCGATTTCGGCGACCATGTCGCCTTCGTCGGGTTCATATTCCGGCTCGTGGGCGGAGGGAGCCGGGCCATAAACCTGCATCGGCTCGAGCTCTGGCTCTTCGTAGGCTGCCGTGGGCTCGGCGAAATCTGCGCCTTCCATGCCAGAGGCCGCGTCGAAACCGGGTTCCGAAAAATCCTGGTCTGCAGGAACTTCGGGCAGCACTGCGGTGCGCTCGGCCTTGCGCAGTCCGCCGCCGATCGAAGTCAGCGAACCGAACGAAGGACGGGGCATACCGCCGGACTCCGACTCCTCTTCGCCTTCTTCGAAGTCCTCGTCGTCGTCGTAATTGAGGCCGAACTTGGCAGCGTAGTCGATCGGCCCATCATCATCTTCTTCTTCGGCCTCGGCGTGGAAGCCGAGGTTGGCGCCGAAGGGGGCGCCGTCTTCGCCGAATTCGCCGTCGTCGACGTCGTTGGCAACAGTGGCACCCGGGCCGTCGGCCCAGTCGGTCATCGGGGTATCATCTAGGCGGCTCGGCGCGCCCTGCGGCTTCTGTTCGAGCGCCTGATCGACCTGGAGCAGCAATTCGTCGGACGTGTGCTGGTCGGCCAGTTCCTTCCAGTTGATCACCCCATAGATGAAGTCGATTCTTTCGTCGTCGGTCGAGAACGGCAGCAGGATTCCGCGGTAGAGAATCGTGGAGCCGCGCTGATTCACGAACTCGGCCTCGAACCCGATGGGCGCCTGATTGGCGAGGATCTGCATGTAATGGTCGGTGATGCGGCTAAGCAGCGAGCGCGCCGGCACGTCGGCCAGCGTCTGCAGGTCCTGCAGCGTGACTTCGCATTCCTGGGCGAGCTCGGACCCGAGATAGGCGATGCCGGGGTTCTCGATTCCCGCGGTAAAGTCGAGCAGCACGCTATAGGGGCCGAAATCGGGCAGGTCTTGCAGGTCGAGGTCGTCGATCGCCGGGAAGTTGCGGTCCTCCAGCATGCCGGCCCAATAGTTGTACGCACGAACCTGCATGCGCCGTTCGTCGGTGCCGATCGAGGCCGGCGGGGCTTCGCGGTCGAAGTCGTCTTCGCCCGCATCGTAGTCGCGCTCTTGATCAAGCGCTCCGAAGCTGCCCCTCAAGGTATCCATGGCAATAATGCCCCCGGTTCGGTCAATTCAGGGGATCGTTCTGGCGCAGCGTGGTAAATTAACCGTTAAACCGGCCTCTTCAGCGACAAGAATCTCAATCTGCTGGCGTCATGCCGCCGGCCGGGACGCCACCGTGCCTTCACCGATTTGCGGCATCGGCGCGAAAATGCGCAGCGTCACCAGCGCCGCCAGCAGCCAGGCGGAGGCGGCGAGAAGCGCCGGCGCCAGTCCTGCAGCATCCGACAATGCGCCCCAGATCCACGCCCCGATGGCGAAACCCCCGAACGACATTGCCTGGAAAATCGACAGGCACCGGCCGAGAATCTCCTCGGGACTGCGCAGCTGCATCGAGACGTTGAGGCTGGTCATGGCCGTCACTTGCCCGGCACCGGCCAGCAGGCTGCCCACGATGGCCTGGGGAAGCGAGGCAGACAGCGCGAGGGTGGCCAGCGCTGCAGCCGAGAACAGCATCGCCGCGCTGACCGCCGCCTCGGGCCCGAAGCGGCGGCGGAACGGAGCAACCCACAAGGCGGTCACCACCGAGCCGATGCCGAAAGCGCCGAGGACCAAGCCGAACTCGAATTCCCCGCCGCCGATCTGGTCGCGCAAGACCAGCGGGATCAGCGCCTGATAGCCCATTGCGCCGACGCCGAAGGCAAAGCCGCGCAGCAGGACGCGGCGCACCGGGCTCGACGAAGCGCAGAAGCGCAGCGCCGCGCCGATCGCCGGCAGAATCGCCCGGCGCCCGGCGGGCCCACGCGGGGGCGGGCGCCAGCGCAGCAGGACGAGGATCATCAGCAGATAGCTCAGCGCGTTGACCGTGAAGGCCATCTTCGGCCCCGAAAGCGACAACAGCAGGCCGCCGATCGCCGGGCCGACGCTGCGCGCCATGTTGAAGGCGATCGAATTGAGCGAAATCGCCTGCGGCAGGTCTTCGCGCGGCACCTGAAGGCGTACCGAGGCCTGCCATGCGGGGCCGTTGAGGGCGAAGCCGCTGCCGATCAGCAGGGTGAAGAGCAGCAGAGACCAGGGCGCCAGCGCATCGAGCCAGGCCATGGCGGAGAGCAGGGCCGAAACCGCCGCCATGCCCGCATTGGCCACCAGCATGACCGTCCGGCGATCGTAATGGTCGGCCAGGGCCCCGGCGAACATGCCGAAGAACAGCATTGGAATGACGACAGAGGCCTGAACCAGCGCGACCAGCAGGTGCGAATCCGTCAGGTCGGTCATCAACCACGCGGCCGCGGTCGACTGGACCATGCTGCCGACTGCCGAGACGAGGTTCGCGGTCCACAATGCGCGAAACAGCGGCCAGCGGAACGGTGCGAAGGTCGAATCCGCCGCTATGCCCTTGGCCGGGATGCCGAATTGGCCTGTTTCGCCGCTCACCTGAGGCGCTTAGGCTCGCTCCGGAAAAGCGGCAAGCGCGTTACAGCAGGTAGCGCATGCGTATCGTCTGCTCGACCGCACGACCGCCCACTTCGAAAGCCGCGGCGGCGAACTTGGGCGGGCCCATATGTACCGCAGCATCGCGCGAGAAGCCGAATCCTTCCCTGGGTATCATCAGGGTCTTGTCGGCGCGGCCGTTGCCGTTTTCGTCATGCAGCAGGGCAATTGCGTAACGCCCGGCCGGAATTTGGCCGAAATCGAGATGGACCTCTGGGCCCGCGGGAACGGTCAGCGAATATGCGTGGCTGTCGCCGGTGCAATCGGGAAAGCGCCGCGGGTTCGCAGTGAGGCAAGCCTGAACCAAGCCCTTGGCCGACCGCAGATCGATGACCGTCACGCGCACGTCGCCTCCCGGCGCTGCCGCCCCGGTCGTCAGCAAGGCACTCGCGATCAGGCCGAGCGCGGCGAAAGGCCGCGATCCGTGCCGCAGAGTCGATCCCAGAATCGAAAATAGAGGCCGTAGTTGCATTTGTACTCGTCGTGATGCCTTTGATGATGGCTCGCGGTTATCAGCCAATTGCCTGCCTTCGAGTAAACGAGGGCGCGGGGAAACATCTCCCAGCCCATGTGGTTCGTCACGCCCATGACGGTCATTATCGTCAAGACCAGCAATAGCATGACAACATGTATCGGCACGATGAATACGAGGGCCGGAATGACGATTGCCCCGCTCAGCGCCTCGAGCGGATGAAAGCTCATCGCCGCCCACGCGGTCGGCGGACGGCTGGCGTGGTGCACCGCATGGGCGGCGCGAAACCAGCGCGGGCGGTGCAACAGACGGTGCGTCCAGTAGAACCAGGTGTCGTGCGCCAAGAGGTAGAGAAATACGGATAGCGGCAGGTACCACAGCGGGTAGTCACTCCAGCCGTCGTAGATCAGCGTCCAGCCGCGTTCCCGCCAACCCCAGGCGACAACGCCCGCCGGTACTCCGTAAATCGCTGCGGACGCCAGAGACCAGCCGATCTCGCGGCGGATCTGCGGTTCGAGCGATG
The DNA here is from genome assembly GCF_030657335.1 of Croceibacterium aestuarii. NCBI lineage: Bacteria > Pseudomonadati > Pseudomonadota > Alphaproteobacteria > Sphingomonadales > Erythrobacteraceae > Croceibacterium > Croceibacterium aestuarii. Next base: position 740,002 of record NZ_CP131039.1, read on the forward strand.
CATAGAGGCCCGGGCGAACCCGCCGGGTGACGAGAGCGAACAACCCGCTGCTGGCGAGGTAACGGCCGCCGACTATCAACGTCATGGCCAGTGCGGAAAGCAGGATGCCGATTGCCATGCGGCAGCTCTAGCGCCCCGCGCAGCAAGGGGACAGACTTTCCATCAATGACAAGAAGATTTGACTTTAAGACAAGAGAGACATACATCGCGAGTCGTCAAGAGGGTTTGACATAAGGCCAAGAGGTTTTGACATGAGGACAACTGGCTCACCCTTTACCGCGAGAGAGCGCCGGCTCCGCCGCAACGGTTGGATCTTCAACGCGTGGCTCTTCGCTTTCGCCGCCACTTTCCTGATCGGCGGGCGGGTCTTTCGCTATGCCGACTCGGCTCCGGAGGGGCCGCCGGCCATCGCGCTTTCGCTGCTGCCTCTCCTGCCGAGCGCCTTCGCCTTTCACGCCTTCCTGCGATTCGTGCGCGAGGCGGACGAGATGATCCGCGCGGTGCTCGTCGAGGGGCTGATGTTCGGCTTTGCAACGGTGATGGTGTTTTGGGGCGCGATCCAGCTGCCCGAGCACGTCTGGCTGCCAAAAGTCAGCGCCGACTTGCTCATGGGTGTGCTGCTCGTTGCCACCGGTTTCGGCGGCATTCTCGCCCAATGGAGGCGGAAATGAGCGGTGACATGAACAGTTGCGCGGCGAGCCTGCGGCCGCGAGATGTGCGCAACGGGTTGGCAATCAATGTGTTCAGCGCGATCTGGGCGGTAAGCTTCGTCGGTGCGACGGCGCTGGTCGCTTTTCTCGACCCGCCCGCTGTTCTGGCGGCAGCCATTGTCGCGGTGCCGCTCGGCGTCTCTTTCCTCGTCCTGCGGTCCTATCGCAAGTTCCTGGCCGAAGCCGACGAGCTCTTGCGCAAGACTCATCTCGAAGCCTTGTGTCTGGGTGCAGGAGCAGCCCTGTCGGTGGGTACGACGTTCCTCTTGCTCTTGCCGCTCGGCGCATCGGCGCCTTGGGGGCTTGCCCTGACGCTGACCGCCCTTTGCCTCGGCTACACCTACGGCGTAATTCGCGGACTGAAGGCCTACCGCGAATGAACAACCGGCTGCGCGTGCTCAGGGCGGAACGCCGCATGTCGCAGGCCGATCTGGCCGAGCTGGTCGACGTTTCGCGCCAGACGATCAACGCGATCGAGGTCGGCAAGCACGACCCCAGCCTCACGCTCGCCTTTCGCATTGCCCGAGTGTTCGCCCAACCGGTCGAGGCGCTGTTTTGGGAAGGCGAAGGGCGCGAGCGGGCGCTGTCCCCCGATTAGGCTTGCGTCACATTATTTAGCCAATTACCTAAATGGTATCTGGAGAAGAACCATGTCTTTCATTCGCTCGTTCGGCGCGGCTGCGGCGGCCCTCTCGCTTTTACTCGCCGGCGTTCCGGCATTGGCGCAGGAAGCGCCGCAAATCGTCGGCGATTGGCACGGCACCCTGACGACGCCGCGTGGGCCGGTCGTCCTGGTGCTATATGTGACCGAAGGCGAGGACGGCGCGCTTGAAGCCAAGGTCGAGAATGCCAACCAGGCGCCCGGACAAATGGCCGATGTGACCAGCATCGCGGTCGACGGCGAGCACCTGTCGTGGAAGATCGACCGGATCGGCGCGAGCTTCGAAGGCGACTGGCAAGCGGAAAATCATGCCTGGAAGGGCACATTCAACCAAGGCGGAGCGCTGCCCCTCACCTTCGAGGCAGGTCTGCCGCCGCCCATGCCGGTGGTGGAAGGTCTGGATGGGCTCTGGGAAGGCACCGCAAAGCTCAACAATGCGAACCTGCGCCAGGTCCTGCGCATCACCACCGGCGAACGCGGCACGATCATGCTGATCGATTCGCCCGATCAGCTTGCGAACGGCGTCCCGGTAGAGGACTTCAGGCGCAACGGGCGGGAGGTCAGCTTCTCGCTGATGGGAGGCGTGACGAAATTCACCGGAACCCTGTCCGAAGACATGACCCGTCTCAATGGCGCCTATACGAATACGCTCAACGACAATGTCGCCGAAGTCAGTCTGACACGAATGCAGGGCGAGGCGGCGGCGCCCAAACCGCCGGCACGGCCGCAAACGCCGCAGGAGCCTTTCCCTTACACCGCCGAGGAAGTGGCATTCGACAATCCGGCGTTTGCCGAAGTTCATCTCGCCGGCACGCTGACACTTCCCGAAGGCAAGGGCCCCTTTCCCGCCGCCGTCCTGATCACCGGTTCGGGCGGACAGGATCGTGACGAAACGCTGATGGGACACCGCCCCTTTGCGGTCATCGCCGACTATCTCACGCGCCGCGGCATTGCCGTGCTGCGCTACGACGACCGCGGCGTGGCCAAGTCGACCGGGGACTATGCCGCGGCGACCTCGGCCGATCTTGCCACCGACGCCAACGCCGCAGCCGCCTATCTCATGACCCGTCCCGAGATACGCCACGACGCGGTCGGCTTTATCGGCCATTCCGAAGGCGGCATGATCGGGCCGATCGCCGCGTCGAAAAACTCCGACATCGCCTTCGTCGTCATGCTGGCCGGACCGGGAACGCACCTCGACCAGCTGATGCTGTCGCAGCAGCGGCTGATCGGAATGACGATGGGCGCCAGCGAGGCGCAGGTCGACAAGCAGGAACCGGTCATGGCCGCCCTCTTCCGGGCCATTGCCGACGCCGACACGCCCGAAGCGGGCAAGGCGGCTGCGCGCGCCGTTCTGACCCCCGAGGCGCTGGCGAAACTCGGCGTGCCGGCGAACTACGATCCCGACGTGATCGTCGGGCAGATCTCCGGTCCGTGGTACCAGTATTTCCTGAAGTATGACCCTGCTCCGGTCCTGGCCTCGCTGGAAATGCCGATCCTGGCGATCGGGGGCAGCCTCGACCTGCAGGTTCCGGCCGAGGCCAACCTCGCAGCGATCAAAGCGGCGACAGCGGCCAATTCCGATGCGACCGTAACCGAACTGCCCGGCCTCAATCACCTGTTCCAGCACGCCAAGACCGGCGGGATCGGCGAATACGCCCAGATCGAGGAGACCTTTGCTCCTGAGGCACTCGATCTGGTCGGAGACTGGATTGCCGCGCGCTTCGTGAATTGACCTCTTTCTAACCGGCAGTGCGTCCCCAGCCGCCGCATTCGGCGTCGCTGCCGACGGTCAGACGGCGCAGCGCGGCGCGGGCCAGCCGCTCGGTCTCGGTCTTGCGGCGCGCCGCGGCGAGCGGCTGGGAGGGTGCCGGGCGGACGATCTCCGCATCGTATTCGTCCGCCACAATCACCCCGCAGCAGTCGGGCCGGAAATCGGCTCCATCGAGGCACGCGCGGTCGAGTTCGGGCGGCAGGCCCCAGTAAAAGCGGTCGCAGAACTCGAGATAGTCGGGCCATTTGGCGTCGCCGAGAAGGTCGGCGCGCGCGGTCTTGATTTCCACGATGACGATTCGGCCCCTCGCGTCGATTCCCATCAGATCGGCGCGGCGACCGTTCCTGAGCGGCATTTCACTCAGCGCCCAGATGTCGTTGCGCGCGAACAGTCGGCAGATGCCGCGCGTCACGGCCTGGGCGCGGCGATCGAATTCATCGAGCGCTGTGGCGAGTGCGGACGAATCGGCCATCCCGCTTCGTTGGAACAGAGCAAGAACTTCGTCAAGCCGCAGATGGAATCAGGCGCTGCGCGGCGGACCCATGGCTCCGCTCGGCGGCAATAGAGCGACCACTGCCCCCCGTGCGGCGATGTATTCGCGCCATAACGCCAGCGCCGCAGGGCGCGGATCGGCACCGCGCGCATTGACCCCGAGCAACGCGGCTATGCCGGGCTGCATCATCGCGGCGATGTCGTCGATCTGCTGATCGGCGAGCTCGCGGCGCCATTTCGCTGCATCGCGCATCAATGCCGGCAAGTTGCGCACTTCCGGGCGCGGCCGCTCCTGATCGAGGCCTGCCAGCGTCGCAACGACATTGGCCGCCTCCTGCAGGGCGGCCCATTTGCGGCTCGATGCGCCGGCGGCGCCCTGGCCGAAGTGGATGCGCCCGGACCTGCCGGGCGTCATCGTCGGGGGAACGGCGTTCATGGGGGCGAGAATAGTCCGAGGCCCTTGCCAATTCGCTAACCGGCTGCGGCCGGCTTCGACCGTCAGTTTCCGGCTTCGTCTTGGCCGAGCTCGGCGAAAGGATCGTCCTTGTCGTCGAGCTTGAGGTCGATGTTTGCTCCGCCGTCGCCCGATTCGAGACGGTTGTTTTCCGCGCAGACATATTCCCGCATCGGGAACGAGTTATCGAGCTTGAAAGCAACCTTCGTGACGTAGGGCTCCATCAGCACCTCCGGATCCTCGATGGTGATCTCGTCGACCATCTGGCCCGGTGCGGTGAGGTAAAACCGTTCGTGGGTCGTCATCTTGGCGCTGTGCTCGACGCCGGGTGCGATGGTGGTCAGCAGGCTGAAGCCGTTGCTGTCGACGATCAGCGTGTCGCCCTCCCAGTGGCCGACCGAATTGCCCTTGAAGAACAAATCGGGGTCCTCAGGCAGCTTCTGACCGAGATAGACCCGGCGCACCTGTTCATAGGCTTCGGTGATGATCGTGACCCGGTCGGGCGAATAGAGAAATTCGATGGGATAGGGCTGCTGCATCATCCCCGGCATCCCCGGTGGCAGGCAGTGTGCCTGGGCATAGAGCGGCGGACCGCCTTCCTTGTACTTCGCGTTGAAGGCGTCGAGTTTGGCCTGCGCTTTCGGCGTCAGCACCATCGGCTTTCCGCGATTGGCGAACAGCTTGGACCAGTCCGGGTACCAGACGCCGGTCCAGTCGGGCCACTGCACGACCTGCTGATATTCGGTCGCGCGCGGCACGGTGAAGTCCTTGTTCGGCTCTTGTGCGCTGAGCGCTCCGCCAGGCCCCGTTGTCAGCAGTGCGGCTCCGGCAAGGAGGTATTTGCGCCCGATCATCTGGTTTTCTCCCGCGATATTTCAGGCTGCAAATTGTGACCCTATTTGACTACAGTCAAGAAGCAGGTTGATTTTGTCCGTTAGACACTGGCAAATAGCAACAGATCGCCCAGCGCAGGTTCATCTGCAGTCGGGCATAGGAGAGGCCATGACAAAGATTTCCCCCCGCTTCGCCCTCGCCGCTGCCGCGCTCGCGGCGCTTGCGATTCCCGCCGCCGCCCACCATTCGACCGCGATGTTCGAATGGGGCAAGGCCAAGCCGCTCGAGAACATGACGGTCCAGCGGTGGGAATGGACCAACCCGCACACCTTTCTCTACGCCACCGATGCCGAAGGCAACAAATGGGCGTTCGAAGGCATGAGCCCCAACCACCTGGTCCGCTACGGCTGGTCGAAGCGCTCGCTCAAGCCGGGCGACAAGATCGACATGACGTATTATCCGCTGCGGGACGGCCGGCGTGGCGGTTTCGACGTCACCGTTCATTTCTCCGACGGGAGTTCGCTCAACCAGTTCGGCGAAGCCGGCTCGCGCACAGCCAACGCCAACTGACGGGCCCAAACCGCTTTCCGCTTGGCGCGCCGCATGGCTGTTGCTAGGCGCTCGTCCCGCACGCACCCGTAGCTCAGCTGGATAGAGCGCTGCCCTCCGAAGGCAGAGGTCACAGGTTCGAATCCTGTCGGGTGCGCCAGTCAACTACCTTAGGGCGTTATGATTGCTCTACTTTTTAGAAAATCGCAGAAGCAGTTCCTACGATTGACCCCACATAATGTGCGGGCTTTTCCAGCACATTCTGGGGCTTTCCGGGACGTTCGATAGCCGCACTTGCCCTCTTCAGAAGGCACCTGCAGAGCAGCGAATCCACGCGAATCTGGGCATTGCCCGCACACGACGCAATTGTACTTGGTACATCCGATACTTGGCTAAATGGCAAATCAACGCCCTCAAGCGGTCAGCGCTCTCGCCGTTGCCCTTCGATTGTTTCGCAACTCACTCAACGTGGGGGAGAAAGGATGGGTGGAGAAGTCGATGTTCAGGGGCGTCCTGTAACTTTTGACCAAGTCCTGTTCGGCTTCAGCCGGTCGAGGATCGGTGATCCAGCAGGCGTAAATATTCTCATCCATCCAGTTGCGGAGCCGCGCTGCTCCTTGAGGAGATGTGTGGAATTTGGCCTTGCCCTTTTCGATACGCAGAACGCTAGGTCCAGCGACGTCCGGTAATAGTGAAGCCAGCGTCAGACAGATCGTCGAACGACGCTCGTTCCCGCCAAGGTGGTTCTGACCCAGCCTGTTACGCAACGTACCGCGCCTCGCGAGGTCAGCACCTGCGGTGCCTATATACAGAAGGCTAAGCTTTCCGCGACAAAAGGCTCCATCGATTGGGGCGATCCCTGGCGCGATCCCAAAGTAAAACCCGTAAACACCCCGGTCGGTAGGCAGCATCGCCTTATTGCGACGCACATCGGAGAGTTGATACAGAGGGCTGGTTTGAAGGAAATCTGGCATAACATCTCAGTCCGATCTCGGTACGGTCTCCTTGGCTGCGAGCGACCACTCCGCGAGTGGGACGAAATGCTCGTCGATGATCTTCATAACTTCGTGATCATCATACTGCGTTGTGAAGCCTGCCTGTGTCGCCCAGCTCTTTGTGACTCCGGACAGCCAGAAATAGACGAAAAAGCAGTTTGCAAAGACCTCCGTTAGGAAGTCATTCGAGATTCTCAACGAGGCTTCGTCTTCAAGACCCCAGCCTGGTACCTCTTCGAGTCGATGAACCATCTGATTGCGGATATTGAGAAACGTCGAAAGGCGGGAATCGATTTGAGGTTCGACGTCAACACGGAACCGGAGTTGATTCAGGAAATAGCCAATAGTTTTTTCCCGTTCAGCTTTCGACTGCGCTTCCCACTTTTCGAGATCAAGTCCTTCCTGCCCTTTCTGTATGACGAATGTCATCACAAAGCGAAACGCGGCTTCAACGTTTTGTACAAAGAGCAGAGCCTCCCCAAGCCGAGCTAGCGTATCTTGTTTGGTTGTGCCTCGCCTCGCGTCAATTACACGGCGTAGCTGGTCGAATGTGAAAGGGATCATAGGCTGCGTCGAAGAAATCAAGTCATGCTTGTCTTGTTGGCTCGGTATATCTCACTTCACGACAAGGCACCAAAGCTGGCCAAACAAGGATTTGTCGTTCTATCCGATCTTGGTGCCAGCACAAACCTTCATGGCTTGATCTGAATTGAACAACTGACAGACTTTTCCGCTTTCTGTGCCCGCTCATGGCAGCGATCCAAGGCTTCTCGGTTTGCGCCCAGGATGAGCTGCGCTGTAGCCAGTTCCTCCCAGGCTTCGGGGTTCTCAGACCGGATCAATCTTATTCCCGCTTCCACGATGGTCGGTTCGCCAACCGCCTTGCGAGCCATACTTTCAGGCCAATGCCAGCTTTCGGGCATAGCGCGGGCAATGGTGCCGGGCAGGATCGTCCAAAGCAGCATACCGGCAACCAGCCCTATGGCTGCAAAGCGCCAGGTCTGGCGCTTCTGTTCGGCCTCGACGCGGACACGCCCGACAATTGCAGCGAGACGACCGGTTGCGTTTTCCAGGTCTTTGCGGCCCTGCCGGAACAGGTCGCTGCTGTCGCGCAGCATATCGAGCGAGGCGCGCTTGATCTGAACTGCAATGTCTTCCGGCGTCAGCTCGATGGCAGGCTTGCTGCCGATTGCGGTCAGCGTCTTGGAGACCTGTGCCAGCTGTTCGGCCATTTGTCCGAGCGTAGTCGTGTAGTCCGGGATCACGATGTCAGCTCGCTCCCTGGCCATGTTTTGGACCGTATGGCGCACCATCGCCATTTCGCCTTCGAGACGGGCGAAGGCTTCCGCTGCCGGATCGGATTCCGTCACAGCCTCCGGTTCTGGGTCCTGAGCGGGTGGTTCCTCCACTTCGAGGTCCAGTTGCACCTCTTCGATGTGGTCGTCTTCCATGTCGTTTCTCCTAGATGCCCATGTCGAAAGCGCGGGTGCGCTCGCGACTGAGGGTTGCGGTGAGTTCGTTTGCGATGCTGCGTTCGGGCTTCGGATCGATGCCGAGTTCGCGGGTCTTGCCGCGCAGCAAGCCTTCGACTTGCGGGTCGCGTTCAAGCCCCTTCGCCAGCTCGTTAAGCTTGGCCGACACGCGGGCAGCGCCTGCACGGTCGCCTTGCTGCTCAAGCTGTTTGCGGGTCGTGCTCAAGCCCTGCCAGTCGCTGACAAAGCGCTCGGTTCGCAGCGCCGGATCGGTGCGGACGGCGGCTTCATGCTGCGTGGCTCGCATCGCCTCCTGGCTGCGCCCGCCAGCGGCCTCTGCAATAAGCTCAGGACGCCGCTCAAGCGCCTTGGCAAGATCGGCGGCGGCATGGGGCCGGATCGCATCGAGCGTGTTTCCTGCCTTCTCCAGCGCGTCCCTCTGGTGCGGGAGAACGGGCAAGCCCTGGGCCTGCATGGTTCCGATATCGCCCAGCGCGCGGGCATAGCGTTCGACTGCGCGGCGCTGCTCGTTCCGTGTGTTCGATTGTGCTGGAAGCGGCTCAAGCAGCCGTGCCTGCGGACGGAAGTTTCCGAAGATCGATTTGGCGCGTTCAGGCACCTGCCGAACCATCTCCACGATCCGTTCGCGGAAGCTGATTCCGCGCAGTTCGGCGAAAGCCTGTTCGGGCTGGTAGTCGCCCGCCATATCCTTCCTGCGCTCGCGGCTCAGGGTGCGGATGAGTTTCGACCGGTCGGCAAAGTCATCGCGCCCATAGTGCAGCGCCAGCCCGTCGCGATGGCGCGACATGGCAACATAGGCGGAATGACTGTCCATGCCCGGTGTGGCGAGCACATGCGTGCGGTCCACCGTCATCCCCTGCGCCTTGTGGATCGTGGCGGCGTAGCCATGATCGATGTGGGCATAGTCCTTGGTGTCGAACGCAACTTCGCGACCATCGTCGGTGCACACTGCCATGCTCTGGCCGCTGGCGTTTTCGACCGTGCCCAGCGTCCCGTTCTTGACCCCAAGCCCACGCTCATTGCGCAGGAAGATGATCCGGTCGCCCGATGCAAACTGGCGTTCGCCGCGGGCCGCCTTGATCGTGGCATCGATTGCCAATGCGCCAGCCTCGCGCATCTTCTCGCGCGCCATCTGGTTCAGTTCGCGCACCTCGTCATTGGTGTGGGTGAGGATGATACGGCTGTCGTCGGGGTTGGCTTGCCGTTCCTGATTCCAGTGTTCGATCAGGTCAGCGCGCGCAGCCTCGCGTGTGTCGGCGGCATGGACCATGCCGCGTTCCTCGTAGCTGCGGATCGCTTCGCCGGTGCGACCCGTTGCGAGGTGCCGGGTCGCATCCTGCTGCCATGCCGAAAGCTGGCGGCGAACCTCGCTGATCTCGACCCCGCCGTGGCGTTCGTGGATTGCCCGGAATGCCGCGCCTGCCTCGATGGCCTGAAGCTGCTGCTGGTCGCCAACCAGAACAACTTTCGCACCGGCCTTGGCCGCATGGGAGAGTACGCGCTCCATCTGGCGCGTGCCGACCATGCCAGCCTCGTCGATGACCAGCACATCCTTGGCAGTTAGCTGCTCGCGGCCTTTGCCCCACTGGTGTTCAAGGCTGGCGATGGTGCGCGATGCAATGCCAGAGCCGTTCTCCAGACCTTCGGCGGCAATGCCGGAAAGCGCTGCGCCGCGCACATTATAGCACGCGCTTTCCCATGCCTCGCGCGCAACGCCTAGCATGGCGCTCTTGCCGGTTCCGGCATAGCCAACGACAACCGAAAGACCGCCCTTCTTCGTGACGTGTTCGAAGGCGGATTTCTGTTCGCCTGAGAGTATCAGGCCGCGCTTAGCAGCGCTCCCTAACGCGGCGTTTCGCTGGACTTCACTGACGCTGTGTCTGGTGCGCTGCGCCATCATGTCAGCGGCATGATGCAGGCGCTGTTCGGTCTCGATCATCGCCCGAGAAGTGAACCGGTCCTGGCCGCGTCCATCCTTGCCCAAGGCAATCAGGTCAGGCGATGCGCGCACGGCGTTGTAGACCGCGTCGAACTGCTCCTTTCCGTCACTATGCCGGTGAGCAAACGCGGCGAGATCGCGCTTCGTGAACGTGGCCTGCTGGTGGGTGATCGCATCGAGTGCCAGCTCCGGATTGGCGATGATCCGCTCGCCATTGCGCTGGGCGATGGCGCGGTGTTCTTCGATCCGCTCGGCTTCGAGCCCGCGACCGCCAATCCGCGAGGCGGCGGGGCCGATCTTGTCCTGCGGCTCCAGCGCAATCCCCTGCGCTTCCAGGCTGCGATGATCGATCCGCGCATCGATGTCGCGCTCCGCCAGCGCGCGGTTCACATGATCGGCCCAGCGCTCGCGCCATTGCTCGATCAGCGCGGTCTTGTTCCAGTCGCGAACCTTTGCGCCAAAGCCATCCTTCGTGACCTCGCGCATCGTCACCATGACGTGTGCGTGGGGCTTGGCCTTGCCGTCCTTGCCGATATCCCAATGTATGTTGAGATCGGCGATCATGCCCTTCTCGACGAACTCCGCTTTCACAAACTCGCGCGCCAGCTTGATGTTGTCTTTCTTCGGCAGCTCGCGGGGCAGGGCGAACTCGACCTCGCGGGCAAGCTGGGAATCCTTGCGCTTCTCGGCGGCCTCGACTGCATTCCACAAGGTGGCGCGGTCGGCGAAGGCTTCGGGCGCGCCTTTGGGCAACATCACTTCGGAATGAAGAAGGCCTGCCTTGTTGGTGAAATCATGGGTTCTGTCGATCCGCTCATCGTGCAGCCGTTCGCCTGCACGATAGGCCGCTGCCGCCACGGCACTGCGTCCGCTCGACCTTCCGATGACCTTTGCGCTGAAGTGAAAGATTGCCATGTCGGCAATCCAGTTACACCGCAAACGCCACGTCGGCACGACGTATAAGCGCGCCCTCTCATGATAAAATCCTGATCGGGACTAGGCGGTATCACACTGTCCCGGCGACCTTACTGCATTGGATTACAACCAGGATTATCATGGCTCCATCACACCAACGATGGAGACAACACATGCGCAAACCCCGCGATTTTGATTCGGAACTGAAGGTCCTCGCCGACAAGGCAAAGCAGTTGAAGGAACGCCGCGTGCGCGACCTTGGAGCGCTGGTCACGGCAACCGGAGCCGATGCGCTCGATGCCGATGTCCTGGCGGGCGCGCTGCTCGATGCTGCCGCCAATACCGACAAGGCCATCGTGGAGGGCTGGCGCAAGCGCGGCGCGGCTTTCTTTCAAGGCAAGTCACGCGACACTTCGGGCGGACCTGGCAAACAGCCGGAAGGCACTCTCCCGCTCGATGGCGGCGCGGCATCGGCTTGAGGCGGCAAAGGCTCGAACCGACATGCGCGAATGGCAGGTCAAACGCCGCGAAAGGACCAGGCAACTGATCGAGCTGGGCGGACTTGTCGCCAAGGCTGAGTTGATCGAGTTGACCGATGATGATCGCGCCGCGCTCTACGGTGCGTTCCTCACCGTCGCTGCCAAGCTGCGCGGGCCGGATGGGGCGCAGGCGCTGGTCCTGTTCCGGCGCAAGGGCAAGCGGGCGTTCGAGGCGGAGCTATCGAATGACGGATAGCAGCACGATCCGAAAGGCAATTGGCGGCTAATCGCGTCCTAAAATTGAGCGGGTCAACTCTGCCAATCCGCTAGCATCTAGGTGAGCGGACAAAGCATCTTTCTGCAGCAATTCCTCTGTCAAATGTGGATGGAATTTCTCGAACAAAAGGTTCGGTGAATGAGCAAATAGGTCCACCTCTTTGCCATCTGCCAGAGCTGAAAGGGCATCGATCAACTGCGGACTTTCGTCCTTCCCGAACACTTCCAGAAACCCATCGTGTGTCTGAACGGTGAAGCCGTTGGCGCGAAGGGCGAGTGCCAAGGTCGTTGTCCGAACGGAACCCGTTTTGGTCGCTATGACAGCAGCGTTGTCGCTTAGTTGCGCAATCCTTCCAGGGTCAAATTGCAGTTGGCTGTAATTGCTGCGTGCCTCGTCGAGTAGCTCCAGCGCTGTCGCATCAAGGTAGATCGGGCGCTTTTGTCCCTTCAGAACATCGAACATGCGCTGGATCACCCGGTCATGGATGTTGCCAGGGTCGCCCCCAAAGATGGGCGGCACTCCGGCTTTCGCCGGTGCAACCAGGATGACACGATCCCGGTCGAGAACTTCCTGCACCAGCCAGCGCCTGCCCGAAAAAATGAGAAGCATTCCGGGCGCAATCATGTTGTCGATGGGGAGTGTTCCAAGCTCTTTACCGCCGGAAATCAACCGGTATTCCTCCGGTGTCTGAAATACGGCGTAGAAGCTATAGTGCTCGACCAGCTTCTCGCCATTGGCACCGAGCAACAGAAGGCCATCGCTGGCTTGCTCAATGAGCGCGACCTCGGGTTGCCCGAGTGCTCGCAAGACATCCAGAAACAACTGGGTATCGACCTGGCGGAACGGTCCAGTCTGGCAGAGAATCCCGTGTAGTTGTTGCGCACGTATTCCGCCCCGCTCGGCGATCACCGATAGGATTTGGTGAACTAGGGTCGAAAGGTGCAGGGCCTCGCGTTGCGGCGGTTCGCACCAGCCTTCCAAAAGCAATTCGATCATCGCAATGGCCCGCACCATGCCCAGGCGAAGACGGTCCGAGAAATTGCTTGTCGGCGTAAGCTTCGCCTCGACTGCGTATTGTCGAAGGATGGCTGGCTTGCCCGGTCGCCGCCCTGAACGGCCAAGTCTTTGCCTGAGCGATGCGACGCTGAACGGTGCGCCAAGCTGGCCGACACAGGTCACATCGCCAATATCAATTCCCAGTTCCAGCGTGGAAGTGCAGATGGCAGTCGTCGGCGCAGTACCATCTTTGAGGCGACGTTCGACGAAGTCCCGATGCTCGCGCGATAGGCTGGCGTGGTGAGGGTAAAATTCCTGCGGCAGGTGTTCCTTTTCGCAGAGTGCGCGCAACCGATCTGAGTAGATTTCAACTGTCTGACGCGCACCGCCAAAGACAAGATTGTCGCTGCCTCTCAGGTGTTCGAATAGGTGCTGCGCAATGGCATCCGTCGCTGAAGGGCCTTCATGGTCCTTGTCGCCAGCAACGTAGCCACGGAGCTGAAGCTGCAATTCGGCTGATCCGCCCTCGGCAATGACCTGTTCGACTTCAACTGGGCTGTCAGGACGAAGATAGGCCTTCGCCAGCTCCATATCTCCGAGTGTGGCCGACAAACCGACCCGACGAATAGGTCTCTTGAGGGCGATTTCGAGGCGCGTGAGAAGCGAACGCATCTGGATGCCTCGCTCACTGTCGAGGACCGAATGCAATTCATCGAGAATGACTGCGCGGGTCGCTCCAAACAGCCTCGGAATCTCCAATCCGCGTCGAATGAATAGCGCTTCAAGGGACTCCGGGGTGATTAGCAGCACGCCCCTCGGTCGCTTGGTAGCCTTAGCCTTCACCGATGACGAAACGTCGCCATGCCACGGCGTGATAGGCAAGTCTGTATCGCGACAAATGTCTTCAAGTCGGCGCGCCTGATCGGTGATGAGCGCCTTCAGCGGCGCGACATACAGAACATCGAATCCGGAGTCCTCACTGGGTTCATCGAGCACCTGGGACAGTAGCGGGAGAAACGCGGCTTCGGTCTTGCCTCCGGCGGTGCTGGCGGCGACAATCAGGTCACGATTGCCGTCCATAAGCACGTGCGTTGCGCGCGCCTGAATATCGCGCAATTCCTTCCAGCCTTGCTGACGAATCCATTTCTGGATTGGCCGAGCCAGCTTGTCGAACGCCGTGCTCACAGTCGGAAGCTGGCTAGCTCGTCGCTCTCGGGAACAGCGCCAACGCTCTCATCCACGTCGCTCATGTCGTCACCAGAATCCTCCGCCACGTCGAGTTCTTCGATGAGGTCCGACCATTCGACGCCGGGGTTTTGTTCGAGCACCGCCAGAAGATTCACGAATGCCGTGACCGTGTTCCGAGGGGTTCTGAAATAGGCCTCCCCGATCCTGTCCGAACAGTGCGCCATAAACGCTTCCAAGGCGTTGTCTGGCAGGATTGCTTCATCGCCCTGCATAACGGCGCGAATGTTGGCCAGAAGCACGAACAAATCTTCGGGCGTGAGGCTGGCTAGTCGAATGACCGGCCCGGAGAGATCGACCAGTCCGTCACGCGCAAAGGCGTTCTCTGCGAGGCGAGACTGGAGGGCCTCATAGCTGTAGAGGCCGCGCCGCGTATTCATGAGGAATTCCGGCGTTCCTCCCATGAGGAACCCAAGGTTCTCCGCGCTGCCCTGGAGCACGTCGTTCAGAATGCGCAGGATTTGCTCATAGTTGGCGTTGCGCGCTTGCGATGAAGTCAGCTTGTAGAGGTTGACCATCTCGTCAAGGCCAACGAGCAGGCCCTTGTAGCCAGCTTCACAGACAAAGGCCGACATCAGTTTGAGGTGGTCGTAGACGCTGGCGTCATTGACGATAGTGCGAACACCAAGAGCCTTGCGAGCATCCGTTTTGGTTGCAAATTCGCCGCGCAGCCATCTGATCGCCGCCGATTTCAGCTCTTCATCGCCGGTTTCGTGCCCCTCCCAATACCGGCGGATCACCTGCGCGAAGTCGAAGCCTCCTGTGAGCTCCTCGAAATGGGCAAGGCGCTGGCGAATGATGTCATCTGTCGATTGTTCTTGCGCCTCGGCATCGTGCTGGGCCTGGCTGACAAAGCGTTCGACAACATTCGACAATGCACCACCATCTGGCTTGGTCCGGGTGGCAAGATTTCGCGCCATCTCCGCGTAGAGGCCCCGTGCTTGCCCGCCGGTCGCGTGGATGCGTCGATCCGGGGCTAGGTCGGCAAACATGACGACCAGTCCCTTTTCGAGCGCCACAAGCCGGATCAGGTTCATGAAGAAGGTCTTGCCGGAGCCATACTCGCCGATGATGAAACGAATGGCTGAACCGCCATCGGCGATCCGGTCCATGTCCTTGACGAGTTCCTCGATCTCACGTGCTCGTCCAACCTGGATGTGCCGAAGCCCCAATTTGGGAACAACACCGGCGCGTAGCGCCTGAACGATGGCGTCGCGTTCGCGCGGTTTCAGTCTCGCCATGAATTAATCCCCCTTCGCCATCTCGGCTCGCAACGTATCGGCTATGTCCGGCGATACGTCATATCCCTCATACTCATCGAGCATGGCCTCATCGAATTTATCGAAAGCCCACTCGTTGACTACCTCAAGCGCGCCAGAGGGCATGAGCCCTTGCTTACTGGCGATCTCGTCAAACTCTTCGTCAGTCCAGTGATCGCGCTGGATTATCTGCTCTACAAGCATCGCGTGCTTGGGATCGAGGCCAGCCATTGACGATGGAAGAGCAAGTGCTGCGGTAGCCTCGTCGCTCACGTCTTCGTCGGTTGAAAAAATCTCGCCCAATACGCTTGAAACGCGCTCGGTGTCATTTCGAATAGCGGCAATACGCGCTGCATCGAGCGAACCGGCTTTGGCTTTCGGCTCGTCCGGTATTTGTTCGCCTGGTGCTTCAGCTTCGGCGGCTTTGACGCGAACAGGGCCGTCTGGCACATCGCCAGCATGGAGGTCGGCGTAAACGAGGCCAGCATCGATCCCCAGAGCCTTGTAGATCTTCTCGATGCAAGCCACTTCTTCAGACTGAATCACGCTGTCAGCGTGGGCTATCGCGACAACCGCCGCACGCAGGGCCAGATGATGTTCAGCGTCTGCGTCTTTCAGCTTGCTCCGCAGCCATGACATGTCTGGCGGTACATCGAGATACCATTCGAGGTTGGCGTAGAGACGCTTTCTCTCCAGCTCAGTCAGGCCGCTAACCGCTTCGATCTTTTCACTGAGTGCCCTGCGTTCGGCTTCCACAATTTTGCTGTCGGCATGTGCGACGAAGGTCGCCAGCGCCAGTTCAAACAATTCGGTTCGATATGCCGGGGAGACGTCTTCAAGCTGTTCAACCGGCTCGCCGAGTTCGAAGATCACAACGGGTTCGTCGATCTTCGGTCCACGCAGCGAGAATCTTGGGTCTGGAGCCATACCGAATCCGATACGGGCGAGTGCATCCGCTGCGCCAGTCAAGTTCCGCTTTCCGAGCTTCTCCGGCGTTTCTCCTTCCAGGCGCGAGATCACATCAAGTGCTGGGACCAGCCCGCCCGCCGCTACTTGTTGGCGCGCCCAGTCTTTGAGTTCTTCCAACTCGTCTGATGGGAACAGACCCCAAAGCTCAGCAGGTAGCAGCGCCTGTGCTTCAATGCTCCCACGGCCATCTGGATTTCGTCCAAGATATCGGCTAAACTTGTCGAGTTCATCCATAGCCTCATCTGCGATTTCTTGGGCTATCTCGACTGGTTTGCGCAAGCCGGAGATGTCGAGGATAGGCTTCCCGTTTGCGGAAATTGGAATGTTTCCGCCAAACTCACCTGATGCGGCCCTGTAACTGTATTCTAAGTGTTTTCTTGGCTTCGACACCGTGAGTTCGTTAGGAAAGCGGATTGCAAATTTGTGCCTGAACAATGACATAAACTCGTCCTCACAGCGAGTAGCCGGTGTGCGAAGGCGCCTTTCATTGTGACACATGAACCAGCTCAGGAGCCAATCCGCGTCAATTGGCATATCGTTGGCAATTGCTCCGCCTAAGGCGACTTTCAAGGACAGTGGAAGTTCCCAGCCCCAGTTCTTGTAGATGGGCTTCTTGAAATCTGCATCGTCTACAATGATGCTCGCCAAATCGATGAATTCTCCGAGATAGCGCTGCGCAGAGTGATTTTTACCGAACAACTCCTTTAATCGCCGCACCTCGACAAGAATGTCGCGTTTTTCGTTTTCTGACGCGTCATCGACCAGAAACCGCCGCTCTAAACCGTAGAAGAACAGGAACATGTAGCCGGGGTTGATTGATCCATCTTGGCGACCACCAGCCAGCCAATCGAGATAGGTAGCCCTGCAAACGGCAGGAATGCTCGAATAGCCCGGCCAATATGACATGTTGTCGCCATTCTTGTCCGACCCGACCCGCGCGACGGATAAAGATGGATCGATGTAGGCTCGACAGACCTCGCCATAGTAGGATGAACCAATGCGCGGTGGAGTGCCAACATAGACCATCCCATCGATCGTGCGACCCGCGATAGTGACGAGCTGGTCCCTAGGCACCCACCCTTGGTGACGGCGAGAAGTTGTTTCGGGGGGTTGCTGGAGCGTCCTGTTAGGCGGCTGCGGATTAGAGCGGGTTTGGCGAGGTCTCGAAGGTTGAATTCCCGGTCCTCCAGGTAGGCCGGGCAACACTCTGTCAGTAGGTCGCATCCCGTCTTCAGCCGGACTCTCGATCTCAAGTTTCGAGCTGCGACGCTTTTCGTACCACCAGACAAAGGCAATCGGCGCGAGGAGTGCGAACAATGCTTCAAGCGCATCGGGTAGACTGTCCAATGCAATTGCCGCGATTATTACGCAAACAAAGAAAAAGACGACGTAAAGCCCGATAATGCGGATGATTTTCCAGACAATCGACATACGCACTGCCTGCCATTTTGCGAATGAGAGGTCACGCGGATTTTCGCCAAGGGCATATTCGGTCAGCCGAGAAGTACTTTCTCAAGAACCTCAATCAGCTCGTTCCGCTTCTCAGGCAGCATATTCTCCAGATTCCGCTGCTTCCACACTACGGCTGGCAAGTGCCTTGCTTCCGGTATGCCGAGAAGCTCCCAGTCCGGTTCACCGCGCTTGAAGCCGATCAAGAATTGGCGGTGTGCGTCCGGCATTTCGCCAACCATGGTGTTGACGAGTGCCTCGCGCGCGGCCTCAAGATCGGCAAGTTCGACATTCTCTTGGGTCATACCGATAAATCCGCGCTCGAACTCCGCGTTCAGTGGTTTGCGGGTCGGAGCGAGCACTTCGGCCATCGGGCGATTGTGGCTGATAAGGTAGACGAGGAATGCGTGCCGCAGTTCGCCACTTATTCCTTCATTCGCCAGCAGGTCTCGCACGTCGAACAAGTCACGCGGGTGCTGGCGGTCCAGCGCCGCCACGATCTTCCCCGCATAGAGGTCGGCAAACGACACAACCTGCATTTCGGCGAAGCCGAATGTGTCTTCGACTGCGGGAACGACGCTCATGACCACGGGGTCGTAGACGGTGCCACGCAAGACAGGCGTTACCTCGATCTTGATCTGAACGCTTTCGGAGCGAACGATTAGCTTGGTGATGATGTTGTCGCCTGCTGAACGCGATGGGGCGACCGCCGCGCCCGGTATCCCGCCTTCGATCCGCTCCTTGATCCGCACCATCGCCGCGTCGATAGCTGCGAGTGATGAAGCGCGCTTCTCGACCGGCAAGTAGGTCAGGTCGATGTCCACCGAGAGGCGCGGCAAGTCGCGCACGAAGAGGTTGATCGCCGTGCCGCCCTTGAGTGCGAAGCACTGCTCTTGCGCCACGAACGGGATGGTGCGGATCAGGAGGGCCACCTGCTGCCGATAAGCGTCCTGGAAGGCCATTTCCTATTGTCCTCCAAGATCGGCAGGCACCGTGATGTCGTATTGCGGATCGAGCCTGCCCCCCTTCACCAGAACCCTTTTACCGGAACCCAAATCGATCCTGGCCAAGTCGAGTTTCGGTCGCCAAGCGTGACGGTGCCGGTCGGCAAAGAACAGGAACAGCCGCTTCACCTTGACGCTGGAGCAGGCTTCGAGAAGAGTTTGCAGGCGACGAGGGCTGAGATCGCTCAAGCCTTCCATCAAGGCATCGACCTGATGAAAGCTCTCATGCTTGGGCAGTTCATCGAGCAATTCGAGAACGGCGCGCTCCTTGCTCGAATAACGAACAGGCAATTGCGCGCCAGTGGCACTGTACATGGTGGGGCTTGGCAATGGCGGCGGGTCGGCATCTGCCGGAAACAGGCGCAAGCTGTTGTGCCATGCGAATGTTACTTCAAGCGGCAAATCATCGAGCCAGGTTGGCGGTCGTGTCGGCCCGTAAAGGTGAACTGTCTGGACGTTTGTCGAAAGGTAGTGGGCATAGCCTTGCTGTTCGAGCGCGGTGCGACCGCCAACGGTCAGTGGAAGGTCAAGCATGGTCTGAAGCGAGATCACGACCTGCTGCCAGGTCATAGGCCCGCGTGAACGGCGATAGACCCGTCGCGCTGGGCTATCCAGCCAGCCGGAACTTACATACTGGCTGCGCAGCGCGGACGAATAGCCATTGGCCTCAAGCCAGGCGGCATCGACCAGAAGTCCTTCCGGGAGCTCCTGCTGGAGTTGGTTTAGCTTGCTGTCCAAACGCGTAGCCATGCTTAGTGTTTTGCCACTTGTGTAAACTTGTGTCTAGTTTAAATTAGCCTCAAAAGGCTAAGCTGAACTTAGCGTTCTGGCAAAGATTCAAACCGCGCCGCCAAGCCGACTGCGCGAAAGAACACATGATTCGTCCGCGAAACCCGGCAACGCTGGCGTGGAAATTCGTCGCTGCCGTCGCAAATTCGCGCGTGTCAGCCGCAAAATCGCGTCGAACGAAAAAATTCTCAGAACCAAAGGCGAAGGAGCGGTTTGTCCGTACAGGTCTCTATCCGTCCATAGCCGGTTCAACTCGTGCAAATCGTTGAAGAATTGCCCGAATTCCACCTGAACCTGACCCTTGCGCCTTTCAGAAAAGTTCTCATTATGTTCCGAAGAGGGGCTGTCAATGTCAAAGTGAGAATGCCCCATGTCGAATACCGAACGCATCATCCGCCTCAAGACCGTGCTCGACCGCACCGGCCTTTCCCGCTCTACCATTTATCGCAAGATCGCCGAGGGCACATTCCCGTCGCAGGTCAAGATCAGCATCCACGGCGCGGGCTGGCACGAGTCTGCCATCAATCGCTGGATTGCCGATCCCGCTCACTATCGTGAAGAGGAACCGGCGGAATGAGCGGCCATCAACCTGTCGAGCCGGTCTGCGTCAGGATCGATGACGCTGCCCGTATGATCGGCGTTGGGCGCACGAAGCTCTATGAACTGATCTCCAGCGGTGAACTCGAAACGGTGAAGATCGGCAAGGCAACGCGCGTTACCACTGCCAGCTTGCAGAAGTTCGTCGAGCTGCGAGTTTCAGACCGGTGGCATTGAAACCCTCTTTAGAGAAAAGCCGACCGGACTCCTGTCACTCTGTCACATCGCCCACGCGCCACACTGTCACTTCGTTCTTAAGGCGATTGACCAGGAAGGTCATATCAGCATCCGGGAAATAATAGGCATCGTGCAATCTCGACATTGTTGCAGGCCCCTTCTGGGCAGGCCCAAGCCGCGCCTCGAAGCTCTCTCGATTCCATGGCACATTCATGCCGATATTGCCCATTACCCAACGTTGCAGCTCATTCCTACGCTCGGCGTCTGCGCGATCTTCTCCCGAACCGCCCAATGTGATCCTGTCCGTAGCTTCGAGTTCGGGTGCGGTCTTTGCGGCTGGATTTCCATTCTCCGCTCCCCACCGTGGGTAGAAACTCACCTCTGCATCATATTCTCCGCTAGGCAACGCGTTGCGAGCGCTGGAGGTATCGAGGACAAATTCGGTGCGAGGGGACGCAAGTGTAACTCGCTCGCTGTGACCTATGAAGACGTCGTCAGGCTTTTGACCCGCCAAAGCCACCCCAGCCATAACCTCTACCGGAGTTGGAAGATTGGTTGTCACAACGAATCGGATTTGCGTGTCGCTTTGCGGTGAGGCGTCCAACGAAATTTCAGCCGTTGCAGGATCGAAAGCATCGCCAACTGAGCCAGCTTCAACTTCGACAGCTTCGGGCGCTGGGTTCGGGGCTTGACCACAGGCCGCAAGTGTCAGGACTAGGCCTGCCGTCCACAAATACTTCATTGTAACCCCCTATAATCCCATATCAGAAATGGCTTGCGGTGTCCGAAAAGCCCGCGAAGCAGCCTAAGAATGGGATCGTAGCGAACTTGATAGCCAAATCTAGTCGAAGTCGGGGCCGTGCATAGCTTGGCACTTGTGGCACCTTTGACCGTTATGATTCCGGATTCAAATACTCCGCCCACATAGCCATCAAGTCGCGCCGCTTGTCGAAGAAGTCGGTGCGGCGATAGGCGGCTTCGACCTGGTTGCTCAGCTTGTGCGCCAAGGCCTTGTCCGCCACCTCCTTCGGAAAGTCGGTCTTCTCTGCCGCCCAATCGGTGAAGGCAGATCGGAAGCCGTGGACCGTCGCGCCCTTGATCCCGGCATCGCGCAACAGCTTGGTCATTGTCATGTCGCTGATGGGTTTCTCGCCATTGTTCGAGAAGACGAGGCCATCGTCGCTCGTGCGCAGTTTCCAGCGCCGACGCAGAATGGAGACCGCTGCCTTGGAGAGCGGCACCACATGCGTTTCCTTTGCCTTCATGCGCTCGCCGGGGATGGTCCAGACCGCCTTGTCGAGGTCGAACTCGGTCCAGACGGCCTTGCGCGTCTCGCTTGACCGCACGGCGTTGTAGATCGTGAAACGCAGGGCATCGCGGCCCGTGGTGGGTGATGCGGTCGCCAGCCCCTTCATGAACGCCGGAATCTCTGCATAGGGCATAGCCTTGAAGTGTTCGACCTTGTCGGTCTGGCGCGGCAATCCTTTGCGGACCGAGCGCAGCGCGGCCTCTTCTTCCCGCCATCCCTTGATATGTGCAAAGTCGAGCACGGCACCGATGCGCTGTAAGATCTTACGAGCAGTGTCGGGGATTTCGAGCCAAATGGGCGTAAGCACCTCGACGACGTGGGTGCTGTCCACCTGATCAACGGGCTTCCTTCCAATCATTGGAAAGACATGGTTTTCCATGCTGGAAATCCAGTTACGATAGTTCTGATTTTTCCAGCCGTCCTTCAAAGCTTCGTAGCATTCGCGCGCTGCGGTTTCGAAGCTCGGGACAACCTTACGCGACTTCCGTCGCTCGGCAACCGGATCGATCCCGGCACGAACCTGGCGGCGCAATGCGGCTGCGGCGTCCCGCGCCTCAGTCAGCGTCACATCAAGCGCCGATCCCAATCCATAGTCGCGCCGCCTGCCGTTATGCTGCATCCGCAAGACCCAACTACGCGAGCCACTTTCCTTTACGAAAAGGCACAAGCCACGGCCATCGACATAGCGACCGGGTTTGGCGTTCTTCACCTTCAATGCTGTCAGTGCCATAGGTTATACACACCATAAAATTGTTCCAACTTTCGACCCCACATGGTGATCGAAATGCAGGCAAACGGGGGCGATCAACCGTGAACACAGTAGAAGACAAATCCCTGATTTTACAGAGTGGTTAGGGACGCCCCGGCACTGCCTGCGACAGAAGTTGTAGCAATGTCGGGTGCGCCAAGGCTTTCGAGACACGCTCCGGTTGGAGCTCAGTCCAGGCCTCGCGGCATCGGCGGCGGCCGTCTGGTTGCATAGCTACCGGCCGGCACGCCCCACGATCCGCTCTGCAGGCGCTTCTCCACGGTGTGGATCGCGTCGAGTATCTGATCGCCCGAAAACGTACAGTGCCCTGCCTGGTCGAGATACAGCGACTTGAAGTCGGCGGCGGGGGCCTGCGCCGCGTAGCTTTCCTGCAGCGAGGGCGAGGTGACGGGGTCGCCGAGGTTCTGCACTGCCAGCAGCGGCACCGAAGGACGCAGCGTGGGCGTGTAGTGCGCGGCCATGTAGGTCCGGGCAGCGGGCCGCGAGGGAACTCTTGGCGCTTTGGCGAGCCGCTCGAGGTCCGCGCCGAGGTCTAGGTCTGCGGCGGCATAGGCGGCGCGAACGAAGTCTTCCCGCCCGCTTCGTCGAAGCAGCGCCGCGTAGTCGATGCCCGTGTTCCACGAGTAGCCAACGCCCGCGCGTTGCTCCTGTTCGGCGCGCGGGAGGAAGACTCCCATCGGGAAGGCCCTGACCAGAGCCTCGACCTGCCGTTCGCGGGTTCGCTCGGGGCTTTCGCCCGGCACCTCGGGCACCCAGGCCGGGATGCCTGCCAGGGTGGCGGCAAGAACGAGCCGCGCCCGGCCGGCGGCCGAAGCTTGCGCCTCCCGGGCGACTGCTTGGACCATTGCACCATTGGCGCGGTCGTCGGTGATGCCGACCAGTTCGATGGCGGACCTGGGCGCGAGCAGCGTCTTGAAAGCAAAGGCGCCGTCGAGACCCATGTTCATCATCGCGATCGACCCTCCGATCGAGCCGCAGAATGCGACTGCTCCGTCGATGATAGGCGCGCGTTTCTCGGCCAGCGCGGTGGTGACAAGTCCGCCCATCGAAAAGCCATAGGCGATGACCGACTTCGGCTTGCCGTAGCGCCGGGCGAAGGCCGCCACGGTGGCTTCTTGCGCGGGGACGGCCTCGGCCAGAGCCCAGCCGCCGGAGCCATAGTTCGAAGCCGCGAGTGCATAACCGCGCGCGAGAAGCGCTTCGCGGTATTGCGCCGGCGCCGGTTCAGGATGACCTGCCGCCGGGGCGTATCCGCGCGAATGCAGGAGAAGGGTGCCGTTCCAGTTGTCGGGGACAGCGGCCGACCAGACCGCGCCGCCGGGCAGGACCGCCTCGGTCGTCGGCGAACGGTCGACCGCCGCCGGGCCCGCGCATGCAGCGGTTGCCACCAACGTGAGTGCGGCGGCTCCGGCCTTCACCGCAAGGTCTCCTGCAGCTTGCGCAGCAGACGTGCCAGTTGGGCCCGTTCGGCCGCGGATAGGCCCTGGGCGATCTTCTGTTCCTGGAGTTTGCTGAACGTCCGTGACGCTTCAAGACGCTCGCTGCCCGCGTCGGTTACCCGCAGTTCGGCCTTGCGGGCGTCATCGGGCGATGGGCAGCGGCTGATCAGTCCCGCTTCCTTCAGCCGCCGGATGAGCAGGGTCACTTTGGGGGGATCGAGAAACAGGATGTGGGCAAGATCCTGGGGCGAAATGCCCGGGTTCTTCGCCACCAGCTCGAGCAAGGAAATCGCGCCGCTAGGCAACGCGGGCGGCTGGGCGCCCTCTGCCGGCCGCATCGCGCGCCGAATCGCCCGCCGGGCGATATGGACGCGAAAGCCGATGTGCTCGGCGAGCATGCCTTCATCGAAATGGTCCGGCGCAGCCGGGCTTGCTGGTGCGGGCGCAGCCGCCATATCCTGCCTCTTCTTTCCGCGCGAGAATTGGGTTGCCGCGCTCGCAATATCGCTCTAGGAATTACTTATCAAAGATAACTAGTTTGGCAATGAGGGATGCATGGGGTTTAACCGGACAAGCTGGGCGCGTCCCGATCGATTGCTCCTCCTGGCCGGGATTGCGTGTTTTGCCATCAGCGCGGCGTCGTCGTCGGGCCAGTCGGCTGACGAGGCGGCCGTTGCGGGTCATGTTCCCGATCAGCTGGAGCAGGCCGAAAAGGCCCCGGTGACGAAACAGGACGGCGGCAACGGTCCTGCGCGCTGGTGGGCTCCCGGAGAGGGCCGGCGCTTCCCGGCATTCCTTACCTATGGCAACGACAGCGGCGAGCTCGGGTTGCTGAACGATGCCGGTGCCTTCGAGACTGCCGGCCATCCGTTCTTCGAACCGCTCGGCCGCAACGGCCGGGCTTGCGTCAGCTGCCACCAGCCGGCCGACGGCATGGCGCTGTCGCTCAAGTCGATCGACGAGCGGTGGCGGGCCACCGGGGGCAAGGACCCGATCTTCTCCGCCATCGACGGGGCGAACTGCCCGAACCTGCCGCCGGCCGACCCGGCCTCGCATTCGCTGCTGCTCAAGCGCGGGCTGTTCCGCATCTTCCTGCCCTGGCCGCCCAAGGCGCGCGACGGCACGCCGATAAAGCCGGAATTCGATATCGAGGTGGTCCGCGATCCCGGTGGCTGCAACCTCGACCCGACGTACGGGCTCAACAGCAAGAACCCGACGATCTCGGTCTATCGCAGGCCGCGCGTGGTGGCGAACATGCAGTACGTCCTGCATCGCAACTTCGGGATCGGCGCCTTCGTCGGCAAGACCGGCGAACCGGCTGCGCGCGATCCGGAAAACGGCCAGCCCGTCAACATGAACATGATGGCCGATGCGCGTCAGCCGACGGTCAAGACGCAGGCCGTCGAAGCGGCGATCACCCACCTGCAATTCGACGGCGTGCTCAGTCCCGAGCAGCTGCAACGGATCAAGGATTTCGAATCCCAGATCTATTCGGCGCAGGTGAAGCTCGACGGGGCGGGCAGCCTGATCGAGTCCGACGGCCCGCCCGGAATGGGGCCGTACAACCTCGCCAGTGGCGACAAGGGCGTGCTCGGCAACAACATAACCAAGTGGGTCATACCGGTCGGAGATGCCTGGCAGGTGAAGAAGTCGGGCGAGAGCGAGGACCAGTTCGCCAAACGGCAGTCGATCCTGCGCGGGCAGAAAATTTTCCACTTCCGCACCTTCTGGATCAAGGACTCGATGTACCTCAACAACGTCGGGCTGGGGAATCCGGTCAAGCGGACCTGCGCCACCTGCCACGGCATGCACATGACCGGAATGGACACCGCCAACGGCTGGATGGACATCGGCACCACCAACCTCCCCTGGGCCAAGGAGGCGCCGCGCAATCCATGGCAGACCGAGGATGAGCTGATGCCGCTGTTCAAGATCACCTGTCACAAGGACGTGCAGCCGCATCCCTATCTCGGCAGGGTCATCTACACGCAGGATCCGGGCCGGGCGCTGATTTCCGGCAAGTGCAACGACGTCGGCACGATCGTGATGCAGCAGTTCCGCGGGCTCGCGGCACGCGCGCCGTATTTCTCCAATGGCTCCGCGGCCAGTGTTCGCGAGCTGATCGACTTCTACGACCGGCGTTACAACATCCAGTACAGCGAGCAGGAAAAGACCGATCTCGGCAACTTCCTGATGAGCCTGTGAGGAGGGGGACCATGCGCTTGCTTCCACGTGCCGCCGCCCTGCTCGCCGCCACCGGTTGCGCTGCCCATGCCGCCGAGCCGGACCCGCTGCCCTTGGTCGCCTGCCCCATAGTGCAGGACACGCCCAGCGTGCCCTGCTGGATCGTCGAGACGGGCGGCGAGACCTATTACCTCGGCATCCAGTCGGACGTCTCGGCGCCGTTCAACCCGCCTTCGCTCGGGCACAAGGTCCTCGTCGAAGGCAAGGTAGACCGAAGCGCGCCGCGCATCTGCGGCGGGCTGGTGGTCGATCCGGTGACGGTCTCGATCATGCCCGAGGCATCGCCCGAGTGCGACGATCTGCGCATGGTCAATCCGCGCATCTCGCTGCCTTTCGAGCCGCCGCGTCCTCCCGGTCCGAGCCTCGGGCGGCTGGCCTTCACCTACCCGGGGCCGCCCCCGGCGCCGCAACCGCCGTTCGAGACGAAGGCGTTCACGGTGCCCTACGAATTCGAAGGCATGGTCGGCTTCAAGACGCCGCGGTTCCTCAATCCGGTGCTGCTCTATGCGCAGCAGACCGAGGCGCGGCGGATCGAGATCACCGGTTATCGCGGCGCCACGAGGCTGGCCGACGGAACGGTCCTGAAGGAACACGAGGGCATCGCGCATGCCAGGGCGGAAGAAGTCGCCGCAATGCTCAAGGGAGCGGGTATCGACCGGGCCGACTACGTGGTCTCGGCCGACGAAAGCCCGGCCCCTGGCGGGCCGGACAATCGCCGGGTCGAGATCAAGGTGGTGCCCTAGTCGAAATTCTTCAGCGCGACCGTCGCCTCGGGATTGACGCACAGGCGGCAATTGGCGCCGAGGAAGCTGCGCGCGGCGCTCCTGCTGCCCCGTAGCTGCCATTCGAGCCAGTCTACGACGATGCCCGCGGCGGTCCCGCCCATCGGCTTGTTGTAGGTACCGCCGTGGCCGAACGGCAGGTTGACCAGCGCCACCGGGACGTGACCGATGCGGCTGACGTCGTCGGTGCCGTTGGCATAGGCGATGTCGGTTGGCCCGCCGAGCAGGTACATCACCGGGGTGTGGAACTTCTCCAGCGCCGATTTGGGCAGGCTCATCCCGCCGATCGATTCTCCGCTGGCGTTGAAGATGCCCGAGTTCTGCACCACCACGGTCGTGACCCGGGGATCCGATGCGAGACCGATGGCTTGCAGCCCGCCGCAGCTGAAGCCGCCGACAGCGACGGCCTGCTTGTCGATGAGCTCGGCATACTTGCTGCCGTTGCGCGCGTTCTCGGCCAGAGCGAAATCGAGTCCCTCGCGGACATCGTCGGCGCTTGTCGCCGGCGGGGGCAGGCGCTGTCCCGCCTCGGGCGCGCGCGGCGGCTCCGGCTGGACCTTGGCATTGGGCCCGCTGCGCCACTTGCCCGGCGCAATGACGAGGTATCCATAAGAGGCGATCTCGGCGAGGTGCTGGCGCTGGCTCGAGCCGTCGTCGGCGCAGCCGCCGTTGCCCCAGGCCAGCACGCCGAGCTTGCCGCCCTTGAACGGGGCAAGATCGGCGGGGCGGTAGACCACGTGGTCGGGGATTCCGGCATCGAGTTCCATGACCGCCGGGTAGGGCCCGTCGCCGGGTGTATCGGGCACCTTGTTCGCCTCAGCCATCATGCGGGCGAAATCGTTCTCCTGGGCCCCCGCGGCGGTGGACAGCAGTGCAATCGTGGCGGCCAGCACCGCAATCTTTCCTGTTTTCATCATCGAAGCCTCTCCCGTTTGCTAGATTGCGCCATCCGCCTTGAGCCAGGCAAGGATTTCCTCGCGATGCTGGTCGAGCCGGGGCGGCGGTTCGTCGGTGCCCGGGGCGCCCGGCTCCATGGCGAACCCGGCATTGGGGATCGCCAACGTGCCGATCTGCGGAATGCCGGGGATCGGCACGTGCAGCAGGCTTGCGTCGCTAGCCAGGTCGACCGCTTCGTTGACCGTGCGGATCATCCCGCAGGGGATCCCCTTGGCGCTCAGTTCGGCCTCCCAGTCGGCCGCATCGCGCGTGGCGAAGGTCCGGGCCAGCTCGTCGTGGACGAGTTCGAAGTTGGCGCGTCGGGCGGCCGGCGTGGCGAAGCGCTCGTCGCTCAGCCAGTCCTCCCGGTCGACCAGCTTGGCGAAGGCGGCGAACTGGTTCTCCTGCACGATGCCCAGCGAGACCTGCCGCTCGTCGCGGCAGATGAACAGGGACGCCGTCGGCAGCCCGCTGTAGCCGGTGTTGCCCATGCGCTTCATCGCCTGGCCCGTGACCAGGTAGGGCGTGATGGCCGAAGTCATGAAAGACAGTGTGGCGTCGAACATCGACACGTCGATATAGGCACCCTCGCCGGTGTTCTGGCGCTGGATGATCGCGCTGAGAATGGCCAGCGCGGCGGTCTGTCCGGCCAGCGTGTCGACGATCGGGAAGCCGACCCGGACCGGCGGTTCGCCCTCGCCGCCGCTGAGCATCATCATCCCGGCGGTGGCCTGAACGATATTGTCGATTGCCGGCCAGTCGCGCTGCGGGCCGCTCTGGCCATATCCGGAGACCGAGCAATAGACGATGCCCGGGTTGGTTTCGCGTACCGCTTCGTATGCCAGTCCGAGCCGGGCGATCACGCCGGGGCGGAAATTCTCGATCATCACGTCCGAGCGTTCGATGATCGCCCGGGCAATCTCGAGTTCCTTCGGGTCCTTGAGGTCGAGGGCGACGGACTTCTTGCCGACGTTGGCGGCGATGAACGGCGGGCTCATGTCGGCAAAGCGCGGGTCTGGGCTGTAGTTGCGGAACTGGTCGCCGCTCTTGGGTTCGACCTTGATCACTTCCGCGCCCATCAGCCGCAGCAGGTGCGAAGCGAACGGGCCGGCCATGACATGGCTGAAATCCGCCACGCGGATTCCGCTGAGAGGCTGGTTCACGGCTGTACTGGGCACTTGATTCCTGTCTCCGTTATGCTCGCCCGCGCTTTCCTGAAGGCATCGAGCCCGTCGATATCCAACTTGGCCAGCTTGCGGGCGTTTTTCTGTGCGTCTTCGAGATACAGCGCGTCGAATCGCGCCTGTTCGGCCGGGTCGATGTCATGCACCTCGATGCCGGCCGCCTTGGCCGCCTGGGCTCCGGCCAAGGCGCCCTTTTCGATTTCGTCGGCCAGTGCCGCTTGCCACACGCTGGCGGACCGTTCGAGCAGCTCCTGTTGCGCCGGGTTCAGGCGCTGCCAGACCTTCGCGCCGATAGCACGTGAGGGATAGGCGCCGCGCGGCACCTTCAGCGTGG
This sequence comes from Croceibacterium aestuarii, assembly GCF_030657335.1. Taxonomy (NCBI): domain Bacteria; kingdom Pseudomonadati; phylum Pseudomonadota; class Alphaproteobacteria; order Sphingomonadales; family Erythrobacteraceae; genus Croceibacterium; species Croceibacterium aestuarii. The sequence goes on from NZ_CP131039.1 coordinate 769,056, forward strand.
CGAAATAGCGCCCGACTTCGTCGAAATGGAGCACCTTGAAAGTGTCGACAGGCGCGATGACACCGTCGATCACCCCGCGCGCCATGGCCGAATAGACATCGCCCATCGGCATGTTGACCGGATCGGCGCCGAGCCCCCGCAGGACGGCGAGCAGCTCGGTCGGCGCGCGAATGCGCATGCCCTTGAGGTCGGCCAGCGAGCGCACCGGCTTCTTGCTGGTTATCACGCCTGGCAGCAGGCCGCCCTGGATCGCCAGGACGTGGAGCCCGGACATTTCCCGGCCGATTTCGGGGACCGTCCTTTCGAGGCAGCGGTAAACCGCGACCTGGTCGGCGATGGAGTCGGCGCCGCTGTAGAAGCCCGACTGGATGCGCACCAGATGGGTCCCGCCGCGCGTGTAGATCGGCGTGATCAGGCCGATGTCGGCCACGCCGTGGCGCAGTTCCTCGAGCGACATGTCGGACGACAGCAGCGCGCCCGACCACACCGGATGAATGTCGAGCGAACCGCCCGAGGCCTGCTCGATATAATCTATCCAGCGCTGGTCGGCGCGGCTGAACGGGTGGCTTGGCGGATAAGGGGTCGCATAGCTGAGTTCGGTCACGCCGGCGGGAATCGGCCGGGCGCAATTGGCCAGCGCCAGCAAGAGCAGGATGGACGTCAATCGCCTCATGCTAGCCCGCGCTCGGCCAGGAAGTCCGCCACGAGCCCGACCATGCGGTCATGGTCCCAGTTCTTGGCGTCGACCATGTCGGCGTCGATCATCAATACCGGCACGCCCGCTTCCTCGAGCGCCAGCGCCGTCAGCTTGTTGCCCGATTGCGACAGGCGGTTGTCGGGCGGCAGCAGCATGACCGCCGCATCGATCCCGCATCGTTCCGCCTCGCTGACCATCCAGCCGTTCATCCACGGCGGCAGGTGCAGCACTTCGTTGATCGAGCAGATGCGGCTGGCGAGCGCCTCCATCGGTTTGCCCTTGACCTCGCGGATGTACTGCGGGCCGGCGAAGGGCAGGTACATCGACCAGACGAACACCGCGCCCATCGTTTGCTCGAGCGCCTGGTAGAACCCGGGATCGTGCCACACGCCGGCGCCGATCCACATCAGGCGCAGCTTCTCGTTCGACGAGGCGCCGACGCCTTGGGCGACCATGGCGCGGACCTCGTCGCGGAACTTGCGGGCGTGCTCGACCGCCCAGTCGGACCCGCGGTGCCACTGCGGGATCATGGTGTTGGTCATCTGCTCGGCTATCGAGACGGGGCAGGGACGCGCTTCGCCGATCGCCTGTGCGGCTTCCCACAGGTACTGCTCCTGCTCGTTGATGCGGTCCATCAACCGGGTGAGCTTGGCGGGATCGAAGGTCCGCCCGGTCTTGCGCTCGAGCAGGGCGATCAGGTCCTCGGTCTCGCGCATCATCAGGGCGATCCGGTCTTCCTCGTAGACCGCCTCCCACTCACTGTTCGAGCGCGCGTACCAGTCGACTTCCTTGTGCTCCCACGCCGGGGCTTCCATCGCGAAGAAATCGGTGCCCATGGCCTTGGCCCATTGGGCAAAGACGTGCTGGATGCAGTCGCAGGTCAGCCGGGCGACGAGCACGGTCGGGGTCGGCAATCCGCCCCAGGGAGCGGTCGCCGGGTCGTTGGCCAGCGTGCAGGCGAGCCCGAGCGAGCAGTACTTGCAGGAATTCTCCGGGTATCCGGCATCGACCATCGCGTCGAAATAGCGCGCCGAAAGCTGCTTGGCCGAGATGTAGGCCGACCACCACTGGTTGGCGATCACCGGGATATCCATGGCGTGGAAGATCTCGTGCGGAGTATCGGCCTGGGCGATCACGAACGGCGCGCCCTCGTCGACGACCATGCGCTTGAGCTCCTGCCCGAAGGCCTTCTGGAAGGCGGTCGCCTCCGCCGTGCAGGCGAGGGTCTTGCGGCTTCTCACTCCGGGGCCGGCACTCACTTGAACACTCCTTCGTCGTCGAGCCTGTCGATCGTCTCGTCGTCCAGCCCGCAGACCGTGCCCGCCACCTCGCGCGCATGCTCGCCCATGCGCGGGGCGCGGTAGGGCCGGGGAACGTCGCGCGAAAAGCGGATCGGGGTGGCGATATGGCCGAACGGGCCGAGCAGCGGGTGGTCGAGCGTGACCAGCGCCCCGCGCCCGGCGAGCTGCGGATCGTGCTCGATCATGTCCTCGCAATCCTGCACCACCCCGGCGGCAAAGCCGAGGGACTGCAGCTCCGCCGCGGCCGCTTGGTCGTTCCGGGCGGCCGTCCAGGCGGCAATGTCGCGTCCCGTGTGCTCGATCAAGCGCTTCATCTGCGCTTCGTCGAACACGCTGATGGCGATCCAGCGATCCTCGCCGGCGCAGGGGAAGACGTCCTGGAAATGCACCGCGGGATCGGCATTACCGCTGCGCTGCGGCCGCTCGCCGGCCCTGGCGCGCTCGAGATAGGGGCGCATCTGCTGGACGCAGATCTCGTACATTGAGGCGTCGATATGCCCGCCGCGCCCGGTCTGCCGCCTGGCTTGCAATGCCGCCGCCGCGCAGCCCGCCATGACGAACGGCACGATCACGTCGCCGTAAGGAACGGCGCCGGGGATTACCGGGTCGCCGCCTGCGTAGCCGGTCAGGTAGGTCCGGCCGGACAGCGCACCGCCGGTGCCGTCGACCCCCCATTCCTGCGTCAGCGGACCGGTCTGGCCGAAGACGCTGCCCGAGACCATGACCACGCCCGGATTGATCGCCTTGAGATCGTCGTAGCCGAGCCCGAGCTTGGCCATCGTGCCGGGCGAGAAGTTCTCGACCACCACGTCGGCCCACTCGATCAGTGGGCGCAGGACCTGCCACGCCGCGGGATTCTTCAGGTCGAGCGTTACGCTGCGTTTCGAGGAGTTGAGGTGGGCGAACCACGGCTTGTCGTCGAACTCGCCATGCCTTGAGGCTGCAACCTGCACGTCGAGGCGGGCAAGGTCGGGCCGTGTCCGGCTCTCGATCTTGACCACGTCGGCACCCAGGTCGCCGAGCGTCTTGGTGGTGATCGAGCCGACCAGCGCCCAGGCGAAATCGAGCACCCTGACGCCGGACAGCGGGCCCGGGCGCTCGACGGCAGGGGATGGGCGCTTTTCCGCAGGTGCGCCTTCGCGGACCGCGGCGAAGCGCTGCGGCAGACCGTCCGGCGTGTCGAAGAAGCCGCGCGCGGCAAGGTGCGGATCGGCCAGGACGTCGGCCGGTTCGTTGACCACGCAGGCGTTGATGCCGCGGCGCAGGCCCTCGGTGGCGATCTCGTGCTTGGTCTTGCTGGCGAAGAAGGCGGCGATTGCCTCCTCCCAAACCGCCCGCGTCTCGGCCGGCAGGGTGGAGCGGTTGTAGGCCAGCCAGTCGACGCCGCGCAGCGGGTTGTCGACCAGCGTCTCGTCCATCCAGTCGGACAGCGCCTGGTTCGCCGGTGCGCCGAGCCGACCCGTCATCAGCGCGTGAAAACACCAGCCGTCGGCCAGCCGCCAGATCGCGCGGACGGTAACCTTGCCGTAGGCGAGCTTGCCGCCGACACGGCCAAGCTTGCGCCGATCGAACTGCCAGACGAGGGTGCCGCTGGCGCCGCGGCTGAAAGCGACCTGCTGGATCGAGACGTCGACGTGCTGGCCCTGGCCGTGCATGCCGCGAGCATAGTGCGCAGCCATCGCCCCTGCGGCCGCGGCCATGTCGGCATGGAAAGTGCAGGCATCGCCAGCCTCCTTGACCGGCGGCCGGCCCGGCTCACCGGTCACCCGCAGCGATCCCCCCATCGCCGAAGCGACGAGCTCGCCGCCCTGCCAATCGCTGCGCGGCCCGCCCGAACCGAACGGCGTCACCGAGACGTGAATCGCGGTCGCCGGGATTCCGAGATCTCTAGTTGCTTCGAAGCCGAGGTCGTCGATGACGAACGAAGCGCCCTGCACCTCGCCGCCGATCTCGGCACCGAGCGAGGCGAGGAAGCGCGCCAGGGGCCGTTCGGCCATGCCGCCGAGCACGGCGACGCGGTGTCCGGATAGCAGGCTCACGAAACGATCTCCGAAAGAAAGGCAGCGATTTCGTCCGCCGCACCATCGCGCGCCAGCCAGTCGCGGCGGGTGAGGACGAGCGAAGGGATGCCGGCTTGCTCGAGCGCAGCGCGCTGGGCTGGCAGGTGCCAGGCCTGCGCCTCGTCCTCCTCGATCTGCCACAGCACCGCGGCCGCCGCGTCGAGCGCCTCGATTTGCCCGAGCAGCCTTGCCCCGCTGTCGACGAATGCGCGAGGGCCGTGCGGCGAGGCGTGGACCTGGCGAGCAAGCGTCTCGAACGGATCGCCAGGCGCGCGATCGATCTCTTCGTCAAGCAGGCGCCAACTTTCTTCGAGCGTCGCGCCTGCCGCCGCAAAGCCAGCCGTTTCGATGGCGCGGTGGAGGCGGCGGTCGGGCGGCGGGGTGCCGGCGAGCAGACAGGCTGGCTTGGTGGTGTCCACGGGGCAGGGCGCCGCTCCGGGGCCCGCCGCAAGGAGCGTTTCTGCCGTCACCTCGAGCTTTCCGGCGAGCTTGCTGAGAGACTGCACGGTGTGCGTCAGACTGCTGTTGCGCGGGACCTTGGCGATATCGAGGATGACCGGCTCCGGCCCGCCGACGAGCCCGCGACGCTGCAGCTCGCAAATGTAGTAGTAGAGGCGCTGGGCGCTGTCGTCGGCGCGGCTGAACACGACGTGCGAATGCGCCCCGTATTCGTCGTGTGCCCAGCTTTCGAGGATGGCCTTGGCCCACGGCGCGAACTTGCTTTCCATCCAGCGATCCGCCGCAGGCGTCGCTCGCTCGGCGTCGAAAGCTATAGTGCCCGCGTGGCGACCCGTTGCGCGGAGCAGGCGTTGCGGCAGCTCGGGGCCGACATGAACGATGGTTGCGGTCATGACAGCACTCCGGGCAGCCACAGCGCCATCCCGGGTATCAGGATCAACAGCAGCAGGTGGACGAAATCGCTGGCCAGGAACGGCGCCACGCCGCGGAAGATGCGGCCGATCGAAACGTCCTTGGTCACATTCTGGATTACGTAGAGGTTCATCCCCAAAGGCGGGTGGACCAGGCCCATCTCCATGGCCCGGGTGATGAAGATGCCGAACCACACCGGTGTCATGCCGGTGTCGCGCACGATAGGCAGCAGGATCGGCGTGGTCAGCAACATCAGCGCCAGTCCGTCGAGCACCGAGCCGAGCGCCAGCAAGAGCAGGGCTATCGCGACCAGCGTGCCGACCGGGCCGAGGTGCATCGCGGTCACCGCCCCGCTGGCGGCCGAGGCCAGTCCGGTGACGGCCACGAAGACCGAAAAGACCAGTGCGCCGATGAGGATCAGGAAGATCATCCCGCTGGTCTTCAACGCCGCCTCAAAGGCACCGAACAGCTGCTCACGCGACAAGCCGCCGCGCCGCAGGGCCAGTATGAACGAACCCGCAGCACCGATCGCCGCCGCTTCGGGTGGGCTGATCCAGCCGAAGGCGATGCCGCCGATGACCAGCAAGATCAGGGCAACGATCTCCCAGATTCGCGCCAAGTAGCGCCAGCGTTCCGACCACGGTGCACGCTCGGATTCGGGGGCCAACCCGGGCTTCCAGCGCATGAGCAGCCAGATCACCGCGAAGTAAAAGAGCGCCTGCGTGATCCCGGGAATGATCGCTGCGGTGAACAGCTCGCCGATCGAGGTTTCGGCGATGATGCCGAACACGATCAGTGCGCCCGAAGGGGGGATCATCTGGCCCAGCGTCCCGCCGGCCGCGACGGTGCCCGTGGCGAGGCTGTCGGAATATCCGCGTCGGCGCATTTCGGGCAGCGCGACCGAGCCGACCGTGGCGGCGGTGGCCAGACTCGATCCGTTGATCGCCCCGAAACCGGCGCAGCCGGCCACTGCGGCATAGGCGAGTCCACCCGGCCGATGCCCGACGAATCGCGCGGCGGCGGCGAACATGTCGCCGCTGGCGTTCACCGCGAGGAGGATCTGCGCCATCAGCAGGAACAGCGGCAGGGTGCCGAGCTCGTAGCGGGTCAGGGTGTCGACCGCGACCACGCCTGCCTTGATGACCGCCGCTTCGGGCCCGAGCACGACCGCCAGGCCGCCTATCCCGACCAGCCCGAGGGCGATGCCGATACGGACGCCGCCGAGGATCAGCGCGAACAATACCGCGAGGCCGAGCAGGCCGGTCAAGGGCGTGTCGTACATCAGCGGTCCGCCCCACGGACCAGCCCTGCCAGCGCAATCAGCGTGCAGGCGACGAACCCGGCGTTGGCGATCAGGCGCAGGATCCGCCACGGCACGCCAACCACCTCGCTGCGCTCGTGCCCGCTCCACAGGTCGGCGGCCAGCCAGATCGAACCGCAGGCAAGGGCCGCGAACAGGCATGTCGACGCCAGCCGTGACGTCTTTGCCAGGACGTGCCGCGGCGCCCCCTGCAGGCGGTCGATGACGAGCCGCACCCGGGCGTGCCCGCCGTGAAGGGTGGCCAGGACCAGTGCGATCGTGCCCGATACCAGGATTGCCGCCTGCACCAGCTCGATCGAGCCGATGATCGGCATGCCGACATTGCGCCCGATCACCGCAAGCGTGTCGATCGCCATGGCCGCAAGCAGCGCCGCGCCGCCGGTCCAGACGAGGATCGCGCGCATGTCAGACCGCCTCGCGCACGGCGCCGTCGGGCGCAACAACAATCGGCGGCAGACCGGCCATCGCCGTGATCGCCTCGAGATAGCTTCGCACGTCGGCGGCCCTCTCCTCCTCGGCGAGGACCGGACGGCCAGGCGCTTCGACGAATACCGGGACGATCGAGGCCCGGGGCGGTTCTCCCGGCGCTATGGTTATCCGCCCCAGAAATGCGAGTTTGGCCTCGGGATGGAACGGTGCGAGGTCGTACCCCTCTTCCGGCTCGAAGCCGAACAGTTCGCGGCGCTTGCGGGCCCACTCGGCGCGTGCCGGGTGGTCCTGCGCCGGAGACAGCGCTCGGGTCACGACGCAGCCGTTGCCCAGGCCGTGGAAGATCGGCCGCCCGCCATGAAATTCGATGCCGCGGGCAATGTGCGCGTGGTGCGAAATGACCGCATCGGCCCCCCGTTCGACAGCCATCTGCGCGATCGGCCGCTCGTAGGATTCGAGCATCGCCGGGGTATGCACGCGGCCCTTGTGCATTGCGACCAGAACGACGTCCGCCGCTTGCCGAGCCGCTGCGATATCGGCCGACAGGATGTCGCCTGCCTCGCGCTCGATCCCGGCTATACGCGAGCGCGGCGAAACCGGTTCGCCATTGGCGGTCCTGAGCGGGAGGTATGCTGCGCCCGCTCGCGAAGCGCTTGCCCGGCTGAATTCTGGCCCGACGCAGTTGTAGCTCAGCAGCGCCACGCGCATTCCGCCCGCCTCCACAATGGCCGGTTCTCGCGCTTGATCGATGTCCATCCCGGCGCCCGCGTGGGCAATCGCCAGGACGTCGAGGCCCGCGATGGTATCGGCGATCCCGCGCGCCCCGCAGTCCGCGATGTGGTTGCCCGCCAGGCTGACCATTGAAATTCCAGCGCGGGCGATGGCAGCGAGGTTTTCCGGCGGCGCGCCAGGCGCCGGCACGTCGCCGGAAACTTCGCCGCGGCAATCGGTGTGCGGCACTTCGAGATGTCCGATCGCCAGGTCTGCCCCGCGCAGGGCCGGGGCAATGCCGGAAAGCCAGTGATCGGCATCAGGTTCGTCGAGGACGAGGTCGCCCGTGACGACGATTTCCACACCGGCTTTCGACACTTTACCCCCGCGCTCGCCTGCGCCTCAGAACTTCGTGCGCAGGCTTACAGCGAATTCCCGCCCAATGGGATTGGTAACGGTGGGATCGTATCCACCCCCGCCGTTGCTCCCAGGACGCGAGTTCACATAGGGCGGATCGGCATCGAAGAGATTCCTGACTTCGAGACCCAGTTTGACGCTGTCGATGCCGAGATCGAAGGACTCGCCCATGTCCCAGTCGAAGGTAAGGTCGACCGTGGTGTAGGAATCGACCTTCTCGACTGGGAGCACGAGGTCGTTCTTATACCCGCCGATATGGGTCAGCTGGGCCCGGCTGGTGAACGGGCCGTGAGTCCAGGCGGCCGACGCCCGGGCCTTGAAGGTCAGCGGATTGAAAATGAAGTTGCGAAGATCGTTGAAGTCGCCGCCCGGCGTAAAGGCGACCTGATAGCTCGTGATGTAGGTGCCGCTCGCCCCGAAGGTTAGCGTGTCCATGTCGCCAAGGTAGGTGCGATAGCGCAGGTTGAAGTCGATCCCGCTCATCTTGGAGCGGCCGAGATTGAGGCTGCGGCCATCCACGAACACGCAGCTCGCCGGGTTCGGCACATCGATGCACGCTGTCGAAGTGCCGGGGAAGGGCCGAACGAGGACCGGCCCCGAGCCGCCGACGCCGTTGTCGCGCACATCGATGATCCGGTTGTAGGCGTCCTGCTCGAACAGGATCACGCCGGTGCCGGCGTATTCGTCGGCATAAGTCAGCACCGCCAGATTCGAGAGCAGGCCCGAGATCGTGTTCTTGTACGCGATGTCGAAGTAGGTGAGATTGACCGTGAGCCCGTCGAGCGGCTCGAGGTCCACGCCGGCCGTCCAGGTGGTGGCGGTTTCCGGCTGCAGATCGGGGTTGGGGCCAGAGCCCAGCGTGAACCCGCTCACCGTCCCCGCACCGTTCGGGTTCTGGTAGTTTTGCACGTAAAGGTTCGTGCTGTTGCCGAAAATTTCCGGGAAGGTCGGAGCACGAAACGACGTCCCGTAGCTGGCGCGCAACTTCACGCCATTTACCGGGGTCCAGTTGACGCCGAACTTCGGATTGGTCGTGTCACCGACATCGCTGTAATCGTCGTATCGGACGGCTGCAGTGAGCGTCAGATCCTCGAAGCCGGGCGTCGCGTTGCCGGGGCCGAAAATCGGTATGTACAGTTCGGCGTAGACGGAATCGACCTTGCGGTTGTTGGTGACTTCGGTCGGAGTACCGGTGTTGCGCGTCTGCGTGAAATCCTGCCTTTCGTAGCCTGCGGCGAGCTTGAGCTCGCCCCCCGGCAAGCTGAACAACGGGCCGTCCGCCCCGGCTTGATAGGTGGTCAGCTTGGCGTCGGTCGGGAATGTGGCCTCGGCGCTGAAGATGCTCGCCAGGGCGGTCGGCGTCGTGCGGCCCAGTCCGTAGGGATCGAAGGCCGCACCGGGATCACTGCTGGCGAGGGCGGTAGCGAGCGCCGTCCTGTCGACGCCGGCAGTGGAATCGGCGCGGTCGCGCGCCTTGCCGAAGCCCACCTTGCCTTCGAGCTTCCAGTCTCCGGGCAGGCGGACGCGGAAGCCCGGGGTCGCCTGCCAGTTGGTTTGGAAACCGGAATACTCGTCGGGCGGGAAATCGTTCTCGAAGCTGTAGGCGATCTGGTAGCCGCCCGAGCCGGGGACATAGAACGGCGGCGCAACGAAGAAGGCATTGCTTTCCGGAACGGACAGCGTCTGCGTCAGGATCCCCGGCGTACGGCTGAACTTGCGCTTGTTGTAATACCCGTCGAAAACGAATTCGACATTATCGATCAGCTCGTAGGTCGCCGTGCCGTTGACCGAGTCATAGGTCTGTTGAGGGAACAGGTCCTGTCCGGTCAGTGCGTCGCACTTGTTCTGCGTTCCCGGGGTCAGGTTGCCGGCGTTGCTCGCGCCGTACTGGTCCGGCAGGGCATAGGTCTGACCCTGGTAAATGAGCGTGCCCGGAGCGCATTGATTGACCCGGTAGTCGGGACCGCCGAATTTCGTCTGATCCGACGTGTAGAAATCGCGATCGGCTCCGCTCAGGTTGGAGCGAAATGCATGCTCGTAGGCGAGCATGACCTGGCCTCGCGAAAATACCTTTCCTGCGGCGACGCCCGCGTTCCACTCCCAGAAATCGCCGTTGCCGGTGGAGGCGAGCCGTCCGAACGCCTCGACGCCGTCCAGATTGCGACGGGGGATCAGGTTGACCACGCCGGCGACCGCATCGGAACCGTATATCGCCGAGGCTCCGTCGGCGATGACCTCTACCCGTTCGACGCCCAGCGTCGGCAGGACCGAGGGGTTGATGGCGCGGCCGTTGGTGGTCATCCGGTGGCCGTCGGTGATGATCAGCGTCGAGAACGGCCCGAGACCGCGCAGGTTGATCGAGTTGGACCACGTCGCGTTGCCGTTGCCGCCGGACTGCGCGCGGGAGTTTTCCGAAAAGCCCAGGTCGAACACTTGGGGCAGTTCCTGGATCATCCGGTCGAGAGTGACCTGGCCGGCTGCCTCGATCTGGTCGCGCCCCAGCGAGGTCACGATCGCGCCGACCGGAGCGACGCCCTCGATGCGGCTACCGGTAACGACGATCTCCCCGCCGAGGGGCCGTTCCTCCTTCGTCTTGGCGCCCTCTCCGTCCGCTTCCGCGACCTGGCCGTAAGCTGGCACCGTGCAGAGCATGGCACCCAGCGAGGCCCCGCACAGCAACAGGCGTATCGAGTTCTTCCTTTCGCAAAGCCGCATCGTAGTCACTCCCTTTCGTCGTGCCGTCTGCGCGGCACTGTTGCGTTGATTCAATTTGCCAGAGGCAAGTCGACACGCGACCCATCTTGCCCGCCCCAAACAACCGTGATTCGAGGGGCGGGATCGAGCTTGATATCGGTGAGGTTTCGCTGCCGCGGGTCGGCCCCGGCCACCACGAAACGCAGCCTGTCGCCGGCCGGCACGACTAGTGAAACCGGCGTCATCGCGATCGAGAGCGAGACTTCTTCACCCGCCGCGGGCCGCTCGACGTCCTTTTCGAACCCCGAGTGCCAGGGCAGACCGAGCGTCTCGTACGGCGCCAGCGACAGCTTGTGGTGCGACAGCTTGAGGCGGCCGAACGAGATGACCTCGCTGGTCCCGTCCGCCCTTATCCGATCGAGATAGACGAAGACGTCGGCGTTGGGATTGTCCGACGAGACTTTGAGCTGCGCGACGGGATAGCCGACGAGCTTCAGATCGTGCTGCAGCGCGCCTCCGGCAAAGCCGAGCCCGTGTTCGGTCATCGGCCGTGGCCAGAAGGCGAAGTATTCGGCCGGGGGCAGATCGTAGTCGACCGTGAAGGTGCTGGCACCCTGGGCGCCAGAGGTTTGCGCCCCGAAGCCGGCTTGAGAGAGAAACCAGGGCAGCGGATGCGAGCGAACGCCGGGCAGCTCGCTCGAAGTGACGTAGCCACCGGTCCCGTTCAGTCCTTCGACCCAATATGTCGCGCGGGGCAATTTGCCGTAATCGGGGTCTTGGTGCTTGAGATAGTGGTCGAAAAAGTGGACGATCTCGCCCGGCAGGTCGAAGCCTTCGGGCGGGACGCAGTGGCTTCCGGGACCGGCCAGGAAGCGGCTCCCCAGATTGGCGGCGGAAAGGATCACCTGGCTGGTCGGCTCGTCGCGCCAGTTGCCCCAGAAGTAAGTGGCGATGCCGGCCCGCTTGACGGTGTCAAGATAGGTGTAGGGGCCGACCTCTTCCCAGAACTTCGTACCGGTGAAGGCCGACATGCTGTCGCGGTACGGCATGCCGTACCACAGCGGGCCCATCGGGGTGTTCTCGGCGTGTTCGGCCACGGCGGCCTTGAGCATCGATCCGTCGCGGTCCTCGTCCATCGGGACGGTGGCGAGATCGACCTCGGGCTTTTCGTCGGGGCGGGTGTTGAACTGCGCAGTGATGCCGCCGTTGCGGACGAAGGCATACTTGTCGAGGTCGCTGGCGCCGATGAAGGCTGCCTTGAGCGAAGGGGGGGCGGTCGTGGCGACCTGGAAGGCCGCGCCGCCGAGATAGGAGCAGCCGACCATGCCTACCGAACCATCGGAATAGGGCTGCTTGGCGAGCCATTCGACGAGGTCGCGTCCGTCGAGCGCTTCGGTCCTGTCCTGGAAGCCGCGGCGGTGGCCGAACGAGGCGCCCTTGCCGCGAATGTCCGCCACGGCGACGACATAGCCGGCGCGCAGCAGCGAGCGCAGGCCGAGGTTGTCGCTCATCGCCGTTTCGGTGACCTTGCCGTCGGCGTCCTTCGAGCGGCCGCGGTAGGGCGTGAAGACAAAGATCACCGGAAGCGGTTTTTCGATCGCCTTGGTGTTCACGGCCGGGCGGTAGACACTCATCGCCAGGCGGGTGCCGTCGCGGACCGGCACGTAGTGCGAGGTCGAGACTACATCGGGATAGGACTCGGCCGATAGCGGCGAAGCCATCGCGGCCAGCGCAATCATCGACCCGCAAAATGTGCGACGCATGACGGTAATTCCTCCTCCCGGAATTCAGACAAGACAGTTCGGTCGACGACTTCAACAAAAATCACGACAACGAAATTATTGACAATTTGATTGCCGAGCGAGATGCTTGGCAGATGGAGACCAAAGGGAATGGCGGGCTGCCCAGAAAAGGGCCGTCGGGCATCGAGATCGCCGACTGGATTCGCACGCAGATACGGCGCCAGCGGCTCGTGCCCGGCCAGCGGCTGATCGAAGTGGACATCATCCGCCAGACCGGCGGCAGCCGCTTCAAGGTCCGCGAGGCCCTGCAGCGGCTTTCGGCCGAAGGGCTGGTCGATATCGAAGAGTATCGCGGCGCCTCGGTGCGCAATGCGAGCATGGACGAGGTGCGCCAGCTCTACCACGCGCGCGGCGCGCTCGAGGGCATCTGCGCGGCCGATTTCACCCGCAAGGCGACGCCCGAACAGAAGGCTGAACTGGCGCGGATCGCGAGCGAGATGGACGACTGCGTCGCCAGCGCTGCACCCGAACATTTCGCCCGGCTCAATGCCCGGTGGCACAACCTGATCATGGAAGCCGGCGGCAATCTGGTGATCCAGGGGATCGTCCAGCGGCTCAACACGCCGATCCACCACCTGGTGTTCGAATCCTTCTATCGCGGAGAACGGCTGCGCGCCGCGGTGCAGGACCACCGCGATATCGTCGACGCGATCATGGCCGGGGATTGCGATCGCGCCGAGGCGGCAATGCGAACCCATGTCATCAATGGCCTGAAGTACCTTTCGGAACTCGACCGGAACGTGCACTACGGCGACGGCTGAAACGGGGCTTGGCTAGGCGCCCCCGCGATTGCAGGCTTCACGACAATCGCCCGGCGATTCGCGGGCACGCATAGGAGAGGACCAGATGAGCACTTTCGAACGCCGTAATCCCGTGACCGGCGAGGTGGCCTCGAGCGCGAAGGCCATGAAGGCTGGCGATGTCCCGGCGATTGCGGCGAAGGCCCAGGCCGGGTTCGCCGAGTGGTCGAAGACGGGCCCCAACGCCCGCCGCGCAGTGCTGAACAAGGCAGCCGATGCGCTGATGGGCAAGAAAGACGCCTTCGTCGCCGCCATGATGGGCGAAATCGGCGCGACCGCCGGCTGGGCGATGTTCAATCTCGGTCTCGCCGCCGGAATGGTGCGCGAGGCCGCCGCGCTGACGACGCAGATCTCGGGCGAGGTGATCCCGTCCGATCACGCGGGCACGATCGCCATGGCGCTGCGCGAACCGGTCGGGGTGATGCTCGGCATCGCGCCGTGGAACGCACCGATCATCCTCGGCGTGCGCGCGATCGCGGTGCCGCTGGCCTGCGGCAACGCGGTGATCCTCAAGGCGAGCGAGACCTGCCCGCAGACCCACGCGCTGATCATCGAGGCCTTTGCCGAGGCCGGTTTCCCCGAGGGGGTCGTCAACGTGGTGACCAACGCGCCCGAGGATGCCGCCGAAGTCGTCGGCGCACTGATCGATGCGCCCGAAGTGCGGCGCATCAATTTCACCGGTTCGACCGCGGTCGGCAAGATCATCGCCAGGCGCGCCGCCGAACACCTCAAGCCCGTGCTGCTCGAACTCGGCGGCAAAGCGCCGATGGTCGTGCTCGAGGACGCCGACCTCGACGAGGCGGTCAAGGCCGCGGCGTTCGGCGCCTACATGAACCAGGGCCAGATCTGCATGTCGACCGAACGCATCATCGTGGTCGAAAGCGTGGCCGACGAGTTTGCCAGGAAGTTTGCCGAAAAGGTCAAGTCGATGCCGGTCGGCAACCCGGTCGCCGGCAACACCCCGCTGGGCGCGGTGGTCGATCGCCACACGGTCGACAAATGCTACGCACTGATCGACGATGCGCTCGGCAAGGGCGCGGTTCTGCTGACCGGCGGCGAGACGACCGAGAACGTGCTGATGCCCGCGCATCTCGTCGACAAGGTCACCCCCGAGATGAAGCTGTTCCGCGACGAGAGCTTCGGTCCGGTCGTCGGCATCGCCCGCGCGCGCGACGAGGCGCACGCCATCGAACTCGCCAACGATACCGAATACGGCCTCTCTTCGGCCGTGTTCACGCGCGACACCGCGCGCGGCCTCAAGGTCGCGCGGCAAATCCAGGCGGGCATCTGCCACGTCAATGCCTCGACCGTCTCGGACGAGCCGCAAATGCCGTTCGGCGGGATGAAGGCCTCGGGATACGGCCGCTTCGGCGGCAAGGCCGGGATCGACGCCTTCACCGAACTGCGCTGGATCACCTTCGAGACCGAGCCCGGGCACTACCCGATCTGATCGGGGCGAGGGCCGGGCCGAAGGCTGCGTCGCTGCCCTTCGACCGGCCCGCGCCTAGCCCCTCGCCGGGAGCGCGTAGGCGACCAGGGCGTCGCTTATCGGCGTCTTCATGAAGTGATGCCCGCCCGGCATGACGACCACGTATTGGCGACCGCCCACGGAGTAGGTCATTACGTTCGCCTGCCCGCCACCGGGCAGGACGTCGTGCCACAGCTCCTTGCCGGTCTTGAGGTCGATGGCGTGAATCAGATTGTCGGTCGTGGCCGCGATGAACACCAGGCCCCCGGCAGTGACAACCGCGCCGCCGTTGTTGGGCGTTCCGATCGTCCACGGCAGCCCGAGCGCGATGCCGAAGGGCCCGTTGGCGCGGGCAGACCCGAACGGACGGTCCCAAATCGTCTTGCCAGTTTGCAGATCGAGTGCGCGAATCCAGCCGTAGGGCGGTTCCTTGCACAGCAGGCCGGTGAAATGGACCTTCCACCCCGCATTCACGTCGACGGCATAGGGGACTCCCGCCATCGCCGAGCCGGCGCCTTCCGCGCCGCCGCCGCCCTTGTTGCCTTCGGGCCCCCGCGGCTTCCACCCCTTCTTGTCCGCTTCCTCGCGCGGAATCAGGATGTTGTAATTGGGCATGTCGTTGTAGTTGGCCACGATCACTCCGCGCGTCGGATCGACCGCGACGGAACCCCAGTCCGAGCCGCCGTTGTAGCTCGGATATTCGATCCAGTGCCGGCCGGTGGTCGGCGGCGTATAGAACCCCTTGTAGGACGCCTCGCGGAAGCGGATGCGGCAGACCATCTGGTCGATCGGCGACATGCCCCACATGTCGCGTTCGCGCAGGTCGGACTTGCGCAAGTTGGCGAACATCGAGAACGGCTGCGTCCGCGAACGCTCCTGCGGCTCGACGCCGCCGCCCGGAACCGGCTTTTCGGCTACTCCATGCAGAGGGCGGCCCGTTCGCCGGTCGAGCACGTAGACGTCGCCCTGCTTCGACGGCAGGACCACCGCCGGCGTGCCATCGGGCAAGTCGACGAGCGTCACCTGGCTGCCGAGGTCGTAATCCCAGACGTCCTTGTGAACGGTCTGGAAGTGCCACACCGGGTGGCCGGTTTCCGCGTCGAGCGCCACGAGCGAGCTGTTAAATTCGTTTTCCTGCGGGCTGCGGTCGCTGCTCCAGTAGTCGTCGGCGCTGTTGCCAGTTGGAATATAGACCAGCCCGAGCTTCTCGTCCGCCGATGCGGTGGTCCACATATTGGGCGTTCCGCGGGTGAAGGTTTCGCCCGGCTTGGGCCAGTCGTATTGACCGGGCCGGCCGAGATCCCACGCCCATTTCCGCGCGCCGGTATGGACGTCGTAAGCCTGGATCACCCCCGACGGCGCGTCGTTCTTCTCGTTGTCGAGAACCTGACGCCCGGTCACGATCACGTCGCGCACCACGACCGGGGGTGCGGTGATCGATGCCATGCCGGGATAGACCTGGCCCAGCCCGACTTTGGTATCGACCTGTCCGTTGACCCCGAAGTCGGCACAGGGTTGTCCGGTGGCCGCGTCAACCGCGATCAGGCGGGCGTCCAGGGTCGCTTCGATCACCCGGGCGGCGCACGGGGCGTTTGCGGGTGCGGAGTTCGTCGGCCCCTGGTCCGCAGCAGCGGTCCGCGGCGCGGCGCTCGGCCCCGCAGCGGGCGGGGCTGGCGTCGCTGCCTGCGCCGATCCGCCGTCGTAGTAGGCAACCCCGCGGCACGTGGCGCCGTACGGTATCGATGCATCCGGCACCTTGGGATCGAACCGCCAGAGCTGTTTACCGGTCGCCGCATCATAGGCGATCAGCGCGTTCATCGCCGAACACACATAAAGGCGATTGCCGATCTTGACCGGGGTCGTCTCCGGAGAGAACTTGCCCTGTTCGAGCTTGCCGCTGGGCAGTTCGCCTGTGTGGGCCACCCATGCGCGCTTGAGCTGGCCCACGTTTCCCGGCGTGATCTGCGCCAGCGTGGAGAAGCGTTCGCCGGCGTTGGTGCCGCCCCAGGCCGGCCAGTCGGCCCCGACCGCTTGCGTCCCGGGCGGGTGCGCTGCCGGCGGAAGCGCGCTGGCGACGCGGTCGGGCTGCGCCGCCGCGTCGGCCCAGATGACCGCGCCGAGAAATACCAGCGAACCGACTGCCCCGGCGACGGCGGTCAACCACCCGGTCCGCCGGTCGACGAGGGGCGACACCAGCGCGACGAAGGCCAACAGAAGCGCCGGTCCGACCAGCCGCGGAACGAGCGCCCACGGGTTGGTCCCGGATTCCCACAGCGCCCACGGCACGGTGAGGCTGAAGACTGCCACATAGACCCACATCCCGGCAGGGCGGCCAAAGAACAGCAATCCGGCCGCGACCACCATCGCGAGACCGGCTATGGCATAGTAAGGCGAGCCTCCGACCGCGACGAGCCAGGCTCCGCCGACCGCCAGGATCAGCCCGATACCCCCGATCACGAAGGCGAGGAGAAGCGCAGCCAAGCTGCGGCCGGCGGGTTCGGATTCAATCATGGGGGCCTCGGCGGTGGGGATGGGTATGCAGCAGACCAATGGAGGAGTGCAGGCCCCGGTTCCCGCTGGCGTCAAGCAATCCCTGCTATGCAGCGAGAGGACTTCCGCCGCGCGAGCCGTTTTGACCACAATTGCGCAAGTCGGCCGAAGCGCCGTGGTGCGGACGGTGGGACTCGAACCCACACGAGCAAGGCTCAGGGGATTTTAAGTCCCCGGCGTCTACCATTCCGCCACGTCCGCGCGCGCGCAGGCCTAGCCGCTTCGGCGGCGGCTTGCCAGACGCCAGCGGCGGTTACTTGCCGCGGTAGAAGCAGGCGAGGAAGACCGGATCGGAATCGAGCATGTCGTAGTCCGCCTGGACCAGATCCAGTTTGGGACCGCGGGCCTTGCTGCCCATGTCGATCTCGCCGGAGCCGATTTCCGCGCCGGTGAAAGGCTGGTCGGGGCGATAGATGACCCCGCAGGTGCTCTCCTTCGACTTGGCGCAGTCGGCCTTCTGGAATTCCTT
Source organism: Croceibacterium aestuarii (assembly GCF_030657335.1). NCBI lineage: Bacteria > Pseudomonadati > Pseudomonadota > Alphaproteobacteria > Sphingomonadales > Erythrobacteraceae > Croceibacterium > Croceibacterium aestuarii. The sequence continues at coordinate 786,645 of NZ_CP131039.1, forward strand.
GTCGAAGGCCTTGAGCAGCTCGGCATCGTGGGGCTGGCCGACCTTGCGCTGCATCCCCTGCAGCCGATAGTCGAGCTCATCGATCTTGCCGTTTTCCCCCCGGTGCTTGGCCAGGACGTAGGCGACCGGGTGGCCCAATATATCCAGCCCGGCGGGCGTATACATCTCGATATCGTCGTCGGGCCAGGCGGTGACCTCGCCGAACGAGGTGATGAGTTCGTCGGTCACCTTGTCCATGCATGGCTTGTCCTGCTTGAACACTTTCGGCGCTTCGGGCGGGGTGGCCGCATCCGCCGCCGGCGCGGGCGGCGGGGCCGGATCTTGCGCCGTCGCCGCAAACGGCAGCAGCAGTGAAGCACCGGCAGTCAGGATCAGCGAGAACCGCATCGTTTCCTCTCCCTCGGAAATTGCGCTCAGGACTCGAAACCGTCCCTTGAATACACGCAATTCGCCGCCGACGAAAAGGGTTAGGTGTAACGCTTGCTTGCAATCTCCGCGCCTTGCGCCAGCGCGGCGAGCTTGGCCCAGACGACTTCGGCGTCGACGGTATTGCTGCCGGCGTGGACCGAGAAGCCGCAGTCGACCCCGGCCATGACCCGCTCTGCGCCGAGCAGATCGGCGTAGCGCCCGATGCGCTGGGCGATGAGGTCCGGATGCTCGATGTACGGGCTCTGCGGCTCGATCATGCCGGGGCACAGCACCTTGCCCTCGGGCAGCGGGTGGTCTTCGAACCAGGCGAATTCGTGCCCGTGGCGCGGGTTGGCGCCTTCGATCAGCACGGTCTGCGGCCGCGCGCTCCAGACGATGTCGGCGATCTCACCCAGCGGGACGTCGCAGTGGTGCGGCCCCGGGTAGTTGCCCCAGCACAAGTGCATCCTGAGCTGCTCCGGCGGAATGTTGCGCAGAGCGTGGTTGAGCGCGGCGATGTTCATGCCGATGCGCTTGCGGAAGTCCTCCAGGCTGAGGTTGGTGAACTGCACGTGGCGGCCCATCGCGAGGTCCGGACAATCGACCTGCAGCGTGATGCCGGCACCGGCGATGGTCTCGTATTCGTGGCGCAGGCCCTCGGCGAGGGCGAAGACGTACTCCTCGTCACTGGCGTAGTATTTATTCGGAAAAAACAACGCGGTAACGCCGGGGCTGGCGGCCGACATGAAGGTCTCGTGGCCACCCGCGAGGCGAACGAGGCGCTCGGCATCCTCGCGCGGGGCGTCCATGTCGATGACCTCGATCGGGCCGGTGCAGGCGGGGGCGGAGCGCTTGGCGCGGCCCTTGTTGCCGAACACCTGGGCCTTGGCGCCGGGGAACTCCTCGAGGTCCTGGAACTCGTACTGCCCGGCCTCGCCGCCGAAGCCCGAGAGGCGGTGCTTGATGTAGGTGGCGTAGCTCGGCTTGGACATCTCGCCGTCGTTGACGACCGTGATGCCGGCCTGCACCTGCCGCTCGACGACGAATTTCGTCGCCTCCTCGATCGCCGAATCCAGCGTTTCGTCGGCAATGTCGTCGCCGCTTTCGCGGGCGAGCATGAGATCCAGCAGATGCTCGGGCCGCGGCAGGCTGCCGGTGTGCGTGGTACTGAACGCCATGCCGTCAGCCCAGTTCGGCGCGGACGATCTTCGCCCCTTCGGCCATCGCCTTCATCTTGCCGAAGGCGACCTCGCGCGGGAGGTACTTGAGGCCGCAGTCGGGGGCGACGATGACCTTGTCGGCCGAGATGTGCGGCAACGCCTTGCGAATCCGCGCGGCGACGGTCTCGGGCTCCTCGACCGCGTGGGTCGAGAGGTCGAGCACGCCGAGGATGATGGTCTTGCCGGGCAGCGATTCGAGCACCTTGGTGTCGAGGTTGGACTGCGCGGTCTCGATCGAGATCTGCTTGACCGCCGAGCTGGCCAGTTCGGGCAGGAACGAATAGCCCTCGGGCCGCTCGTGGATCAGGTGGGCGTAGCCGAAGCAGATGTGCAGCGCCGTCGTGCCCTCGACCCCCTCGAGCGCGGCCTCGAGTGCCTTGAGGCCATATTCCCGCGCCTTGTCGGGCCGGGCCTGCATGTAGGGCTCGTCGAGCTGGACGACGTCGGCCCCTGCGGCGAACAGGTCGATGATCTCGTCACGCACCGCCCTGGCATAGGCGACAGCGAGCGCTTCGGGATCGTTGTAGTAGTCGTCCTGCGCCTGCTGGCTCATGGTGAAGGGCCCCGGCACGGTGATCTTGATCGCCTTGTCGGTATGCTGCTTCATGAACTCGACGTCGCGCACCTGCACCGCATGGCGGCGGCTGATCTCGCCGGTCACGCGCGGCACGGGCACCGGCTCGCCCGAACGGTCGAGCGCGGTGCCGTGGTTGTCCATGTCGACGCCGTTGAGGGCCGTGGCGAAGCGGTTGGAGTAGCTCTCGCGCCGCATTTCGCCGTCGGTGATGATGTCGAGCCCGGCGCGTTCCTGTTCGTGGATCGCGTAGATCGTCGCATCGTCCCACGCCTCTTCGAGCAGCTCGCCTTCGGGGATGCGCCACAGTTCCTTCTGGCGCGTGCGCGGCGGGAAGCGGCCGGCCAGCTTGGCGCGGTCGATCAGCCATTCGGGCTGGGCATAGGAGCCGACGAGCGAGGTCGGCAGGAGTGGCAGCGACATCAAGCGGCTTCGAGCGTTGAGGGCCGCACGTCGTTGTTCGGCGTATGGTCGCCCGCCAGCCAGCGCTTGAGCTCGCTGTGCGCGTCCTTCTTGCGCATCTCGTTGATCTGTTCGACGTGCGGCGCATCGTGGGTGAACTCCACGATCATCCCGTTGGGATCGACCACGTAGACCGAGCGGCAGTAGCCGTGCTCGAGCACGTAGGTGGCCTCGAGATTGTTGTCCTTGATGCGCTTTTCGAGCTCGTCCTGCGTCTCCTTGTCCACGTTGAGCGCGATGTGGATGAACGGCGAGGACGGGATTTCCGGGCCGAACTGGGCCTGGTCGTCGTCATGGGCGAACTGGAAGAAGGCCAGCGCGCTGCCGTCGCCGAGGCCGAAGAAGCAGTGGCAATAGGTCCGCTGCTTGCCGAACAGTTCCTCCTGCTCGCACCAGGTGGCGACGAGCGGGAAACCGAGGATGTCCTCGTAGAAATGCCGGGTCGCCTCGAGATCCTTGGTGACGTACGCGGTGTGGTGCAGTCGGTTGGGCAACTTGGCGGTCATGGTCGGCTCCTCTCGCGCCCCGACTCTCCCGTCCGGGCGAATTTCGTTAGCCAGCTTATCACCTCGTCCGGCAGAGGCAATGCATCCTAACGGTCGAGATGATCGGACCCCAGCACGCCTTCGTTGTCGGCGCCCAGGTCGGGCGGCGGCGTGACTCCTTCCATCTTCTCGCCATCGAAGCGGATCGGATAGCGGATCGTGCGGAAGGTGCCGCGCGGGCCCTCTCCTTCGACGACCAGCCCGTGGTGCGCGGCGAGTTCGCCCTCGACCACTTCCTGCGAGCTGTAGACCGCCGAGTGCGGCACCTCGAGCGCCGTCAGCCGCTCCTCCCAGTATGCCCTCGGCTGCGACTTGAAGATCGGTGCGAGGTAATCGACCACCTTCTCGTAGTTGGCGATGCGCGCCGGGCGGCTTTCGAATTCCGGGCGCTGGAGCATCTCGGGCTGTCCGACCGCCTCGGCCAGGCCCTCCCAGAACTTGGGCGGACTCGACATGTGCAGCGCGATCCAGCCGCCGTCGGCACATTCGAAGACGTAGCTCTGCGACACGTGCGGTCGCGACCACGGCCCCATGACCTCGTCGACGCTCAGGTAATGCGTGAAATCGTCGAGATTGAAATAGCTCATCGCCTCGAACATGCTGGTCTCGACCAGCCGCCCCTTGCCGGTCTTCTCGCGTTCGTAGAGCGCGGCGAGCACGCCCTGCGCGGCGAAGAAGCCGGTCACCGCGTCGCCGATCGCCGGGCCGACCACGCGGGGATTGGCCGGGTTGACCAGCAGGCGCAGGAAGCCGGTGCTCGCCTGGCTCACGGTGTCGAACGCCGGGCGGTCGCGCCACGGGCCGTCGTTGCCGAAGCCCGAAATGCCGCAATAGATCAGCCGCGGGTTGATCCCCTGCAGCCGCTCCGGCCCCACGCCGAGCCGCTCGGCCACGCCGGGGCGAAAGTTCTGGATGAAGACGTCGGCCGACTTCACCAGCTCATCGAGCTTTTCGAGGTCGGCCGGGTCCTTGGTGTTGAGCTCGACCGACTTCTTGTTGCGGTTGTAGGTCTGGTAGTGCGGCGAATAGAGGTCGCCCTTGAAGGCACGGAACGGGTCGCCGGTGCCCGGCTGTTCCACCTTGATGACCTCCGCCCCGAGGTCCGCCAGCAGCATGCCCGCCGCCGGTCCGGTGATGAAGGTGCCCATGTCGAGCACGCGAATGCCTGCGAGGGGTTTGGCCACTGGTGTCTCCCGGTTTCGTTTCGCCCAGCCCTAGCCGTTCGCTGCGAGCGAAGTCGAGATAGCTGTTCGCCGCCGCGCGCAAACCACCCTTTCCGTTTCCACTTCGTCACCCCGGGTCAAGCCCGGGGTGACGGTTTGGAGGCGGAGACTCGACAATCGCCGACGGTCAGGTTCAAAGCGCGGCGAACAGGGAGACGCAAATGCGCATCGGCAAGCAGGACCAGAACTTTACTTCCATCTGCACTTCGGACGCGGAATCGATCACCGTGCGTGGGCATGACCTCGTCAACGATCTGATGGGCCAGATCGACTTCACCAGCTACTTTTGGCTGCTGGTAACCGGGCAGATGCCGAGCGAGGACCAGGTTTTCTTCGCCAATGCGGTGCTGGTGGCGCTGGCCGAGCACGGGCTGGTGCCGAGCGTGGTCGCCGCGCGCATGACGCTCGCCGCCGCGCCCGAGGCAGTGCAGGGCGCGGTGGCCGCTGGGCTGCTCGGCTGCGGCTCGGTCGTTCTCGGCAGTGCCGAGATCGCCGGCAAGTTCTATGCCGCTTGCGTCGAGGATCAGCGTGCCAGCGGCGATCCGATAGAGGATGTGGCCAAGCGCAACATCCGCAAATGGCGCGAGCATACCAAGGCCGTTCCCGGCTTCGGCCATCCGCAGCACGCCGGCGGCGACCCGCGCGCCAACCGCCTGCTCGCCATGGCCGACGAGCGCGGCGTTTCGGGCGAGCACGTGGCGATGATGCGCGCGCTCAAGGCCGCGCTGCCCGAAACCATCGGCCGCGACCTGCCGATCAATGTCAACGCCGCGATCCCCTCGATCATGCTCGACGTCGGCTTCCCGCTGGCGGCGCTCAAGGGCATCGGGCTCTTGTGCCGCACCGCGGGCCTGATCGGTCACCTCACCGAAGAGGCCGAACGCCCGATCGGCTTCATCATGAGCGGTGCGGCGGCGCAGGCGATCGAGTATGATGGGGAGTGATTGTCAGGCGGGCGACGGCGCGGTCGGATTTGCCGCCCGTCAATGACGGTGGCGTCAGCCGCCTGCTAAACTGTATCGACTTGTCCCTAGGAGACACCGATGAACGCAGCAAAATCCGCGCATTTGGCGACCTGGTCGGGGCTTGCCTCCCTTGCGCTGGGGTTGTCCGCGTGCTCGACGGTCGGCGACCCGCCGGAGTCGAGTGCCTCGATGGGACTGCTTATTGCCCGCGACCGGTGCAGCGGGTGTCACCAGACCGGCGGGGGCGGCGAGTCGCCCAATCCCCGTGCCCCGACCTTTCGCGAAATCGTCGATCGCCCTGGCGTGACGCCCGAGACGCTCGCCGCCTTCCTCACCAACAGCCACAACTACCCGATCGAGATGGGCTTCCGGCTCGAACCGCATCAGGTCGATTCGCTGGTCGCCTACATGGTCCGTTGGCGTAGCGAGGACGCGGCGTCACAATCCTAACGCCCGTGATGATTGAGTCCTTGCCAAGCTAGCGACCCCCGCGCAAACTGGGCGCGGGAGAGACGAATGGACGCTGCGGAATTCGATTTTGTCGTCGTCGGGGCGGGCTCAGCGGGGGCCTGCGTGGCGGCGCGGCTGGGCGAGAATCCCGGCACGACAACCTGCGTCATCGAGGCCGGTGGCCCCGACAGCCATCCGTTCATCCACATCCCGAGTTTCGTCGCCGCTGCGATCGGGCGCGAAGCGACCAACTGGCGTTTTTCGACGGTGCCGCAGCCGGGCATGGCCGGACGCTCGATTCCCGTTCCGCGCGGGCGCGTGGTCGGCGGCTCGGGCTCGATCAACGGCATGGTCTATTTCCGCGGCCACCCGACCGACTACGACGACTGGGCCGACGCTGGCGCGGCCGGATGGTCCTACGCCGAGGTGCTGCCCTATTTCACTCGCAGCGAGCACAACGAGGATTTTCCGGAAAGCGTGTTCCACGGCAAATCGGGCCCGGTGAACGCCAAGCTGGTGCCCAATCCCAACCGGCTCAACTACGCCTTCATGGATGCGCTGGGTGAACTGCAGTTCCCCGCCTGCCCGGACTTCAACGGACCCAACCCTGAAGGGTACGGTCGGCGCCAGGGGCTCATCCGCGACGGACAGCGGGAAAGCACCGCCAAGGCGATGCTCTGGCCTATAGTGCGGGCAGGCAAGGTCCACCTGCAGACGGGGGCGCAGGTGGCAAAGGTGGTGGTCGAGAACGGCCGGGCCATTGGCGTCGAACTGGTCGACGGACGCGTGATCCGTGCGCGGCGCGAGGTGATCCTTTCGGGCGGCGCCGTGCAGACGCCGCAGCTGCTCATGCTGAGCGGCATCGGGCCTGCCGACCACCTGAAGGACATGGGTATCGAGGTGATCAGGGATGTGCCCGGCGTGGGCGCGAACTACCACGACCACCCGGCCAGCCCGATCCACATGGAGACGCGAGACCCGACCAGCTACGGCATATCCTGGAAGGTCATGCCGCGCGATATCCTCCACTTCTTCCAGTATCTTACGACCCGCACCGGGCCGCTGGCCGGCAACGTGTTCGAAAGCGTCGCCTTCCTGCGCACCGACCCGAGCCTGTCGCGCCCCGACGTGCAGTTCGTGTTCCAGCCAGCCAAGCGGCTGACGAACCCGAAGATTCCCTTCCCGCTCGGCCATGGCTACGCGATCAGCCCGGTCAACCTCTATCCCAAGAGCCGCGGCACGCTGCGGCTCGGCTCGCCCGATCCCGGCGCCGCGCCGGTCATCGACCCGCACCTGCTCGAGCACCCCGACGACGTGAAGCCGCTGATCCGGGCGCTCAAGATTGCCCGCCGCGCGTTCGCGACGGAGGCCTTCGCCGAGTATGAGGGCGTCGAGGTCGCGCCCGGGCCCGAGTGCCAGAGCGATGCGCAGTGGGACGCCTATATCCGCGAGACCGGCTATACCGTGCACCACCCGGTCGGCACCTGCCGCATGGGCGGGGATGCGGAATCGGTGGTCGATCCGCAACTGCGGTTCCGCGGGGTCGAGGGTCTGCGCGTTGCCGATGCCTCGGTCATGCCTTCGATCATTGGCGGCAACACCAACGCACCCTGCGTGATGATCGGCGAACGCTGCGCCGATTTCGTGCTCGGCAAGCCGCCGCTTCCCGCCGCCGAGCTGCCGCCGGAAAGCGTGGCGCGGTACAAACCCAAGCCCAAGAGGAAAGCTGCCTGATGGCCCGCGAACACATGAAGTCCTGGCAAGTGGGCGACGTCACCGTGACGCGCATCGTCGAGCTGTGGGACTTCCAGGACGACATCCGAATGACCATGCCCGAGGCGACCGAAGAGGAAGTCCTGGCAATGGAATGGCTGCACCCGCACTACGCCACGCCGGCGGGGCGCCAGCGGATGAACTTCCAGGGCTTTGTGGTGCAAGCTTCCGGGCGTGTGATCGTGGTCGATTCATGCATCGGGGCGGGGCGGCAGCGCGATTTCGACGTGTTCTGCGATCTGCCCGAGGGTTTCCTCGAGGATCTCGAAAGCCTCGGCATCACGCGCGAGCAGGTGGACACTGTGATGTGCACCCACCTGCATTTCGATCACGTTGGCTGGAATACCTACAAGGACCCGAAGACCGGCGCGTACAAGCCGACCTTCCCCAACGCGCGCTACCTGTTCGGGCGCAAGGAATACGATGCCTGGCAGGAGACCATCCGGCACGACGGGCATCATAGCGACACCCACCTCGTCGAATGCGTCGACCCGATCGTCGCCGCCGGAATGGCCGACTTCATCGAGGCGGATCACGTCATCGCCGAGGGCATCTACTGCGAGCCGAGCCACGGCCATACGCCGGGCCACGTCCACGTACGGATCAGCTCGAACGGCGAGGAAGCGGTTATCACGGGCGATCTGATGCACCACCCGATGCAGGTTGCCATGCCGCACCGCGAGGCGACTTTCGACATGGACAAAGATGCCGGCAAGCGCACCCGCACCGGCTTCGTCGAAACCTATCGCGACAGCGGCGTGCTGGTGATCGGCGCCCACTTCTTCGAGCCCACCGCCGGGCACCTCGAGACCGGTATGGACGGGCAAACCTGGTTCCACGGGCTCGGCCTATGAGCCGCGAAATCCCCGAGTATGATCTCGACATCTTCACCCCCGAAGCGGTGCGCCATGCGCGCGAGGTCGACGATGCCCTGCGCGAATTCGCCCCCGCAGTGCGGCTGCACGACGGCACGGTGATGATCGCCCGGCATGAGCACGTTACCAAGGGCCTGCTGGACTGGAAGACGTTCTCCTCGACGAGCCGACCGTGGCACGATCCGACCAGCCCGCGTCCCGAAATACTCCTCACCGACGACCCGCCGCGCCACACCAAGGTGCGCAAGGTTATCGCCGACGCGCTGAGCCCGCGCGCGCTCGAGCGCGTCAAGGGCATCTTCGAGGATCGCGCGAAGGAGCTGCTCGCGACGCTGCGCAAGCGCGAGGGAGAACCGGTCGATGCCGTGTCGGAAGTGACCCAGGCCTATGTCTTCCAGGTCCTACCCGACATCCTCGGCCTGCCCGAGGAAGGCCGCGAGCACATGCACGGCTTTTCCGAGATGGTCTGGGTGACGATGGGCCCGCCGGGGGAGCTGTTCGACCAGGCGATGCAGTACGATTACTCGGCGGTCATCGAATGGCTCGAGACCAAGTGCGAACGCTCGGCGCTCGACCCCGAAGGCATCGGCGAGACGATCTATGCCGCCTCGGATACGGGGCAGGTGACGCCTGAGGAGGCCAAGCTGCTCTTGCAGACCGTGCTCAGCGCCGGGGCCGACACGACCTTCATCACCATGGCCAATGCCCTTCGCGCCTGGGCGATGTTCCCCGGGGAATATGCCCGGCTGCGCAGCGAGCCGAGGAAAGTCCGCGCCGCCTTCGACGAATCGCTGCGCTGGGACAGCCCGAGCCGGATGGCCGGGCGCATCACCACGACCGACGTCGAGATCGACGATATCGTCCTGCCCGCCGGTACCCGCTGCGGGCTGATGTTCGCCGCCGCCAACCGCGATCCGCGTTACTGGGATGCGCCCGACGACTACCAGCTCGATCGCGACACCAAGCACTCGCTCGGCTGGGGTTACGGCGTGCACGGCTGCGTCGGCCGGGTGCTGGCGCAGGGAGAAGCGCAGGCACTGCTCGGCGAAATCGTCCGCCAGGTCGAAGCGATCGAACTGGCCGGGCCGTACGATCCGTGGATGACGACCGTGGGCCACGGGCCGATCCATCAACCGGTAAGACTCAAGTTTGCTTGAGTTAACCATGCGGTTTCGCGGCGTCCGCGGGGTTTCCAGGCAGTCATCTGCGAAGCTGCCGCCATGCATCAACCATCCTTACGTCATCCCCGCGAACGCCGGAATCCAGGGAATTTCGCCCAACGGCCACACTGGATTCCCGCTTTCGCGGGAATGACGAAATAAGGAGGGAGGATGACCGCCCCCGTCACCCGCATCGACGCCATCCGCTACGCCAGGCACGAGCGGAATGCGGCCGCAAACTTTACTACGCCGGTCGACGATCACGACTTGCCGATGCCGCTCGACTATTTCGTCTGGGCGATCCACCGCGATGGGCATCCGCCGGTGATCGTCGATACAGGTTTCGGCGACGCCGCGGCTGCGGCGCGCGGACGGACCATGATCCGTCCGGTGATCGAGGGACTGCGCGACGCGGGTATCGATCATCTTGCGGTCGAAGACGTCATTCTCACTCACCTGCATTACGATCACGCCGGGTCGCTCGGCCTGTTTCCGAACGCGAAGTTCCACGTGCAGGACGCCGAACTGGCCTTCGCCACCAGCCGCCAGGTGTGCGACGCACCGACCCGCGCGCCGTTCGACGGCGAGCCGGTCGCCGAACTCGTGCGCAAGCTCTACGCCGACCGCGTGGTGTTTCACGACGGGGACGAGGAATTTGCGCCGGGCATCGTGCTGCGCCTCGCGCATGGTCATACCGCGGGGCTCATGCTGGTCTGCTGCGAGACAGCGCGCGGGACAGTCGTGCTGGCGAGCGACGCGGCGCACCTCTACGCCAACATCACGCGCAAGCTGCCCTTCCCGATCTTCGTCGACGAAGCCGACTACCGCCGCGCGCAGGAAAGGGCACTGGAACTGGCGGGTGGCTCGCTCGACCACCTGATCCCCGGTCACGACCCGCTGGTGCTGGCCTGCTTTCCGGCTAAGGACGACATCGCGCGGGTCGACCTGCCCCCGCACACGGCGATCTCGGAGACGCAATGAGTACGATCGGATTCCTCGGACTTGGCCGCATGGGCGCGCCGATGGCGGCAAATCTCCTGGCGCACGTCGACACGCTCTTGGTGCACGACCTCTCGCAGGATGCCGTCGATGGGCTGGTCGCCAAGGGCGCCGAAGCCGCCGGCTCCGTCGCCGCGCTGGGCGAACGCTGCGACATCGTCTTCATGAGCCTGCCGACTCCGCCGATCGTCCGGCCGGCGGCGAAGGAAATCGTTTCGCGCGGCCGCCCGCGCATCCTCGTCGACCTGTCGACCTCCGGACCGGCGCTGGCGCAGGAACTGCACGACCTTCTCAGCCCCCTGGGCGTCGCCAGTTTCGATGCGCCGGTCTCGGGCGGCATTCGCGGGGCCGAGCAGGGCACGCTGGCGATCATGGCCGGCGGTCCGGAGGCGCTCTGGCCCGAGGTCGAGCCGCTGCTCCAGCGCATCGGCAAGCCGTTCTACATGGGCGAGACGCCGGGCGCCGGGCAGGTGATGAAGCTTGCCAACAATCTTCTCAGCCTCGCCGCCATCGCCACGACCGCCGAGGCCATGACGCTCGGCATCAAGGCCGGGCTCGATCCGGCGCGGATGATCGAAGTGCTCAACGCCGGCACCGGGATAAACTCGGCGACGCGCGACAAGTGGCCACGCGCCGTCCTGCCGCGCACCTTCGACTTCGGGTTCTCTGCCCAGCTCAGCCTGAAGGACACCCGCCTCGCGCTCGACGAGGCGCGGGCGATGGGTGTGCCGCTGCCGACCGGCGAGCGGCTCGCCAGCCTGCTCGACCGCACGCTCGCGACTTACGGCGACGATGCCGACTTCACCGAGATGGCGAAAGTGGTCGAGGAGGACGCGGGGATCGATCCGCAACGCTGACGGGAGACGAATCCTCCTTTTCGCGTTGTGGGGAGGTGAGGATCGCGACCTACAACGTCAACGGAATCAACGGCCGCTTGCCGGTGCTGCTGCGCTGGCTCGATGAGACCCAGCCCGACGTAGTGTGCCTGCAGGAACTCAAGGCGCCCGACGACAAGTTTCCCGCAGCGCCGTTGCGGGATCGCGGATACCAGGCGATCTGGCATGGCCAACCGCGCTGGAACGGTGTCGCCATCCTCAGCCGCGTCGGCGAGATCCAGGAAACCCGCCGCGGGTTGCCGGGCGATCCCGACGACACGCACAGCCGCTACATCGAAGCTGCCGTCGCCGGGGTTCTCGTCGGTTGCCTCTACTTGCCGAACGGCAACCCGCGTCCCGGCCCGAAGTTCGACTACAAGCTGCGCTGGTTCGAACGGCTTGCCGCGCATGCTCGTGAACTGCTCGACAGCGGCTTGCCAGTCGCGCTGATGGGCGACTTCAACGTCATGCCGATCGAGCTCGACGTCTATGCACCCGAGCGCTGGGTGGACGATGCGCTCTTCGCACCGGAAGTGCGCGCTGCCTGGGCGCGCCTCGTCGGGCAGGGATGGACCGACGCCCTGCGGGCCGTCCACGGCGATGAAGTGATCTACACTTTCTGGAAATACTGGCGGAATGCCTTCGCCCGCAATTCCGGGCTGCGGATCGACCACTTCCTGCTCAGCCCGCCGCTACGCGACCGGCTGCGCGATAGCGGCGTCGACCTCGAGGCGCGCAGTTGGGACAAGACGAGCGATCACGCGCCCGTATGGATCGAGCTTTCCGATGGAAAGAAGGGCAAATAGCGCCGCAGCGCTTGATTCGTGGTCAGGCCGCGGCGGGCGGGGTTTCGAAGCGCTTGCGCTTGGCCGCTTCGCGATCCTTGCGGTCCTTGTACTTCTTGAGCGCATAGCCGCCCGCAGCCATCGCGATCATCGCCGGGATGCTGGCGCGGCGCAGGACCGAACCGGTAACCGCGCCCAGGATCGCGCCCTTGGTCCCGCTGACGCTTGCAGTGTTGTCCGCCACCTGCTTGCCGGCGATGCCGCCGAGAATCTTGCCGAGCATGTCGTTGTCTCCTTCGTGTTTGCAGTAGAACCATCGGCCACCCTCGCCGGTTCCGGGGCGGCAAGGCAGGCAAGGCATTGGAGAATCGTGGTTAATCAGCTGGCGCCGGCTGACGAGCCTGCGGTAGACTGGGCTCATGAGCCTGTTTGCGTTTCTTGCTTTGGCCCAGGGTGCCGTCGCCGACGTGCCGACGAGCTATGACGGGCAGTGCATCTATCCCCCGGTCCTCGGCGATCCCCGACCGGGCGAAGTCCGGTTGACTTGCAGCCGCGTGATCACCGACGGAGCAGGTATCGATTTCATCGATCGCGAATGGGACAGTCGGATGATGCGCTTCGCGGGCGTATGGGACGGCGATCTGCTCAAGGTGCGCTCGGTCACCCCGCGCACGGGGGCCGCGCTCCAGGCTCGCGGAGTCTGCCGGGTAGATTATGCCGATGGCGCGGTCTCGGTCATCGCCTGCACCGCCATTGCCGGCGGTCGATCGTGGATCGGCAACTTCCGAGTTTCGTGTATCTGAGCCGTCATTCGACGCATTCGAAGCTGGCGGCGCTAGCCGTGTCGCCGCCGGTGTAACGCGCGTACTTGGGCCAGGGGCAAAGCGGCCGCGAAATCTTCGGCGCGGCGCTCGTCTGCGCGACGATGCGGCCGGGCGCGACATCCTTTTCCACCCAGTCGACGATGGCATCGAGCATCTCGAAACGGTCGGTCGCCTCGCCGCCGCCGCAATGGGTCATGCCGGGCACGAGATAGAGGCGCATTGCGTCCTTCGCCTGGCGCCCGCTCGCCGCCAGCGCGCTTTCGAACCAGCGCGCCAGCTCGCTCGAGGCCATGCCCTGGTCGGACAGGCCATTGTAGGCGATCAGCTTGCCGTGCCCGACGAACGTCGAGAGGAAGGGATTGTCGGCATCCGCCAGCATCGCGGTCGGGGCGACCCGGGCGAGCATCGTCTCGAGGTCCATCGGCTGCCACGGATCGTAGTCCGGATCCGGCGGCGTCAGCTGGAACCAGCGCAACTGCCCGAGGCCGAGGGTGGCATCGGCGGCATTGGGCGCGCCCGTCTCCGCCGATCCGAGCCGCATCCCGCGCCAGGCGGGCCCGGCGATCCCGGTGTCGTAGTTGAACGGGCCGTAGACGATCCGCCCGTCGGAAGTGCGCGGCCCGCGCATAAGCTCGCGCAGGGCGTCGGCCTTGGCCTTGCTCAGGCACGCGCCCGTCTCGCCCGGCTTGCACTGCGCCATGGCGGGGTCGAAATCGCAGCCCTGCCAGTCATAGATCAAGCCGTCGGGCAGTCCGTCGCGCGCGTCGCAGCGCTTGAGCAGTCGCGTTTTGACCTCCTGCAGTTCGGCGTCGCTGAAGGCCTTGGCCAACAGCGGATGACCTGCCGCATCGCGCGGCGCGATCCGGGCGAGGACGCCGAGGTTCCACACCTCGTCGAGCGCCACGCGAGAGAAGCGCAGGGTCGGGTGCCCGGCAACGATGCCGTCGAACTGCGTCGGCAGGCGCTGGGCGGCGGTCAACGCCTGGCGGCCGCCGTTCGAGCAGCCGACAAAATACGAATGGTGCGGGGCCTTGCCGTAGTTGCGGCGGATCAGCGCCTTGGCCGCCGCCGTGACCTTGTCGAGCGCGTTGTAGCCGTAATCGATCCGCGCCTGCTGATCGGCGCCGAAGGTCGCATCGACGATCGAGCCGGTATGGCCCGAATCGGTCGCAACGACGGCATAACCGCGGGCGAGGGCGACCGGCCCTCCGGTGCCGGTTATCGTGCCGACCGCCGGGTTCACCTGCCCGTCCATCCCGCCGCCGCCCTGGAACAGGAAGCGGCCGTTCCAGACGGCCGGCAGGCGAAGCTCGTAGCCGATCGCGAACTCGCGCCCGCCGACGCCGGTGCGCCGCGCCATCGCGCCGGTCACCCGGCAGTGCGCGGGCAGCACGATCTCGGGTGCGCCCGGACGCTGCGATGCGAGCGGCCCGGCAGGGACCCAGGCGGCGTGCTCCACGCCCAGCGCCGGGTCGGCTTCGCCCGGTAGCGCCGCGCAACGCTCGGCGGCAGCGCCGGACGGGGCCTGCGCCGCCGTTGCCGTCGCCACCGCCAGTCCGGCAGCCGCGAGGCAGCGAGCCCTGTGGTGAATTCTCATGCCGCTCTCCCCTCGCGGATCAGACGTCGTTGCGGATCGTCGCCAGCGCGCCGCCGTCGATCTCCCACTTGGCGCCGTTGACGTAACTCGCCTCGTCACTGAGCAGGAAGCTGACGACGTCCCCCACCTCGCGCGGCTGGCCGACGCGGTTAAGCGTTGCCGTCTGGCCGAGCTTTTCCATCCCGGCCTCGACGCTATCGAACATCTGCTCGAGCATACCGACGAGCAGCGGCGTTTCGATCACGCCGGGCATGACGCAATTCACCCGCACGCCCTTCTGCGCGACTTCGCTCGCGGCGGTGCGCGTGAGGCCGACGGCGCCGTGCTTGGCGGCGTTGTAGGCGCAGGCGCCGGCCAGCCCGCGCTCCGAGCCGATCGAGGCGGTGTTGACCACCGCGCCCCTGCCGCGCCGGACCATGTCGGGCAGGACGTAGCGCAGGCCGAGGAACATGCCGCGCAGGTTGACGCGCAGGACCTTGTCGAACTCGTCGACCGGGTATTCGTGGGTCGGCGCCAGCGTGCCCTCGATCCCGGCGTTGTTGAAGAACCCGTCGACGTGGCCGAAGACATCGAGCGCGGCCTTGGCGTAGCCCCTGGTCGCCTCCTCGTCGGAGACGTCGGCAACGTGTGCGATGGCGGCATCGCCCAGCTCGGCAGCGCGCTTCTCCAGACCTTCGCGGTCGATATCGACCATCATCACCCGCGCGCCCTCGCGCACGAGGATCTCGCAGGTGGCAAAGCCGATCGCCCCGGCGGCGCCGGTGACCAGCATGGTCCGGCCTTCGTGACGTTTGCTCACTTTTTCTCTCCCTTGCGGAACGGCAGCGTGACGAGGAACCACATCAGCTTCGGAGTCAGCAGCTTGCGGAACGCGCGCGCCTGGTCGGGCGTCAGCGTGGCGGCCATCGGCATGGTGCCGAAGACCTTGCCCTTGAGCACGAGGTTGTCGCCCTCGCGCTCCACCTTGGTCACCTGCATCAGCTCGGACTTGTCGGCGGCGAAGATCTTCACGAGCACACACCCACTTCTTCGTCATCCCGGGCTTGACCCGGGATCAGGCTTCCTTTCGCCAATCCAAGCGTAGCTAGACCCCGGATCAAGTCCGGGGTGACGAGGGATGAGAAGCGGAGCGAACTCACGCGATCCGGATCCCGTCGAAATCGATGCCGATATCCTCGGCCATGACCATCGCGGTGGCGCGGCCGGCACCGAACACGCCGCCACCCGGATGTTGAAACGGGCCGACCAGGTAGAGCCGCTCGACACCGGGCACGCGGTACTGGCCGAGCTCGGGCGTGGGGCGGTGGCTGCCGGACTGGTAGGTTGTGGTGGCGATGCCGTGGAGGTCACCGCGGAAGAAGCTGGGGCTGGTGCGTTCCATGTCGACGGGGGAGTCGCAATGATACTCCAGCACGACTTCGGGGACATTCTCGATGTAGTTCGACATCTGCGCGATCATGCCCTCGGCGAACTCGGTCTTCGCCTCGTCCCAGCTGCGCCCGTCGGGGCGTTCGTAGGGAACGTAGTCCCATGCGTGGAAAATCGCCTTGCCCTCCGGCGCGCGGCTCGGGTCGTGCTGGGTAAGCTGGCCGACGCCGACCAGCGGCGTAGGGCTCATGCCGCCATAACGCAGCTCGTCGAAGGCGCGGCGCATGTCCTCGTAGCTCGCCGGCATCAGCTCGTACATGACGGCCGAGAGGTCGCCCGCCTTGAACCTGAGTGGTGCATCGAGCGCGGCATGGACCGTGAAGCAGGCGGCGGGCGTGATGTGCGTGCGCAGAGCGTTCTTCGCCACGGTCGGCGAGACCGACGGGACCATCTCGGGCAGCAGGTGCGGGTGGATCGCGCCGATCACCCCGTCGGCGGCCGACAGACGCTCGCCGCTGTCGAGCACCACGCCGGTGGCCCGGCTGCCGTCGGTCTCGACCTCGCGCACCGTGCAGCCCGCGCGCACCGCGCCGCCGTGGTCCTCGATGCAGGCGATCAGCGCACTGGTCAGCGAGCCCGACCCGCCGACGGGGACGCCGAACCCGAACTTCTCGAGAAACCCGAGGAAGACGTATGCGCCGATCCCGGTCGCCTTCTCGTCGGGGCTGACAAGGTTTTCGCCCGCCACGCGGCCGAAGTGGGCCTTGATCTTGTCGTACTCGAAAAGCTCTTCCATCAGGTCGAAGGTGCTGACCTGCGTGGTGCGCCAGATCTCGCGGCCTTCCGCACTCTGGTCCATCATCGCCGTCTGCGCGCCGAGCGGCATGGGCGGCGAATAGAGGCCGGCCTGGATCATCGGCAGCCACGCCGCGGCCTGGCGGCTCATTTCGAGGAAGGTCTCGGCGTCCTTCGTGCTGAACCGGGCAATCGCCTCGGCCGACTTCGCCGGGTCACGGTGCAGCGGCAGCGTGGCGCCGTCCTCCCACACGCTCATCATCGGGACATCGGGGAAGACGTATTTGAGCCCGTACTTTCGCTTGAGGCCGAGATCGTCGTTCAGCAGCAGCGGATTGCCCTGGATGAAGATGTGGCTCATCGAATGCTGGTCGTGAGTGAAGCCGGGCCGGGTCAGCTCGCGGCTCACGACCCCGCCGCCGAACCACTCGTTTCGTTCCAGGACCAGCACGCGCTTTCCCGCCACCGCGAGGTAGGCGGCGGCGACGAGCCCATTGTGGCCCGATCCGATGACGATGATGTCGGCGTCTGCCATTGGTATTCCTTCAGATCATGGCCGAGAGCGCGATATCGCTGAGCTTGCCGCAGCGTTCGATATTGGCGGCCTGGGTCATCACGCCCGCGCTGCACAGCGCGAAGCTGACGTCGGCCTCGGGATCGACCCAGAACATCGTGCTGCCCGCGCCGTAGTTGCCGAAGGTCTCCGGGCTGGCGAGCGAGCCGAACAGGTGGTGAAAGACCCCCGTCCCGCGCACCTGGAAGCCGATGCCCTGGTTGGCGGGCGGGACCTCCCATCCGGCGTTCTCGGCCACGCGCTTGTAGAGCTGGTTGGGCATGTCGCCGGTGTGCACCTTGCGCGCCAGCCGGATCATCGCCGGCGAGAGTATGCGCACACCGTCGAGTTCGCCGCCGCGGCGGAGCATTTCGGAAAAGCGGTAAAGGTCCTCGCTGGTCGAGGCGCAGCCCACGTGCGGGGCCTCGACTTCCGGGTCCTCGAACAGCGCGTGGTCGCCCTCGATGTTGCGGCTGAGGTGCTTGATCGGGACGGTGCCGCGCATGTCGGGCTTGACGTGCCGGTCTTCGAGGTCGGGGCGCAGGCCCATGCTGGTGCTGTCCATCTTCAGCGGCGCGAACAGGTCCTGGTGCAGCAGCGTCTGGTAATTGCGACCCTGCGGGTCGGTGCGGACGAGCGCGGTGCCCATCAGCACGTGGTTGACCAGCGGCGAATAGTCGCAGCGCGTGCCCGGCGGCACTTCGCCCGCGACATGCTCGACAGAGGCTTCGAACAGGTCCTGCAGTCGGTCGAGGTACATACCCTCCTTTGGCGTCCACACGCCGGGCATGCCGGCAGTGTGAGTCAGGAGGTGATAGAAGGTCGCGTCTTCGCGCGGCTTGCCGGTGAACTCGGGCAGGACGTCCTTGACCTTGGTGGTCAGCGCGAAGCGGCCTTCCTCGATCGCCTTCATGATGAGGACGTTTGTGAAAGCCTTGGTGACCGAAAAGATCGAGAAGACGTTGTCGTATCTGAGCGGCCGCTCGCCGTCCGCGTCTTCCGCCCCGAAGGCCCCGGCGAAGACCACCTCGCCGCCGCGCCCGACGGTCAGGACCGCACCGAAGTAATCGCCACGCGCGATATCGGCGAGGATCACCTCGCGCAGCGTATCGAGTCGTTGGTGCCAGACCTGTGCCATCGTACTTATCCTGCCGCGATGATGCCGCCGTCGACGGCGAGCATCGCACCGTTGATGAATTCCGCTTCGTCCGAGAGGAGGAAGGCGGCCGCGTTGGCGACGTCCTGCGGCGTGCCGTTACGCCGCAGCGGGATGTTCTTTGCCCGCTGCTCGTACTGCTCGGGCGTCACGAAGCCCTCGGTTGCCGGGGTCGGGACGCTGCCAGGGACGATGGCGTTGACGCGGATGCCGCGCGGGCCGAGCTCGCCGGCGAGCACCTTGGTCAGCCCGGCGATCCCTGCCTTGATCGTAGTGTAGGCCGCGGTGTTGGGCCGTCCGCGATAGGCGACGGGAGACGAATAGTTGAGAATGTTGCCCGGCACCGAGGCCTCACGGTGACAGAGAAAGGCCTGAACGCCCCAGAACACGCTCTTGAGGCCGGCAGAGAGCATGCGGTCGAGCGTTTCTTCGGTGACCTGCTCGATCGGCTCGTAAACCAGCACGCTGGCGTTGTTGATCACCGCCCGCAAAGGCCCCGCATCGTTCGCAAACGCCTCCGCGACGTCGAAGAACGCCTGGCGCCGCCCGAGGTCGGCCTCGTAAGCGAAGGCCTTGCCGCCAGCGCCGCTTATCGCAGCCGCGACGTCATGCGCAGTGTCGCCGTTGACGTCGGCTACGCCGACGACCGCGCCCTCGGCTGCGAGATGGCGGGCGATGCCCTCGCCGAGCCCGCGCCCGGCGCCGGAAATCAGGATCGGCCTGCCTTCCAAGCGCGCCATTGGCGTCATTCCATCCCGAACAGCTTGGCGGTGTAGTGGCTGTCCATGTACTCGCGCATGGCGTCGATCTTGCCGTTCGAGACCTCGAACACCCAGCAGTAGTCGTTTTCGTAGACGAGCCCGTCGAGCGTCTTGCCGGTCGAAAAGCTCTCGACGCAGACCCAGGGGCCGGCGCTGAACATGTTCTGCACGTGGACCTTGGGATCGCCCGGCTCGAACATGCCGCGCACCGGGGCGAGGAACTTGTCGATGATGTCCATCCCGACGTGCTTGCCGGCGCCGGCGATGTTCTTGACCTTGGGCTCCCAGGTCGACTTGTCGTGGTAGAACGCGCGCAGCTTTTCGAGGTCGCCCGAGGACAGGACCTCGAAGAAGTCGAGCACCAGCTGCTCGTTGGCGTTCTTTGCCGTCACGCTCATTTTCTCAGGCCTCTCGCTTCATCGGTCGGGGTGGGAAAGACAGGGATCTTGCCGCCTTCGTGCAGCGCGAGGTGACCCTGGCGGCTGGCGAAGCGCCACGCGCCGTCCTCGAACAGGTATTCGTCGTCGAAGCCGCCGACGAAGATGCCGTTCGCCGATTGCGGCGGCTCGACCAGCTCGTGGTTCGACATCATCACGACGTAGCTGCTGCCGCGCGCCCGGGTCTTCGACACGACCTCGACCAGCACGTTGGTCACGAGGTGACGCACGAGGATCGGCGGGCGGTCGCGGAAGATCGCCTGGATCGCCGCGCGGCCGTGGAACGGATAGCCCGGCTGGAACGGACGGTCGTAGGTCCCGTCCTCGGCGAACAGCTCGGCCAGCGCGGCGTGGTCGCCGTTGTCGGCATATTTGGCGAAGAGCAGCGGGAGCTTGCCGCACTCGTGCTCGATCCGGATGCGCTTGCTGTCTTTCATTGTCCTTCCTCCGCATCGATTTCGGCGAACGCCTCGTTGACGATGCGGAAGCTGTCGACCGCCGCCGGGATGCCGGCATAGACCCCGACCTGCAGCAGGACTTCGCGGATTTCCTCGCGGCTCAGCCCGTTGTTGAGCGCGCCGCGGGTGTGGATCTTGAGCTCGTGGCTGCGCCCGAGCACCGCGATCATGGCGAGGTTGATCAGGCTGCGGTCGCGCCGCGGCAGTTCGTCCTCGCGGCCCCAGGTCCAGCCCCAGCAGTATGTCGCGACCATCTCCTGCAGCGGCGCGTTGAAGGGATTGGGGTTGGCCGTCGCGCGGTCGACGTAGGCGTCGCCGAGCACCTCGCGGCGGATTTTCATGCCCTTGTCGTAGAGGTCTCCGGCCTTTTGGTTCTTATCCATTTCTCTTTCCTTCGAATCCAGTTCGCACGTCAGCGGCTCC
Source organism: Croceibacterium aestuarii (assembly GCF_030657335.1). Taxonomy (NCBI): domain Bacteria; kingdom Pseudomonadati; phylum Pseudomonadota; class Alphaproteobacteria; order Sphingomonadales; family Erythrobacteraceae; genus Croceibacterium; species Croceibacterium aestuarii. Next base: position 807,331 of record NZ_CP131039.1, read on the forward strand.
GCCCTGGATCCCCGCCTGTGCGGGATGACGAGGGTGAAGCGCGCGTCGCTATTTCACCACCGAGTACACCGCGTCGATCAGGCGCCGCGCGCGCGGGCCGTTGTCGCCGACGGCGTGCATCTGGTTGCAGCAATACGAGAAGCCGAGCCTGGCATCGGGATCGCCGAAGCCGATCGATCCGCCGAGGCCGTGGTGGCCGAAGCTGCGCATGTTCGGCCCCATGTAGACCGCTTGCGGCGTGTTGAGCAGCACCCCGCTCGCCTGGTGGTAGGGGCGGTCCTGCAGCAGTTCGACCTGGTTGTGCCGCTCTTCGATCATCCTCTCGAGCTGGCCTTTCGAGAGAAGCGAGATACCGTCCACTTCGCCCACCGTCGCGCCGTAGATGCGGGCGACGCCGCGGGCGTTGCCGTGGCCCGAGCCGCTGGCGATCTCGACCTCGCGCCAACGCGGCGAGTTCATCGTGTCGTACCACGGCTCGTGCGGGTTCTGCAGGAAGGCGAAGCTGCGCAGCACCGCGCCGTCCTGCCAGCCTTCGGGCGTGGTCGGCCTGGGCGGCACCTCGGCGTCCTTGGCCGCGAACAGCCGCGCCTTGGTGTTGGGAAGCACCTCGGCGACGTGCGCCTGCTGGTTCTCGTCCATCCCGCCGATGTAGTATTCGGCCTGCAGCGGCGCGGTGACGTTTTCCTTGAGGAACGGCCCCACGGTCATGCCGGTGACCCGGCGCATGATCTCGCCGAGCAGGAAGCCCTGGTTGTGCACGTGGTAAGCGGCGCGCGTGCCCGGCTGCCACAGCGGGTGCTGCGCCTCGAGTGCCTCGATGTAGGCCGGGTAGTCGAAGAACCCGCCGGGATACATGACGTCGTCGGTCAGCACCGGGATCGCCGCGGTATGGTCGAGCACCATGCGCACGGTGATGTCCTCTTTGCCGTTCTGCGCGAACTCGGGCCAGTAGTGGGCGATGCGCTCGTCCGGATCGACCAGCCCGCGGTCGATGACCATGTTGAAGCAGATGCCGGTCACGCCCTTGGCGACGCTCATCATGCAGACCGTCGCATGCTCGTCCCATTCCTGCGAGCGGTCGGCGCGCGCCCAGCCGCCCCACAGATCGACCACCGTCTCGCCTTCGATCACCACCGAGGTCGCCGCGCCGAGTTCCTCTTCCTCCCGGAAGTTCTCGACGAACGCTTCCACCGCCGGGGCAAACTTCTCGTCGTAGCGGCCGCGGAGCGGAAAGCTTTGCCCGCGCGCATCGATGGTCTCGTGGAATTCGGCGAGTGCCAAGTTTCTCTCCCTGTTGCCGAGCCGTTGCGACTCTAACGCGCGTTAGCGTAGGCCAGCGCATGGAGCAGCGAAAGGCCCTTTGCACGCTAACGATCGCGCGCCATGCTTAGAGGCATGATCGATCATGACGTCATCGTCGTCGGCGGCGGGCCGACCGGGTTCGTGACAGCGCTGGGACTGGCGCAGGCCGGTGTCGACGTCTGCCTGGTGGAGGCGGCGGCGGACATCGTCGAGAGCCCGCGGGCCTGCGTCTATCACTGGTCGATGCTCGACGGGCTGGAGCGGCTCGGCATCCGCGAGGAATGCGAGGGCGTAGGCTACACCAAGGACGACTATCGCTGGCTGCACAAGGCGACTGGCGAGGCGTTCGAATACGACATCTCGGTCGTCGGACGGGTGACGCCGTTCAACTACAACATGAACATGGGGCAGGACAAACTGGCCGACATCGCGCGGCGGCGGCTGGAGGCGCTGGGCAATGCGACGATCCGCTGGAACACGCACTTCACCGGGCTGGTGCAGGACGACGATGGCGTCACGGTATCGCTCGAGGGGCCGGAAGGACGGGAAGAGCTGCGCGCGAAGTGGGTGATTGGCGCCGACGGGGCCGGGAGCGAGGTCAGGAAGGCGCTCGGCCTGAGCTTCGACGGGATGACCTGGCCCGAGCGGTTCGTGGCGACCAACATCCACCACGATTTCGAGAGCGGCGGATACCTGCAGTCGAACATGGTGATCGACCCGCAGTGGGGCGCGGTGATCGTCAAGATCACCCGCGAGGGCCTGTGGCGCTGCACCTACATGGAAGACGCCAACCTGCCGGAGGAGAGCTTTGCCGAGCGCATCCCGGCGGCGTTCGAGCACCTTTTGCCTGGACGCGGCGGCTATGACGTCGTGATGGCCTCGCCCTACAAGATGCACCAGCGCTGCGCCTCGTCGTTCCGCCGCGGCCGCGTGGTGCTGGCGGGCGACGCGGCGCACGTCACCAACCCGACCGGCGGCTTCGGACTGACGACCGGGCTGTTCGACGCCTACGCGCTGTGGCCGACGCTCGCGGCGGTCGTGCTCGAGGGCGCGGACGAGGCGCTGCTCGATACCTGGGCGGAAGAGCGGCGCGCGGTGTTTCTCGAAAAGGCCGATCCGCAGGCCCGCGCCTACAAGGACTTCGTGTTCCACGCCTGCGGTGGCCCGGGACCGAAGCTCGACGCCGCGCTGCAAGGCATGCGCGACATGGTCGTCGACGCCGAGGTGCGCTTTAAGCGACTGATGTTCACCAAGGGGCTGGAGACGACGAGCCCGGCGGAGCGCTGAGCTAGCCTGAGCACTCGCCAAGCGCCGAATAGGGCTTTCCGAAACACTCGACGAGCACGTCGGTGGCTTCGATGTTGCGGGGCCATTTCATGTCCTGGCCGGCTTCCTCCTTGAACCGGCGCTGCAATTCAGGCCAGTTGGACGGCTCCGGCACGGCCAGCAGCCGTTCGCGCGCGGCGATCAGCGCGTGGCGGTCAGATCGGAGGAATGCGATTATCGCATCAACGTAGGCCTGACCGGCCGCATCGCCGAAGGCGCCGCGTCCCTCCTCGATCAGCGGGATTGCGCCTGAATAGTCACCCCCTGCGGCGCGGAACTGGCCTTCATGAAAGGCGAGGAAGCTTCGCACAAACGGATTGAGACTTGCATCGTGCCGCTCGCGCCACTGGGAGATCAGGATGGCCACTGCGGTCTCGCAGCCCTCCTGCTTGGCTATTTCGCGCCAGCCCCACTCCTTGCGCGGCTCGTCGGCGACCGGTTGCACGCCTTGGTCGAAATCCTGATAGGACATTGCCAGGTATCTATCGGGGTCCGGAACGCATTCCATATAAGGCTTCTGTGGCGCGAAGGTCAGAGCGGCAGCGATTAGCGGAATTGCGAGCATATTCGTCTTCCCCTGTCCCGGCTACAGATAGGCGATGGTCCGCAGTTCGATGCTCTGCCTGGGCGCGGCATCGGGCGGCGTGTTGGGGTCCTCGAAGGCCGAGTGGGCGGTGAACTGGACGGCGTCGGGATCGCTGTCGAACAGCTTGAAGACGAGCGCCTCCCACGGCTGCATGTGCGGCACCCAGCACCAGCGGTGGTCGGGCGCGTAGGCGAGGTTGTAGCCCCACAGCGAACGGCGCTTGAAGTCGCCGAGGCCGCCGACGACCTCGCTGTCGAACAGATCCTCGCGCTTCACCGTGCGCGCGTCGCACAGCGCCAGCGGCGCGCTTTCGACCATGACGATCGGGCGCCAGACGTTGATCAGCATGAACCGGGTCCGCAGCCGCCGCTCGGCCTCTTCGGCAGGCAGCATGTCGCGGGTGAAGTCGCTGACGGTGCGCAGGCCGTAGTCGACGTGGGCGCCGTGGGCCGGCTGGTTGTGGCCATGCGCGCCGGCCTGGTTAGTGCGGATCATCGGGCCGAAGCTGACGACCTTGTCGGCCCCGGTCAGCCGCTGCACCAGCGCTTCGGTCAGGCGGCAGTAGCGGGCGAGTTCGTCCGCATCGGTGAAATCGGTCACGTCGACCGGCTCGTCCGCCAAGACGAAGCCGTTTCGCTCCAGCGCCAGCTCGTCGATCTCCGGCCGGATGTCGTGGATCGTAACGGTGTGCTCGTCGCCCGGCCAGTAGCTCTTGTCCCGGTCGCCGGGGTGGAACGTCGCCTTCTCGCCACGCACGATGTATTTCATCGTGGCTTCGACGTCGTAGGTCATCAGCTCGTGCATCGCGACTCTCCCGCGGCCGATGATAGCGCGCGAATGGTCAGGCGGGAACGGGGTTGCGCCGGGCGATCACGCGCGGGTTGGTCTCGGTGACGAGAAATGCGGTCAGCCCGGCGAGGATGGCGAGGCCCATCTGCACGTAGAGCGGGACGGCGAGGCCGTACTCGTCGCCGAGCCAGCCGGCGATCGGCGGGCCGAAGACGCCGCCCGACAGTTCGCCGATCGCCACCACCAGCCCCATCGCGGTGGCGGCGCGGGCGCGGCCGAGCGTCTCTGCCGGGATCACGCCCATGAACAGCGGGAAGGTGCCGAGGCCCATCCAGCTGACGAACAGCATGGCCGTGAGCAGCGGCACCGGCCCGTCGAACCACAGCAGGGCCGCGGGCGAGAGCGCCATCAGGAAGGCGAAGACGATGAGCAGCGGGCGGCGCCCGAAGCGATCGGACAGCCAGGTGACGACCACCCCGCCGACCGCGGGGCAGATGCCGACCACCGCCATGACGTTCGACCAGGTCTTCGGCTCCATGCCCTTGGGGCCGTCCATGTAGAGCGGCATGAAGATCGAGCCGACGACGACGGTGCCGACGGCAAAGCAGCTTACCAGCGAGCAGACCCAGATGTTGCGTTCGCCGAGCATCGACCATGGCGAGAGAGCGGGTGCAGCCTCTTGCGCTTCGGCGGGCACCGGCTTCGGTTCGCGTATCAGCCACCAGATGAGCACGGCCAGCAGGAGGCCCGGAATGCCCGAGATGTAGAATGCCCAGCGCCAGTCGAGCGCTTCGGCGACGCGCACCAGGATCAGCGGGGCGATCGCCGTGCCCAGGATCGAGCCGAAGGCGTTCTGGACAATGCCCGCGTTGAGGCCCTTGCGGCTTTCGGCCGAGGCGGCGATCATGATGGCGAGGCAGATCGGCAGGAACGGCCCCTCCGCCGCGCCCATCACCACGCGCGCCGCGAACAACGTGCCGAAGCTCCACGACAGGCCGGAAAAAACCGAGCAGAGCGAGAACAGCACCATTGCGCCGAGCAGGAACGGCTTGCGCCGGCCGATCGAATCCGACCAGCGGCCCACGAAATAGGCGCCGAGCGCCCAGGTGGCCGAGAGCGCCGAGCCGAGCCAGCCGATTTGCGCGTTGGAAAGTTCGAGGTCCTTCTGCACGAACGGGGCGAGGAACGTCATCGCCATCCGGTCGAAATAGGCGAAGCCGTAAGCCAGCCCGAGCAGCACGAGAACGCGCAGCTCGTATCCGCGCGGCGGAGATTCGCCAGCTATTTGCGCAGCTTGCATCAGTCGGCCCCTCCCGCCCCGGCAAGCGGTTTAAGTGCCGCGGGAGGAAGCTGTTGGCAAGAGGGGCAGCGCAATATTCATATTGTCGCAGCGCGCCGCTGTGTTGCTTGTTTGCGACAACTTGCGACAAATGTGGCCTTTTCATGCCGCACCGCTCGGGTTCGTTGTTTTCCCCAGCCGTAACACCCGTTAACGTTGTCATCGGAGAGGAATGCCGGCGGGACCGACCGCCCATTTCCTTTTATCAGCGAACACAGGCCGGCGCGATCGGCACTGGTCGCTGATCGTCAAGGACCGCGGGTGCAGTGCCGCTCGCTGTGGGAGGATGTTTGATGAACTTCAGGAGTTTCGCGCTCGTTTCGTCGCTTGCCGTCGTGGCAGCTCTGGCGAGCCCCGCCTATGCGCAGGACGATAGCCAGAACACGTCTGCCGACCAGGACGCGGCAGCAAACCAGGACGATGCCGACAATCGCCCGAACGAAATCATCGTCACCGCGGAATTCCGCGAAGCCAACCTGCAGGATACGCCGATCGCCATCACCGCGGTCAATTCCGAGATGCTCGAAGCGCGCGGACAGACCGACATTTCGCAGGTCGCGGCGCAGGCGCCCAACGTCACCCTCACGCCGCAGCCGCAGAACGGCGGCTCGGGCCTCATCGCCTACATCCGCGGCGTCGGCCAGACCGACTTCAACTATGCGCTCGACCCCGGTGTCGGGATCTACGTCGACGACGTCTACATTCCGACCCTGTCGAGCTCGCTGCTCGAGCTGATGGACCTCGACCGCGTGGAAATCCTGCGCGGCCCGCAGGGCACGCTGGCCGGCAAGAACGCCATCGGCGGCGCGATCAAGCTGTTCGGCGTCAAGCCCAAGGGCGACGGGTCGGGCTCGCTGCAGGTCGGCTATGGCTCGTTCAACCGCCTCGACGTTCGCGGCATGGCCGATTTCCGCATCAACGACCAGCTGTCGGCGCGCGTTTCGGGCCTCACCAAGTCGCGCGACGGCTATGTCGACCTGCTCGACTACGGAGTGGCGCATCCCAACGGCAACGTGCCGGCCAACAACGCGCGCGGGGCCTACCCCGTCGTCGGAACGCAGGGCGGGCAGGACATCGCCGCGGCGCGCATCGCCTTGCGCTGGGTTCCGATCAGCACGCTCGAAATCAATCTGTCCGCCGACTACACGCGCGAGCGGTCCGAGCCCCAGCCCACCGTGCTGCTCGCCGCCGGCCTGCCGCAGAGCGCGACGAACCCGGTGTTCATCCCCTCGACGACGCCCGGAGGCCCGTACGCCGGGCTCGCGACCGGCGCCGGTCCGGGACAGCCCGCCTTCCTGCCGGGCAAGGATGGCAATCCGGTACCGTTCGACTGCCGCTTCGTGCCGGCCGGGCAGTATAGCTGCGACAGCCTGAGCTCGAGCGTCTACGGCGGCGATCCGCGCTACATCAGCTACGCCAACTTCCTCGACGCCACCGCGCCCACCTCGCAGGCGCCGTTCAAGCCCTACTCCGCGCTCCAGAACCAGGATTTCAACGGCTGGGGCATCATGGGCAACATCAAGTTCGACATCAGCGACACGATGCAGCTCTACTGGATCGGCGCCTGGCGCGAATACACCAGCAAGTTCGGTCAGGACCAGGACGCGTCGACCGTCCCGATCGCCCAGCTCGACAACCGCCTCGACCACCGCGCGTGGAGCCAGGAAGTGCGCCTCAACGGCGAACTCGGCGGCGGCTTCTTCGAGTACACCGTCGGCGGGTTCTACATGGACCAGAAGGGCAGCTATACCGCCCGGGTCGACCTCAACTACGCCGGCATCGACTTCATCCACGGGCCCGACACCACGCCGTCGACGTCGAAGGCGCTGTTCTTCAACGGCACGCTCCACCCGACGCCGATGTGGAGCATCTCGGGCGGCGTGCGCCGTTCGTGGGACGAAAAGACCTACACCTATTTTCGGCGCAATCCCGACGGCACAATTCCCGGGCCGTGCGAGTTCTTCACGATTCCTCAGCCGAACGGGATCGCCGGGCCGACCGGGATCGGCAACTCGCCGAACTGCCTGCTCGTCGGCATCTTCGACCTTGCCGGCGAGTTCAAGGGCAAGCGGTGGGACTGGCGCGCCGTCACCGACTATCGCTTCTCCGACCAGTTCCTCGCCTATGCCTCGATCGCGACGGGCTACAAGGGCGGCGGCGTGAACCCGCGGCCGTTCTTCGGACCGTCGACCGGTCCGTGCCCGGCGTTCTCGTACAATCCCGACGGCACCGTGATTCCGGCGCCGCCGTGCGACCAGGTCCTGCCGTTCCGGCCGGAGTCGATCACGACCTACGAAGTCGGCTTCAAGAGCGATTTCCTCGATCGGCGCATCCGCCTCAACGGCGCAGCGTTCTACAACGATTACAAGGACATCATCTTCACGCTGTCGGCCTGTCCGTCGTCGCCGTGCCTGCGGCCGACCAACGTCGGCAAGGCCAAGGTCAAGGGCTTCGAGCTCGAAACCTCGATCTACCCGGTCGACGGGCTCTCGCTCGACGGCTCGGTGAGCTACATCAACGTGAAGTACAACAAGGCCTCGGTTGCTCCGGCCGGTCTGACGGGTAACGAGACCTTCCCGTACACGCCCGACTGGACCTACAGCTTCGGCATCCAGTACGACTACGACATCGGCCCCGGCAGCGTCGGCGCGCGCTTCGACGGAAGCTATCGCTCGGCGATCTACACCGAGACGGGCAACACGCCGTGGAGCCGGGTGGATTCGCGGTTCCTGGGCAATGCTCAGCTCACCTACACCACCGCCGACAAGGACTGGAAGGCGACGCTCGAGATCCAGAACATTTTCGACAAGTACTACTTCACGAGCGTCAGCGACGTGTCCAAGTCGCTTGGTGCGGTGACCGGCGTGCCCGGCCTGCCGCGTACCTGGATGGTCAGCGTCAAGCGCAACTTCTGAGGCCCTGCCCGCAGCGGCGGGCCTTACAAGAGGCCGCGGATCTCGGGATCCGCGGCCTTTCCTTTTGCCGGACGGGCAAAGAAAAGGCCCGCGCGCGGCGGGCCTTCTGTTCGCCAGTAGGCGGTACCGGTCAGTCGGCGTTGAGGCGCTCGCGCATTTCCTTGCCCGGCTTGAAATAGGGCACTCGCTTGGAGGGGACGTCTACTGCCTCGCCGGTGCGCGGATTGCGGCCGGTGCGGGCTTCGCGGGCGCGGGTGGAGAAGGCTCCGAAACCGCGCAACTCGACGCGCCCGCCTTCGGCCAGGCGCCGGGCGATTTCGTCGAAGAAAATTGAAACGACCTGCTCGACCTCGTCGGGCCGCAGTTCAGGATTCTCGGCGGCGATCGCCTGGAGAAGCTCAGATCGGATCATTCATTCCCTCCTCCGGTGACCGTGCGAACCCTAGGTGTCTGGGTTCCATTAGCGCAAGCTATTTTACGATACCAGTGAGCGACCCGATAAATGCCAAAGTGACAGACAACGCGGGCCGGTGCAATCCTTGCGGCGGCAGCTTGTGTTTTTTGCCACGTCGGCGCGATTCAGGCGCGGGCGAGCAGGTCGGCCGGGGCGACGCCGAGGCGTTCCATCCGCTCGCGCACCGCCGGCCATTCTTCGTCCAGAAAGCGCCGCCGTTCGCGTTCGCGCAACTGTTCGGCCGCGCCCTTGACCACGAACATGCCGACCCCGCGCTGGACCCTGACCAGCCCGTCGGTCTGAAACTGCTGATAGGCCTTGGCCACCGTCAGCGGGTTGGCGCCCTGCTCGGCAGCGAAAGCGCGCACCGAGGGGAGCATTTCGCCTTCGCGGTAGCGGCCGTCGATAATGGCGGCGGCAATCAGGTCGCGCAGCTTGAGGTAGACCGGGCGGGTATCGTCGCTCATCACTGCATCAGTGCCATAATACAGCGTATCGGGTCAAGCCGGGTTGCCGGTTTCGTCTGAAACGAAACACGCTTCACATGAATGAATTGCACGCTAGGGTGCGTCCTTTCCCCGGAACGCGAGACAACGACGAGGATGAGGATCCGATGAAAGACATTGCGGTGTGGAACGAAGGCGACTGGATCGCGGCGATCGCAGCCGTCGGCCTGTTCGCCATCCTGGCGATCGGCGGGATCATCGCCACGCGCAAGAGCAAGGAATTCGTCGGCCACCCGCGCGGCCTGTTCGTGCTGTTCTACGCCGAGATGTGGGAGCGTTTCTCCTACTACGGCATGCGTGCCCTGCTGATTCTCTACCTGACCAAGTTCTGGCTGTTCAACGACGGCAAGGCTAACCTGATCTACGGCGCCTACACCAGCCTGGTCTACATCACCCCGGTGCTCGGCGGCTATCTCGCCGACCGCTGGCTGGGGCAGCGCAAGGCCGTGCTGTTCGGGGGCGTGGTGCTCGCGCTGGGACACCTGTTCATGGCCTACGAGGGCATGCAGGGGGTGACCGACCCGGCCACCAAGCAGGCCGACTTCGCGATCAACGTCTTCTGGCTGGCGCTCAGCCTGATCATCGTCGGATCGGGGTTCCTCAAGGCCAACATCTCGGTCATCGTCGGCCAGCTCTACCGCATGACCGACACCCGGCGCGATGCCGCCTACACGATCTTCTACATGGGCGTGAACGTCGGCGCGGCGTTCGGCACAATTCTCGTCGGCTATCTCGGCGAGACGATCGGCTGGTCCTACGGCTTCGGCCTCGCCGGCATCGGCATGGTGCTCGGGCTGATCATCTTCGTGGCCGGCAAGCCGGCATTGCGCGGCAACGGCGAACCGCCCGCTGCCCTCGCGAGGGGCAACGAACTGAAGCTCTACGCCATCGGGCTCGCCGCGGTCGCGGTGATCTGGATGCTGATCCAGTACCAGAACGTGATCGGCGGCATCCTCGCCTTCTTCGGCCTGGCGATGCTCGCCTACACGCTCTACGAGGCATTCAAGCTGCCCAAGGAACCGCGCCAGCGGATGTTCGCGATCCTCTTCCTGATCGCGCTCAACCCGGTGTTCTGGGGCCTGTTCGAACAGGCCGGCGGCTCGCTTTCGCTGTACACGGACAAGTTCGTCGACCGCGGCGGGGTGCCGACCAGCCTGTTCCAGTCGATCAACGCCATCTACATCGTGCTCTTGGGCCCGGTCTTCGCAGCGCTGTGGCAATGGCTCGGCAACAAGGGGATCGAGCCCTCGACCCCGGCCAAGTTCGCGCTCGCACTGTTCCAGGTCGGCCTCGGCTTCCTGGTCTTCGTCTGGGGGGCCGGAACCGGCGATCCGGCGATCATGACCGGGGTGGTCTTCGTGTTCCTGATCTACCTGCTGCACACCACCGGCGAGCTGTGCCTGTCGCCGGTCGGCCTGTCGGCCATGACCCGACTCTCGCCGGTCCATCTCGGCAGTTTCATCATGGGGGCGTGGTTCTACATGACCGCAGTGGGCAATTTCGTCGCCGGCAAGATCGGCGAGGCGACCGGCGGCGAGAACGGCAACATGAGCAAGGAACTGACCTTGCACATCTATTCGAGGATCGGCTGGGTCACGATCCTGATCTCGGTCGTCGTGCTGGCGCTGAGCCCGTTCGTGAAGCGCTGGATGCACCTCGACACGCTCAAGGACCGCAATGTCAGCGACGACCTTGCGGGCGAGGAGGAAGTGGGCGAGCCGCAGGCGCCCGGCTTCCACCCGGCAACCGACCCGCGGAGCTGACGCGCGATGCACAAGTTCGTGTTCGCCGCGGCGCTCGCCGCGCTTCCCGCCGCCGCGCTGGCGCAGGACGAAGCCGCCCCCGACCGCTCGCAGGACATGGCCTGGCACATGGCGCAGCAGCAGGCGCTGGCCAGTCGGACCATGGCCGAGGGCTGGTCGTGGTTGCCCGGCGGCGTGCTGTGGCGCCGCACCAAAGGCGACGGATCGGGGGCGCATCCGACCGTCGACGACACCGTCACCGTCCACTACGTCGGCACGTTCACCGACGGCGAAACCTTCGACAGCTCGCGGCAGCGCGGGGAACCGGCGACCTTCCCGCTCCGCGGCCTGATCAAGGCCTGGCAGGAGGCGATCCCGATGGCCGGCGTCGGCGATACCATCGAACTCGCGATCCCGGCGAGCATGGCCTACGGACCGGTCGGCCGCGGACCGATCCCCGGCGATGCCACCCTGCTGTTCGAGATCGAACTTCTCGGGATCGAGTAGCGCGCGAGGCCGGCGACATCGGCTAGAGCCAAACGGGAAAAAACCCGCTAGGGGCCGCGGCACGACGCCGCGGGGCGAATCACGCCCGGACCGGCCCACATGCTCGTTTCAGCGATGAAACCGCTCCCCCGAGGCCGCATCCATGCGGCCATTTGCGATTGACCCGTCATGCCTTTTTCAAGCCTTCCCCAATTCCTCGCCGACGCGCTCACCGAACGCGGCTACGAAGCGCCTACCCCTGTTCAGGCGGCGGTGCTCGAGCCCGAAGCCAGGGGCCGCGACCTGCTCGTTTCGGCGCAGACCGGCTCGGGCAAGACCGTCGCCTTCGGTCTTGCCATGGCCACCGACCTGCTCGGCGATGCCGGCACGCTCGAACCCGCCGAGAGCCCGCTCGCCCTCGTCGTCGCCCCCACGCGCGAGCTGGCGCTGCAGGTCAGCCGCGAGCTCGGCTGGCTCTACGCCAAGGCCGGGGTGCGCATCGCCAGCTGCGTCGGCGGGATGGACCCGTCGAAGGAACGCCGCGCACTGGCCCGCGGCGCACACATCGTCGTCGGCACGCCGGGCCGGCTGCGCGACCACCTCGAGCGCGGTGCGCTGGTGCTCTCCGGGCTCAAGGTCGCCGTGCTCGACGAGGCCGACGAGATGCTCGACATGGGCTTTCGCGAGGACCTCGAGGAAATCCTGGACGCCACCGGCGAGACCCGCCGCACTCTGCTGTTCTCGGCCACCATACCGCAGCCGATCGTGGCGCTGGCCAGGCGCTACCAGAAGGATGCGCTGCGCATTTCGACGGTCGGCTCCGAGCGCGGGCACGGCGACATCGCCTACCAGGCCGTCACCGTCTCGCCCTCCGACATCGAGAACGCCGTGGTCAACCTGCTGCGCTTCCACGAGGCGGAAACCGCGATCCTGTTCTGCGCCACGCGCGACAGCGTCCGCCGCCTCCACGCCACGCTGCAGGAGCGCGGCTTCGGCGCGGTCGCGCTCTCGGGCGAGCACACCCAGTCGGAGCGCAACCAGGCGCTGCAGGCGCTGCGCGACCGCCGCGCCCGCGTCTGCGTGGCCACCGACGTCGCCGCGCGCGGGCTCGACCTGCCGAGCGTCAGCCTGGTGATCCACGTCGAGGTGCCGCGCGATGCCGAGGCGCTGCAGCACCGCTCGGGCCGCACCGGCCGCGCGGGCAAGAAGGGCACCGCGGTCATCATCGTCCCCTATCCGCGCCGCAAGCGCGTCGAGGGGATGCTGCGCGGCGCGCGGATCGAGGCCGAATGGATCACCGCGCCGACGCCCGAGGCGATCCGCAAGCAGGACCGCGAGCGGCTGCTGGCCGAGCTGCTCGCCCCGGTCGAATATGAGGAGGAAGACCGCGAGCTGGCGAAAGAACTGCTCGCCCAGCGCAGCGCCGAGGACATCGCTGCGGCGCTGGTCCACGCCCAGCGCGCCAAGATGCCGCAGCCCGAGGAGATGATCCCCAACACCCCCGAAGCGCGCCAGGCCGACCGGGAGAAGCGCAAGCGCCCGGGCTTCGAGGACACCGTGTGGTACCGCCTTGCCGTCGGGCGGCGGCAGAACGCCGATCCGCGCTGGATCCTGCCGCTGCTGTGCCGCCGCGGGCACGTCACCCGCGACGAAATCGGCGCGATCCGCATTTCCGCCGACGAAACGCACGTCGAAATCCCGAGCGCGTTGAAGGCGAAGTTCGACACCGCGCTGGAACGGACCGCCAAGTCGGAAGACCCGGAAGACACGATCCACATCGAGCCTTCCGAAGCGCCGCGCCACATGGCGCGCGAGAACCGCCGTGAGGGGCCGAGGCGCGAGCCAACCGGACGCGGCGCCCCCGGTCGCGACTATGCCAAGCCGGGGCCCCGCAAGCACCGCAAGGGTCAGTCGAACGACGATGGTCCGCGTGGCGGCGGCGGCAAGCCGTTCAAGCGGAAATTCAAGCCGAAGGGGAAGCGGGATTGAGCGACGGGGTTACACCGGCCCCATCGAAAGCCAGCGGCCAAAGTTGCGAAGTGTCGGAGGCCATCCTGCGGGCCAATCGGGCAGGTTGCTTTCGTGAAACCCCTGCTGGTCGGCAAACTCTCTGGGCCAGTCCATGCTCCAGTCGTCGTCATCTATGCGAAGGTCTTTGGAGAATTCATCGTCAGGATGTGGGCTAAGCGGGGAACGTACATAGAAGAGTACATGGTCCCACAGGAATTCCGCCGCTTCGGTGGAACAATCTGGCTCCATCATGGCAAGAAATTGTTCGCGGCTAAGATTGGGACGACTTTCCGCGAGCCGATGATGCGCTTTACGGACCGAGTAAAATCCGTAGGCGACGACCACGATGAGTAGGCCCAAAACCCATAGCAAAACTGCGAGCCACTCCGGGATTCCAAGCGCTTCGCCCATCTCGCTAGAGCCTTAGGCCCGCGCTTCCTCAACCCCCGCACTGTTGTGCCGCAGCGCGCTGAGCACCGTCTCGACGATATGCGGCGCGTTGAGGTGGGCCTCGTCGTACTGCTTCGCCGGGTCGTCGTGGTCCTGGAACACGTCGGGCAGGCGCATGGTGCGGATCTTGAGGCCGGCGTCTGTCAGGCCTTCGTCGCTGGCCAGGGTCAGGACATGCGCGCCGAGACCGCCGATGGCGGCTTCCTCGACCGTCACCACGACCTCGTGCGTGGTCATCAGCTTGCGGATCAGTGCGCTGTCGAGCGGCTTGGCGAAGCGCAGGTCGGCGACTGTGGTCGAGAGGCCCTTGGCCTCGAGCTGGTCGGCCGCTTTCATCGCTTCGGCGAGGCGCGTGCCGAGCGAGAGGATGGCGACCTTGCTGCCTTCCTTGACGATCCGGCCCTTGCCGATTTCGAGCAGCTGCGGCGCTTCGGGCAGGTCCGCGCCGGTGCCGCCACCGCGCGGATAGCGCACGGCGATCGGGCCGCTGTCGTGCTCGGCGGCGGTGTAGGTCATGTGGACCAGGTCGGCCTCGTCCGACGGGGCCATGACCACGAAATTGGGCAGAGTCGAGAGGTAGGTGACGTCGAAGCTGCCGGCGTGGGTCGCCCCGTCGGCGCCGACCAGCCCGGCGCGGTCGATGGCGAAGCGCACGGGCAGGTTCTGGATCGCCACGTCGTGCACCACCTGGTCGAAGGCGCGCTGCAGGAAGGTTGAATAGATCGCGCAGAACGGCCGCATGCCCTGCGCGGCGAGGCCGGCGGCGAAGGTCACCGCGTGCTGTTCGGCAATCCCGACGTCGAAGGCGCGATCCGGATGGGCCTTGGCAAACCTGTCGACGCCGGTCCCGCTCGGCATCGCGGCGGTGATGGCGCAAATCCGCTTATCGGTCTCGGCGAGCTTGGCCAGGGTGTCGCCGAACACGTTCTGGTAGGCCGGCGGGCCGCCCGCGCTCTTTTTCTGCTCGCCGGTGATGACGTCGAACTTTTGCACGCCGTGGTACTTGTCGGCGCTGTTTTCGGCCGGGGCGTAGCCTTTGCCCTTCTGCGTCACCACGTGGACCAGGATCGGCCCCAGCTCGCTGTCGCGGACGTTTTCGAGCACCGGGAGAAGGTGGTCGAGGTTGTGCCCGTCGATGGGGCCGACGTAGTAGAAGCCCAGCTCCTCGAACAGCGTGCCCCCGGTGGCCATGCCGCGGGCATATTCCTCGGCTTTCTCGAGCCCGTGATGGACCCGGCGCGAGAGCTTTTTGGCGAGCTTCGAGGCGAGGCTGCGAAGCCCAAGGTACTCGCTCGAGGAGACCATCCGAGCGAGGTAGGCCGAGAGCCCGCCGACCGGCGGCGCGATCGACATGTCGTTGTCGTTGAGGATGACGATCAGCCGGTTGCCCGCCTGCTCGGCGTTGTTCATCGCCTCGTAAGCCATGCCGGCGCTCATCGCCCCGTCGCCGATCACCGCGATGCCGCGGCCCGGTTTGTCGTTCAGCTTGTTGGCGACGGCAAAGCCGAGCGCGGCGGAGATCGACGTGCTCGAATGCGCCGCGCCGAAGGGGTCGTATTCGCTTTCGCTGCGCTTGGTGAACCCGCTGAGCCCCCCGCCCTGGCGCAGCGTGCGGATGCGGTTCCGGCGTCCGGTGATGATCTTGTGCGGATAGGCCTGATGGCCGACGTCCCACACCAGCCGGTCTTCCGGTGTGTTGAAGACGTAGTGGATGGCGACGGTCAGTTCAACCACGCCGAGGCCCGAGCCGAGATGCCCGCCGGTCGTGCCGACGGCGTCGATCATTTCGGTGCGCAGTTCGTCGGCCAGCTGACGGAGCTGGCCCGGTTCGAGCTTGCGCAGGTCTTCGGGGGTATCGACGGTGTCGAGTAGCGGCGTTGCGGGACGCGAAGTCATGTCACTGGCTTAGCGGAGCAAATCGGGCGTGTCGATGAAGCGTGCGTGAGGAATACCTGAGCAACGTGTGCCCGGTCGGCGGCGTTTACGTTCTCGTTACCCTGGAGCTCTAAATTCCGGCCTCACCATGCGATCGTGGGGGACGTGGCATGAAATGGATCAAGGCGATGGGCTTCGTGTGCCTCGCGGTCGCGGGGTTTTTCGGCTTCCGCCTCGTGCTCGGGCTGGCGATGGACCAGATGGTCACCGACGACGAGCCGCAGGTCGAGGCCGTCGCGGCCGCGCCTGGTCACGGGGTGACGGCGACGCTCGCCCCGGCGGTGAACTGGTCGTCGAGCGCGGTGAGCGGGGAGGAAGGGGCTGCCCCGCTGCCTGCGGCATCGCCCGCCGAGCCTGCGTTCGGCGAACCCGATCCGGAATTCGGCAAGCCCAATCCTGCGCTCGCCCACCCGGCCGTGCCCTTGGGGTATTCGGCTCCGCCGGGCGAAGAGCCGGTTGCGGGCGAGGCGGTCGTCAACTGACCGGCGCCCGAGACTGGGCGTTCTATTGCTTCGCCGCGCCTAGCTCGCGCACTCGTCGCACAGGCCGCGCAGTTCGACCACCGGCCGCACGTTGGCGAAGCCATGGCGATTGCCCGACTGGCGCAGCGCGTCGGTGAGAGTGTCGTCGTCGATGTGCGAGGCCTTGCCGCAGTCGTCGCAGATCAGGAAGATGCAGTCGTGCCGGCAGCCCGGGTGGGTGTTGGCGAGGTAGGCGTTGGCGCTTTCGATCCGGTTGGCGAGGTTGGTGCGCACGAACAGATCGAGGATGCGGTACACGCTGTTGGCGGCGACGCGCTTGCCGCGGCGCCTGCCCAGCCCCTCGGCGATATCGTATGCCGAGACGGGGCGATCCTGATCGGCCAGCGCCTTGAACACATCGGCGCGTAGGCCGGTCCACTGCTCGCCGGCGGCGGTCAGGACGTCTTCAGCCTCGGAGACCAGCTTGGCCCCCGAGTGCTCGTGATGGTGATGTGCATGGCCGGCCATGGCGGCGATATAGGCGCAGCCGGGCGGAGGGGCAATCAGCCGGTCTGGAACTTCGCGCTGTAGAGCGAAGGGTACATGTCCTTCAGCGCGGCGACCTTGGGCAGGTCCCAGGCGCGAATATAGCCCTGGTTGGGGTTCTTGTAGGCGAAGTCCTGGTGATAATCCTCGGCGGGGTAGAAGGCGCCGGCCGGGGCGATCCCGGTGACGATCGGGCGCTTCCATTTGCCGCTGGCCTGCAACTGCTTGAGGTAGGCGGCGGCGACTTCGCGCTGCTCCTTGTTCAGCGGCACGAGCGCGGCATTGTACTGCGGACCGTGGTCGGGGCCCTGCTCGTTTTTCAGCGTGGGATCGGCGACCACCGAAAAGAACACGCGCAGGAGCTGGTCGTAGCGCACGACCTTGGGATCGTAAGTGACCTTGACCGATTCGCGGTGGCCGGTGCGTCCCGACGACACGGTTTCGTAGTCCGCGTCGGCCTTGCTGCCGCCCTCGTAGCCGGAAACCGCGCTCTTCACGCCCTTCACGTGGCTGAAGACGGCTTCGACGCCCCAGAAGCAGCCGCCCGAAAAGATCGCGGTCTTCAGGCCGCCGCCTTCATGGGCGGTGCGCGCCGCGGCGGGCGCCGCAACGACGCTCTCGGCAGCGATAGCGGGGGAGCAGGCGCTGGCGGCCAGCGCGGCGGAAGCGAGGAGAATCTTGAGTTTCATGCCGTCCTTATACCAGCTGCGGAAAGATTTGTGCAGCCAGAACCAGGGCCGTGATTCCGAAGCCGAGGAAAAAGGAGCGGTAAAGATCGGCGGTGAACAGGCCCATGGCGGTGTGCTTTCGTCTCTGGTTGCGGCTGATGACCGGGATAGAGAGCGACGGGTTACCCAGGATTGAACGAGCAGTAGGCTTGCGTTCAGAATGGGCGCGTTCAGGATGAACCGGTTTATGAATGCGACGAACTGCGAGCGGCTAGTGCCGAAAATGGCGCATCCCGGTAAGAACCATCGCCAGACCGGCCGCGTCTGCCGCGGCGATGACCTCGTCGTCGCGCATCGAGCCACCCGGCTGAATCACCGCCGTTGCCCCGGCCTCGGCCGCGGCGAGCAGACCGTCGGCGAAGGGGAAGAAGGCGTCGGAAGCGACCGCGCTGCCCTTGGTCCTGGGAGATTTCCAGCCATAGGCTTCTGCCGCCTCGCTCGCCTTGATCGCGGCTATGCGTGCCGAATCGCGGCGGTTCATCTGGCCCGCCCCAATGCCCGCGGTCGCGCCATCCTTCGCATAGACGATGGCGTTCGACTTGACGTGGCGGGCGACGGTCCAGGCGAACAGGCAATCCTTGAGTTCCTGCTCGGTCGGCTCGCGCTTGGTGACCACTTTGAGGTCGGCGGCCGAAATCGCGCCGTTGTCGCGGCTTTGCACCAGCAGGCCGCCGGCGATCGGCTTGAGCTGCAAGCCCCCGCGCCGCGGGTCGGGCAGCTCGTCGATCAGCAGCAGGCGCAGGTTCTTCTTTTTCGCGAACGCGGCGCGTGCCGCATCGTCCGCCCCGGGGGCGACGACCACTTCGGTGAAAATCTCGCAGATCGCCTCGGCGGTCGGGCCGTCGAGCGGGCGGTTGACCGCGACGATGCCGCCGAACGCCGAAACGCTGTCGCATTGCAGCGCGTCGGTCCAGGCTCGCAGTAGGCTCGGTCCCTGGGCCACGCCGCACGGGTTGGCGTGCTTGACGATGACGACCGCCGGGTCCTGGCCCTTGAACTCGGCGCACAGCTCGAGCGCGGCGTCGGCGTCGTTGTAGTTGTTGTAGCTCAGTTCCTTGCCCTGGACCTGTTCGGCTTGTGGCAGACCGGCGATGTGCGGGCCGAGCGGTTCGTAGACCGCCGCTTTCTGATGAGGATTCTCGCCGTACCGCAGCTCGGCTAGCTTGCGGCCGTTCACCGCGATCATGTCGGGGAACATCTGGCCCTGGTCGGCGAAGGCGAACCACTGGCTGATCATCGCGTCGTAGGCGGCGGTTGCGGCGAAGGCCTTGGCGGCCATCTTCCTGCGGAAATCGAGCGTCGTCGCCCCGTCGTTCGCGGCCAGCTCCTCGTACAGCGTGTCGTAGTCCGCCGGATCGGTGACGATGGTCACGTAAGCGTGGTTCTTGGCCGCCGAGCGGACCATGCTCGGCCCACCGATATCGATGTTCTCGATAACCGTGTCGCGGTCGGCGCCGCGCATCACGGTTTCCTCGAACGGATAGAGATTGACGACCACCAGATCGATCGCGGCGATATCGTGCGCTTCCATCGCCGCGGCGTGTTCGGGATCGTCGCGGACTGCCAGTAAGCCTCCGTGGATCAGCGGGTGAAGGGTCTTGACCCGGCCATCCATCATTTCGGGGAAGCCGGTCACCTCGGAAACGTCGCGCACGTCGAGCCCGGCTTCGCGCAGGGCCTGCGCCGTGCCTCCGGTCGAGATCAGCTCCACGCCGGCCTTGGCGAGCTTGCTGCCGAGATCGGCCAATCCGCTCTTGTCGGACACCGACAGGAGCGCCCGCCTGATGGTCACCTTGCTCATTCGAACTGACCTATCTTCTTGAACAGCCAGGCGAAGCTTCCCCCGCCGCGCGATTCCATACCTTCGATGACGAGCTGCTGCACCGGGTGGGGGCGGCCCTCGCCGTCGATCCACAGGCTCTCGTCTATCGTCACCTCGCTGCGCGGGGCGAGAAACTGCCAGTAGGTTCCGTCGCGCAAGGCGAGGTGTGCGCCGCGCCCGGTGTCGGTCAGGCTCGCTTCGACCGCCGGTCCGAGATGAAAGCGGATGGCATAGGGAACCTTGCCGCGCTTGCCCTTCTTTCCGGCCGGTACCAGCAGGTCCTCACCGCGCAGTTCGGTACCGTCGTCGCGCAAGATCAGGATGCGGCGGTGGACCAGTCCGAGACGCGAGACGTAGCCGTCGTGGCTCGCCTCGATCCGCGTCGCCTGCGACTTGCCGGCCTCGGCCAGCCGGCGATCGACCTCGACTTCCGTCACGCCGCTGCCGAGCTTGCCGTTGATGAGCACGGCGGTGGAATTGGAATCGCCGAGCACCAGCGTCGAATGCGCGGCGGTGGCGCGCAAGCCTTGCTCAATGCGCACCGGGACCAGCCCGCCGGCGGTCGCCGCGCCGCCGCAGTTGACCACGATCCGATTCGGCCCGTGCGAGAGCTCGAAGGCCAGGGTCGAGGCGCAGCCATGGCGGCTGTGCCGGGCAAGCGGCGGCGGGGCGGCGTCGAGCAGCAGCGTCGAGCGTCCGGCCGTGACGCGCTGGTAGCCCCACTGCCGGGCGTCCTTGAGCGGGCGGGTGCGCACGCCGCTGGCCGCTATCAGCGCGCGTAGCCTGTCCTCGCCGACCGCGGACGATCCCTGCCACGAGCCGAGCGCGCCATCCGCATGAATCATCGCGAGCAGCGGCGGCACGAGCATCCGCAGCATCGCGTCGATCGCCTGCGGCGGGTCGCGCCGGGTGGCGCGATAGCAGGCGGTCAGCCGAGTGAGCAGCGCGATCGCTTCCATCTGGTCGAGCGGGCTGCGCGACAGCACGCCGCCGTCGTCGCCGACGAGATCGCCGAGCGCGCGGACCAGACCTGCCTCGCCGAACAGCCGCCGCGGCTTGCCCTCGGGCAGCAGCAGCCCGGCTGCGACGATGCCGCACCACCCGGCAACCTCGGCGAGCCGGTCGTCGGCCTTGCTTACGTTACGGTCGAGCCAGCGGGCGGTCTCGACCGCCGCTGCGAGGGTGCGCGCACGCAGCCGCTTGGCGTTGCCGCCGAGCAGCAGCGGGGCGTGGACCAGCCAGCCGAGCAGACGCTGACCGGCGTGGCCGACGCGCCAGGCTGCGCCCTTGCCAGGCTTCGGATTGGCTTCGAGCCAGGCGGCCAGGACCCGCTCGGCCGTCTGAGTGCATTGCTGGCGCGGGGCGCAGGCCTCGAGATCGGCGAGCCAGGTGAAGCCGTGCACCACGCGTTCGAGCGGCGGGGTCAGGCGGGCGACCGGCGAACAGTCGAGATGGGCAATCGGGGTCTTGACCCCGTGGACGATGAAATGCCCGGCGCGCAGGGCGGTCCCGGCCACCGGATCGCCCGGCAGCGGGTTCTCGACCGTCGCCAGCAGGCGCGGAGCCGGATGCTTGCGAAATGGGGCGGCGAGAGCCGAACCGGGTATGCCGAGGCGGTAGGCGAGCCGGATCAGCCGTTCGCCGGCCGAAACCTCCGGCGGGACGAAGTCGGAGATGACCAGTGCACGGCCCGGCTCGATCAGTTCGCTGGGCGCCGGCGGGATTGCTTCCTCTTCGACCCCGGCGGCGAGCGGCTCTTCCTCGGTAGCGGAGAGCGGGATGGCCATGGCGTCGCCGCCCTCGTCGGCCGGCTCGGCATCCAGTTCCTCGACCCCGAGGGGAAGCATGGCCTGGACTGCCCGGTCGCTCATGGCGTGTTCCCGCGCAGCGCAGCAATGTTGGCGGCGTAGCAGTCGGGCCCGCCCTTGAAGGTCGCCGATCCGGCGACCAGCACGTCCGCTCCGGCCGCAATGCATTGCTTCGCGGTCTCGGCGGTGACTCCCCCATCGACCTCGATGAGGACCTCTAGCCCGCGTTTGTCGATCATCGCGCGGATTGCTTCGATCTTCTTGAGTTGGCTGGCGATGAAGCTCTGCCCGCCGAAGCCTGGATTGACGCTCATCACCAGCACCAGATCGACCTCCTCGATGAGGTAATCGAGCATCTTGGCCGGGGTTCCGGGATTGAGCGAGATGCCGGCCTTCTTGCCCAGCGCCCTGATCGCCTGCACCGAACGGTGGATGTGGGGCCCGGCTTCGGGGTGAACGGTGATGATGTCGGCCCCGGCCTCGGCAAACGGCTCGAGCCACGGATCGATCGGACTGACCATCAGATGGACGTCGAAAGTCTTGTCGCTGTGCGGACGCAGCGCCTGCACCACCGCCGGGCCGATGGTGAGGTTGGGGACGTAGTGCCCGTCCATCACGTCGACGTGGATCCAGTCGGCCCCCGCCCTGTCGATCGCGCGCACTTCCTCGCCCAGCCGTGCGAAATCGGCCGACAGGATGGAGGGTGAGATAAGGGGTCTAGCCATGGATTTGCTTCGTTGCCTTAGCGGCAGGAGACCGGGGCATAAACCGGCACCCGGCTTTATCCACCGCGGCAAGGGCGCGGCGCGGCGCTTTAGCGGTCCTGTCGGGCGAGTTCACAGGCTATTCAGCGCACTTTGCTAGAAATCCCGCCGAACGGGGCCATTTCACCTGCCAGACGATTATCTCGCGCCCCGGCGCACGAAGACTGATGGAGTTCGAGTTGATGAGCCGCGCTGTCCCCCCTCGCCTTGCCGCCGCCGGCCTTGCGCTTGCCGCGCTGGCCAGCGCCAGCGTCGCGGGCGCGCAAGGCGTGAGCTACCGCAATACGATCCCCAACAACCCGGCCGCCTGCCGGGGCGATCGCCCGGCGGTGTGGATCACCGTCAATGGCGTCAAGGCGTCACAGGGCAAGATTCGCGTCCAGCTCTATCGCGGCACGGCGTCCGACTGGCTGCAGAAGGGCAAATGGATCTACCGGATCGAAACCCCGGCCAAGGCCGGGCAGATGACGTTCTGCATGCCGGTGCCGGTCGCCGGAACGTACGCCATCGCCGTGCGCCACGACCTTAACGGCAATGGCGACACCGACTTGCGCGAAGACGGCGGCGGCATGTCGAACAACCCCTCGATCAACATCTTCAATCTGGGCAAGCCGAGCTACAGCAAGACCGCGTTCGAGGTCGGCAATGCGGCCAAGCCCATAACGATTGCAATGCGCTACTTCTGAGGGTCGGCCAGCGCGCGTACCAGCGCGAGGTCGGCAGGTTTGTCGACATCGATCGCGGCCCGTCCGTCGGGCGCCTCGACCAATGCCGCGACGATGCCGATGCGCCGCCCGATCCGTTCGACGGCCTGCGCCATCGTCAGGCGGCCGGTCAGGAAATTCCACAGCGTCCCCCAGCCGAGCCGGGCGGCGATCCGCCATGGGCGCTTGCGGTCGGCCTCGACGCGGCGCCAGGCGGCGATGGCCAGCGGCGTGGTGGGGGTGGCGAGGAAGAACAGGTTGCAGCCCGACCAGTCGCCGTCGGCCAGCGAGAGCCAGGTCCGCTTGCTGCCCGGTGCGGCCGTCTCGACCGCTGCGCGCCGTGCGAGCATGAGCGAAACGTCGGTGTCCGGCGGGGTACCCGCGACCAGCGCCGCGAGCCAGCCCGGTTCGAGCAGGGCGTGGTCGGCAGTGGTCACCAGCAGCGGCGCGCCGGTGCGCTCGAAGGCGAGCGCCACGCTTTCACTCGGCCCGCTCGCGGTAGGCAGCAGCGTTGCGCCCAGCCGCCGGACCTCGTCCTCGACCTCTGGATGATTTGCGGCCACGAGGACTTCGCTCGCGCCATAAGCTCGCGCTGCCACGACCACGCGCTCTAGCAGCGTCGTCTCGCCGACCCGGGCGAGCACCTTGTGCGGCACGCCCTCGGCCGCGGCGACGGAGTCCAGGCCGTTGGGGCGGCTTCCAGCGAGGATCAGAACCGGCGGCGTCATCGCCGGTCTCGGCGTGCGCGCCACACGCGCCACAGCACGCCCGGTGCCGCGAGCAAGGGATGCTTCTCGCGCCACGGGGTGATCTCGACCGCGACGCCGGTATGACGCTCGATCTTCCAGGCGATGTAGCGCGGCGCCCCGGCGAAGGTCGAGTTGGCGCGTACCAGGCGCGCGGCGTTGAGCAGCTTGCCGAGCCTGCGGCGCGTGTTCCACCAGCGCAAGATGCGCCGCCGCTCGTCCGGTTCGAGCTGCGGCGCCAGACGGCTGCCATCGTCGCGGAACGGTATCCTGGCCGAAGACAGCGCCGCGCGTAAGAGCCCGTCGAAATGCGCCGGATTCGCGGCGAGGATCGAATCTTCTCGGCCTGGTGCCTCGACCCTCAGTTCGGCGCGGTAGGTGGCGCGAAACAGAGCCCGCCAGTAGTCGTCGGCCTGGCCTTCCGCCGGGCCAAGCGCGGCAGCGAGCCGGGCGGCGGTGCGCGCCGCCCCGGCAATCGCCTCGCCGACTGCGCCGGCAGCCGCTTCGTCGCGTGCCCAGACCAGCGCGCTTGGTTGCACGAAACGCGCCCAGATCGTCGTATCGAGGCTTTCGCCGCGCGCCGCCTCGGCAAACTTGGCGAGCGACATCTCGGCGACCTTGGCACGCAGTCTCTCCCCCGTCGCCGCATCGTCCCACTCGCGGTAGGAAACCTTTGGCCACAGGCCGGTCTCGGGCGGGCCAGGCACCAGGACGTAGTAGTCGAGCACTCCTTCGAGCGATCCGGTCCTGAGATTGGAGCCGTAGAACAGCACCGCCACGCCCGCTGCCTCCTCGCCGAGCAGCTGCGCCTGGTGGGCGACTTCGGGCCGCACCTCGCGCGCAAGCATCGCCGCGACCCGCGCTTCGAGAGCTTCGCTCACGGCGCGACGAAGGTCAGCGAGGGGCCGGTCGAGACGCGGTAGTTGCCCGGGGGAAAGGCCTCGCCGTCGAGGATGAACGGCTCGTCGGTCTCGAAGCCGAAGCAATCGGCGGCAAAGCAGTGATAGCCGCTTTCCCGATTGCGGCGACCGATTGCGACCAGCGGCAAGCGCAGCAGACTGCGCCGCGCCGCGGTGTCGAGAACGCTCGCCTTGAGTCCTTCGCGGAGGTCGCCGAACGGCTTGAGCCCGAGCGGGAAATTTTCGAGGGTCGAGGCAATCATGACATAGCGCTGGTCGCCGCCCGGGAGAGGCTCGTTGCCGGGCAGGGTAATCCGCAGGAGCGAGCGCTGGCGCCATGGGTTATCGTTCCCCGCCAGGAGCGCCTGGCCGAGCGCCCAGGCCGCAGTCAGGCCGACGGCGGCGGCGTTGAACGCGCCCCAGCGATGCGCGTCCTGTCCGAGCCGAATGGTGCGGTGGAACACCCCGCCGCCCAGCAGGAAGCCCTGTACCCGCGACTGCGGATCGGCGGCCTCCGACACGATCAGCGGGCACCGCGTCACAGACCTGCCCGCACGGGCGGATTCCATCGCCGAGGCGAGCGACCAGTGGTCGGGCGCACCGATATCTGCGGCGAGGGCATTGGTCTTGCCCTTGGGCAGGACGATGAGCGTTGGCCAGTCGTCGCCGAAGATGGCAGCCCCGCACGTAAGGACGTCGCGCACCGTGCCGTCGCCGCCGGAAATGGCGAGGTAGTCGACTCCCTTGGCAGCGAAGGAATCGAGCACTCCGAACAGCTCGCGGCGCTTGGTCGTCGTTTCGACAATGACATCGGCACCGGGCGCCGCGCCCTGCTCGCGGCCTCTGTTGCGATAACTGCGGCGATTGCGGATGACCCCGACCAAAGGGACGGCGCGGGGGGTGCTGCGCGCGTCACCCGCCGCGGCGCTCGAGCCCGGCGCCGGCCGCGGCAGCTCGTCGAAGGTCTTGATGCCGTCGCTCATTGCGCGAAGCGCATACCCGTCGGGTCTGCCTTGAAGCTAGGGCTTTCTTGCGCTTGGCCAGCACCGGCCTTAATCGCTGGTGGCCTATGAGCGAGACCGAGCCTGCCATTTCCGTCGAAACCGTCGGCGCCAACCCGGTCCGGCTGTGGGGTCTCGACACCGGCGAACGCGTGCGCCGGATGGCGGCTAAGTTGGGGCTCGGCGGGACCGGCGCGCCGGTCGTGCTGGCCAATGCCGCATACGCTTTCGATCCCGCCTGGCTGGCCCATGTCGCCGCTCATCCCGGCGTGGTGCTGACGTTAGGCGAAGCGCCGGTGCTGGGTCACGCACGCGGCGAGCAGGAGGCTGCGGGCCTGCGCGCCGCGATGCGGGGTGAGGGACCGGTGCCCGCAGACCTGCTTTCGCTGGCTTACGAGGACGGCGCTGCGATCGAGAACAAGGCCCTGCGCAAGCGCGAGCGCCCCTTCCTCATGATCCTGACCGCCGAGACCCGCCGGGCGATCGAGCGGGCGAGCTATTTCGGCGCCTACAAGGGCGTCACCGACCTATTGACTAAATACCTCTGGCCCGAGCTGGCGCTGTGGCTGACGCGGCTTGCCGCTTGGCTCGGGCTCAGCCCCAATGCGGTGAGCGCAATCGGCGCGGTGCTGTGCATCGCCGCGACCGTCGCCTTTGCGCACGGACAATACTGGCTCGGCATGGCGATGGGTTTCGTGTTCATGGTGCTCGATACCGTGGACGGCAAGCTGGCGCGCTGCACGATAACCTCGAGCCGGCTGGGCGACGTGCTCGACCACGGCATCGACCTCGTCCACCCGCCGTTCTGGTGGTGGTTCTGGACCACCGGCCTGAGCTATTGGGGCCTTGGCCTTTCCGAGATCCTCTTCTGGTGGGTCCAGGGCGCGATTCTCGGCGGCTATATCGTGCAGCGGCTGATCGAGGGGGTCTTCATCGCCCGGTTCGGCGGCATTCACATCCATGTCTGGGAAAGGTTCGACAGCCGCTTCCGGCTGGTCACGGCGAGGCGCAATCCGAACATGGTGATCCTGTTCGTTTCGCTGCTGTTCGGCCGCCCCGATATCGGCATCGTCGCGGTGGCGGTGTGGACCGTGCTGAGCTGCGCCGTGCACCTCGTGCGGCTGATTCAGGCTGCGGCGCAGCAGCGACGGGGCGAGCCGGTCATCTCGTGGCTGGCGCAAGGGTGAGGCGATGAACGAAACGATCCGGAAATTCGGCTGGCCGGCAACGCTGATCAAGGAATTCGACCACTGGGTCGTGCTGCTGCGCCCCGCCCAGCCAACGCTCGGAAGCCTCGTGCTAGCGGCCAAGAGCGACGCGACCGCGTTCGGTGACCTGCCGGGCGAGGCGCATGCCGAACTCAAGACGATCACCGCGGCGATCGAGGCCGCGCTCCGCGATTTCACCGGCTATGCGAAGCTCAACTACCTGATGCTGATGATGGTAGACCCCCACGTCCATTTCCACGTCATCGCGCGCTACGAAGGCGAACGCGAGTTTGGCGGGGTCGCTTTCGCCGACGCCGGCTGGCCCGGGGTGCCGCAGCTCGGCGATGCGGTTAAGCCCGACGAGAGGATGCGCACGGCACTCGTCGCCGAACTGACGAGGCGGTTCGGCTGACGGCTGTGCCCCGGCTCAACGTTTCCCTGATCGGCGGCGAGCACCAGCTCGCGCACGTCCTGCCGGTCGCGGCCGAGCTGCACCGCCGCGGAAGGGTCGAAGTCATGGCCTACGCGGCGCCGGGCGCGACCCGCGTAGCGCACCAGTTGTGCAACGACATCGGCTTGCCCGAAGTGCCGATCCGGGAGATGAGCTTGCCCGCGGCGCTCGCGGTCTTGCCGCGCAGCTGGCACAAGGGGCTGCGCGTGGTGCGCTGGGCCGGGCCGCTGCGCGATGCGGACGCGCTGCTCACCGCGGAGCGCACGACCACCTTGTTGAAATCGCTGCCGGGCAAATGTCCGCCGCTGTTGCATATCCCCCACGGTGCAGGCGACCGGGCAAAGGGGTTCGAGCGCAGGATCGCCCGGTTCGACATGGTCTTCGTCGCCGGCGAGAAGGATCGAGAGCGAATGCTGGCCGAGGGACTGGTCACGCCCGAGCGTTGCCTGGCGGTCGGCGGGGTCAAGCTCGCGGCGATGAGCCGCATGGGTCTGGAGCGCAGCCGGCCGTTCGCCTCGAAGCGGCCGGCGATACTCTACAACCCGCACTTCGAAAGCGCGCTTTCCTCGTTCTCGACATTCGCCGAACGTCTGCGGGCGTTCGTGCTGGCGGGCGACGAATACGATCTGGTAATTGCCCCCCATGTCCGGCTCGCCGAACACTGGAGCGACGCCGAACGCGCGAACTGGGAAGCGCGCGCCGTTCCCGGGCGCGTCATCGTCGACCTCGGCTCGGAGCATTCGTTCAACATGGATTACACGCTGGGCTGCGATATCTACGTCGGCGACGTGAGCAGCCAGGTGTACGAGTTTCTCGTTCGCCCGCGGCCCTGTCTGTTCCTGAACGCCCACGCGGCGGAGTGGCGGGGCAATGCCGATTACGCGATGTGGGCGTTCGGGCCGGTCATCGGGCCCGACGACGACATCGGGCCAGGAATCGCACGCGCCATTCGCGAGCAGCCGGCGCGCAAGAAGGAGCAGGAAGCGGCCGTCGTCGCTGCGGTGGGGCGCCACCCCTGGCTCGAGGGCGAAACCGGTCCCGATGCTATCGAGAAGGCCGCCGACGCTATCGAAGCGTTGCTCGCCTAGACCCAACTGGCGGTCAGGGCGGTCGCATCCTCGATATCGTTGAGGTAATCGACCTCGGCCCAAGCCAGTCCCTCGATCGAACAGGTGCCGACCTTGCCGCTGGCGGCGAGGGTGTCGATGACTTTCAGGTACCAGTGATTGACGCCGTCGGGCGTGCGCATGGCCTGCCGCACCGCCTCGCGAAACAGTTCCGTCCCTTCGCCGCGGAAGGCGAGGAATCCGATCGACTCCGCGTTCGAGCGTTCGGCCGTCAGCGTCTTGCCGATATGCACCAGCCGCCCGTCGGCGGCGTGCTCGACCTTCATGTCGTCGCTGTCGTATTCATCCTTGACGTCGACGGTCACGGTCACCGGCCAAGGCGAACCCTGCTGGACCCTGGCGACGATCTCTTCGCAGACCAGCGTGTCGCCGTTGAGTATGAGGAAGTCGCCAGCGGCCATCCGTTCGCGCACGATCCAGCATGAGCCGAGATTGTCGGCAACCTTGTAGAACGGGTTGAAGTGGACGTGGACTTCCGCCCGCGGATCGGCGATTTCGGCGAGATGCGTCTCGACCATGTCGGTCATGAAGCCGGTGACGACGTCGATCCGCTTCACGCCGCCGCGGGCGAGCATCTCGATCTGCCAGCCGAGCAGCGAGCGGCCGGAGAAGTCGATCAGGCATTTCGGGCGTTCGGCGGTCAGCGGAAGCAGGCGGCTGCCCTGGCCGGCGCTCAGCAGGATGGCGTTCTCGATCATCGCGCGCGTCTAGCGGGCGGCGCGGCGCGATGGAAGCTTAACGGGGCTCGTCGCTTGCACCCCTCGCCTTGCTGGTCCAAAGCGCAAGCGCCATGCCTGCCCCTACCCAGCCCCGATCGCTGCTCGGCCGCATGCTGGCGAACACCGCCTGGCTGCTGGGCGGC
Organism: Croceibacterium aestuarii; assembly: GCF_030657335.1. Lineage (NCBI taxonomy): Bacteria > Pseudomonadati > Pseudomonadota > Alphaproteobacteria > Sphingomonadales > Erythrobacteraceae > Croceibacterium > Croceibacterium aestuarii. Next base: position 836,298 of record NZ_CP131039.1, read on the forward strand.
AAGGGTTTCGGGGCGGTGTGCAGCCTCGTTTACCTCGCAATTCTCGCCCGTTCGCTCGGGCTGAAGGATTTCGGCCACTTCTCGCTCATTTTCGGCTCCGCGCAGGCGCTCGTTGCCTTGTCGGGCCTGCAAACCTGGCGCGTCGTGGTACGGTATGGCGCCGGCCACGTGCATGCCGGCAACTGGGCTGCGTTCGGGCGGCTGTCGATGCTCTCGGCCCTGCTCGACCTCGGCAGTGCGCTGCTCGGCGTGGTCGTCGCCTGGCTTATCTACTTCCAGTTCAGCGACGCGCTCGACCTCAATCCCAAGTACCTCGTCGCCGCTTTCTGGTTCACCGTCGCCAGCCTCTTCGCGCTGGTTTCGACGCCGACCGGAATCGTGCGCGCGCTCGATCGCTTCGACCTCGGGGTCTATGTCGAGGCGCTGGTGCCCACCTTGCGCCTCGTTGCCGCGGTGGCGATCTGGCTCGTCGACCCCAAGGTGGTCTATTTCCTTGCCGCCTGGGCGGCGATCGATCTGATCGAGGCCGCGGGTTACTGGATGCTGTCGCGGCGGCTGTGCCCCGAATCTGTGAGTCTGCGACATCTCAAGGACTGGCGGCTGGCGACCGACGACAACCCGGGAATCGTGCGCTTCTCGCTCGTCGCGTTCGCCAGCTCGACGCTCGACGCTGCAGTCAAGCAGGGACCGCTGCTGGCGGTCGGATACCTCGTGGGCACCCGCGCCGCCGGCCTCTACCGCCTCGCAGCCCAGCTCAGCCAAGGGCTGGGCAAGCTCTCGGTGCTGCTGACGCGCGCCGCCTATGCCGAGATCAACCGCGCCCGCGTCTCCGCGGAGCACGCCGAATTCCGCCGCCTTGTGCGGCAGACCTCGCTGATCGCCGCTGCGGCCGGCGCGGTGGTGGTCGTTCTCGCGGTCGTGCTGGGCGAGCCGCTGCTCGACCTCATCGGCGGGTCCGACTTCGATGCCGGCTACGCGGTGCTCGTGCCGCTCACCTTCGCCGCCAGCCTCGAGCTCGCCAGCGTGGCCTTCGAACCGGTGCTGCATTCGACCGGGCACGCGCGCTATGCGCTGTTCGGGCGTCTCGCCGGGTTCGTGGTGCTGGCGGGCGCCATCGGCTGGCTCGCCGGCTCCGCGACCGCGGTGACCGTCGCGATCGCGGTCGCGGTCGGCGGGGTCGCCACCTATGTCGCGCTCGGTGCGCTGGCCTGGTACGTCATGGCGCGGCTCCCAGCCTATTCGCCTGCGGCGCCCGCGGCTGGCGAGGCGCCATGACCGGTGCTAGAAACCGGCCATGTTGACCAAGGCCCTGCTCGAAGACTCGCGCGCAATCGCCGGCCGCATCACTGCGCTGCGCCGCGCCATCCACGCCGAGCCCGAGCTCGGGCTGGAAACGCCGAAAACGCTGGCCAAGGTGCGGGACGAGCTTGCCGACCTGCCGCTCGAATGGCGCGAGGGGTCCTCGTGCACGGGCGCGGTGGCGGTGCTCAATGCGGGCAAACCCGGCAAGTGCGTGCTGCTGCGCGGGGACATGGACGCGCTGCCCATGGACGAGCTGACCGGGCTCGACTTCGCCTCGACGATAGCGGGGCGAATGCACGCCTGCGGGCACGACACGCACACGGCGATGCTGGCCGGCGCGGCACGGGTGCTGGCGGCGCGCGCGAACGAACTCGCCGGCGAGGTGCGCTTCATGTTCCAGCCGGGCGAGGAAGGGTTTCACGGCGCCCGTTTCATGATCGACGACGGATTGCTGGGCGGCGGCGATGACGGCGTGGCGCTGCCCGACGCCGCCTTCGCGCTCCATATCATGCCCAATGCGCCGCACGATACGATCGGCGGACGGGCGGGGACCCTGCTTGCGGCAGCCGACATGATCGACATCAAGGTCACCGGCCGCGGCGGCCATGCCTCGATGCCGCACGACACGCGCGACCCGGTCCCGGTGGCCTGCGAAATCGTCATGGCACTGCAGGCAATGGTCACCCGCCGGTTCGACGCGGCGGAGGCGGTGGTGGTGACGATAACCCAGCTCGATTCGGGCAGCGCGCATAACATCGTGCCCGATTTCGCCCGTCTCAAGGGCACTATGCGCACGCTGACGCCCGCTGCGCGCAAGGCCGTGCGCGAGGACATCCACCGCGTCGCAGAGAACATCGCCCGCGCGCACGATTGCACAGCCGAGGTGCTCATCACCGAGGGCTTCCCGCCGACGATTTGCGATCCGCGCGCCGTCGACCTTGCCGAGCAGGTCGCGACCGATCTCGGCGGCGAGTTCCTGCGTCTCGAAGCGCCGCTGATGGGGGCGGAAGACTTCTCCTACGTCCTCGAGAAGGTCCCCGGGGCAATGTGCTTTCTCGGCGTGGCCGAGGCCGGCGCCGACTGGCGCAACTGCTGCTCGATCCATTCGAGCCGGATGATGGTCGACGAAACTGTCCTGCCGCGCGGCGCGGCCTTCCTCGCCGGCTGCGCCAGCGCCTTCCTGGCGGCCGGAGACTGGCCGAAGGCAAACGGTTAACCAACTTGCGTCGCTTCTAGCGGGGAATGCTGAGCCAGGGTTATCGGTTCGGCAACCGTAAGCGTGGCATTTCGGCATCGGGACTAACCCCCTTTTCGAAGCCGGGGCGAGACAGGAAGCAGGGAACATGACGCAGGCCGCCAGCTCTACGGCGCCGCCCGTCGCTGAGCTTGGGTCCGGTGAGGGCTCCGATCAGCGGACAGCGGCTCGCTACACGCCGCTGATCCGCACCGCGAAGCTCGTCGGAGCTTCCGGCGAATTCCTCTGCGTGGTGAGCGACGTCTCGGCGACCGGTGTCAGCGTCCGCCTGTTCCACCCTCTGCCGTCCGATCGCGCTCTCTCGCTCGAGATGCCCAACGGCGATCGCCTGCCGCTCGAGACGGTGTGGGAAAGGGAAGGCCGGGCCGGTTTCCGTTTCGCCGCCGAAGTCGATCTCGACCGCGTCCTCGAAGGGCGCGGCAAGTGGCCCAAGCGGCCGATCCGGCTCAACCTCGAATTGCCGGTTACTCTGTCGGGGCTGACCGGGCGTTTCGATGCCGAACTGCGCAACATCTCGCTGCAGGGCGCGCAGATCGAATGCAACACGCGGCTGGCGATCGAGCAGCGCCTGCGCATGACCGGCGGCGGCCTTCCCGAGGTCGAGACCAAGGTGCGCTGGCGCCAGGGCAGCACGTACGGCCTGATCTTCGACAGCCTGCTGCAGTTCGCCGACCTCGCGCGGATCGCCGCCTATCTCCAGGGTTTGAAATCGAACCAGTCCGGCGCCTGACGAGGGCGCGCTGGCGGGTCACCCGCGTCAGGCGGGGCGAAACAGCATCGCGTCGCCGTTCATGCAGTAGCGTAGGCCTGTCGGCTTGGGGCCATCCTTGAAAACGTGGCCCAGGTGCCCGCCGCAATCGGCGCAGTGTACTTCGGTGCGCGGATAGCCGAGCTTGAAGTCGGTCGAGGTGCCCACCGCCCCCGGCAGCGGCTTCCAGAAACTTGGCCAGCCGGTGCCGCTTTCGAACTTGGTCGCGCTCGAATAGAGCTCGTTCTTGCACCCGGCACACACGAAGGTGCCCTTGCGGTGTTCGTCGTTGAGCGGCGAGCTGAACGGCCGCTCGGTCGCTTCGTGGCGCAGCACGTCGTACTGATCCTTGGTCAGGCGCTTCTTCCATTCGGCGTCGGTGTAGGAGACCTTGAAGGTCTTGGCCGAGGCCGGCGCGGATCCGCAGGCGGCGAGGAACGTGGCGGCCGACCCGGCTCCGAGCCAGGTCAGGGCGGTGCGGCGGGTGGCGTTGGTTTGGGTCATGACAACTCTCTTTATGCACAGGCAGGGCGAACCGTTCCTGAACGAGAGCCTACATGTTCCGGGCGAGCCCGTCAGCCGTTTCCAGTGCAGACCGGCGGAGAAGGGCGAAGCGCTTCTTCCTCTTCACCGGTTGCGGGCCGGATTTCATCACCCGCTTGCGGAACAGCCGGGCGCCGAGGCGCACCGCGATGTAGACCCACAGCGCCTGCCATAGCACCGCGAAAACGTGCGGCAGCACCGCATCGTCGAGCGCAGCGCGGGCGAGCATCGCGAAGGGCGAGGACAGCGGGAAGGCGATGGCCAGCAGTTCGACCGGTTCGCCTGGCTTGCCCATCGCGTAGCTGGCGAAGAAGAAGAGAAGCACCTGGCTCATGGTCACCGGCATCGACATCGTCTGCACTTCGCGCACCGTCGTTGCCAGCGAGCCGATGGCGAGGAAGATCGAGCCGAGCAGCAGGTAGCCCATCGAGAAATAGATCACTCCGAACAGGAAGAAGAGCGGCCAGCCCACCCCCGGCTCGGGCAGCTTGCTCAAGTCGACGAAGCTGGCGACCGGCCCCTGCATGTCCGCAAGGGTGACGAGGCTGCCGATCACCGTGCCCCACAAAGCAATGCCGACCAGCGATACGCCGAGCATGGCGAACAGCTTGCCCATGAACACCGAGTCCATCGGGATCGCCGCGGCGAGAATCTCGATGATCTTGTTGGCCTTTTCCTCGACGAGATTCGACAGCACCATGCCGGCGAGCAGCATGATCAGCAGGAATAGCAGGGTCTGCCCCGCCTGCGCGGTGGCGAGGCGGGCTCGCTTGGCCGAGGCGCCGCTGGTCGCGACGACCTGCGTGGCAACCGGCGGGAAGGCCTGGGGCGACTTGCCCAGTGCAGTGGCCGCGAGCAGGGCGACGCTGCCGCGGAACGCGGTCAGGCGGCTTTCGGGTGCGGTTAGCACCGGGTGCTCGAGTGTCCCCGAGAGGACCGCAGCGATGTTGCTGTCACGCCGGGCCAGCAGTGCGCGCGCGTCATAGGTCTCGCCCTCGGGCACCTGCGCGACTTCGCGAATCTGCGGCATGGCCGGGCCGAGCTGGGCGCGCAGCGACTTGTGCGCAGCGAACAGCCGGGCTTCGTCGGAGGCGCTCATGGCGATGGCGATCTCGGGCTCGCCGGCGCTCGAATCGAGCGAACTGCCGATGCCGCCGGCGAGCGCGCCGACGATGATCGGGAACAGCGGCCCGAGGAGAAAGAAGAAGAAGACCCGGCTGAACAGGATGGCGGTAAAATCGCGCCGGGCAATGACCGCCGCCGCGGCGAGCAGCGAGAGGCGCGACTTGGGGGTCTGCTCGCTCATCGGCGCACCCCGACCGGGCTTTCCTCTTCGAGCGCGCGGGCCGCGGCCTCGCCGGCAATGGCGACGAAGGCGTCGTGCAATCCGGCCCGTTCGATCGACAGCGAGAGGATGCCCGCCTCGCCCTCGATCAACGCGCGCAGCAGCGGCTCGATGCCGCTTTCGGGGAGGGGAAAGTTCCAGAAATTGCCCTCGGCGCGGGTCGCAGGCGGCAGCGCGGCGCGCCACGGGCCGTCCTTGCTGCGCGTCTCGAGCCGGACCTGCGCCGGAATGCGGTCGCGCGCGGCGTCGACCGAGCCGGCGTACGGCACCTTGCCCCCGGCAATGATCGCCACTTCGTCGCACAAGCGCTCGGCATGGGCGATGACGTGGGTCGAGAAGATCACAGTCGTGCCTTCGGCCGCAAGATCGCGGATCAGGCGTTCGAGCTTGCCCTGGTTGATCGCGTCGAGGCCCGAGAACGGTTCGTCGAGCACCACCAGCTGCGGCTCGTGGACCAGCGTGCCGAGCAGCTGGACCTGCTGCGCCATGCCCTTCGACATCTGCCGGATCTGCCGGTCGGCCGGCAGCCCGTGCTCCTCGAGCAGCTCGCGGCCGCGAACCCGCCCTCGCTTGAGCGGCAGACCGCGCAGCGCGCCCATGAAGGCGATCGCCTCGTAGGCCTTCATCGACGGATAGAGCCCGCGCTCTTCGGGCAGGTAGCCGATCAGCCGGGCAATTTCGCTCGGTCGGTCGTGCCCGAGCACACGGCGCACGCCCGAATCCGGATCGATGATGCCAAGGATCATGCGCAGCGTCGTCGTCTTGCCCGCGCCATTGGGCCCCAGGATGCCGTAGATCGCGCCCACCGGCACCGAAAGGTCGATCCCGTCGACCGCAAGCGTGCCGTCGAAGCGCTTGACCAGCCCGCGAGCCTCGATAGCCAGCCGGCCGGATGCATTGCGAGCTGGGGAGGTCTGGCCTAGCGCTGCGTCCATCGTGTACGCGGCATAGGCCGCGCGGGTAAACGGGAGCAAGGCTCAACTTGGTTAACGCGGGCGTTAGCGGCGATCTCAAGCAGGATCTTGCGGCCAAGGCGCGCGAGCTCGGCTTCGTCGCCTTCGGCGTGGCCCCCGCGGCCGACGACCCGCTACGCGCACGGCGGCTTGAGGAATGGCTCGGCGCCGGAATGCATGGCGCGATGGAGTGGATGGCGGCGCGCGCCGACGTCCGCAAAGGGCCGCAATCGATGTGGCCTGAGGCGAGGAGCGTCATTGCTCTGGGCATGAGCTACGCACCAGAGATCGACCCGCTGGCCCCTGGCGAAGCGAAGATCTCCGTCTACGCCCAGGGTCGCGACTACCACGACACTGTCAAGAAGGCGCTCAAGGCGCTCGCTCGCTGGCTGGTCGAGCGCGTGCCCGGCACCGAACTGAAGGTCTTCGTCGATACCGCGCCGGTGATGGAAAAGCCGCTGGGCGAGGCCGCTGGGATCGGCTGGCAGGGCAAGCACACCAATCTCGTCAGCCGCGAGCACGGCTCGTGGCTATTCCTCGGCGCGATCTACACCACGCTGGAACTGGAACCCGACGAACCGCACGCCGACCGCTGCGGCAGCTGCATGGCGTGCCAGCAGGCCTGCCCGACCGATGCTTTTCCCCGGCCTTACCAGCTCGACGCGCGACGCTGCATTTCATACCTCACGATCGAGCACGCGGGGCCGATCCCCGAGGAATTCCGCGAGGCGATCGGCACGCGCATTTACGGCTGCGACGATTGTCTGGCTGTGTGCCCGTGGAACCGCTTTGCCGACGCGGCGCAGCGGCACCGCGCGTTCCTCCCCCGCGAGGACCTTGTGGCCCCGAGACTGGCTCAATTGCTGGCGCTCGACGACGCGGCGTTTCGGCAGAAGTTCTCCGGCTCGCCGATCAAGCGCATTGGGCGCAATCGTTTCGTGCGAAACTGTCTGATCGCGGCCGGGAACAGCGGCGATCAAGCGCTTCATTCGCAGGTCAGCGCGCTGCTCGCCGATCCCGATCCGGTCGTGGCCGAGGCGGCGCGCTGGGCGCAGGCGCGGCTTACAACATCTCCTTGAGCTGTACGTCCGGATCGAGCAGCAGATCGGGATCGATCACAGCCCGGGCCTCGATCAGCTTGCGACCTTGCGCATAGTCCTTGGTCTTGTTGACGCAATCGAGCGCGATCACGCGGCCTTCCTTGAGGTAGACCACCGAGAAGCTTCGCTCCGCGGGATCGCCGCGCAGCACCGTGGTGTCGTGCTCGGCCGAGAGGCCGACCGTCTGCAGCCTGAGATCGTACTGATTCGACCAGAACCACGGCAGCGCCTTGTAAGGCTGTGGGTCCCCGCAGATCGCCTTGGCCGCGGTCGCGGCCATGTCGTGCGCGTTCTGCACGCTTTCGAGGCGGATGACCGCCCCGTCGGCATAGGGATTGCCATGCGCCGCGCAGTCGCCGATGGCATAGATGTCGGGCAGGCTGGTCCGGCACATTTCGTCGACCTCGACGCCGTTGGCGCCCGCCGCGCCGGCGCTGATCAAGGGGCCGATAGCCGGGACGATGCCGATGCCGACGACGACCATGTCGCAAGCGATCGTCTCGCCGCTTTCGAGCGTTACGCCGGTCACGCGGGACCCATCGCCCTGCAGAGCCCCGACCATCGCCTCGAGCCGCACGTCGACGCCCTGGCGGCGGTGCTCGTCCTCGTAAAAGCGCGACAGGTCTTCTCCGGCCACGCGGCCGAGCACCCGATCCTGCGATTCGAGCAGCACCACATCGCAGCCGCGCTTGCGCAAGACCGCCGCAGCCTCGAGACCGATATAACCGCCGCCGATCACCACCACGCGCTTCGCGCCGGCCTCGAGTTCGGCCAACATGCGATCGACATCGGCCTTGTCGCGCACGGTGTGGATGCCGGCAAGGTCGGCGCCCGGGCACGACAGGCGGCGCGGGTCCCCTCCCGCCGACCAGATCAGCGTGCCGTAGGCAACCGTCGCGCCTCCGGTCAGCGTCAGTTCCTTGGCTTGCGGATCGATCTTGAGCACCGCGGTACCGGGCCGCAGCGTCACCGCCTTGTCGGCCCAGAATCCCTCGGGGCGGATCAGGATGCGCTCGAACGGCTTTTCCCCAGCGAGGTATTCCTTCGACAACGGCGGCCGCTCGTAGGGCGGCGCGGGATCGCGGCCGATCATCAGGATCGACCCTTCGTATCCCTGCTGGCGCAGGGCAATGGCGGCCTGGGCTCCGCCGTGGCCCGAGCCGACGATTACGATATCCGCGCTCTCCATGGCGCCGGGCTTGGGCAATTCGCTGTCCGCGTCAACCCCGCTTCAGCGTTGCAGGACGTTGCGTGCCTGGCTCGCGATCTGCGCCAGCATGGCGGGAGCCACCGGGGCAGCCGACTGCGCGCGGGCGATCATCGAGCGGAACTGTCCGATCTCGCGGGCATTGCGCTCGGCCCATGCGGCGATCAGGGTCGAGATGTCGTCTTTGGCCGATTTGCGCCGCGCCAGCGCGCGCAGGAAATCGAAGCGCATCTGCTGGAAATCGCGCGCCAGGCCGGCGACGAGTAGCCGCTCCCAGGGGTCCGACGGGTTCATTACTGCCGCGACCGATTGCGCCCAGTCGAGCCCGAGCCGCGCGCCGAGATCGACGAAGGAGTGGGCCAGCTGGGTTGCGGGGAGACCGCTGTCGCGGGCCAGGCAGGCAAGGCCGATTGCCCCGTCCATGGCGAAGAGACGGGCGACCAGCTTGGCGCTGCGCTCCGGGGCGCCGGCGGCGATCAGGTCGAGTTCGATCTTCGTGGCATGATCGCGCGTGTCTTCGGCGAGCAGTTCGTCGACGTGATCGCCGAGCTCGGCGACGCCCTTCTTCAGTTCGGCGATGGTCTGCGCCGGGGCCAATTCGGTGCCGCGCGCGCGGAGCAGATCGGCCATGTGGCTGCGCAGCGCATGCGCGGTCTGGTCGAACAGCATCAGACGCGCGGTTTCGGGCATTTTCGCGGTGTCGAGCGCCGCCCAGACCTCGTCGAGCCCGAGCAGCGCGCTGGCCGAGACGAACGAGGCGCCTACCCGGTCAAGCCCCGCTCCCTCTTCCTCGGCGAGTTCGAAGGGGTGAATCATACCCATCCGATTGACGATGCGGTTGGCGACCACGGTCGCGACGAGTTCGGGCCGCAGCCGGTGGTTGAGAATCTGCCGGCGGAACGGTTCGCGCATCGTTTCCGGAAAATCGCTCAGCAGCAGCGGCTCGATCGCGCTGTCCTGCGTCAGCGCGCAGTCTTCGAGCGCATCCTGCAGCACCAGTTTGGCGTTCGATAGCAGCACGGCGAGTTCGGGCCGGGTGAGGCCCATGCCATCCGCCGAACGCCGCGCCAGCGTCTCGCCGTCGGCGAGACCCTCCGTCTTGCGATCGAGTTCGCCGATGTCCTCGAGCGTCTCGATCAGCCGCGTCTGGCTGGCGACGGCGCGGGCGCCGCCTCTTTCGGCAATCGACAGCGCGAGGGCCTGCAGACGGTTGTCCTCCAGCACCAGCGCAGCCACCTGCTCGGTCATCTCGGCGAGCAGCGCTATCCGGCGCGCCTCGGTCAGCTTGCCGGCGGCCTTGGCGGTGGCGAGGGCTATCTTGATGTTGACCTCGTTGTCCGAGCAGTCGACTCCGGCGGAATTGTCGATGAAATCGGTGTTGATGCGTCCGCCCTTCAGCGCGAAGGCGATGCGCCCCGCCTGGGTAATGCCGAGGTTCGCGCCCTCGCCGATGACCTTGGCGCGGACTTCGCTCGCGGCCGCGCGCAAGCCGTCGTTGCTCGGGTCCCCGACCTGCAAGTCGCTTTCGCCGTCGGCGCGCACATAGGTGCCGATACCGCCGAACCATAGGAGGTCGACGGGGCTCTTGAGAATGGCGTTGATCAGGCTCTCGGGATCGAACTCGCGGGTCGCGGTGCCGAGCGCGGCGGCGGCTTCCTTGCTGATGACGATGGTCTTGGCGCTGCGCGCGTAGACTCCGCCGCCCTTGCTGATGAGCTTTTCGTCGTAGTCGGCCCAGCTCGACCGCGGCAGCTCGAACAGGCGCTTGCGCTCCTCCCAGCTTGCCGCCGGGTCGGGGTCGGGGTCGATGAAGATGTGGCGGTGGTCGAATGCGGCGACGAGTTCGATCGTTTTCGACAGCAGCATGCCGTTGCCGAACACGTCGCCGGACATGTCGCCGCAGCCAACGACCCGGATCGGGTCGGCCTGCACGTCGACGCCCATCTCCAGAAAGTGCCGCTGCACCGAGATCCAGGCCCCGCGTGCGGTGATGCCCATCGCCTTGTGGTCGTAGCCCTTCGACCCGCCGCTCGCGAAGGCGTCGCCGAGCCAGAAGCCGCGCTGAATGGCGATTGCGTTGGCCACGTCGGAAAAGGTCGCGGTGCCCTTGTCGGCCGCGACCACGAAATAGGGGTCATCGCCGTCGCGGACCACCACGCATTCCGGATGGACGACCTTCTTCCCCTCGATGTTGTCCGTCACCGACAGAAGGGTGCGGATGAACACCTCGTAACTGGCGCGCCCTTCGGCGAACCAGGCGTCGCGATCGTCGGCAGGATCGGGCAGTTGCTTGGGGTAGAACCCGCCCTTGGCGCCGGTCGGTACGATGACCGCGTTCTTGACGCGCTGCGCTTTCATCAGGCCGAGAATCTCGGTGCGGAAATCGTCGCGCCGGTCGGACCATCGGAGCCCTCCGCGCGCGACCGGGCCGGCGCGCAGATGGATCCCTTCGACGCGCCGCGAATAGACCCAGATCTCGCGCCATGGGACCGGCTTCGGCAAGCCCGGGACCAGCGCAGAATCGAACTTGAAGGCGAGCGCCTCGCGCGCCGCTGGGGCGAAAGCATTGGTGCGCAGGATCGCCGCGATAGTGCGCCAGACGAGCCGCAGCAGGCGGTCGTGGTTGATGGACTCAACGCCGGCGAGGCCGCTGCGAATCGCGGCGTCCGCCGCGGCGATCGTGCCGGCGCGGTCGCCCTTGAAGCCGGGATCGTGGTGGGCGCGAAAGAGCTCGACGAGCCCGCGGGTAACCGCCGGTGCGCCGCGCATGGCGTCGACCACGGTATAGATCGTGTAGGCTATCGCCGACTGCCGCAAGTAGCGGTAGAGCGCCCGCATCCACCCGGCTTCGCGCTCGTCGAGCCCCGTGGCGATGACCAGGCGGTTGAACACGTCGTCTTCGGCGATGCCGTTGAGCACTGCGCCGATCGCCGCTTCGATCGCGCTCTCCCGCTCGAAAACCGCCTCGACCTCTTCGCGGCGCGGCAGCAGCAGTCGGAAGTCGTGAATCGTGTAGCGCTCGCCGTTGCCCAGCTCGGTGGGCACTTCCGACAAGACGCGGAAGCCGAAATTCTCAAGCGCCGGGACGGCATCGCTCAGCGGCATCGAGGGGCCGAGTTGATAGATCTTGAGTCCGAGCTTGCACGGGTCGTCGCTCTCGATCCGGTAGAGCCGCGCATCGCGCCCGAGAGGGCGGTCGGCGTCGCCGGGCGTGAGGTGGTGAATTCGCGCGATGTCGCGCGCCGCTTCGGCTGGGCCGTAGGTTGTCCGGTACCCTTGCGGAAAACCCTCTGCGAAGCGCGCGACGAGCGCAGCGGCGCGCCCGGACTCGTAGCCTTCGAGCTCGGCCTCGACCGCTTCACTCCAGCCGCGCAGCATGTGCTGCAGCCGGTCGTCGATGGTTGTCTCATCGGGGCTGTGCTCATGCCCGCGGAAGTCGAGTACGTATCGCAGCATCGCGAGATTGCCGCCTTCGACCACGAGGCTCCAGTCGAGGGTGTCGGCCTCCGTCTCGTCCTCGAGCATGTGCTGAATCTGCATCCGCACCTGGGTTGAAAGCATGTCGCGCGGCAACCATACGAAGGCGAAGAGGTGGCGCGCGAGAGGCGCCATGACGAGCGCGGCGCGAGGCCGCGGGCGATCGCCGAGGGCCATCATCGCTGTCGCCACTCGGGCGATGTCGCGGTCGGCAAAGCCGATGACGAGGTCGTGCGGCAGAGTCGTCAGCGCGTGGAGCAGGGCCTTGCCGTCATGGCTGGCCGGCGGAAAGTCGAACAGCTCCATCATCGCCGCGAGCTGGCGGCGCAGCACGGGCACTTCGTCGGGCGGCGTGAGCAGCGCGGTGCTGGTCCAGACCCCCGCGTGGATCGAAAGCGCGGTCACTTTGCCGGCATCGACAATGGGGACGATGAACAGGTCCAGCGGAACGCGCCGATGGACCTTGGAGAGACGGTTGGCCTTGATGATGAGCGGAGCGCGCCCGGGGCGCGCGCCCGCCTGGCGGTCGAACCAGGCGAAGGCGCGCTCGTAAGTATCGTCGGCGAGAAGTTCGCGTGCGCTCTTGCGGCAGATGCCGAGCAGCTGCGAGCGGCTGCCGTCGCGGAAGCGGGTGACGTGGCCGAGCTGGGTCAGCATCCCGCCGCCGAGCCAGTGCAGCAGTTCGGCGCCTTCGGCATCGTCGATTCGCTCGGCATCGGCGGCCATCAGCCCGCGCATCTTCGCCCAGTCCTGGACTGCCGCGCGCACGTCGCCCAGCGCGGCGGCGATGGCGCGTTCGAGGGCGCGCCGGTCCTTGGCATCGACCCGCGCCGTCTCGAGGTAGATCATCGATTCGCGCGGCGCGGCATCTTCGGCATCGGGCAAAGCGAGGAGTTCGCCCTCGGCATTTCGCGCCGCGGCCACGATCGGGTGGACCAACAGATCGATGGCAAGGCCCTGGGCGGCGATCGCCATGGCAACCGAGTCGACCAGAAACGGCATGTCGTCGTTGACCACGGCGACGCGCATGAAACGCCGCCCTTCGTGGGCGGTGCGGATCAGGATCGACGGTTCGCCTGGCTCGCGCTGGGCTGCGGCTTCGAAGAGGAACGCGGCGGCTTCGGCCATGTGACCGGGCGGGGGGTTCTGCTCGCCGGGCAGGAGCGAGCCCGCCATGCGCTCGCCCAGTTGCCTGACGAGCCCCGCCGGCGATTTCGCGCGGGCCGCGTCAGGTGACTTTTCCCGCTTTACACCGTCAGCCTTGCCCCTGCCCTTCGCCGCCATTCTCGCCAGACTCCGTACTCGTTACAGCTGAAACGATATAACTGCGCGCGCCTCTGCACCTGCTCGTGGCGCAGGACAAGGGCAATTCGCGGCGCGGATCGTCTCTCTCGCCTTAACATACGCCCGCCCAGCGCGAGGGTTTCCGCTCAGGCGGCGATCGCGTCCATCGTCAGTTGCAGCGAGCGCCGCCTCGCAGCCGGGTCGAAGGTGGCGCCGGAGACGATGATCTCATCGGCCTGTGTGCGGCGCACGAACGCCTCGATACTCGCCGCAACGGTCTTCGGAGAGCCCACTGCTCGGGCGACCGAGAGTCGCTCCAGCATGCCTCGGGCGTTTTCGGGCAGAGTGTCGCGATAGCCCGGGATTGGCGGCGGAAGTTTGCCCGGTTCGCCCGAGCGGAGGCGTACGAACGATTGCTCCTGCGAGGTGGCGAGAATTCCCGCCTCCTCGTCGGTCTCGCCGCAGATCACGGTCATCGCCGCCATCACGTGCGGCTTGTCGAGCGCCGCCGATGGGCGAAACTGCTCCCGGTAGGCGGCGAGCGCGCCGTCGAGGTGGTCGGGCGCGAAATGGCTGGCGAAAGCATACGGAAGGCCGAGCCGCGCGGCCAGCTGGGCGCCGAACAGGCTCGATCCGAGCATCCACATCTCGACTTTCGCTCCGAAACCGGGGGTCGCCCGGATCGGCAGGTCGATGTCGCCGGTGAACAGGGCGCGCAATTCTACCACGTCCTGCGGGAAATATTCCGAGGCGCGGTGCAGGTCCTTGCGCAGCGCCTGGCCGAGTATCGGGCCGGCGCCTGGCGCACGGCCCAGCCCGAGGTCGATCCGGCCGGGAAACAGCGCGTCGAGCGCGCCGAATTGCTCGGCGATGACGAACGGATTGTGGTTGGGCAGCATGATGCCGCCCGCGCCGATGCGGATCGTTTCGGTGACATGTCCGATGTGCGAGAGGGCCACCGAAACCGCGCCGCCGGCAATGCCTTCGCTGCCATGATGCTCGGCAACCCAGAAGCGGCGATAGCCGGCCGCCTCGGCAGCTCGCGCCAGATCCCCGGCCTCGCGCAGCGCAGTAGCCACATCGCCGCCTTCGCGGACCGGGACGAGATCGAGAACGGAAAGCGGTACCATCGTCATTCCTTTACGCGGGCCGGGCCCGCGAGCTGATCCAGATAATTCGCGGCGGTCGCCGCGGCGGGGCTGTCGGGCGCGAACGTGCGGACGTTTTGCCAATAGCCGCGCGCGGAGGTCTCCTCCCCGCTCAGCATGGCGATGACCCCGGCCTCCAGCAGGACCTGCGAATCTTGCGGGGCAAGCGCCAGCGCGGTGGCGATGAACGCCGCGGCGCCGCCTAGGTCTTCCTCCCGGCGGTCGAGCGTGGCCGAGAGCAGCCAGACCTCCGCCACTTGCGGCGCGTTCCTGCGGGCGCGCTCGAGCGCCTCGTCCGCAGCTTGCGGCTGGCCCAAGGCGACAAACGCCCGCGCCTGGTCGGCGGCGATCGTTCCGGCAAGTTGCTTCTCGCCCGCGCTCGAAGCATCGGTCTCGGCGGCGGCGAGCGCGGCAATCGCGGCCTCGTCGTCGCCGGCCTCGAGCGCAGCGTTTCCGGCCATCGCGCCGAGCCGCGCGCGCAGCTCCTCGTCCACCGCCGCATCGCGCCCCGCGCGAAAGGCCTGCGCTGCCGCGTCCCAACGCAGCAGGCTGACGTAGGCTTGGCCGAGGCACTGCTGCGGCAGGGCCGTTCCGGGGCCGGTCGCTTCGCCCAGCCAGGCGCCGGCGGTAGCGATGGCCGTCGCCGGATCGCTGCGCGCCTGATCGAGACATTGCGAGAGCCGGCCGGCCTCGCCCGGCGCAAGGGCCGCCGAAGCCGGCGCGGCGAGGAGAGCGAGGGCGGACAGGATCATCGGACGCTTCCGGTCATAGGGCGGCCACGGTACGGAGCAGGAGGGCGATGTCCTCCTCGCGCGAAAGCCGGTGATCGCCGTGCTTGACCAAGGTCACCTGCACATCGCTTGAACGCAGCGCGGCGGCGAGGCGGAGCGAAATCTCGGGCGGCACGTCGGCGTCGTCCTGTCCGTGCAGAAGGCGCACCGGGCCGTCGAACGGAATTGCCGCGCCGAGCTGGCGCTGCGCGTTGCCGTCGGCCCAGAAGCGGCCAAAGGTTGGCGTCGGCTCGGGGCCGTAGGGATTGTCCTCGAAGACAGTCTCACCGGCGCCGAGCGCCGCCTGCTGCGCAGGCGAATAGCCCCAGTCGGTGAAATCGGGCGCGGCGGCGATGCCGACCAGCGCTGCGACCCTGCTGCCGAGCGCGCGCGCGGCAAGCAGCATGAGCCAGCCGCCCATCGACGAGCCGACGAGGATGACCGGCCCGGCAAGCCTCGTTTCCACCAGCGCGACCACTTCCTCGCACCACCGGCTGAGCGTGCCATCGGCAAAGTCGCCCGGGCTCTCGCCGCAGCCCGAGTAGTCGAGCAAGAGCCACGCGCGTCCCTCGTGCGCGGCCCAATCGGCCAGCGCGGTCGCCTTGGAACCGGTCATGTCGGACATATAGCCCGGCAGAAAGACCAGCGCGGGACCGCGGCCCGGGCCATGGCGAAAGGCAATTATGCGGCCGTCGGCCATGGCGTGGAATTGTGGTGCGCTCACAGCCGGCACATGGGATCACCGGGCGGCAGGGGCAAGCGACAAACGCCGGGACGTCCGGCAGGAGCCAACGAAAGGCCGGCTCGCTTGAACGGGGATTTACGGCTTGCGCTTGTTCCTCAAGGCATTGCGCGCGATTTCGGCCAGCTCCTGCGCCAGCAAGGTGTCGGCCGCCTGGCTGTTCCCGAGAAGCAGCCGGTGCGTTTCGGCCAATCGCCGCACGAGCCGATCAAGCGGCTTTCCGCGCCACACGGCGAGCTGGGCCTTGAGATCCTGGGCGTCGCCGAAGAATACGCGCCGCGCCGCGCGCTCTTCTTCGATGAACTGGTTGAGCTTGCCATGCGGGCCAAGGCGGGCGGCGAGTTGGGCGAGCTGGGCCGCGCGCCGCTCGAAGGCGAGCAGCAGGCCGACCGGGTTGAGTGAGACTTCCCGAAGACGGCGGAATTCCTCGGCAAGCGCCGGGCCTGTGCCCGACAGGACGGCGTTGACGAGCGGCATGAAGCCGTCCTCTTCGGTGCTCGCCCCGACCGCGTCGAGATTGGCTGCGGTAAGGGTTTGCGGATTCTGCGGCGAGGCATCGCGGAACAGTGCCAGCTTCTCGACCTCCGAGCGGGCGAGGCGCTGGTCGAGCCCCGCGCCGCGAGCGATGCGCTCGCTCAGGTCGTCGGCCATGTTGAGGCCGAGCCCCATGCCGATGCGTCGCACCTCGTGCGCGACCGAGCGGAGATCGGCCGGGTAGAACATCCCCACGAAGCCGTCGCCGCGCTTGGCGAGAAGCTTGGCGGTGCGGGCCTTGTCGCTCGCCGAGGTCGCGACGACGATTACCGGGCAGGCGCCCTGGCCCTCGCCGGCGTCGTAAGTGTCGAGGAGGTTCTTTACCGCGTCGTGCGCCTCGTCGCCGCTAGCGCGAACCCAGATGTGGCGCGAGCCGCCGAACAGCGAATTCGAGCGCGCCTCGTCAGCCAGGCGCACCGGGTCGGAGCGCAAGTCGGCGCCGGACAACTCGACCCGTTCGCCGGGCTCTTCGAGCAGTGCGACCAGCGCCTCGGCCGCGGCATTGGCGCCGGATTCGTCGGGACCGCAGAAGAAGAACACGCGCGCATCGCGAGCCGCCCGCGGGGCGTGCTGGCGGAAATCGCGCTGCGTCGCCTTCATGAGCTGTTTCGGACCGTCAGCGCCAGGCGCGCGACGATCCGGTCGGCAACTTCCTTCGACAGGTTCTCGAGCGCCGTTTCCTCGGCAGCGATCGTGGCATATTCGCTCGACACCACGTCGATGCCGGCATCGGAGCCCGCTGTCGCGTCGAGCACCACCTCGTCGCTGGCGATATCGACCAGTTGGTAGCGCGCGCGCAACGTGCGCCGCTCGCGCCCGACCGAATCGTCGGTCAGCAGACCAAGCCCCTCGAGCTTGTCGTCGAGCAGCACGTCGAGGCGGTAGCGCGCATTTTGCGTTTGGGCGCCCGTCTGCCCGAGCCGGTCCTTGAGCGCATTGCGCACCAGCCAACCGGCCTTGCCGTCGATCGGGGCGACCTCGACGCTGGAAAGCCCGCTCGCCACAGTGCCCGCGGCGCCGCCCGAATACATCGGCGAGAGTCCGCACCCGGCAAGTGCGAGCGAGCCCGCAAGGAGGAGCGCCAGCCCCCTCACGCGACGATGTTCACCAGCCTGTCGGGGACAACGATCACCTTGCGCACCTCGGCTCCATCGAGCGAACGCTGGACCTTCTCGCTGGCCAGTGCAAGCGCCTCGAGTTCGGCTTTCGCCAGGCCTTTGGCGACGGTCAGGGTGTCGCGCAGCTTGCCCTTGACCTGGATCGCAATGGTCACCTCGTCGTCGACCAACAGCGCCGGGTCGGCGGCAGGCCACGGCGCGTCGGCGACGAGGCCGGCCTCGCCGATCGCGGCCCATCCTTCTTCGGCGAGATGCGGCATCATCGGCGCGGCGAGCAGGAGGAGCGTGCGAATCGCCTCGCTGCGGCTGGCGCTCGGCGCGCCCTTTTCGGCGGCGCTGGTCAGCTCGTAGATCCGCGCCACGGCCTTGTTGAAGGCGAGCGCCTCGATGTCTTCGCCAACCGCGGCAATGGCCTTGTGGACTTGGCGATCGAGGGCTCCATCGGTTCCCTGAGCGCTTGCATCGTACTGCCCGAACAGCCGCCACAGCCGCTGGACGAAGCGCCAGCACCCCTCGATGCCCGCGGCCGACCACGGCAGGTCGCGCTCGGGCGGGCTGTCGGAAAGCATGAACCAGCGCACCGCGTCGGCGCCGTAGCGGGCGATGATCGAGTCCGGGTCGACGGTGTTCTTCTTGGACTTCGACATCTTGATCACGGGGCCGATGGCGACCGGCTTGCGATCCGCCAGCAGAACCGCGCTTTTGCCGCCGCGTTCGACTTCGTCCGGGCTGTAGAAGACCTCGCGATCACCTTCACGGCGCGAATAGGTCTCGTGGGTGACCATGCCCTGGGTGAAAAGCGAGGCGAACGGCTCCTTGACGTCGAGCTGGTGGATCCGGGCCAGCGCGCGGGTCCAGAAGCGGGCGTAGAGCAGGTGCAGGATCGCGTGCTCGATGCCGCCGATGTACTGATCGACCGGCAGCCACTTCGCGACAACCGCCGGGTCGAACGGTCGGTCCGCCGGCTGGCTGGCAAAGCGCAGGAAGTACCATGAGGAGTCGACGAACGTGTCGAGCGTGTCGGTTTCGCGCGTCGCCGCGCTGCCGCATTTCGGGCAATCGACATGCTTCCACGTCGGGTGGCGCGCAAGCGGGTTGCCGGGGATCGAAATGTCGACGTCCTCGGGCAGCACGACGGGGAGCTGGTCCCTCGGCACCGGCACCACCCCGCAGGCGTCGCAATGGATGAACGGGATGGGCGCTCCCCAGTAGCGCTGGCGGCTGACGCCCCAGTCGCGCAGGCGCCAAACGGTCTTGCCTTCGCCCCAGCCTTCGCTCACGGCCCGGTCGATCACCGCCTGCTTGGCGCTGGCGACATCCATGCCGTCGAGGAAACTCGAATTAACGAGCATACCGTCGCCGGCTTCGGCCTCGGTCAAGGGGGCATCGGCGGTCGCGGCATCGGGCGCCACCACCCGGACGATCGGCAGCCCGTACTTGATGGCGAAATCGAAATCGCGCTGGTCGTGCCCGGGCACCGCCATGATTGCCCCGGTGCCATATTCCATCAGCACAAAGTTGGCGATGTAGACCGGCAGGTACTCACCGGTGAACGGGTGCTTCGCTCCGATCCCGGTGTCGAAGCCGAGCTTTTCGGCCGTCTCGAGCTCGGCCGCGGTGGTGCCGCCCTTCTTGCATTGCTCGATAAACTTGGCAGCGTCGCAATTGCCCATCGCGACGGCTTGCGCGACCGGGTGGTCGGGCGCGACGGCAACGAAGCTTGCGCCGAAGATCGTGTCGGGTCGTGTGGTATAGACCTCGACGGTCTCGCCGTTCGACAGGTCGAAAGTGAACTGCAGGCCGGTGCTCTTGCCGATCCAGTTCTCCTGCATGATGCGGACCTTCTCGGGCCACTTGTCGAGCTCTCCCAGCCCGTCGAGCAGTTCCTGCGCGAAGTCGGTGATCTTCAGAAACCACTGGCTCAGCTTGCGCTTCTCGACCGGGGCGCCGCTGCGCCAGCCCTTGCCGTCGATCACCTGCTCGTTGGCCAGCACGGTCTGATCGACCGGGTCCCAGTTGACCGCCGATTCCTTGCGATAGACGAGCCCCGCCTCGTAGAAGTCGATGAACATCGCCTGCTCGTGCCCGTAGTAGTCGGGATCGCAGGTTGCCAGTTCGCGGCTCCAGTCGAACGCCATGCCCAACCGCTTCAATTGCGCCTTCATGTTGGCGATGTTGCCGCGGGTCCACGCACCCGGATGCACGCCCTTCTCAATCGCGGCATTCTCGGCCGGCATGCCGAAAGCGTCCCAGCCCATCGGGTGCAGCACTTCGTGCCCGGTCATCCGCTTGTAGCGCGCCAGCACGTCGCCCATCGTGTAGTTGCGCACATGGCCGATGTGGATGCGCCCGCTGGGATAGGGGAACATCTCGAGCACGTAGCTGCGCGGCCGGTCGCTCGCGTCGTCGGCGGCGAAGACGTCGCGCTCGTCCCAGACGCGTTGCCAGTGTCCGTCGGCCCGCGACGGATCGAATCTCTCTTCTCTCATAGATGCCCCCTACGGGAACTTAGCCGAGGTCGGAACGCCTGAGATCGCGCGCCTTGGTAAGGATGATGTCTTCCAGCTTCTGCACCGTTGCGGCCTGGACCGGGGCAGCCACCCACTGTCCGTTGCTGTTGACTTCGCGGCTGGCGGCGATGCGCAACGCATCGGCGCGCAGATCCTGGTCGAGGATCGAAACCGAAACCTTGACTCGCTCGCCCGGGTTCTGGGGGTTCGAATACCAGTCGGTGACGATCACGCCGCCGGCGCTGTCGGCCTGGGTCAAGGGCATGAAGCTCAGCGTTTCGAGGCTGGCGCGCCACAGGTACGAATTGACACCGATCGAGGTGACCGAGGCGGAGGCCACCTGTGCAGCCTGGTCGTCCTGCTTGTGTCCGCACGCAGCCAGCGCGAGGCCCAGCCCGGCGACCAGCACGAAGCGGGCGGGCTGCAAGCGGCGGGCGGCGGGGCGGAAATTCGGAAGTGCCATGAACGGTCCTGTCTGTCTTCGCGGGCGGCTCGCCCGTGAGCGCCTCTATAGCCTCACCTCGGTGCGCGGCAAGCCGCAGCATCCCTGCGATGTCGTAGCGCCAATGCGCCCCGCAGCGCTGAACCGGCGCTTAACCCCGGACCCCCGTTCCGCAGTCCACCTGTGGGCCTCCTGCAACAGTCCCGGAAAACCGCGCGGAAACGATTCAAAATGCATGGAATTCGTGGCGCTTGCGCCTAACGTCGCTATCAAGAGGGCGGTATCGCGATTCCCTCACCGGTCAGGAACCATTCAGGGCCAGGTGTGTGATAGGCGTACGGACCTTTGTCTGAGGAGGCTGAGCTGACGATGGGCAGGAAGCGCACAAGCGGCAGGACGGGCGGCATGACCGCCACCGTCGCGCTTGTCTCGCTCGTGCTCGCCGGCCTTCCGACCGCGGGCTGGGCGCTCGATTCGCTTGGCGGCAAGCAACTCGGGTCGGTCGCTGCCAACCTCACTTTCACCCCAGCGTCGGTGGACCCGCAAGTCGCCCGCCTGGTGGGTGAAAGCAAGTCGACAGCCCATCTGCTTCGCTTCACGCCCGCCGGCCTGGCGGAGCGGACGAATCGCTCGGTCACTGTCGCGGTGCGCGTGGACGAAGACGTGGCTCGCGCCATCCAGGTGCGCTCGGCGATCGATTCCGCGAAGGACCAGCTGGCCAGCACGGCTGCGGTGCGCATCGCCCCGACACGGTACAATTTGGGCATTTCGCGCGGCTATCAGAGCTTCGTGCAGCCCTCGGTGATCGACAAGAAGCTGTCGGCCGAATCGATTCCGGATCTCGCCACTTTCCGCCCGAGCCCGGGCGCCAAGCCGGACGAAAGCCGCTTCGCGCCTCGCATCGCGCTCGAGGCGGAAGAGAAGACCGGCAGCGCCCCGCTGACCCGCGATTCGATCGGTGCGCAATCGGTCGACGTCGGCGGCAGCTACCGTCTGTCGCGCAACCTCGATGTCACCGCCGGCGTGCGATACGAACAGGACCGCAATCGGCTCGCTCCGCTGGCCGACGCCAAGCAGACCGATAGCCAAGCGGTTTACGTCGGCACTCAGTTCAAATTCTAGGTCCGGCCGGCTTGCAGTCGGAGGGCGGAAGATCCAATGTTTTCGGTCGGCCGACCGCCGCAAACCCACCCCGCTTCGACGGGGTTTTTCTTTGCCTGCAAGACTGCGCCCGCTAAGCCTGTAACCGGGAACAGGATATCCGGCTGAAGGGAGAGTGCATGTCACGCGTCGCCATCGTTACGGGGGGAACCCGGGGAATCGGCAGAGCCATTTGCGAGGCGCTGCAGGCGCAAGGGCGCACAGTTGTCGCCAATTATGCGGGTAACGAGGAGAAGGCGCGGGCCTTCAGCGAAGCGACCGGCATCAAGTCCTACAAGTGGAACGTGGGCGACCACGAAGCTTGCATGGAAGGCTGCGCCCGCATTGAGAGCGAAGTCGGCCCCATCGACATAGTGGTCAACAACGCCGGCATTACCCGCGACGGCACGCTGATGAAGATGAGCTACGCCGACTGGACCGATGTGCTCAAGGTCAACCTCGGCGGCTGCTTCAATATGGCCAAGGCGACATTCGCCGGAATGAAGGACAGGGGCTGGGGCCGTTTCGTCAACATCGGCTCGATCAATGGTCAGGCCGGGCAATACGGCCAAGTCAATTACGCCGCCGCCAAGAGCGGCATCCACGGCTTCACCAAGGCACTGGCGCAGGAAGGCGCACGTTACGGCATCACCGTCAATGCCATCGCCCCCGGCTACATCGACACCGACATGGTCGCTGCGGTGCCCGAGAACGTGCTCGAAAAGATCGTCGCCCGCATTCCGGTCGGCCGGCTCGGCCATGCCGACGAGATTGCCCGCGGGGTGGCTTTCCTGACGTCCGACGATGGCGGTTTCGTGACCGGTTCGACGATGAGCATCAACGGCGGGCAGCACATGTACTGACGTCCCGGCGCGGGCGGTGACACGGACAATGACAGCGCGTAGTGTGTCGTCATGAGCGAGACCCGCATCGAATCCGATACCATGGGCGAAGTGGCGGTACCCGCCGATCGGCTGTGGGGCGCGCAGACCCAGCGTTCGAAGGACAACTTCCGCATCGGCGGCGAGCGTATGCCACCGGCCGTCATCCACGCGCTCGGCGTGATCAAGGGCGCGGCTGCACGCACGAACCGCGCCCTCTATCGGCTCGATGAGCGGCTGGCCGACGCCATCGAAGCAGCGGCGGAAGAAGTCGCCTCGGGCCGGCTCGACGATGAATTCCCGCTGGTCGTCTATCAGACCGGCTCGGGGACGCAGTCGAACATGAACGCCAACGAGGTTGTCGCCAACCGCGCCAACCAGCTGCTCGGCGGCAAGCTCGGTGCAAAAAGCCCGGTCCACCCCAACGATCATGTCAACATGAGCCAGTCGTCGAACGACACCTTCCCGACTGCGATGCACATCGCCGCCGTGCACGTTCTGCGCGAACAGCTGCTTCCGGCGCTACAGGCGATGCATGCCGATCTCGCCGCCAAGGCGGAGACGTGGGGCGGACTGGTCAAAATCGGCCGTACCCATACACAGGACGCGGTCCCGCTGACGCTGGGGCAGGAGTTTTCCGGTTACGCACGGCAGGTCGAGGCTGGAATCGCGCGCATTGAGGCGGCGCTGCCCGGGCTCTACGAACTGGCGCAGGGCGGCACGGCTGTCGGCACTGGGCTCAACGCCCCCCAAGGCTTCGCGGAAGGCGTGGCGCAGGAGATAGCCCAGGCGACGGGGCGGCCTTTCGTTTCCGCGCCCAACAAGTTCGAAGCTCTCGCCGCTTCCGATGCGCTGCTCTTCGCGCACGGCGCGCTGGCGACGGTCGCCGCCTCACTCAACAAGATCGCCGGCGATATCAGGCTGCTCGGCTCGGGACCGCGCGCCGGGCTCGGCGAACTGGCGCTGCCGGCCAACGAGCCGGGCTCCTCGATCATGCCCGGCAAGGTCAACCCCACTCAAGTCGAAGCGCTGACCCAGGTCTGCGCGCGGGTGTTCGGCAATCAGGGGACGATGCAGTTCGCCGCGAGCCAGGGTCAGTTCGAGCTCAACACCTATCGACCGGTGCTCGTCTATACCTTCCTGCAGTCTGCGGGCCTGCTGTCCGACGCCGCCGCGAGCTTCACCGAGCACCTGCTGTCCGGCCTCGAGCCGCGCGAGGACGAACTGCGGCGCGGCGTCGAACGCTCGCTCATGCTCGTAACCGCTCTCGCGCCGACGATCGGCTACGACAAGGCGGCGGCCATCGCCAAGGATGCCCATGCGCGCGGCGTGACGCTGCGCGAGGCGGCTCTCGACAGCGGCGAAGTGAGCGCCGAGGACTACGACCGGATCGTCGATCCCACCGCGATGCTCGGCCCTCGCAATTGAGGCGCGAAATCTACCACCCTCCCATCAAGCGCTCGGTCGAGATAGCGGGCCACAAGACATCGATCAGCCTCGAACCGCTGTTCTGGGACCTGCTCCGCCGGGCTGCCGAAAGCGAGGGGGTGCCGCTCAACGCGCTCGTCGCGCGCATCGATGCCGAGCGGATCGAGGCGCCCCTTGCGCCGGGCTTGGCCGGCGCGGTGCGACTGTGGCTGGCCGCGCGCGCCGGCGACGTCGATCAATAATTGGCGGGCGGGTCGGAAGCCGGGAAGCTTTCGTCGCTCTCCTCGTCCGGCTTGGTCCAGCCGCGCTTGGGCGGATCGGCCATGGCTTGTGGGCCCGAATCGCGCACTTGGGCAAAGTTCTCGTCCCCGGCCTGGCCATTGGCGAAGGCGGCCTGGTCGCTTGCCTTGTTCTTCTCCCACGCCTTGTAACCGACATATCCCAGTGCCCCGAGGGCGGCGAGCTTGAGTAGTGCCATCGATAATCTCCTTTCCCCGGTGCAACGCACCGCAGCGCCCTTGGGTCCGGCCGTCGCGGCGCACTGAGGCATCGGCGGTTGACGCGCGCCTTGCTGCACCGCAATGAACGTGGCTATGGACCGCAAGCCAATCAAAAAAGCCGTCTTTCCCGTCGCCGGACTCGGCACCCGATTCCTCCCCGCCACGAAGGCCATTCCCAAGGAACTGCTGCCAATCGTCGACCGGCCGCTGATCCAGTACGCGGTGGACGAGGCGCGCGAGGCGGGGATCGAGCAAATGATCTTCGTCACCGGGCGCGGCAAGACCTCGATCGTCGAGCATTTCGACATCGCCTATGAGCTCGAGGCGACGATGAAGGCGCGCGGCAAGGACCTCTCGGTCCTCGATTCGACCCGCTTCACGCCGGGCGACATCATCACCGTCCGGCAGCAGGTTCCGCTCGGCCTGGGTCACGCCATTTGGTGCGCCCGCGCGATCGTCGGCGACGAGCCGTTCGCGATCATGTTGCCCGACGAGCTGATGATCGGCGAGCCGGGCTGCATGAAGCAAATGGTCGAGGCTTATGGCGAGGTCGGCGGCAACCTGATCAGCGTTCTGGAAGTGCCGCGCGAGGAGGTTTCGAGCTACGGCGTGATCGATCCCGGAAGCGAGAACGGCGCACTGACCGAAGTGCGCGGGCTGGTCGAAAAGCCCCCGGTTGCGGAGGCGCCGTCGACCAAGATTCTGTCCGGCCGCTACATCCTCCAGCCCGAGGTCATGCGGACCCTCGAGAGCCAAGGCAAGGGCGCCGGAGGGGAAATCCAGCTGACCGACGCGATGGCGCGGATGATCGGCACCCAGCCGTTCCACGCGGTGACCTTCGCCGGCCGCCGCTTCGATTGCGGGAGCAAGCTCGGTTTCGTCGAGGCCACGCTGGCGCTGGCGCTCGAGCGTGAGGACATGGCCGAGGACGTGCGCGCCATGGCTCTCCGCCTGCTCGGCTGACAAAACAAAAGGGCGGCAGGATCGCCCCGCCGTCCTTTCGCTTGCCGTCCAAGCAGCTGGAAAGTCTTACTCGTCGTCGCCGCCGCCCTGGCCGCCCTCACCCGCCACGAGCGCGACTTCGCTCATGACCATGTAGGGGGTCGGATCGACCGCTTCGCCGGCCACGCGCACTTCGTAGTGCAGGTGCGGGCCGGTCGAACGGCCGGTGGTGCCGACATATCCGATCACGTCGCCCTTGTGCACGCTCTGGCCCTCGCTGACGTTGAAACCCGACAGGTGGCCGTAACGGGTTTCCATTTCCCCGCCGTGCTCCAGCTCGATGAAGTTCCCGTAGCTGCCGAAGCGCGAAGCCATCTTCACGTAACCGTCGGCGGGTGCATAGACCGGCGTGCCGGTCGGCGCGGCGAGGTCGACACCCTTGTGGGCGCGGCGGCCGCCGAGCACCGGATGTTCGCGCACGCCGAAGCCGCTCGACATGCGGGCGTAGTCTACGGGAATGAGCGAAGGCACCGAGACGGCCTGCCGCGGGGCGGCCATCGGATCGGAACTGTGCTCGGTGCTTTTCCAGCTGGCGAAGAGCTGGGTGAATTCCTTGTCCCCGTTGCCGAGGACTTCCTGCGAGGCGCTGCCCTTGAGCGAGCCGGTCATCTGCGTCGTCGTCGCCGCTGTTTCGTTGGCGACCGCGGGACTGGCGGCGATTGCCAGCGCAGCGGCGGCGAGAGCGGCTGAAGAGCGAAGGGCTCGATTGAAATGCATACGACCAGTATTCCCGTCCAGTTTCGTTTTCTGCCGGCAACTGGCGTTGCACGGCGCGTTCCGGACCATCGATCCGGTGAAATTTCTGAGACTTTGGGAACCCCCCCGCGGTCTCGTCGTTGAGATGGTTGACCGGGAAAAGGTTAACTAGGCAATGCCAGCGTACCAATCGCGCGGCAAACCGCCTGCGAGACGCGCCGAGTCGTTGAATGGCGGCTTCAGAGCGCCCCGGAAATGCAAAGCCACGAGATTCTGCCACAAATCGCGCGGCGTTTCGTCGCGCATACGGCTCGCTTCGCGGAAATGCTTGGCGCCGAATCCGACATGGCGAATTTCGTCGTCAAGGATTCGTTTGAGGATACGCGCCCCGGATTCGTCCCCTGCGGCGCGCACACGCTCGAGCATGCGCGGCGTCACGTCGAGCCCGCGCGCCTCCAGCACCATGGGAACCACGGCGAGCCGGGCGGCCGCATCGTGGCGCGTGTCGTGCGCGGCCTGCCACAGTCCGGAATGGGCCGGCAGCGCCCCATAGAAGGAGCCGAGCGCGCGCAGTTTGCGCTCGATCAGGGCAAAATGCATCGCTTCGTCGGCCGCCACGGCGAGAAAATCGGTGACGAAGCCGCGGCCCATTTCGGCGCCGAAGCGGCCGGCCATGTCGAGCGCCAGGTCTATTGCGACGAATTCGATATGCGCGATGGAATGCCACAGGGCGATGCGCGTCGTCTCCGCCCCGCCCTTGCCGCGCCGCGGCATCTGCGCCGGCGGCAGCAATTCGAGCGCCGCGGGCCAGGCCGGACGCGCGGGCATTTCCATATCGAAGGTCCATTCCAGCCGCCCGAGCCGCCAGTCGCGCGCGACACGGCGCGCGGCCATGACCTTCGCGCGCGTCTCGCCGGTCAGCAGGGCGGAGCGGATCGCGCTTGCAACCGATGTGCTCACAGTGCCTTCGCGGCTTCGAGAACCTCGGCGGCGTGGCCCTTGACCTTCACCTTGCGCCAGACCCGCGCGATCCTGCCGTCGGCACCGACGAGGTAGGTGGTGCGCTCCATGCCTATGTAGGTGCGGCCGTACATGCTCTTCTCGGTCCAGATGCCGAGCGCGTCGGACAGGCCGCCGCTCTCGCTGTCGGAGGCAAGCGGGGCGACGAGGCCATGCTTTTCGGCGAACTTCGCGTGCTTCTTCGGCGGGTCCTTGCTCACGCCGAGCAGGGCCGCGCCGACTTTGTCGAACTCGCCGGCCAGCGCGCTGAAGTCCTTGTTCTCCGTGGTGCAGCCCGGCGTATCGTCCTTCGGGTAGAAGAACAGCACCAGCTTGCGGCCCTTGAAGTCCGCGGGCTTCACGCTGCCGCCGTCGGGCGTCTCGAGCGCGATATCGGGAAGCGGATCGCTGACGTCGGGGCGTTCGCTCATGTCAAATCCTCCAGGGTTTCGCCGAATGTCTCGGCCCAGGTTGTGGCGACGTTTTGCCGCGCCTCGCGCAGGCTCTGCAAGAGCGCGTGGTAGTCATCGACGCGGCAGGCACAAGCCAGCGCCCGTGCCGCGGCCTTCGGTGGTTGCTGGGCGTCGGGGGCAAGGAGCCGGGCGGCGACCAGCAGCCGGCTCATCAGGTCGTAGTCGCGTCGGAACTCGCTGGGCAGATGTCCAGCCTCGGTCAGCGCATCGATTGCCGCGCCGAGATCCGGCGAGAGGCCGCTCCGTTCGCGCAGTTGCAGAAAATGGACGATGAACTCGCAATCGACCAGGCCGCCGCGCAGGAGCTTGGCGTCGAGCGGCCCGGCGGGGATCTTCGCCGCGGCCATTTCGCCGCGCATCTTGAGCACGTCGGCACGCAGTTGCGCCGGGTCGCGGTCCCGCTGCAGGGTCTCGTCGATGATCCGTTGCAGCTCGGCGCGTGCACGCGGCGGCCCGAAGACGGGGCGGGCGCGAGTCAGCGCCATGTGCTCCCAGGTCCAGGCATCGCTGCGCTGATAGAGCGCGAAGCTCTCCAGGCTGACGGCGATCGGCCCCTGCGCCCCCTGCGGGCGCAAGCGCGTGTCGATCTCGTAAAGGGCCCCCGCTGCGGTCGGAACGCTGAGGGCGGCGGTGACCCGCTGGCACAGGCGGTTGTAGTAATGCGACGAGGACAGCGGCCGCTCGCCGTCCGATTCCCCGCCGATCTCGCCGCTGAACAGATAGACGAGGTCGAGGTCCGAGGCATGGGTCAGCGCTCCTCCGCCGAGCCTTCCGAGCCCGAGGATGACGAGATCGCTGCCGTCGATGCGGCCGTGGACGCGGGCGAATTCCTCTTCCGCCGCGCTGGCTCCGACATCGAGCGCCGCTTCGGCCAGCCGGGCCAGGCCCGCGGCGATCGCGAGCGGATCGTGGCGCGCTTCGACGAGTTGCACGCCGAGGGCAAAGCGCTGTTCGCCAACGACGCGGCGGATTGCATCGAGGCGCGTTTCGTACTCGCTCCCCCCGCGTGTGCGCATGTCTTCGGCCAGGCTCGCGACCGGTCCCGGCAGGTCCAGGGCGGTCGTGTCGATCAGTGCATCGAGCAACTCGGGATGGCGCGCCAGCGCGTCGGCGAGGGTCTGGGCGAGCGTGACCACGCCGAGCACCTGGTCGAGCAGGCCCGGCCGGGCCTCGAACAGGCGGAACAGGTTGATTGCCGTGGGTATGCGCTCGATGATCGTCTCGAGCCGGGCCAGGGCGCGCTCGGGCTCGGGCGCCGAGGCGAGCGCTTCGGCTAGCGTCGGGCGGAGCGCGGCGAATGCCGCGCGCGCCTCGGGCCCGCGCAGCGTGCGCATCGTATCGCGCCAGCGGTCGAAGCGCGCCTCGATCGTCGCCAGCACGCTTTCGTCCGCGGGCGGTACGGGGCGGGCGCGGTCGTCGACCCGGCCGAGCAGGGCGTCGTAGCGCAGTCCCACCTCCTGCGCGATCGAGCGCACCTCTTCGACCAGCGCGGCGCCGTCCGCGAGCCCTTCGAGGCGTGCGACGTTGTCGAGCGCGGCGGACGTTTCGGGCAGCACGTGCGTCTGCCGGTCGTTGACCATCTGCAGGCGGTGCTCGAGCGTGCGCAGCCGGTCATAGCTTTCGCCGAGCAGCACCGCGTCGTCGGCGGCGACGATCCCCTCGGCCGCCAGGGCGTCAAGCGCCGCGCGCGTGCCGCGAACCTGCAGGGCGGGATGGCGGCCGCCATGAATAAGCTGGTGGGTCTGGGCGAAGAACTCGATCTCGCGGATGCCGCCGCGGCCAAGCTTGAGGTTGTAGCCCGGTCCCGCTTCGTCCGGCCCAGAGTGGCTTTCGCGGATTCGCGCGGTCAGCCGGCGCACTTCCTCGATCGCGGTGAAATCGAGGCTGCGGCGCCACACGAACGGGCGGATCGCGCGCAGGAAGGCCTCGCCCGCCGCGACATCGCCGGCCGCCGCCCGCGCGCGGATGAAGGCCGCGCGTTCCCATGCCAGCGCCGAACTCTCGTAGTGCGAGAGCGCCGCATCGAAGCTGATTGCGAGCGGGCTGACCTCCGAAGCCGGGCGCAGCCGCAGGTCGACCCGAAAGACGTAGCCCTCGGCGGTCTGCTCGGTCAGCAGCTCCATCAGCCGGCGCGCGACGCGCTGGGCCGCCTCGCCCGGGTCGTCGCGTTCCCGGCGCGGCAGCAGGGCCGGATCGAACAGCAGGATCGGATCGATGTCGGAGCTGTAGTTGAGTTCGCACGCCCCATGCTTGCCCAGCGCCAGCGCGGTGAATCCCGCCGGATCGGCGCCGGGCACGCGGTG
Source organism: Croceibacterium aestuarii (assembly GCF_030657335.1). Classification (NCBI taxonomy): domain Bacteria; kingdom Pseudomonadati; phylum Pseudomonadota; class Alphaproteobacteria; order Sphingomonadales; family Erythrobacteraceae; genus Croceibacterium; species Croceibacterium aestuarii. The sequence continues at coordinate 866,198 of NZ_CP131039.1, forward strand.
CCGGATCGCGGCGCCGATCGCCGCATCCAGAGCGCGGTCGGCGAAAGCCGATAGCTCGTGCATGACGCGCGCCAGCGAGAACGCTCCGGCCAGATCACCGATCGCGAGCGCCAGGGCCAGGCCGATCCGCTCGCGGCGCAGGGCAATTGCGACATCGTCCTCAGGCACTGCGGCCGCGGCGAGCGCCTCCTCGCCGCGGCCTTGAGCCAGGAGTTCGGCGATATCGGCCCGGCGTTCGAGCGCGGTGGCGAGAAACGGCGCATGCGCCCGCGAGCGCTCCAGTGCGCCTTTCCAGTCCGCTTCGCTCGTTTCGGCCATCGCCGTTCAAGTGCATGGCTCGCGCGGCGAGGGCAAGCCTTGCGTCGCGGCGCTTGTTCCTCGCGCGCGGCTTTGCCAAGGGAGGCGCGATGGAGCGTCCCGCCAGGATTATCGCCGCACCGTGCGCCGCGCTGCTGCTCGCGCTGGCAGGCTGCGCCGGCGTGCCCCTCGCGCAGCCGGCGGCCGTCGGCGAGCCCATCTCGCTCGATACGCTCAAGGAGGTCACGCAAACGCTGGCGGCCGACACGTTCGAAGGCCGCGCGCCGGGCACGCCGGGCGAGGACAAGACGCTCGCCTATTTGGTCGAGCGTTTCGCGGCCGCGGGCCTGCAGCCGGGCAACAATGGCTCGTGGTTCCAGGACGTCCCGCTGGTCGAGATTACCGCCGAGGACCTCGGTGCGCTCAACGTCTACGGACCGGCGGCGGATTTGTTGTTCGCGGCCGGAAGCGACTGGATCGGGGTGACCTACCGCGAACAGGAGAGCATCTCGCTGCACGACAGCGAACTGGTGTTCGTCGGCTACGGCGTCGTGGCGCCCGAGAAGGGCTGGGACGACTACGCCGGTATCGACATGCACGGGAAGACCGCGGTCATCCTGGTCAACGATCCCGACTGGCGCAGCGAAACCGATGCCGGCCCCTTCGGCGGCCGGGCAATGACCTATTACGGGCGTTGGACCTACAAGTTCGAGGAAGCGGCCCGGCAAGGCGCGGCAGCGGCGCTGATCGTGCATGACGATTATCCCGCCGGCTATGGCTGGAACGTCGTCGAGCGGTCGTGGACCGGGCCGCAGTCGCACACCCGCAAGGAGAACGGCGGCGAAGCGCAGACGCTGGTCAACGGCTGGATCGACCACCGCGCCGCCGAGGCGATCGCCGGGGCGGTGGGGACGAACCTGGCCGGCCTCGCTGCGCAGGCGGAACAGGCCGGCTTTCGGCCGGTCCCGCTCGGCCTCAAGGTCTCGACCGCGTTCGACAATTCGCTGCGTTACATCGATTCGAAGAACGTCGTCGGCATCCTGCCGGGCAGCGAGCGGCCCGGCGAATACGTCATCCATACCGCGCACTGGGACCATCTCGGCCATTGCCCGGCGAACGATGCGGGCGACGACATCTGCAACGGCGCCATCGACAACGCGCTCGGCAGCGCCGCGCTGGTCGCGCTGGCCGAAGCGCAGGCGAAGACCGGCCCGGCGCCGCGCAGCATGGTGTTCCTCGCGCTTACCGCCGAAGAACAGGGCCTGCTCGGCTCGGAATATTACGCCGCGCATCCGATCTACCCGCTCGACCACACGGTCGGCGGGCTCAACATCGATGGCGGCGCGATGACCGGCCCGGCGCGCGACGTCGACGTCATCGGTCTCGGCAAGAGCGAGCTCGACAAGGTCCTGGCGCGCAACCTGGCGAAGCTCGGCCTCGCGGCCTCGGCGGATTCGGCGCCGCAGGCGGGATACTACTACCGCTCCGACCATTTCAGCTTCGCCAGGCGCGGGGTGCCGATGTTCAATATCAAGTCTGGGCAGGACCTGGTCGACGGCGGCCGCGAGGCGGGGGCTGCGTGGAACGCGGACTACCGCGCAAACCGCTATCACGCGCCCGACGACGAGTACGACCCGGCCTGGGACTGGCGCAACGTGCAGCGTCAGTTCGACCTGTTCTACCTCCTCGGCCGGGACCTCGCGACCAGCCGGGACTGGCCGAACTGGGTGCCGGGCGACGAATTCCGGCGTATCCGCGACGAATCCTGCGCCGCATCGGGAGGATGCTGAACCGATGAGCAAGACAATGCCGATGCCTGCCGAATTCGCCCCGCAGGACTGGCTGTGGATCGGCTTTCCGCACCGGGCCGACCTGTGGGGAGAGTTCACCGACCCGGCGCAGGAGCAGATCGCCGCCTATGCCAATGCCGTCGCCGCAACCGGGCAGGACGTGCGGCTGGTGGTGCACGACGATGCCAACGAGGCCCGCGCGCGCCGGCTGGTCAGCGCCGCGGTCACGCTCGAGCGTCATCCCTACGGCGACATCTGGCTCCGCGACACCGGGCCGATCGTGCTGTTCGACGATGCCGGCCGCCGCTTCGCGCGGCGTTTCCGCTTCAACGGCTGGGGCGGCAAGTACGACGACATGGAGGGAGACCGCGAGGTGGGCGAATCGCTCGCCCGTTCGGCCGGTCTCGAACTCAGCTTCGCCGACTGGGTCCTCGAAGGCGGGGCGATCGACAGCGACGGCACGGGGCTGGTCGTGACCACCGAGCAGTGCCTGCTCAATCCCAATCGCAATCCCGTACTGTCGCGCGAGGAGATCGAGGCGCGCCTGGCGCGCGATCTGGGCTTTACGCGCGTCCTCTGGCTCGGGGAGGGCCTGGCCTGCGACCATACCGACGGCCACGTCGACAACCTCGCCCGCTTCGTCGCGCCGAACACCCTGGCCATTCCCTTGTCGGCCGGGCCGGACGATCCCAACGCCGCCGTCTACGCCGACGCTCGAGCCCGGGCCCTCGCTGCGGGGGTCGCAGTGGCCGACGTTCCCTCGCCCGGCCTGGTCGGCGACGACGAGGGCGCCGAACCGGCGAGCTTCATGAACTTCGCCATCGGCAACGATATCGTCGTCGTCCCGACCTACGGCACGGCTCACGACGCGGACGGTGTCGCTGCAATCGCCAGCCTGTTCCCGGGCCGCGAGACGATCGGCCTGCCCGCCGACGCGGTTCTTTCCGGCGGCGGCAGCTTCCACTGCGCCAGCCAGCATGTCCCTGCGCAAGTCTAATTCTATTTGTTGCCCGACAGGGCCCAGCGAGGAACGAACGAGCATCCCATGAGCGAAAAACCTCCCGTCCTCGTCACCGGCGGCGCCGGCTATATCGGCAGCCACGCCGTCCTCGCCCTGGCCGATCGCGGCTGGCCGGTCGCGGTGATCGACAACCTCACCACCGGCTTCCGCTTTGCGATTCCCGAAGGCGTTCCCTTCTACGAGGGCGACATCGCCGACGCAGAGCTTCTGGCAAGGATATTCGAGGAGCAGGGGTCGCGGGCGATCATGCACTTTGCCGGCTCGATCATCGTGCCCGAATCGGTCGAGAAACCGCTCACCTACTACGAGAACAACACCGCCAAGAGCCGCGCGCTGATAGCCGCGGCCGTCGAACACGGCCTCGAGCACTTCATCTTCTCGAGCACCGCCGCGACCTACGGCATTCCGCAGGACAGCCCGGTCCGCGAGGACAGCGCCAAGGCGCCGATCAATCCTTACGGCTGGTCCAAGCTGATGACCGAACAGATGCTGGCGGACACTGCCGCGGCGCATGCGATCAACTACTGCGCCCTGCGTTATTTCAACGTCGCCGGGGCGGACCCGCAGGCGCGCACCGGGCAATCGACTGCCGGGGCGACGCACCTGATCAAGGTCGCGGTCGAGGCGGCGCTGGGCAAGCGCGACCATGTCGCGGTGTTCGGCACCGACTACGACACGCCCGACGGCACCGGGGTGCGCGATTATATTCACGTTTCCGACCTCGCCGACGCGCACGTTCTCGCGCTCGAGCACCTGGTGGCCAATCGCGAAACCTCGCTGACGATGAACTGCGGCTACGGCCGCGGGTTCTCGGTGCTCGAGGTGCTCGACGCCGTCGATCGGGTAACCAACCAGAGCATCGAGCGCCGCATGGAGCGGCGCCGGCCGGGCGATCCGGATTCGCTCATTTCCGATCCTTCGCGCATCAAGGCGACCCTCCCGTGGCAGCCGCGGCACGCCGACCTCGACGAGATCGTCAATCACGCCTTGGCGTGGGAACGCCGCCTCCGCGAAATTCGCGGGAGCTAGCCGGCTTGCGGGCGCTCGCGTCCTAACCTTTCGTTAGGGATTGCAGAGCACAGTCTTGGCATGGCCAAAGCCGTTGCCTTGTCCCGCGCTCTCGCGCTCCGCTCCGCGGATGCGGTGCGCGTGGCCATCGTCGCCGGCTGCGCCCTGGCCCTCATCGCCGCCGGCCAGGTCCTGCCTTACTGAGACGAGTTCGCCGTCGGCGCGGACGGGGTGCCGCGCAAACGCCCGCGAGATTGTCAGCGCAGATCGGGCGGGGTCGCGGCCTCGGTCAACATGGCGATCGCCTCGTCGAGACTCATCGTCTTCTGATGCTGCTCGCCCAGCGTGCGCACAGCCACGGTGCCTTCCTCCGCTTCGCGCTTGCCGACCACCAGCAGGTGCGGGACCTTGGCCAGACTGTGCTCGCGGACCTTGTAGTTGATCTTTTCGTTCCTGAGGTCGCTTTCGACGCGGATTCCGGCGACCTTGAGCTGTTCGGCGACCTGCTCGGCATAGTCATCGGCATCGGACACGATCGTTGCCACCACCGCCTGCACAGGGGCAAGCCAGACCGGCAGGCGGCCGGCGTTATGCTCGATCAGGATGCCGATGAAGCGCTCGTAGGAGCCGAAGATCGCGCGGTGCAGCATGACCGGGCGATGCTTCTCGCCGTCCTCGCCAACGTAGCTGGCATCGAGCCGCTCGGGCAGCACGCGGTCGGACTGGATCGTGCCGACCTGCCAGGTACGGCCGATCGCGTCGGTCAAATGCCATTCGAGCTTGGGGGCGTAGAACGCGCCTTCGCCGGGCAGCTCCTCCCAGCCGTATTCCTCGGTCGCCATGCCGGCGTCGACCACCGCCTGGCGCAGTTCGGCCTCGGCCTTGTCCCAGTCTTCGTCGGAGCCGTAGCGCTGCTCGGGCCGCAGCGCGAGCTTGACCGCGTAGCTGAAGCCGAAGTCCTTGTAGATTCCGTCGGCCAGCTCGCAGAACTTGCGCACTTCGTCGACGATCTGGTCTTCGCGGCAGAAGATGTGCGCGTCATCCTGCGTGAACTGGCGCACGCGCATCAGTCCATGCAGCGCGCCGTGCGGCTCGTTGCGATGGCAGCAGCCGTTCTCGTAGATGCGCAGCGGCAGGTCGCGGTAGCTCTTGATGCCCTGGCGGAAGATCAGGACGTGCGCCGGGCAGTTCATCGGCTTGAGCGCCATCCAGTCGGCCTCGCCGCTGATGATCGGTCCCTCGTCCTCGGTGTTGGGCACCTCGTCGGGGATGACAAACATGTTCTCGCGGTACTTGCCCCAGTGGCCCGACTGCTCCCACTGGCGCGCATCCATCACCTGCGGTGTCTTGACCTCGCGGTAGCCGCCGGCGTCGATCTTGCGGCGCATGTAGGCTTCGAGCTCGCGCCAGATGAGATAGCCCTTGGGGTGCCAGAAGACGCTGCCGTGCGCCTCTTCCTGCAAGTGGAACAGATCCATCTCGCGGCCCAGCTTGCGGTGGTCGCGCTTGGCCGCTTCCTCGAGCCGGTGGAGGTGGGCGTCGAGCTGCTTCTTGTTGAGCCAGCCGGTGCCGTAGATGCGCGTGAGCTGGGCGTTGTTCTGGTCGCCGCGCCAGTAGGCTCCGGCGACGCGCATCAGCTTGAACGCCTGCGGATCGAGCTTGCCGGTGCTGGCGAGATGGGGGCCGCGGCACATGTCGAGCCATGAGCCGTCTTCGTTCGGATCCCCCGACCAGTAGACCGTCAGTTCTTCGCCCTCGGGCAGCTCCTGCGCCCATTCGGCCTTGAAGGTTTCGCCTTCCGCCTGCCACCTGTCGATCAACTGCTGCCGGCTCCAGACTTCGCGGCGCAGCGGTTTGTCGGCGCGGATGATCTCGCGCATCTTCTCCTCGATCGCCGGCAGGTCGTCGAGCGAGAAGGGATCGCGGGCGTCCGGGGCCTTCACATCGTAATAGAAGCCGTCCTCGGTCGCGGGGCCGAAGGTGATCTGCGTGCCGGGCCACAGCGCCTGGACCGCTTCGGCCAGGACGTGGGCATAATCGTGTCGTACCAGTTCGAGTGCTTCGGCTTCGTCGCGCGAGGTAATCAGCGCGAGCTCGGCATCGCCCTCGAACGGGCGATTGATGTCGCGCACTTCGCCGTCGACTTTGGCCGCCAGCGCCGCCTTGGCGAGACCCGGCCCGATCTGTGCCGCGACGTCCGCCGGGGTGGAGCCGGCAGGCATCTCGCGGACCGAACCGTCGGGCAGGCTGATCTTCAAAAGCTCCGTCATCTCAACTCGCTCTAATCTCGTCGGCGGCTCGCCAATGGCACAAGGCGATGCGCACCGGAAGTGCGGCGTCGGTCTCGTTGAACAGTTCGGGAAGTGACGCCGGCCGCCCGAACCGTTTCGGCCCGGGGCGCAGGCGCTCGCGAGTCAGGCCGCGAGAGACCGCCCCCGGGCGCGCCGGGCGGTGGTAGTCGGGGTAGTGCTCGCGCGCGGCGTCATGCGCTGCAACATAAGATCGCGGCGTAAAGAAGTCACTAGCCCCAGCACCCTCCCTCGTTCTGACAAGGTCGCTAAACTCTTTGTCAATGACGCTTGAGAGCGGTTCGATCACTGTCTAGGTTCCTTTACATCAATTCAAGGGAGCTTGACCAATGAAACTTGACCTTCCCACCCTCGTGGTCGCCGGCGCCATTCTCGCGCTGGCCGCCCTCAACCGCTTCGGTGTCATCGGCGACGAGCTGGCCTACGCCGGGTTCATTTCCGTGCTGGTCAGCGGTTTCGTCTTCGCTCGGCGCCAGGTCTGCAGACTGGAGTGCGCATCGTGAGCAACCTGAAGAACGGTCTCGGCTGGGCCGGGGCCATGCTGCTTGTCGCGGCTGGTGCCAGGTTCGGCTTCATGGATCGCGACGCGGCGCTGACCCTGCTCCTGGTCTTGCCGATCCTCGCAATTGCGTCACTGCGCGACCGGGTCTGCCACCCGCGGAGCGCATCGTGAACGAGCGGGCGACAGGCGTGCGTCCGGGCCTTTGGATCGGCCTGTTCCTCGCCGGGGCGGGCGTGATCGCCGCGCTCCGGTTAACCGAGGCAATCAATGGCTCGACGGGCTTCATCCTGTTCGCCGGCGTATGCGCCTTGCTCATCCCGTTCGCGCGCAGCGTCGGCAGGCGAGGTCCGGGCCGCGCTGGCACCGCGATCGCCCGTTACACCAAGGGAATAGTCGCGAGCGCGCTGCTCTACGTTCTCGGCCTCGGCCTGGCGATGACTCTCGACCGGCGCATGGAGCTTGAAGGTGCGACGGCCTTCCTCGTCGCGCTCATGCCGGTCCTGCCGATTCTCTGGATGATCTACGTGGTGGGCCGCTATCTCGTGGAAGAGCCCGACGAATACCTCCGCTACCGGGCGATGGTCGCCTCGCTTGCGGGCCTCGGCCTGGTCCTCGCCGTCGGCTCGTTCTGGGGCTTTCTCGAAACCTTCGGCCTCGTCGTCCACGTCCCGGGCTGGTGGGCGGTCCCGATCTGGGCCTTCGGCATGGGAATGGGCCAGCTCTGGCTGGCCTTGCGCGACCGCACGGGGGGCGAGGAATGAGGAACCGCCTCAAGGTCCTGCGTGCCGAGCGCGACTGGAGCCAGCAGGACCTGGCCTCGCATCTCGAGGTCTCGCGGCAGAGCGTCAACGCGATAGAAACCGGCCGCTACGACCCCTCGCTACCGCTCGCCTTTCGCATAGCCGACCTTTTCGGCCTGGCGATCGAGAAGATCTTCCTGCGTGACTGACGCGTGGCGCGCTTAGGTTTCGTTCAGTCCTTCTTAGGTACCGTGAAGGATCCGCTGACCCGGCCGTTGGCGCCGGTCGTCCCGGGGGCGCTTGCGCCGCGGCCGTCGACGCTGGACAGCCCCGAGGCCAGGTCGATCGTCAAGCGCCCGCCGTTGAGCGTATCCGCGCCGCGGCGAAGCGACACGCCCCCCGAGAGGACGATCACGCGGCGATTGAAATCGTAGACTCCGGCCGCCCCGCTGGCGCGCTCGCTACCGCGGGCCACGGTCACTCCGCCGGTCGCGTCGATCCGCTGGATCCGCAGGCCGTTGGCATTGGTATAGGCCACGGTCATGCGTGCGGCGGTGAGCCGAAGGTCGCCCTGGTCGATGACCACATCGCCCGACAGGACCACGCGGTTTTGCCGGTCCTGCAGTTCGATGCGATCGGCGGCGTAGTTGACCGGCTGGTCGGAATCGAAACCCGCGATCGCCTGCGCATCGGCGATGTTGCCGAATGCCAGCGCCGCGAAAACGCCCGCGATCAGGCCGCCGGCAAGGCCGCGCAAGGCGAGGCGGGAAATCGGGCTGCGGTCCATGGGGGACGCTCCTAAGGACTGTTGCCGGGCGCGTGAAGCCGTCATTTCGGCAGCCTCAGGCGATTGGGGACCATCCGAAGCCGTGCGTTGCCAATCAGCGCCACCGTCCGCGCGGCGAGATCGGCGCGCATGGCGTTGGCGGAGAACGTGCCTGCGGGCACGGTCCCCTCGACTCCGCCGGTTCCCACGAGGGTCTTGTTCCTGAGGTCGATCGAAACGCCGCGCGCGGTCATGGTGTAGCCGTCCCACGCCTTGAAACTGACCGCGCTGTCGATGGCCACGGTTTCCGCCTCGAAATCGTAGCGGCCCGAATCGGCGGCGAGAACGGCGGGGCCTTGCGGCAGCAGGATTCGTGCGGTCAGGTCGCGCATCCGGACAACGGGCTCGCTCGCGCCCTTCTGCACGGCTTCGCCGGCGGCGAGCGAGAACGGCCGTCCATCGGAATCCTCGCCCCGGTAGACCGCATTGTCGACACGCAAACGGTCGTTGGCGAGGGCTACCTTGTTGCGGTCGAGCAGGAAGCTGACCTCGCCCCGCGGACTGAGCGGGGTGATGACCATCAGCGCGGTTATGACTCCCACGGCTGCCGGTAGTCCTACCGCGAGCCAGCGCACGATGCGGTCGAGCGATCCGCCGGGCGCCGCAAAGGCGCGGCGGCGATCTCTCTTCAGGTCGGCTTCGGCTGTCATGGCTCGTTCGGTGGCGGTTGGCGCCTAGTCGTGGCTGAAGATGTCGCGGTCGGCCCAACCGGCGATGTCGAGACGTGCGCGGGCGGGCAGAAAATCGAAGCAGGCCTGGGCCAGTTCCATGCGCCCTTCGCGCTCGAGCCGCGGCACCAGCACCTCGCGCAGGCGGTGGAGGAAGCGAACGTCCGAAGCCGCATAGTCGCACTGCGCTTCGCTGAGCTGCGGGGCGCCCCAGTCGCTCGACTGCTGCTGCTTGGAAATGCTCTCGCCGAGCAGTTCCTCGATCAGGTTTTTGAGGCCGTGACGGTCGGTATAGGTCCGCACCAGCTTGCTGGCGATCTTGGTACAGAACACCGGGGCCGCGACCACGCCGAGGTAATACTCGATCGCCGCGAGATCGAATCGCGCGAAGTGGTACAGCTTGAGCCGGGCCGGATCGGCCAGAACGGCCTTGAGGATGGGCGCATCGTAGGCGCTGCCATTGGCGAAGCGGACGAGGTGTTCGTCCCCTTGTCCATCGCTGATCTGCAGGAGGCAGAGGCGGTCGCGGGGCGTCACAAGCCCCATGGTCTCGGTATCGACGGCTACGGGCCCGGCGGCGAGCACGCCTTCGGGCAGGTCTTCTTCGTGGAAATGTACGGCCATGGGCGAGAGCCTTAGGCGGATTGGGGAAAGAGGGAAAGCACCGCGTGGTGACGCCGCGCGGGCAAGGCTATGAAGCGGCATGACCGATACGGTACCCGAGAGCTGGCGCCAGGCGCTCGACCCGGTGCTTGCCCTTCCCGAGAGCCGGCGGCTGGGCGGCTGGCTTCGTTCGCAGGAGGCTGCAGGCAAGACGATCTACCCGCCGCGCGGGATGCGGCTGCGGGCGCTCGATCTCACCCCGCTCGACGAGGTCAAGGTCGTAATCCTCGGGCAGGATCCCTACCATGGACCGGGCCAGGCCCACGGTCTGTCCTTCTCGGTGCCCGAAGGGGTGCGTATTCCGCCCTCGTTGGTCAACATCTACAAGGAATTGCGCAGCGATCTCGGTATCGAGCCGCGTCCGCACGGCAACCTCGAACGCTGGGCGCGGCAAGGCGTTCTGTTGCTCAACAACTCGCTGACCGTCGAGGCCGGCCAGGCGGGCAGCCATGCCGGGCGCGGCTGGGACGCGATCACCGATGCCGCCGTAGCAGCAGTCGCGGCTCGCGACGTTCCGAGCGTCTTCATCCTGTGGGGCAACCATGCCCGCAAGAAGGCCCAGAAGCTGCCGGAGCTGGCGAGCGGTGGGCGGCACCTCGTGCTGACCAGCGCGCACCCGAGCCCGCTCTCGGCGCACGCAGGTTTCTTCGGTTCGAAGCCCTTCAGCCAGGCCAACACCTTTCTCGAGGCCAGCGGTCGCGGCAGGATCGAGTGGTGAGGCTGCTACGGCAGGCGCCTTAGCTCAGGCGGCGTCGGCGAGGCCCATCCATTCGTAGGCGCTGGTTTCGGGACCGCTCTCGTTAATCGTCGTGCGGCGCATGTCGCGGCGATAGGCGTCCGAATGCAGCGGCGTCGCCGCGTGCATCGTGCAGCGGTTGTCCCAGATCACCAGGTCCCACTGCTTCCACTGATGCCGGTAGAAATATTTCTCCTGCGTGGCGTGAGCGTAGAGGTCTTCGATCAGCGCGAGTCCTTCGGTCGGTTCCATGCCCTCGATCCCGAAGCAGTGCCCGCCAATGTACAGCGCTTTGCGTCCATAGGGCATGGTCCGGACCAGCGGGTGCGTGACCGTCGGGAAGGGGATGATCAACCGCATTTCAGGCGTGATCTCGGCCTTGAAGCCGGCCAGCTTGCGGCCCTCCCAGAAATCGTGCAGCCCTACGAGACCCTCGATCCGCCCCTTCATCGCATCCGGTAGATCGTCGTAGGCGGCGCGCGCGTCGACGAACCAGGTATCGCCCCCCGCGCTCGGCGGCGGCGTTTCGACACCGTGAAGCAGCGACCATTTGGTCGGCATGGCATGGAAACTCGAATCGGTATGGAATCGCTCGGCGCCCTTCGCGAGGCTCTTGGGATCCGAGCCGTAAGGAATGATCTCGTCGTTGTGGTCGAGGTTGCCGGCGTGGAAGATGCCGGGCGTGTACTGGCGGGTTCCCTCCGGCCGCGCTGCACCCTTTGCCCGGCTTGGCAATTCCAGCGGCCCGAATGCGCGGCTGAATTCCTTCTGCTGCTCATCGGAAATCCGCGCATCGCGGATCGCCAGGACACCGTAGCGTGCCATCGCATCCTCGACTGTTCTGACCAGTTCGTCGTCGGGTGCCAGCGTCAGTTCGGCGCCGACCAATTCGGCGGCAAACAGCGGGTGCAGGGGGCGCACGTCCATCGAAATCTCTCTCCCGTCGGCGATCGGCCGTAATAGCCACGAAATCCTGAAGCATCGAGCGCGACAGGACCGACTAAACGCCAAGTTAACCGCGTGTCTGCGCCTGGCGGCAAGGGTTTTTTCCTATCCCCCGTGCATGCGACACGAATTGGTCCTCGAACGGCGTATCGCCACGGTCTGCCGGTCGGAGATCGTCGCAGCCTTCACCTATGCGCTCGATCTGACCGAAGGACAGCCGCAAGGCCATTCGATCCGCGCCTGCTACATCGCCAGCGAGCTGGCCCGCGAGATCGGGCTGCCGGAACAGGATCGGGCGGCGGTCTATTATGCCACGCTGCTCAAGGACCTCGGCTGCAGTAGCAATGCGGCGCGGATCCACGAGCTCTATCGGGCCGACGACCTCTCCTTCAAGGCCAATTGGAAGGCGGTCGCCCCCGGTCTCGGGGCGACCCTGAAATTCGTTTTCGCGCATACCGCGCGCGGAGCTCCGCTGAAGGCGCGGGTCAATGCGATCGCGCATATCCTCAAGAACGGCGATGCCATCGCCCAAGAAATGATCGAGACCCGCTGCACGCGCGGTGCCCATATCGCGCGCGAACTGCGTTTCGGCGAAGGCGTTGCGCAAGGGATCTACCACCTCGACGAGCACTGGGACGGCTCGGGCCGGCCCGGACGTCTCGCCGGCGGCGCCATTCCTCTCGCCTCTCGCTTTGCGCTGATCGCGCAGATTGCCGACGTGTTCCACCGCGCAGCCGGTCCGATGTCCGCCTGCACCGAGGTGGCGCTGCGTTCGGGAAGCTGGCTCGACCCCGAGCTTTGTTCGGCCTTTGCCAGGATCGCCGCCCGCCCGCGCTTCTGGGCACGGCTCGAGTCTCCTGCGCTCGAAACGCAGGTCATGGCCATGGCGCCGGACGTCGAGGACGAGGTCGACGACGACTATCTCGATGCGATCACCGCGGCCTTCGGCAAGGTCGTCGATGCCAAGAGCCCCTACACCGCCGGGCATTCGGCGCGCGTGGCCGACTATTCCGAGCAACTCGGCCATCGTCTCGGCGTGCTGCCGACGCGGTTACGCCGTCTGAAACGCGCGGCCACGCTGCACGATGTCGGCAAGCTCGGCGTATCGAGCGCCATCCTCGAAAAGCCGGGCAAGCTCGATGCAGACGAATGGGTCGTCATGCGCAGTCACGCGAGCCACACGCAGGCGATTCTCGGGAGGATCGGCGCGCTGGCCGACATGGCCCCGATCGCCGCCGCGCACCACGAAAGGCTCGACGGCAAAGGCTATCCGCTCGGTCTGGGCGAGCAGGTCATCAGCCGCGAGACGCGGATCATCACGCTGTGCGATTTCTACGACGCGCTGACCGCCGAGCGGCCCTATCGCGCCGCGATGCCCATCCCCCAGGCGCTGGCGGTGATGGAAGGCGAAGTCGGCAAGGCCATCGACGGCGATGGCTTCGAGGCGCTGCGCGAGCTGGTCTCCTAGCGGCGCCAGTTGACCTGCGTCGCGCTTTACCGGAAGGCCTCGAGATGCTTGAGCCCTTCGCCAAGGACATCTGGATCGCAGAGGGCCCAGTCGTTTCTATCGCCGGGTTCAATTACGGTACGCGAGCAGCGGTGATTCGCCTTTCGGAAGGCGGACTGTTTGTCTGGTCGCCGATTGCCTTGAGCCAGAATTTGAAGGCGCAGGTCGATGCGCTCGGCCAGGTCGAGTTCATCGTTGCACCCAACGCGGTGCATCACCTGTTCTTTGGCGATTGGGCAAGCGCTTACCCCGAAGCGCTGCTCTTCGGGCCAGCCCGCCTCATGCGGAAGCGTCCCGAAATCGCCTGGGACGGGACACTGGAGGACGCGGCGGTGGCAGGCTGGGCGGCGGACATCAACCAGGTGGTCGTCCGCCGCGGTCAGATCGACATCGAAACGGTCTTCTTCCATCGCGCGTCGGGGACCGCCGTGTTCGCCGACCTGATCCAGCACTTCGAGCGCACCTGGTTCAAGGGATGGCGCGCGTTTGCCGCGCGGCTGGACCTGATGACCGCGCCCCAAGCCGAGGTGCCACGCAAGTTCCGGCTGGCCTTGGGCAAGGGGGCTGCGGCGAGAACAGCCGTGGAGCGCATTCTGCAATGGCCGATCGAGCGGGTCGTGATGGCGCATGGCGAGCCGGTTATGCGGGATGGGCATGCCTTCATCGCGGACCGCTTCCGCTGGCTGAAGGTCCGTTAGCCCGCCTCCGCCGGGCTTCGTCTTGGCCTTAGCGCGGAAGCTGCGTCGCCCCCATCAGCGCCTCATCGACCGAGCGCGCGCACTGGCGGCCTTCGCGAATCGCCCAGACCACCAGGCTCTGCCCACGCCGCATGTCGCCGCAGGCGAAGACCATGTCCTCGCTGGTGCGGTAATCGTCGGTGTTGGCCTCGACATTGCCGCGGTCGGTCAGCTTGACGTTCGACTGGTCGATCATGCCGACCTTCTTCGGGCCGACGAAGCCCATCGCCAGCAGGATCAGGTCGGCCGGAAGGACGAATTCACTGTTTGGGACCTCCTCCAGTTTGCCCTTCGACCAGTCGGCGCGGACGCACTTGAGGCCGGTGACCTTGCCGTTTTCCCCGATCACTTCCTTGGTCAGGACGGCCCAGTCGCGCTCCACGCCCTCTTCGTGGCTCGAGGAGGTGCGCAGCTTCATCGGCCAGTCGGGCCAGGTCAGCATCTTGTCTTCCATCTCGGGCGGCTTGGGCATGATCTCGATCTGGGTGACCGACTTCGCGCCCTGGCGGTTCGAGGTACCGACGCAGTCGCTGCCGGTATCGCCGCCGCCGATAACGATTACGTCCTTGCCGGTCGCAGTCAGCGAACCGCGGGGCGCGGCGCGGACTTCGTCGTCGCCGGCATTGCGCTTGTTCTGCTGGGTCAGAAATTCCATCGCCAGCCGCACGCCGGGCAGTTCGGCGCCGGGAATGTCGAGCGGACGGGCTTCCTCCGCCCCGCCGGCCAGGACCAGCGCGTCGAAGTTTTCCTTGAGCGACTTGAGCGAGACGTCGACCCCGACTTCGGTGCTGGTGCGGAAGTGGACGCCTTCGGCCTCCATCTGCACGGCGCGTCGGTTGATCAGATGCTTTTCCATCTTGAAGTCGGGAATGCCGTAGCGCAGCAGGCCGCCGATCCGGTCGTGCTTCTCGAACACCGTCACCGAATGCCCGGCGCGGGCGAGTTGCTGAGCGCAGGCGAGGCCCGCCGGGCCACTGCCGACCACCGCGACGCGCTTGCCGGTCTTTTCTTCGGGGACGTCGGGCTTGATCCAGCCTTCCTTCCAGCCGCGGTCGACGATGGCGCACTCGATGCTCTTGATGGTCACCGGCTGGTCGATAATGTTGAGCGTGCAGCTCGCCTCGCACGGGGCGGGACAGATGCGGCCGGTGAATTCGGGAAAGTTGTTGGTCGAATGGAGGTTTTCCAGCGCATTGCGCCAGTCGTCCTCGTAAACCAGGTGGTTCCAGTCCGGGATCAGGTTGTTCACCGGGCAGCCGGTGTGACAGTACGGAATGCCGCAGTTCATGCAGCGGCTGGCCTGGTTGCGCAGGTGATCCACGCTCGGCGGAATCACGAACTCCTTGTAATGCTTCACCCGTTCCTTCGGGTCGGCGTAGCTGCGATCCTTGCGGTCGAGCTCGAGAAAGCCGGTTTCCTTGCCCATCGCCTCTACTCCGCCGCAACCGAAGCGGCTTCTTCGCGCTCGGCCTCGAGTTGCTTCAATGCGCGGGCATAGTCGCGCGGCATCACCTTCACGAACTTCGTCAGGGTATTCTCCCAGTCATTGAGCAGGGCGGCGGCGCGTTTCGAGCCGGTGTGCAGCTTGTGCCGCTCGATCAGGATGCGCAGGCGTTCCGCGTCGTGGCGGAGCATGTCGCCCATGCCCATGTCCTCGACGCTGCGACTGCGCTGTTGCGGGCGGCCGGTGCCTTCGTCTTCGTCAGGTTCTGGCGAAATGGTCTCCAGGTCGACCTGTGCGAGGTTGCACAACTGGCTGAACTGGCCGTCCTCGTCGTAGACGTAGGCGACGCCGCCGCTCATGCCCGCAGCGAAGTTGCGCCCGGTCTTGCCGAGCACGCATACGACCCCGCCGGTCATGTATTCGCAGCCGTGGTCGCCGGTGCCCTCGACCACCGCGACGGCCCCCGAGTTGCGCACCGCGAAGCGCTCGCCGGCGACGCCGCCGAGGAAAGCCTCGCCGGAAATCGCGCCGTAAAGCACCGTGTTGCCGACGATGATGTTGTCGGTCGCCTCGCGGTCGACGCCGGCCGGCTGTCGCACGACGATGCGGCCGCCCGACAGGCCCTTGCCGACGTAGTCGTTGGCATCGCCGGTCAGGTCGAGCGTGACGCCGTGGGCGAGCCAGGCGCCGAAGCTCTGCCCGGCGACGCCGGTGAAGTTGATGCGCAGAGTATCGGGCTTGAGACCCGCGTGGCCGTACTTCTTCGCGATCTCGCCCGAAAGCATCGCGCCGACGGTACGGTTGACGTTACGAATCTCGCGTTCGAGCACCAGCGGCTCGCCGTTCTCGATTGCCGGCCCAGCCGCGGCGATGAGGTCGTTGTCGAGCGCCGCGGCAAGGCCATGGTCCTGTTCCTCGGTGTGGAACAGCGCCTTGCCGGCGGGGACTTCGATCTGGGCGAGGATCCGCGACAGGTCGACCCCGCGCGCCTTCCACTGCTTGATCGCCCGCCGGGTGTCGATGCGATCGACCCGACCGATCATCTCCTCCACGCTGCGGAAGCCCATCTCGGCCATGATCTGCCGCAGTTCCTCGGCGACGAAAAAGAAGTAGTTGATGACGTGCTCGGGCTGGCCGGTGAAGCGCTTGCGCAGCTCGGGGTTCTGCGTGGCCACGCCGACCGGGCAAGTATTGAGGTGGCACTTGCGCATCATGATGCAGCCCGCCGCGATCAGCGGGGCAGTGGCAAAGCCGAACTCGTCGGCGCCGAGCAGCGCACCGATGGCGACGTCGCGCCCGGTGCGCAGGCCGCCATCGACCTGCACCGCGATGCGGCTGCGCAGATCGTTGAGCAGCAAGGTCTGCTGGGTTTCGGCGAGGCCGATTTCCCACGGCGATCCGGCATGGGTCAGGCTGGTCAGCGGGCTGGCCCCGGTGCCGCCTTCATACCCCGAAATGGTCACGTGGTCCGCGCGCGCCTTGGAAACGCCCGCGGCGACCGTACCGACCCCGACTTCCGAGACCAGCTTGACCGAGATGCGCGCGACTGGATTGACGTTCTTGAGGTCGTGGATGAGCTGCGCGAGGTCTTCGATCGAATAGATGTCGTGGTGCGGCGGGGGGCTGATCAAGCCCACGCCCGGCGTCGAATGGCGCACCTTTCCGATCACCTTGTCGACCTTGTGGCCGGGCAGCTGGCCGCCTTCGCCGGGCTTCGCGCCCTGCGCCATCTTGATCTGGATGTCGTCCGAGTTGACCAGGTACTCGGTGGTCACGCCAAAGCGCCCCGAGGCAACCTGCTTGATCCGGCTGCGCATCGAATCGCCATTGGCCATCGGTAGGAACCGGTCGGGCTCTTCGCCGCCCTCGCCGGTGTTCGAGCGTCCGCCGATGCGGTTCATGGCGATCGCCAGCGTGGTGTGCGCCTCGCGGCTGATCGAGCCGAAGCTCATTGCTCCGGTGCTGAAGCGCTTGACGATTTCTTCGGCGGATTCGACCTCGGAGATGTCGAGCGGCGCGTCGGCCTTCTTCAGCTCCATCAGCCCGCGGATCGTCAGCAGATGTTCCGCCTGCTCGTTGAGGGACTTCGCGAATTCTTCGTAATTCTTGAAGTTGTTGCCGCGCACCGCGTGCTGCAGGCTGGCGACACTGGTCGGGGTCCAGGCGTGGTCTTCGCCGCGCAGGCGGTACTGGTAGATTCCGCCGACGTCGAGCATATGCTCGTAGATCGGGTTGTCGCCGAACGCCGCGGCATGGCGGCGCACGGTTTCCTCGGCGATTTCCTGCAGTCCGGCGCCCTCGATGGTCGTCGCGGTACCGGTGAAGTACTTCTCGACGAATTCGCTCGACAGGCCGACTGCGTCGAAAATCTGCGCGCCGCAGTAGGACTGGTAGGTCGAGATGCCCATCTTGGACATGACCTTCTGGATGCCCTTGCCGACCGCCTTGATGTAGTTCTTGGCGACCGTTTTGGCGTCGAGCTGCGGGAATTTCTCGGCCCGCAGGTGCTCGATCGTCTCGAAAGCGAGGTATGGGTTGATCGCTTCCGCCCCGTAGCCCGCGAGAACGCAGAAATGATGCACCTCGCGCGCCTCGCCGGTCTCGACGACAAGGCCAGTCTGCATGCGCAGGCCCTGGCGGACCAGATGGTGGTGCACGGCCGCTGTCGCCAGCAGAGCCGGCATCGGGATGCGGTCGGGACCTTGCGCGCGGTCGGACAGGATCAGGATGTTCCGATCCTGCAAGACCGCCTCGGTCGCCGCCCAGCACATTTCCTTGATCGCCATTTCGAGGCCGTCAGCTCCGCTGGCGGCATCCCAGGTCATGTCGATCGTTTCGGTGCGGAAGGCCCCGTCGAGCGAACTCTCGACCGAACGGATCTTCTCCATGTCCGTGTTGGTCAGGATCGGCTGCTCGACCTCGAGCCGCTTGTGGGTGCCGGCGTCGTGGCCGAGGAGGTTAGGCCGCGGCCCGATCATCGAAAGCAGGCTCATCACCAGCTCCTCGCGGATCGGATCGATCGGCGGGTTGGTGACCTGGGCGAAGTTCTGCTTGAAATAGTCGTAGAGCAGCCGGCTGCGCTCCGACAGCACGGCAAGCGGCGTATCGGTTCCCATGGAGCCGAGCGGGTCGTCGCCGTTCTGGGCCATCGGCTCGAGGAACTTGGTCAGATCCTCCTGTGTGTAGCCGAAGGCCTGTTGCCTATCGAGCAGGCTGACGCCGTGTTCGCGAACAGCTTCGTAATCGGTCTCGATCGCCTCGAGGTCGCCCAGCTTGTACTGCGCCTGGGCGAGCCACTTGGCATAAGGCTCGGCATTGGCCAGCTCGGCCTTGAGCTCCTCGTCCTCTACGATCCGGCCTTCCTCGAGGTCGATCAGAAGCATGCGGCCCGGCTGCAGGCGCCACTTGCGCACGATATCGGCCTCGCGCACCGGCAGCACTCCGCTTTCGGAGGCAAGGATGCACAGGTCGTCGCGTGTGACGCAGAAGCGCGCGGGCCGCAGGCCGTTGCGGTCGAGCGTCGCGGCGATCTGCCGTCCGTCCGTAAAAGCGACCGCCGCGGGGCCGTCCCATGGTTCCATCAGCGCGGCATGGTATTCGTAGAACGCCTTGCGTGCCGGATCCATCAGTGGGTTGCGCGCCCAGGCTTCCGGAATGAGCATCATCATCGCGTGGGCGAGCGAATAGCCGCCTAGCAGGAGCAGCTCGAGCGCGTTGTCGAGGCAGGCGGTGTCGGATTGTCCGTGCGGGACGATCGGCCACAACTTGTCGAGGTCCGGACCGAGAAGTTCGGACTCCATCGTCCGGCGGCGGGCGTTCATCCAGTTGACGTTGCCGCGCACGGTGTTGATCTCGCCGTTGTGCGCAATCAGCCGGAACGGTTGCGCCAGCCGCCAGCTGGGGAAGGTGTTGGTCGAAAAGCGCTGGTGCACGAGTCCGAGCGCCGAGACGCAGTCGGGATCGCGCAGATCGTCGTAGAAGCTTCCGACCTGGGTCGCCAGCAACAGGCCCTTGTAAACGACGGTGCGGCTCGAGAAGCTCGGCATGTAGAGCTTTTCGATCTCCGGCATGCCCTTCTTCCTGGCCAGCTCCTTGAGCGGGTTCTGGGTCTGCTTGCGGATGACGATCAGCTTGCGCTCGAAGGCGTCCTGGTCCTCGCAACTCTCGCCGCGGCCGATGAAGCATTGCCGGATCATCGGCATAGAGGCGAGCACCGCCTTGCCCAGGCCGTCCTGTGTGGTCGGCACGTCGCGCCAGCCGATCAGACGCTGGCCTTCCTTGGCGATGAACTTCTCGAACTGCCCGCAGATGAATTCGCGCGCTGCGTCTTCCTGCGGCAAGAAGCACATCGCAACGGCGTATTCGCCCGCCGGCGGCAGGGTCAGGCCCTCGCTCTCCGCCCATTTGCGATAGAGCGGATCGGGGATCTGCATGAGGATGCCGGCGCCGTCACCGAGCAGCGGATCGGCGCCCACCGCGCCGCGGTGATCGAGGTTGGCAAGGATCTCCAGCGCCTGGCTGACGATCGCGTGCGATTTGGTTCCCTTGATATGGGCCACGAAGCCCACACCGCAGGAGTCATGTTCGTTGCGCGGATCGTAGAGGCCCTGGGGCGCGGGAAACTCCATCAAACTCGTATTCCTGTTCTTTAGTCAAGGTAGCGAGCCTCGAGGCGGCTTGCGCCGCAACGAAGGCCGATTCTCTCATACCGGCTGCTACCGAAAATGTCGCGAAGTTCTCCCTTGGCGACACGAAGCTGTTTTTGCAAGCGCGAAGGCCCGCTCCGGCGTGCGGAACGGGCCTTCGAAACGTTGTGGTCGCCGATCGCGGCTTATCGCCGCCGGCCGAGTTTAGGCAGCTCCGCTCATCCGCTGGAGGGTTTCGAGCGCGGCGCGCAGTTCGCGCTCGGCATCGCCGTGGTTGCGCGGTGCATCCTTGGCGCTGTTGCCCGCAGGGGGATCGAAGGGCCGCGGGGCGTCGTCGGACGGAGCTTCGACCACCTCGGCGCTCTGCTTGGCTGCGGGAAAGGTCACAGCCGCTTCGAAGTCGTCTTCCTCCGGCTCCGGCTCATCGATGCGGACGAATTCCGCCTGCTGGCGCTGGAACGGGTTCTTCATCGCGAGGAGCGAACTGTATTCTTCTTCCGAGTCTTCGTCGTCCTCGGATTCGGGCTCGTCGAAATCGAGCGCATCGAAAGGCTGGGCTGATGCGCTCGGCTTCTTCCGGAGAGGGAGCGAGAACGACGCGGCAAGGTCCTCGTCGTCTTCTTCCTGTTCGTCATAGTCGTAGCTGAACATTGTCTCAGGCTCAGGCTCAGGCTCAGGCTCAGGCTCCGGCGCGGCGAAGGCCTGGGGGTCGGCAGCCGGTTCCGATTCGGCGGCGGGTGCGAATGCGGACTCGGTCGACGCCGCGCCATCGGCGCTGTGCTGTCCGCCAAAGAAGTCGGCTCGGGCGCGGGCAGCCTCTTCCGCGGCGGCGGCATCGAAGTCTTCGATCGCATCGGAAAAAATAGGCCGGGCCGCGGGAGCGGGATGCGCCTGTACGGCCCTTTGCGCACGCCGCCGTTCGAGCGATGCGCCCAGACGAGCGGCGAGCTGGACCAGGCCCAGATCGCCGAGTGGCCGGTCGTCGGCCTGCACGTCAAGCGCTTCATCGGACGGCTCGACGACCGACAAGACCGGCGCCGCCTCATGGACCTGGGGCATGGAGGCAGGGTCCGCCGGCGCGGACTCCCCGTGCAGGCGCGGCAGCGAGAAATCGGGCAATTCGTCGTCCAACTGATCTTCCTCTTCGTTCGGCACCTCGAGAGCCGCCATCTTGCGCCGCAGCGATGGCGCGGCGAACGGCAGCGCCTCTGCCGCGGGCGTGTCTTGTTGGGACTCTTCTTCCAGATCCTCATGCGGATCGAGCTGTTCGAGTTCGGGGGCAGCGATAGTGCTCACCAGCCGGAATTCCTGACGTTCGCCTTCGCTAGCGAACGCCACGTTCTCCTCATCGACGCTATCCTCGGGCAGGACTGGCGGGGTAAAGTCGGTCATGGCAATCTCCTGGCCGTCGGTGTCATCGCCGGGTCCGGCAAAGTCGCCGAGATCGAGTGCATCTGCGTCCAAAGCATCGCCGGCCTCCTCATACTCTGCGTCCTCGCCGGGCAGCGGCACTGCATCGAGGAATTCGCTCTTCGCGCTCTCTTCGGCGAACGCCAGGGCACGGCGCTTCTGGGGCGCGGCGGCGCGCGGGCGCGCCTTGCCGAAGCCCTCGTCCAGCGCTGCGAGGCCCTCCTCGCCGAGTTCGTCGTGAGCCGAGATCGGTCGCCGCGCCGGCTTGGTGTCGGCCACGCGGTCGCGTGGCCGGTGCGCGTGGGTCAGCGCCACTCTCCTTGCCAGCAGCAGACCCATGACCCCGCCGGCGACCCCCGCGGCGAGCGCCAGCATGGCACGCGCGGTGAAGCCGAGCGGCGGTGCGGCCGAAGGCATAAGCGCCGCGATCCCCGTCACGCCGCTGAGACGCTCGAGAAGACCAACAGGGAGGATCAGGGTGCCAAGGCCGAGCAACGCGGCGAACCACAGCGCAACGATTGCCGGGAACGCAGGATGCGAACTGATGGGCGCTTTCGCGGTATCGGTGTTCATTCGGTTCATGTCGGCGGACATCGTGGCCACAAATACTTCCTGTCAGCGTCGGCGGGCATCATGCCGCAACCTGTGGGCGGCCCTCTCGATCCGGCCCTAGCAAGCCTTGGTAAACGTCTTGATAATGACGAATATTGCGGGCCCAATCGTGATGCGCCGCGACGTGGGCGTGGCCGGCCTGCCGCATGGCATCCCAGCCTTCCCTGGCATCGAACAGCGCGGCGAGTCGGACGGCACAGGCCGCGGGATCGTCGGCCGGAAACAGCACGCCGGTTACGCCGTCGGCAATCAATTCGCGGTGCCCTCCGACATCGGAAGCGGCGACGATGCGCCCTTGGGCCATCGCTTCGAGCGGCTTGAGAGGCGTGACGAGATCCGTCAACCTGCTGCGCTTGCGGGGATAGGCCATGATGTCGCACAGCGAATAGTAGCCTTCGACCTCGGTGTGCGGGACGCGCCCGGCAAAGCGGATCGCGTGGGCGACGGGCGAGGCCTCGCTGCGCGCCTTGAGCGCGGCTTCCATCGGGCCGCCGCCAACCAGCAGCAGGCGCGCCCCGGGGTGAACCCGCAGGAGGTCCGGCATGGCGTCGATGAGGTCGTCGAGTCCTTCGTAGTCGTAAAAGCTGCCGATAAACCCGATCACCGGCCCTTCGCCGATTGCAAGTTTGCGTGCGAGCGCCTCGTCACGGCGCGGCGCGGCGCCGAACAGTGTCAGGTCGACGCCGTTGGGCATCACTGAGATCTTCTCGGGTGCGACCCCGCGCGCGACGAGATCGCACCGCAGACCCTGGCAGATCGTCACCACCGCGGCGGCGGCGGCGATGGCGCGGTTTTCGAGCTCGCGGGTCAGGCGGTACCTGAGCGAGCCCTCGCGCGACGCGCCGTTGCCGACTGCCGCGTCCTCCCAGAAGGCGCGGATTTCATAGACCAGTGGCAGGTCCAGGGCTCGCGCCGCCCGGGCCGCTGCCAAGCCGCACAAGGCCGGCGAATGGGCGTGGAGCACATCGGGCCGCCATTCGGCGGCCACCGCCTCGATCGCGCGGGCCAGCGCGCCGATTTCGCGCCATTCGCGTAGCCCCGCCGGTCCGCTCGCGGCGCCCGGCGTGCGGTGAAAGGTCAGGCCGTCGATCTCCTCCGTCGCAGGGCCTTCGGCGCCGTGGCGCAGGCCGGTCACGCCGCGGACCTCAATCCCTGTCGCCTGCTGCGCGCGGAGGATAGCACGTGTGCGGAAGGTGTAGCCGCTATGCAGCGGCAGCGAATGGTCGAGGACGTGGAGGACCCGGGTCATCGCCGCCGCTGTGCCACGACAAGCTTAACGGCGCGTCAACCCGGCGCGGGTAAGGCGGCGGCAGGAGTGTCCGGAAATCGCTCCGCTCGCTTCGGGGATGCGCCTTGATCGACCTCGCCACACTAGTGTTGACGCACGGCCTGATGATGGTCGCGCTCGTGCGACTGTTGTCGCGCGACGACCTCGATCAGGAGGACCGGAGGCCCGCTGCGCGCAAGCCCTGGCATCGAACGGCCGGGGACGCCGCAGAGTAGGATGCTCGATCTGTTCCTCCTCGCTTTCGTCGGCGCTTTCCTCGCGCTCGGCATCAAGCGCCCGTTCCTATGGGTGCTGGTGTACATCTACATCGACGTGGTCGCGCCGCAGAAAGTCGGCTGGACGATCATCCAGGCGATTCCGCTGTCGCTGATCGCCTTCGTCGCCTGCTTCGGCGGCTGGCTGCTGTTCGACAGCAAGAAAGGCAGCCGGTTCACTTTGCGACAGGGCCTGATCGTCGCCCTGCTCGTCTATTGCTTCTTCACCACGCTCCATGCCGACTTCCCGGTCGAGGCGAAGGTGAAGTGGGAGTGGGTGTGGAAAGCCCTCGTCTTCGCCGCCTTCCTGCCGCTGACGCTGCGCACGAAACTGCGGCTGGAGGCCGCCGCACTGATCATGGTGCTGTCGATAGGCACGATCGTCATCAACGGCGGCATAAAAACCGTGCTTGGCGGGGGCGGCTACGGCACGCTGTCGTTGCTCGTGCGCGAAAATGCCGGGCTCTACGAAGGTTCGATCCTGTCAACGGCAGCCGTCGCGACCATTCCCCTGGCGCTGTGGCTGGCGCGGCACGGCACGATATTCAAGCCCGATTGGCGGGTCTGGGCTTTCGTCGCGGGATTGATCCTGTCCTGCCTGCTGATCCCCGTCGGGACGGCCGCACGGACCGGGCTGGTCTGTGCCGCGGTGCTCGGAATTCTGATGCTGCGGACCGCCAAGCACAAATTCTTGCTCGCCGGGGGCGGCGCGCTGGCACTGGTGGCGGCGATCCCCTTCCTCCCGCAGAGCTACCTCGAGCGGATGCAAACACTGACCAACACCCAGGGCGACGAGAGTGCCTCGACGCGCGTGCAGGTGTGGGAGTGGACGCTCGACTACGTGAAGAAGAACCCGTGGGGGGGCGGCTTCGATGCCTATCGGCAGAACAGCTTCACCTACTACACGGCCAAGCGCGAGGGCGAAGGCACAAACGTGCGCGTGGTTTACGATCAGGTGACCGACAAGGGCCGTGCCTACCACTCATCCTACTTCGAGATGATCGGCGAGCAGGGCTGGTTCGGCTTCGGACTGTGGCTCTTGCTGCAGTTGCTCGGCGTCTGGCACATGGAGCGAATTCGCTGGATGTTCCGCCGCGGCGAGGACGGCAAGGACAGCTGGCAGCGCGGACTGGCAACGGGGCTGCAACAGGCGCAAATCGTCTACATGGTCGGATCGCTGTTTGTCGGCATCGCCTTCCAGCCGTTCTGCTACATGCTGATCGGGCTGCAATGCGGCCTGTGGAGCTATGTCCGCCGAACCACGCGCGAACCGGACAAGGCCCGCTTCCGTCGTCCTGAGAACAGCGGAGCTGTCGCCGCCTGAGCCCCGCTGACCCGGAGGGCGTTTGCGGCATATCGCGGTGACTACGGTCCGCCTGGCTCGCGGCCGTTGCTGGCAATCCATTCCTCGACCACGGGGGCGATTCGGTTGCGCCACTTGCTGCCGTTGAAGATCCCGTAGTGCCCGACGTCGCGGGCGAGGTGGTACTTCTTCTTCGCCAGCGGCAGGTGCTCGGCGAGGTCGAGCGCGGCGCGGGTCTGGCCGACGCCTGAAATGTCGTCGTTCTCGCCCTCGATCGCCAGCAACGCCGTGTCGCGAATCGCGTCGGGGTCGATCGGCTTCCCGCGGTGGACGAACTTGCCGCGCGGGAGGGAATGGCTCTGGAACACCTCTTCGATTGTCTCGAGGTAGAATTCCGCGGTCATGTCGCAGACCGAGAGGTACTCGTCGTAGAACCGCTTGGTCGAGGCCGCTTCCTCGGTCTCGCCCACCGTGAGGTGTTTGAACATCTCGTAGTGGCTCATCATGTGAGTCTCGATGTTCATCGAGAGGAATCCGGCAAGCTGGAGAAAGCCCGGATAGACCTTCCGCCCTGCGCCGGGATAGTTGAGTGGCACGGTCGCGATGACGTTGGCCTTGAACCACGACAGCGGCTTTTCCATCGCCAGGTTGTTGACGCTCGTCGGGCTGGCGCGGGTATCGATCGGTCCCCCCATCATCGTCAGCGTCGCGGGACGGCAGGGGTCGTTGTCGGCAGCCATGATCGCGGTCGCCGCGAAGGCCGGGACCGAGGGCTGGCACACCGCCAGCACATGTGTGCCCTCGCCGGTGAATCGGAGAAACTCGATCAGGTAATCGATGTAGTCGTCGAGATCGAAATGGCCCTCCGACAGAGGAACCATCTTGGCGTCGGCCCAGTCGGTGACCCAGACCTCGTGCTTTTCGATCATCCGCTTGACGGTTCCGCGCAGCAGCGTGGCATAATGCCCGCTCATCGGCGCAACGATCAGCAGTTTGGGCGCATTCGCGGGCAAGCCGGCGCGGCGGAAATGACGCAGGTTGCCGAAAGGCTTCTCCAGCACGACCTTTTCGCTGACCGTGCGGCGCTTGCCCTCGATTTCCACGGCATCGATGCCGAAGTCCGGCTTGCCGCGCTCTTCATAGAGGTGGGCGAAGACCTCGAGCGCGCTGGCGACGATCGGTCCCATGCCGAAATAGCCCATGGGCAGGGCCGGATTGTTGAGCACCTTGGCGCTGATCGCGGCCCAGTTGCTCGCACCGGCCAGCAAAGTTCGCTGCATTTCATAAGCGTTGTAGAGCAAGATCACGTTCCTCGGTTCGCCGCCGGTCTTACCGTTTGGCGGGAAATTTGCATTTCACACTGCAACCAAACACCTCATGTTGCAATGCGGCATTTCCGATCGTCTGAGCAGGAGCCGTCATTCCGCTTCAATCTAGCGCCGCAATCGGCTAGGCGCGCCGCCATGGCCCGCCGCCCCCAGCGTCCAGACGTCGAGCCCGCCGATAATCTCGGCCCGCTGACCATGATCGGCAAGGCCGCCGCACGATATCCGCGGCACGTTGCGCTTGCCCTCGTCTCGCTCGTCGTCACTGCCGCGGCGACGCTGGCTATTCCCTCGGGCTTTCGCCTGATCATCGACCGCGGCTTTGCCGCCGGCAGTGATCCGGCGGAAATCGGTCGCTGGTTCCGCTACCTGTTGATGATCGTCATGGTCCTGGCGGTGGGAACGGGCAGCAGGTTCTATTTCGTCTCGACTCTGGGCGAGCGGGTCGTCGCCGACATTCGGCTGGCGGTTCAGCGCAACCTCTTGCGCCAGTCGCCCGGTTTCTTCGAGGAAAACTCGCCCAGCGAGATTTCCTCGCGCATGACCGCCGACACGGCGCAAATCGATCAGGTGGTCGGCACGACCGTGTCAGTCGCGCTGCGCAATGTGATCACGGTGCTCGGCGGAACGGCGTACCTGCTGTATCTCTCGCCGCTGATGACCGGTGCGCTCGTCGCCGTGGTCGTCGTGGTGATCCCGCTGATGGCTATCTTCGGGCGCCGTGTGCGTTCGGTTTCGCGCGAAAGCCAGGATCGGATCGCCGACGTCGGGGCGATGACTTCGGAGGTGCTCGGGGCGATGAAGATCGTTCAGGGCTTCAATCAGGAAGGGCGCGAACAGGCGCGTTTCGCGGCCGCGGTCGAAAGCACTTTCGGCACGGCCCGGCGGCGCATCATCCTGCGCTCGCTGATGACCGTCACGGTTATCGCCTTTGTCTTCGGCGCCATCACGATACTGATGTGGCGCGGCGCGATCCAGGTGGTCGAGGGTACCCTGTCGGGGGGAACGATCGCCGCCTTCGTGCTCACCGGCATGCTCGTCGCGGGCGCGTTCGGCTCGCTGACCGAGGTCTATGGCGACCTGCTGCGCGGCGCGGGCGCGGCGAGCCGGCTCAACGAGCTGCTCAAGGTCAAACCCGAGATTGCCGCGCCGGCCCGCCCGCAGGCCTTGCCCGAACCGCCGCGCGGCAGCCTGGCCTTCGATCACGTCACCTTCCGCTATCCGACGCGGCCCGAAGTGGCGGCGGTTGCGGACTTCACGCTCACTATCGAGCCGGGCGAGACGGTTGCCGTGGTCGGCCCCTCCGGCGCGGGCAAATCGACCATCTTCCAGCTTGCCGAGCGGTTCTACGATCCCCAGCTCGGCACGATACGGGTCGACGGGGTGCCGCTGACGAGCGCGGATCCCGCAGACGTCCGCCGCCGTTTTGCGCTGGTGCCGCAAGAAGGCACGCTGTTCGCGGCGAGCGCGCGCGACAACCTGCGCTACGGCGCCTGGGAGGCGAGCGAGGAGGCGATCTGGGATGCCGCCCGCGCCGCCAATGCCGAGGATTTCCTCAAGGCGCTGCCGCAAGGTCTCGATACCTTTCTTGGCGAAGGCGGCGCGCGCCTGTCGGGCGGCCAGCGGCAGCGCGTCGCCATCGCCCGCGCGGTGCTGCGCGATGCGCCCATCCTCCTGCTCGACGAAGCCACCAGCGCACTCGATGCCGAAAGCGAGCGACTGGTGCAGCAGGCGCTCGAGCGGCTGATGACCGATCGCACGACGCTGGTCATCGCCCACCGCCTTGCGACCGTGCGGGCCGCCGACCGGATCGTGGTGATGGAGAATGGACGGATCGTCGAACAGGGCACGCACACCGAACTGCAGGCTGCCGGCGGTCTCTATGCGCGCCTCGCCTCGCTGCAATTCGATGACGTCGCGGCCTGAGCGAGCTTGACCGCACAAGCTCAGCCTGCATTAATCGGTCAAGTATCAAATGAAACTGGGCGTCGCGCGCGGTTCCGTCGTTGCGGCCACAACATTTAGAATTCCGTCGAACTCGCGAATGCAGGGGCTTTCATGATCCGCACGATTTTCAAACTGACCGTTTCCGCTGCCGCGCTCGCACTGGCGGTGCCTTCCGCCGCGCAGGACCAGGCCGAGCGGACACCGCCGCCGCAGATGTCGTTCGGCACCTGGGGCGTCGACCCCTCGGCGCTCGATCCGTCGGTCGATCCCGGCGATGACTTTTTCGCCTACGTCAACGCGAAGTGGCTCAAGAACAACCCGATCCCCGCCGAGTACTCGCGCTACGGCGCCTTCACCATGCTCAGCGAGAAGTCGACCGCGGACGTCGAGAAGCTGGTCGCCGACCTAGCCAAGAGCGACCCGGCACCGGGCACGGCCGAGCGCCGCATTGTCGACGCCTATAACGCCTATCTGAAGACCGATGCCATCGACGCGGCCGGAATGGCTCCGGCGATGCCGTATCTAGAGAAGATCTACCAGGCGCCCGATCTTGCCGCGCTTGTCGAGCTGTTTCCGCAAGCGGGCTTTCCGTCCGTGGTTTCGCCCGGTGTAACCGTCGATCCCAAGGATCCGAACAGCTACATCGTTTCGGTCGGGTTCGACGGGATGGGTTTGCCCGACCGCGATTACTACCTTGTCGACAACGAGCGAAACCGGAAGATTCAAGCCGCCTACAAGGATTACCTGGCGTTCCTGCTCGGCAAGGCGGGATATCAGGACCCCGCGGCTGCGGCCGAATCCGTCTATGCGTTCGAGCATCAGGTTGCCGAGCTCGAATGGGCGCGCGCTTCGCTGCGCGACGACAACGTTACCTACAACAAGCTGACAAAGGCGGACCTGGCGGCGCTGGCGCCGCAATTCCCGACCGAGCGGCTGCTGGCATCCGCGCAATTTGGCGATCAGCCCCAGTTCCTCGTACCGCAGATTCCCCCGACGCCCGAAGAAGTCGAGGAATTCGGCCTCACGCCCGAATTCCTCGCCGGCATCGGCGGCGGAACTCCGGCGATGATGAAGCTGCTCACCAAGACCCCTTTGCCGACGCTCAAGGCCTTCATGGCGGCGAGGTTCCTGTCGAACAATGCGCCGGTTCTGCCGACCGAGATCGACGACGCGAACTTCGCCTTTTACGGCAAGCTGCTGAGCGGGCAGCCGGAGAAGCGGCCCCGCTGGAAGCGCGCAATCGCGGCAACGGAGGGCGAACTCGGCGAGCAACTCGGCCAGCTGTACGTCGCGAAATACTTCCCGCCCGAAAGCAAGCAGGCGATGGACGAGCTTGTCGCCAACCTGCGCAAGGCGCTGGCGACGAGCCTGGAAAGCAACGATTGGATGAGCGAGGCGACCAAGAAGGAAGCGATCGCCAAGCTCGACGCGTTCACGCCCAAGGTCGGCTATCCCGACGAGTTCGAGACCTACGAGGGTCTTGCAATCCGGCCCGACGACGCTCTGGGCAATCGCATTCGCGCCATCGCGTGGAATATCC
Organism: Croceibacterium aestuarii; assembly: GCF_030657335.1. Classification (NCBI taxonomy): domain Bacteria; kingdom Pseudomonadati; phylum Pseudomonadota; class Alphaproteobacteria; order Sphingomonadales; family Erythrobacteraceae; genus Croceibacterium; species Croceibacterium aestuarii. The sequence goes on from NZ_CP131039.1 coordinate 895,716, forward strand.
AGGACAACCGATCGAAGCTGGGCAAGCCTGTCGACAAGACGGAATGGGGCATGCTTCCGCAAACGGTGAACGCCTACTACAACCCGGTCTTCAATGAGATCGTCTTCCCCGCCGCCATCCTGCAGCAGCCGTTCTTCGGCCCCAATGCCGACCCGGCAGTCAATTACGGCGGGATCGGCGCGGTAATCGGCCACGAGATGGGCCACGGCTTCGACGATCAGGGATCCAAGTCCGACGCCACCGGCACGCTGCGCAATTGGTGGCAACCGTCCGACCTCGCCAAGTTCACGCAGCTGGGCGACAAGCTGGCGAACCAGTACGGCAAGTACTGTCCCTACGACGACGGCAAGACATGCGTGAACGGCCGCCTGACACTGGGCGAGAATATCGGCGACATCGGGGGGCTCAGCCTCGCCTACCGGGCTTACAAGATGTCGCTCGGCGGCAAGGAAGCGCCCGTGATCGACGGTCTTACCGGCGATCAGCGCTTTTTCATTTCCTGGGCGCAAGTGTGGCGCTCGATGCAGCGCGAGGCCCTCGGCCGCCAGCGGTTGCTGACCGATCCACACAGCCCCGAGGAGTTCCGCACCAACGGGGCCGTGCGCAATCAGGATGCCTGGTACAAGGCGTTCAACGTTACGCCTTCGGACGATCTCTACCTGCCGCCCGAAGAACGCGTCCACATCTGGTGAAAATCTGCCGCGGCAGGCGGGGCGAGCTTGACTTGTCAGCCTGCCGCGCCATGACCGCCGGCCCATGGGACTGACCCTCACTGCAATCCTGCTCGGAATCGTCGAGGGCCTGACCGAATTCGTTCCGGTCTCTTCCACGGGCCACTTGATCCTGGCGACCGAACTGTTCGGTTACGATGCCGACGAGTGGACGATGTTCAACGTCGTCATCCAGCTCGGCGCGATCCTTGCCGTGGTCTACCAGTATTGGCCGACATTCTGGAGCGCCGGCATGGGCGTGCTGCGGCTCAAACGCCCGGGCCTGATGTTCGCGCGAAACATCCTGCTCGCATTCCTGCCCAGCGCGGTCCTCGGCCTGGCGCTGAAGAACTATATCGACGTCATGCTCGGCAGCCCGATGCTGGTCGGCTGGACGCTGCTGCTTGGCGGCATCGCGATCCTCGGCATCGAGAAACTTGTCGATCCACAGGGCGAGCACGGCGTCGCCGACATGCCGCTGCGCCAGGTCGTCGGGATCGGATTCGCGCAGTGCCTGGCGCTGATCCCGGGAGTCAGCCGTTCGGGCGCCACGATCATGGGCGCGCTGGCGCTCGGCGTGAACCGCAAGACCGCCGCAGAATTCTCGTTCTTCCTGGCGGTGCCCACGATGGTGGGAGCGACCGCGCTCGAGCTGTTCGAAAAGGGCGACCGTCTTACCAACGGCAGCATGCCGGTCGGCTGGGGCGAAATTGCGATCGGTTTCGCGGTCAGCTTCGTGGTTGCGCTGGTCGTGATCCGCGCCTTCGTCGCCTATGTCAGTCGCAACGGATTTGCGCCCTTCGCATGGTATCGCATCGCTGTCGGCCTGGCGGCCATTGCCTGGCTCGGCCTCCGCTAGGATCGCCCACTACGCGGAACGATAGGAACGGCGGGCGATTGGTTCCTGGCAAGGAGACGTGCCTGAACCGCCATGGGACTACCGTTCATCATCGTTGCGGGGCTGGCCATCGGTTGGCTGGCCGCCGTCATCGGGCGCATCGAAGGTTTTCGAGGAATTGCGATTCAACTCGTTGCGGGTCTCGCCGGGGCCCTCGCGGCGGGCTTGCTGATTGCCCCGTTTTTGGGTGCCGGCAATCTTCTTGCTGGAACCTACGGCATAGCTGCGGTGTTGTTGACGCTGGTGGGTGCGACGGTAGTCGTCGCCTTACTGAACGTGCTTGGTCCGAATTTCGCGCGTGGACGCGCGGGGCCAAAGGCATAATACTGCTCGCAAGGGCCGGGTGCTCCGGTCCTGAAACCAAGGGGAATACGAATGAAGAAGTTTATTGCGCTCGCGGCCGTCGCCGCTCTCGGCCTCGGCCTCTCGGCGTGTGACAGTGCGCAGGAGAACGCCGCCGAAGATGCCGGCGAACAGCAGGCCGAAGTGGTGAACGACCAGGCCGAAGCGATGGAAGACGCCGGCCAGATCACCGACGATCAGGCCGATGCCATGACCGAAGCGGCGGAAAACAAGGCCGACGCGATGGAAGAAGCGGCCGAGGACGACACCACCGCCGTCAACTAAGGCTCATCAAACACGTACGCGAAGGCGGCCCCGGAGCGATCCGGGGTCGCCTTTTTCGGTCCGGGCTAGACCGGATCCGCGTCCGACCCGCGGCCGCCGCGCAGGTGGTACTCCTGCGTGCCGCGGTGGAGCACGTCGTCGACGTCGATCACCGCCGCGTTGGCATAGGTGAAGCCAGGATGCAGGTTGCGATAAAGCCGATCGAAATCGCGTTCGACGGTCTGGCGGTAGAGATCCTCGAAACTCTCGATGACGAAGTATGTCGGCTGCAGGTCGCTGATCACGTAATCGGTGCGCATTACCCGGTCGACGTTGAGCATGATCCGGTTGGGCGAGCGCGCTTCGAGCGCGAAAATCGCCTCGCGCGGACCCGAGAGGATGCCGGCGCCGTAGATGCGCAGCTCGTCGCCCTCCTGCATCAAACCGAATTCGACCGTGTACCAGTATAACGCGCCGAGGGCCTTGAGCCGGTTGTAGCGCATCGCCTTCCACCCGGCCTTGCCGTATTCCTGCATGTAATCGGCGAACACCGGGTCGGTGAGCAGCGGGACGTGGCCGAACACGTCGTGGAAGACGTCGGGTTCCTGAATGTAGTCGAAGGTCTCGCGGGTGCGGATGAAATTGCCCGCCGGGAAGCGGCGGTTGGCGAGATGCCAGAAGAACACGTGGTCGGGGATCAGCATGGGCACGGGGACCACGCTCCACCCGGTCAGCTTGCCGAGGTCCTCGGACAGATCGCCGAAATCCGGGACGCCGCCGCGGTTGAGGTGCAGCTTCTGCAAGCCGGCCATGAACGAGCTGCAGGCGCGGCCCGGGAGGATGTCCATCTGCCGCGCGAACAGCTCGTTCCAGATCGCATCGTCGTCGGAAGTGTATGCGCGCTGCTTCGGTTCGAGCCAATCCTCGCCGATGTGCGCCGGGCGCCGCAGGGGCGCGGTGAAGACGCCCTCGGGTACCCGGGGTATTGCGCTAAAGTCGCTGTCAGGTTCGACGATCGTGGCCATGGTTTCAGTTGAAACGTCTAGCACGTCGCCGATATCCCGGCAATTCGCCGCGGCCCAGTCAGCCGGTGGGTTGCGGCGAGGGGCTCGCGATGGCCCCGGGGATGTCCTTGGGCTCGACGCGCTGCTGCTCGAGCATCTCCGCCGCCTCGTCGAGCGCCTTGGCTTCGCCGACACTCACGCCGCCTGGACCCGGATCGTTATCGCGCGGCCCGCATGCCGCGAGAGCGAGGAGGAGAAGGACGGGGGCAGCGAGGACTTTCATGCTCGATCGCGGCGCGACCCGGGCTGACAGGGCGCCCGCCCCGCCAGCCCGGCATCGTCACTCGCCTAGTTCGTAGCCGAAGTCGCGTCGGCTGCGGCGGCCGCGGCGGCGTCGGCAGCCGACTGCGCGGCTTCGCCCGCGGCGGCGGTCGAATCGTCGACGCCGCTGCTGGCGTCCTCAACCGGGGCGCTCTCTTCCGCGACCGGCGCGGGCGCTTCGCTCATCGCCTCGTCGGCGGGCATCTCGACATTGTCGGCCATCGCGTCCTCGGAGGCGTCGTCGGCGCTGCCGCAGGCGGCGAGGGCAAGAACGGCGGCGGAGGCAAAGGCGGAAATCGCGAACTTTCTCATGATCGTGGGACCTCTCGAATACAGGGGCACGGTGCGCCGTGCCGGGGCGGGCAGGCTTAGCGGACACGGCGGCGGTAGAAAACGTCCAAAATGCGGCCAGTCACCGGTTCCGTCCAAGCTGCGGATCTGGCACAGGATTTCGCATGGCCGACAGCGTCGAAAGTCTTGACCGGGCAAGGGATGCCCTGCGCGCCGTCTTCGGCTTCGAGCACTTTCGCGGGGTCCAGGACGACGTCGTCGGGCGCGTCCTGGCGGGCAAACCGACGCTGGCGATCATGCCTACGGGAGCGGGCAAGTCGCTGACCTACCAGCTGCCGGCAACGATCCTGCCGGGCACCTGCGTGGTGATCTCCCCGCTCATCGCGCTGATGCACGACCAGCTGCGTGCGGCGCGCGCCAACGGCATCGCCGCGGCGACCTTGACCAGCGCCGACGCCGACTGGCGCGAGACGCAGGACGCCTTTCGCGCCGGCAAGCTCGATCTGCTCTACATCGCGCCCGAGCGGGCCAGCCAGCCGGCTTTCCGCGATCTGCTGTCGTCCGCGCCTTTGTGCCTGTTCGCCATCGACGAGGCGCATTGCGTTTCCGAATGGGGCCACGATTTCCGCCCCGACTACCGCCAGCTGCGTCCGCTGCTCGATTCCTTTCCCGAGGTGCCGCGGCTGGCGCTGACCGCGACCGCCGATCACCGCACCAGAGCCGACGTGCTCGAGCAGCTCGGCATCCCGGCCGAGGGGCTGATCGTCGCCGGGTTCGACCGGCCCAACATCCGCTACGCGATTCGCCCGCGGCAGTCGCTGGCGAGCCAGTTGGCGAACCTGATGCGCAGCGAGCCGGGGCCGGGCATCGTCTACGCCCCGACCCGGGCCAAGGTCGAGAAACTTGCCGAGCAACTGGCGGCGGCGACCGGGCGCACGGTGCTGCCGTACCATGCCGGGCTCGACCCGCAGGAGCGCGCCGGCAACCAGGCGGCCTTCGTGGCCAGCGAGGACACGGTGATCGTCGCAACGATCGCTTTCGGCATGGGCATCGACAAGCCCGACGTGCGCTTCGTCGCCCACGCCGGGATCCCCAAGTCGATCGAGGCCTATTACCAGGAGACCGGCCGCGCCGGTCGCGACGGCGATCCGGCGCAGGCGGTGATGTTCTGGGCTGCGGGAGATTTCGCCCAGGCCCGCCAGCGTCTCGGCGAGGTGGACGAGACCCGCCAGCAGGGCGAGCGCGCCCGGCTCGATGCGCTGGCGGCGCTGGTCGAAACCCCCGGGTGTCGCCGCGCGATCCTGCTGCGCCACTTCGGCGAGAACCCGCCCGGAACCTGCGGCAACTGCGACAACTGCCTCGAAGCGCCCGAGGTCATCGACGCCACCGAGATCGCCCGCAAGCTGCTCAGCGCGGTCTACCGCACCGGACAGAGCTTCGGCTTCGGTCACGTCCAGAAAGTGCTCACCGGGGCCGACGACGAGCGGGTCGTGCAGCGCGGGCACGACCGCTTGAGCGTGTTCGGCATCGTCGGCGAGGACGAGGCGCGGCTGCTGCAGCCGGTCAGCCGGGCGCTGCAGGCGCGCGGCAGCCTGGTCGCGACCGAGCACGGCGGGCTCATGCTGGGAGGCGATGCACGCGCGATCCTCAAGGGCGACCGGACGCTCTCGATCGTCCGCCCGCAAAAGCCCGAACGGGGGAGCCGGCGAGCCCGCAATCAGGCCGCCAACCCGGTGGGGGACCCGCTGTTCGAGGCGCTGCGCGAACTGCGCCGCAAGCTCGCCGCCGAGGCGCAGGTGCCGCCCTACGTCATCTTCCACGACGCAACGCTGCGCGAGATGGCGGCGGTGCGCCCGGCAAGCCTAGCCGAACTGGGCGCGGTCTCGGGCGTAGGGGCCAAGAAGCTCGAGGCCTATGGCGATGCCTTTCTCGCGGTGCTGCGCCGACACTAGCGAGCCGACCGGCAGGCCAGCTCTGTCCGTTCAGATTCGGTTGCCATTTCCTGACGATGCAGGTTGACACAAATTACACCCTGTAACCCGGGCAATTTCGGTTCAAGCACTTGAATCACAACGTAAAAAACTGCGCCCGAGCAGGGTGACAGACTCGCGGGGGCGATCGAAAAAGTCTGCGGGAGCGAGGCAACGATGGCAAAGAGCGATCCGAACCGTTGCACAGCAACCTGCCTGTAGGAAAGCCGATTCCGCTTGAACTCCGTCGAAGGTGATATAAATATGATATCATCTTTAAAAGGAGATTCGTCGTGACTAACGAAAGCAGGGGCATGACCAAGAGCCACGAAAGCGCGGCCAGCACCTTCAGCGGCTACATCATGCTGCTCGTTTTGCTGGCAGCCGTCTTGCTGGCCTGGTTCCTGATCCGGAACATGGTGCCGGGCGAGTACGCCGCCAAGGCGGCCAAGCTGGCCTTCGGGGGCACCATCCTGGCCTCGATCGGGGTCGTCGGGCTGGTGCTGGCGGGCTTCTACATGATCCAGCCCAACCAGGCCGCGGTGATCACGCTGTTCGGTTCCTACAAGGGCACCGACCGCACCCAGGGCCTGCGCTGGATCTGGCCGTGGATGGGCAAGAAGAAGGTGTCCGTGCGCGCGCACAACATCCACTCCGAGCGGATCAAGATCAACGACCTGCGCGGCAATCCGATCGATGTCGCCTGCAACGTGGTGTGGCGCGTGGCCGACACCGCGCAGGCGGTGTTCGACGTCGACGACTACCGCGAGTTCGTGAATATCCAGATCGAGGCGGGCCTGCGTACCGTCGGCGCCCGCCATCCCTACGACGACATGAGCGAGGACGACCAGACCACGCTGCGCGGCAGTGCCGACGTGATCAACGCCGAGCTCAGGGCCGAGCTCAACGAGCGGCTTCACGTCGCCGGCCTCGAGGTCGACGAGGCCGGGCTGACCCATCTCGCCTACGCCTCCGAAATCGCCGGCGCCATGCTTCGCCGCCAGCAGGCCGAAGCGGTCATCGCCGCACGCGCCAAGCTGGTCATGGGCGCGGTCTCGATGGTGCAGATGGCGCTCGACAAACTCAGCGAGGAGGACATCGTCCATCTCGACGACGAACGCCGTGCGGCGATGGTTTCCAACCTGATGGTCGTCCTGTGCGGCGAGCGCGACGTGAACCCGGTGGTCAACGCGGGCTCGCTCTACACCTGAGGACGAGGGAGTGCCGCGCGAAAAGAAGGCCTTTGCCCTGCGGCTCGATCCCGCGCTCCACGCGGCGATCGAGCGGCTGGCGGCGCAGGACTTCCGCTCGGTCAACGCCGAACTGGAGGTCCTGCTGCGCGAGGCGCTCGAACGCCGCGGCGTGAAGGTCCCGCGCCCCGATCCGCCGCGGCGCGGCCGCCCGCCCAAGTCAGAGGAGGAATAAACCGATGATCGTCGTTCCTGTCACCGCGCGCAAGGCCGGAGCCCAGGCCAGCACGCCGGCCGAAATCGGCCAGCCGCACCTGGTCTTGGCCATCATTTCCGGCATCCTGCTGCTCGCCGGGCTGGGCCTGCTGGCGGCGGCGCTGTGACGTGCCGACGCCCGACCGCTTAGCGATGCGTTAACCCTCCTGGCTTAACGCGGGCGCATGGAAATTTGCGCCAAGCCCCCGCTCCACCGGCCGTCGTTGCTGCTGTTTGGTGCGGTTGCCGCGCTGGCGGTCGCGGCGATCCCGCTGAGTGCGCTGTTCGCGCAGGCCGGCCCCGCCCCCTTCACGGTCGTCGAAACCGGCCGAGGCTTCGCGCGGTTGCAGGACGCGGTGGACGCGATCGGCAACGGCAAGGGCTCGATCGCCATCGCGCCGGGCGTCGTCCGGCAGTGTGCGGTGCAGACCGGCGGCGAGGTGTCCTATCTCGCGCTCGAACCGGGCAAAACCGTCTTCGACGGCGTTACCTGCGAGGGCAAGGCGGCGCTGGTGCTCCGCGGCCGCTCGGCCCAAGTTTCCGGCCTGGTGTTCCAGAACATGGCCGTGCCCGACTACAACGGCGCCGGCATCCGGCTCGAATCCGGCAATCTTACCGTCGCCCAGAGCTGGTTCCACGACAGCCAGCAGGGCATCCTCACCGGCGCCAATCCGCAAAGCCGCCTGGTCGTCGACCGTTCGACCTTCTCCAGGCTCGGCAACTGCGAGGACTCCTCGGGCTGCGCCCATTCGATCTACGCCGGTGAAATCGCCCAGGTCCGCGTGACCCGCAGCCGCTTCGAGGAAGGCAGCGGCGGGCATTACCTGAAGAGCCGCGCCGCCCGGGTCGAAGTCGCCAGCTCGAGCTTCGACGATGCCCGGGGGCACGGCACCAACTACATGATCGACTTGCCCGACGGGGCCACCGGGCAGATCAGCAACAACTGGTTCGTGCAGGGCAAGGACAAGGAAAACTGGTCCGCCTTCATCGCCGTTGCCGCCGAAGGGCGCGAGCAGACCAGCGCCGGGCTGTTCATCGTCGGCAACGACGCGCGTCTCGCCCCCGGCATCTCGCGCAACACCGCCTTCGTCGCCGACTGGTCGGGCGACAAGCTCAACCTCGGCGAAAACGCGCTCGGCCCGGGCCTCGCCCGCTTCGAAAAGCGCTGAGGGGAACCCCTGCCCGGTGCCGCCGGTTTATCCGGAAAGGAGGCACCAGATGGCAGGCGGTTGGACGCGCGACGGCGCGGTTCAGGACCAGATCGACGACACCGTGAACGACGCGGTTTCCGCCGCCCGCTCGCGCATGCCGAAGGGCGAAAGCGCCACCCATTGCGACTTGTGCGGCGAACCGATTCCCGAGGGCCGGCGGGAAGCCGTCCCCGGCGTGCGAACCTGCGTCGAGTGCCAGTCTGGCCGCGACCGGACGGTAGTCCATTCGACCATCAACCGGCGCGGGAGCAAGGACAGCCAGCTGCGCTAGGGCAGCAGGTGCCCCGCCGCATCGCGCTTGGTCGCGAGGTAGCGTTCGTTGTGCGGGTTGGTCGGCAAGGCATGCGGCACGCGCTCGGCCACTTCGACACCGCTGGCCTCCAGCGCGGCAACCTTGGCCGGGTTGTTGGTCATCAGCCTGATCGAGGAAATGCCGAGCAGGTCGAGCATGCGCGCGGCGACCGGAAAATCGCGCGCCTCCTCGGGCAAGCCGAGCCGGCGGTTGGCCTCGAGCGTGTCGAACCCCTGGTCCTGCAGGCGATAGGCGCGCAGCTTGTTGACGAGGCCGATGCCGCGCCCTTCCTGGCGCAGGTAGAGCAGCACGCCCCAGCCGCCGTCCGCCGCCTCGGCCGCCATCGCCGCCAGTGCCGCGTCGAGCTGCGGCCCGCAATCGCACTTGAGGCTGCCGAAGACGTCGCCGGTCAGGCATTCGGAGTGCAAGCGGACCAGCGGCAGGCGCTCGGCGCTGCGATTGCCGATGACCAGGGCGACGTGCTCGCGCATGTCGTCGGCGCTGCGGAACACGAAGATCTCGCTGTCCTCGCTGGCAAGGGCGGGCAAGCGGGCGCGGGTGGCGATGGTCAGCCGCGAGGTATCGCGCCAGGCGGCGAGGTCTTCCACAGCCACTGCGACCGCCGGTTCGGCGGGCGTGGGCGCGACGAGGAACGCGGGCAGGATCCCGGCGAGCAGCGCCAGTTCCATCGCCGCTTCGGCCTCGGCGCGCCAGCGCAGCGAGTCGGCGCGAAATGGGCCCTTGAGCGGCGCTTCGAGATCCATCGCCGGATCGGCGATCGGGCGCGCGGCGGCAAGGTCGATCGGTTCGGCCGCGCGGATCAGCACTGGGGCGTGCGGATCGGCCGCCTCGCGCTGGTTGGTGAGCTTGAGCGTCGCGGCGCGCGCCGCAGAAATCAGCGCCAGATGCGACTGCGCCGCAGTGCCGAGTGCGGTCTCGACCGGCAACAGGATCGGCCCCGCGCCGACCTGTAGCGGCCAGCCGTGGCGCAGCGCATCGATCGCCTGCGCCGCGCGGCGCGATGGCGCCAGGGAAGGCGGGGCCTCGCTCAGAGGTCGAGCTCCGTGACGATCGGCACGTGGTCGCTCGGCTGCTCCCACTTGCGCGTCTCCTCGACGAAGCGGTAACCCGTGGCCTGCTTCGCGAGGTCGGGGCTGGCCCAGATGTGGTCGAGCCGCCGCCCCTGGTCCTTCTGCCGCCAATAGCTGCGGTACGACCACCACGAATAGTTGCGGTCCGGCGCCGGGATGAAGGCGCGGCCGATATCGACCCATTCGTGCGCGCCCTGCAGCAGGCCAAGCGTTTCGACCTCGAGCGGCGTGTGGCTGACGACCTTGAGCAGCGCCTTGTGGTCGTAGACGTCGCATTCGAGCGGGGCGACGTTGAAGTCCCCGACCAGCAGCGTCGGGCGGTCGATCGCCTCGGCCCAGCGGGTCATCCGCGCGAGAAAATCGAGCTTCTGGCCGAATTTGGGATTCACCTCGCGGTCGGCGACGTCGCCGCCCGCCGGGATGTAGACGTTCTCGATCACCAGCCCTGCGCCGGCGCCGTGCAGCTCGACACCGACGTGGCGCGCCTCGCCGTTGTCCTGCCAGTCGTGGCGCGAAATCTCGGTGAAGGGGACTTTGCTCACCGTGGCGACGCCGTGATAGCCCTTCTGCCCGTGGATCGCCTGGTGGACGTAGCCGAGATCGGCGAGCGCCTGCGCCGGGAACTGGTGTTCCTGGCACTTGATCTCCTGCAGGCACAGCACGTCGGGCCGCTCCGCCTCGGCGAACCTGACGACCTGGTCGATCCGCAGGCGGACCGAGTTGATGTTCCAGCTGGCAATCGAGATCATGGCGTGGGGATTAGGGAGCGCGAGGCTGCGCGGCAAGGCGCGAAGGCTCTCGTTTTGCGCACCCGCCTCCGCGGGCGCATCCTCGGGGCTGTTCCCTCCGTCCTGCGGACTGCGGGGCACCTGCGGGCGGCCGTTCGGCATTGCGGTTCGCTGGTCGCGAAGCGGACTAGCTCTCTACCTGACAGAAAAGCGCTGGAACGGGTTGTGACCAGCAGCCCGCTAGAGCGAACGCGCGCCCGCAGCGGGCCCGGGCCCCGGACTTGTCCGGAACTCCAAGAAAGAAAAACCCCCACCGCGGGGGCATTGCGGTGGGGGTTCGTCTTGAGCGTTCGTCACGCTGTCACAAGCCGGCGTATGCGAGGCTGGGGCAACAGGGGGGAAACCCGCCTCCGCCGACTTGCTGAAGCCAAGCTACTCCCGGTCGGCTTGCTGCGCCATGAATGGCCTCATGCAATTCATCGCAGGCCGGGAGCAAATGACCGGCGAGCCGTTCAGCCGGGGCGACGAGACGAGCGGCGCGGGTCGCGGAACTTGAACGCCGAATCCGGCACCGCGATGCCGTAGCGCTGGTTCGACAGGCGCACGGTGGTGCGCTGGTTCTGCGCGTCGAGCTGTACCCAGCTGACGAGCTCCAGCCCGCCGGGGGCAGCGGCGTCCTTGACCATGATCGCGGTGAAGGTGCCGAACTCGGGCTTCTTGGGATCCCTCACCTCGATGCTGAGCACGTCGGGATTGCCGCTGGGAATCAGCCGCCCGTATTTCTTCACGTCGCGGCCCGGATCGAGCAGCGCGCCGAGCGGTGAATTCTTGATCGGATAGGGCTGCACCTGGTTCACCTCGTAGTCGATGAACGTGAGCCGCTTGCCGTCGGAGACGACGAGCATGTTGGCGCCCTTGTCGTATTCGAAACGCAGCTTGCCCGGACGCTTGAGCGTGAGCTCGCCGCGCAGGGTATGGCCCGCGCGATCGGTCTGGGTGAAATCGGCCTTCATGGTGTCGATCGCGCGCAGCGCTGCGACGGCGCGGTCGAGCTGGTCCGAATCGGCCGCCGCCGCCGGAATCGCCGGGGCGACGAGTGCGGTGACGGGCAAGGCAAGGGCCAGCGCGCCGGCCATGGCGGCGCGCAGCGGATTGCGAGTAAGCGAGGTCAAGTCTGTCATGCTCCCAAAGCTAGGTTCGGAGCATTGAACCGGTTGTGAACCTTTGCGGTTCCCACCGTTCAGCTTACTTGATCTTGGCTTCCTTGAACTCGACGTGCTTCTTGGCGATCGGGTCGTACTTGCGGAAGACCATCTTCTCGGTCGTGTTGCGCGGGTTCTTCTTCGTCACGTAGAAGAAGCCGGTGTCGGCGGTCGAGTTGAGCCGGATCTTGACGGTTGCGGGCTTCGCCATCGTTCGTGTTCCCAGTGTATCGTGAGGGCCGCAGAAGCCCGAAATAACCAAGGGCGGCACGCATGGGCCGCCCATCCGGGCGCGCCATTGCGTCAGCGGGTGGGAAAAGTCAAGCCTCGGGCGCGCTCGGGCCGGGGCTACCAGTCGATCTTGCCACGGTTGCTCTTGAGCGTGCCGCGGGCCTTTTTCGACTTGATGCGCTTCTCCTTGCCCACCCGGTTGAGCCGCGTTTTCGCGCGCGGCTTGGGCGCGACGTGAGCCTTGGCGACAAGCTCGGCGATGCGTTCGCGGGCGTCCTCCCGATTCGCCTCCTGCGTTCGGTGCTTGCGCGCGGTGAGGACAATCTCGCCGTCGTTGGTCATCTTGCTGCCGGCGAGCCGCTTCAACCGGGCGTAGACCTGCGGCTGCAGGCCGAGCGCGGCGGCGTCGAGCCGGACCTGCACCGCGGTCGCCACCTTGTTGACGTTCTGACCGCCGGGCCCGGAGGAGGCGATGAAGCTTTCCTCGATCAGGGCGAGCGCGCGGGCAACCGCCTCGTCAGACATCGCCGAAGCCCAGCGCGACGAAATCGGCCGGCAGCGGCGCATGGGCGATGACCGGCGGCTTGCCCTCGCGCGGGATTTCCAGTCCGGCGGCGTGGAGCATGGTGCGTGCCGCGCCCGCCTTCTCGCCATAGACCGGGTCGCCGAGCAGGGGGATGCCGATGCCGCTGGCGGCGTGGACGCGGATCTGGTGGGTGCGCCCGGTCTCGGGGCGGAACTCGACCAGCGCGCGGCCGCCCGATTCGCCGAGGATCTTCCAGTGAGTGACCGACGGCTTGCCCTTTTTCGCCGGGATCATCCGCCAGCCCTTCTCGGCGCTGCTGATCTTGCTCAGCGAAAGCTCGACGGTACCCTCCTTCGCCTCGGGAACGCCCACCAGCACGCCAAGATAGCGCTTGCCGACCAGCCGCTCTTCGAAGGCGCGGGCGAAGCGCTTCAATGCCTTGGGATTGCGCGCCAGCAGCAGGCAGCCCGAGGTGTCGGTGTCGATCCGGTGCACCGCGACCGGCGCGCGCTGGAAGCCCAGCTTGAGCTCGTCGATGTGATCTTCGAGCGAGGCCCCTCCCGCACGCGGCTTCTCGATCGGCAGGCCGCCCGGCTTGTCGATGACGAGAGCTTCGCCGTCCTCGAAGAGGATCGGGATGGTCACGCCGGCCCCCGTTCGTGCTGAGCTTGTCGAGGTACGCTGCTAGGCCCTTCGACAGGCTCAGGGCGAGCGGATGTGGCGCGGGTTTTCATGCCAGCGCCGCGGCGATGCGCTTCATCGCTTCTTCAAGCACCGCGTCGTCGGCGGCGAAGCTGATGCGGAAGCCGTTCTTGCCGCCGAACGCGCTCGCGGCGACGACGGCGACGCCGTGATCGAGCAGGTGCAGCGCCAGCTTGGTATCGTCGCCGAAGCGGCTCATCAGCGAGGTCGCATCGACGAAGACGTAGAAAGCACCCTCCGGAACGGGGCAGGACAGCCCGGGAATCGCGTTGACCGCGGCCACGACCATGTCGCGCCGTTTCCTGAACCGTTCGCGCCACCCGGCGAGGAAATCCTGCGGCCCCTCGAACGCGGCGACGGCAGCGGCCTGGCTGATCGAGGCCGGGTTGCCGCTCGTGTTGCTCTGCAGCTTGCCCATCGCCGAAATCAGCCAGTTCGGCCCGGTGGCGACGCCGATGCGGAAGCCGGTCATCGCGTGGCTCTTCGAGACGCCCGAGACGGTGCAGATGCGATCCGCGAGGTCGGGGCACAGGCTGGCCAGCGTGGCGTGCGGCTGGCCGGTGTAGATCAGCGGGGAATAGATGTCGTCGCTCAGGACGAGGATCTGCGGGTGGCGGCGCAGCACCTCACCGATCCCGCGCAGCATGTCGGCCGGAAACACGGCGCCCGTGGGATTGCCCGGGCTGTTGAGCATCAGCCACCGGGTGCGCGGGCCGATCAGCGCCTCGACCTCGGCCGGATCGAAATGGAACCGGTGATGCGCATGCGTGCGCAGCGGCACGACCTTGCCCCCGCAGAAGCGCACCATTTGCGGGTAGCTGACCCACCACGGCGCCGGAACGATGACCTCGTCGCCTTCGCTCACCGTGGCGGCCAGGGCCTCGAAGATCACCTGCTTGCCGCCGGCGCTGACGATCACGTTGGCGGGGTCGGTCGCGATCCCGAGATCGCGCTCGAAATGCAGCGCCGCCGCCTTCTTGAGCCGCGCGGTGCCGGTGACGGGCGTGTACTTCGTTTCGCCGGCATCGAGCGCGGCCTTGGCGGCATCGATGACATGCGCCGGGGTGGCGAAATCGGGTTCACCCACCGACAGCGAGATAATATCGCGGCCCTGTTCGCGCAGTTCGGTCGCGCGGTCGGTCATCGCGGTCGTGGGGGAGGCCTCGATGCGCTGAATCGCCTGGCTGAGGCGGGGTTGGTTCATGACAGCAGCCTGGCGGGCAGCAGGCCGCGCACCGCATTGCCGAGCAGGAAACCGCCGGCGAGGTCGTCGAGCGTGAGATCGGCCTCCTCGGCGCGGCCTTCCTCGAGAAGTCTGCGGCGCAGCACGCCGGGCAGCAGGCCGAGCGAGGCGCGCGGGGTGAGAAGCGCGTTCCCGCGTTCGACGAACAGGTTGCTGATGCTGCCTTCGGTGACCAGCCCGTCGCTGCGCACCAGCAGCGCTTCGCCCGCGCCGTTCGCCTTGGCCACCGCCATCGCCGCTTCGTAGAAACTGCGGTCGGTGGTCTTGTGGCGAAGGCGCCAGTCGCCGGGCACGACCGGCAACGGCAGCGCGAGGCATGGCACCGGACCATCGGCGAGGTCGGGCAGGGGCGAGGATTCGAGCGCAATTTCGCCGCTGCGGGCGAGCAGCAGGCGCACCTTGGCCGGGGTCTCGAGTTCGAAACACAGCGCGTGGATGCGGTTGCGCGCCTCGTGCCGGTCGAACGAGAAGCCGAGCTCGGCTGCGCTCGCCTTCATCCGTTCGAGGTGCAGCTCGAGCAGTTCGATGCCCTTGTCGGGATCGAACCGCATCGTCTCGATCAGGTCGTGGCCGCCGGCTTCGCCGCGCACGAAGCCGCCCTTGACCAGGCACTCGCGCCATTCCTCCATGCCGTCGCTGTCGGCGACGATCGCCCCGCCGACACCGAGCACGACGTGGTGCTTGTCGTTTTCGCCGGGGGTCAGGCGAATGGTGCGGATGGCGACGTTGAAAGCAGCGTCTCCGCTTGCGCCAATGCGGCCGATGGCGCCGCAATAGGGCCCGCGCGGGTCGCGCTCGACCGTGTCGATCAGCTCCATCGCGCGGATCTTCGGCGCGCCGGTGATCGAACCGCACGGGAACAGCGCGCGGATCATGTCCATCGCTCCGCGGCCATCCTGCAGTTCGGCGTGAACGGTCGAGGTCATCGTGTGCAGCGTGGGATAAGTCTCGACCGCGAAGGGGCGTTCGACGCACACGCTGCCCGCCCGGGCGACGCGGCTCAGATCGTTGCGCATCAGGTCGACGATCATCAGGTTCTCGGCCTTGTCCTTGACCGAGGCGGCGAGTTCGGCGGCAAACTCCCGGTCTTCGGCCTCGGTGGTGCCGCGCGGGCGGGTGCCCTTCATCGGCTTGACCTTGGCCTTGCCGCCCTTGAGCGAGAAGAACAGCTCGGGGCTGAACGACAGCAGCCAATGGTCGCCATCGAACACCAGCCCGCCATACCCGGCGTTGGCCGCCGGGCGGATCGCCTTGTAGATCGCCACCGGGTCGCCGCGCGCGGCGCCGGCGAGCGGAAAGGTCAGGTTGGCCTGGTAGATGTCGCCGGCGCGGATCGCTTCCTGCAGCTTGGCGAATGCGCCGAGGTAGGCGCCGGTCGAGACCTGCGGCTCGAGCGGGCCGATCGAGGCGAGGCCTTCGCCGGAGCGCCGGTCGAGCCAGTCGGGTACGCTGGCGGCCTCGATGGTCTCCACGTGGTCGAACAGCGCCAGCCAGACGAGCGGACCGTTTGCGCCCGTGCGGTCCGCCACCAGCGGCATCAGCCGCTCTTCGAGCGCCAGGCCCGCCTCGTAGGCGATGTAGCCGGCGAGATGGCCGCCGGTCATCGCCCGCGTCGCCTCGGCTTCGGTCAGCACGCGCGCGACTTCCTCCGGGCGGCGGGCCACGAAGATCTCGGTCGGATGCTCGAACAGGTGGGCGTCGACCGCGCCTTCGCTGCGGGCATCGTCGAGCAGGATGAACGGTTCGCCGGACGGCATCGGCCCGCTCTAGCTTCTGGAACTGTAATGTCTATTGCTTGACCGTGCGCGCCGCGCTGCGCCACACGCTGGCAAGGTGGGGCGACGGGAGCGAATATGAGCGCGATTTTCCTCGGACTGGCATCGAACGGGGAGCGCCAGACGCTCGAACTGAGCCGAGCGAACCGCCACGGATTGATCGCGGGCGCCACGGGAACGGGCAAGACGGTGACGCTGCAGGGGCTGGCGGAGAGCTTTTCCGCAGCGGGCGTGCCGGTGTTCGTGGCCGACGTGAAGGGCGACCTGTCGGGCATTGCGGTGCCCGGCTCGCACACGTTCAAGCACGCCGACGCGCTCGAAAGCCGGGCGAAGGAGCTGGGCATGGACGACTATGCCTATTCGGACAACCCGGCGGTGTTCTGGGACCTGTTCGGCGAGCAGGGCCACCCGATCCGCACGACGGTTTCGGAAATGGGCCCGCTGTTGCTCGCCCGCCTGCTCGACTTGAACGAGACGCAGGAAGGCGTGCTCGACGTCGTCTTCCGGGCGGCGGACGAGCAGGGCCTCTTGCTGCTCGACCTCGATGACCTGCAGGCATTGCTCGCCGATTGCGCGCTGCACGCCGACGAGCTTACGGCCAAGTACGGCAACGTCACCAAGGCGACGATCGGCGTGATCCAGCGCCAGCTGCTCAGCCTCGACAGCCAGGGCGGGGCGATGTTCTTCGGCGAGCCGGCGCTGGAGATCAACGACTTCATTCGCACCGACGAACAGGGCCGCGGGATCATCAACGTGCTCGCCGCCGACAAGCTGATGCGCAGCCCTAAGCTCTACGGCACCTTCCTGTTCTGGCTCCTCGCCGAACTGTTCGAGGCTCTTCCCGAAGTCGGCGACCCGGAAAAGCCCCGGCTGGTGTTCTTCTTCGACGAGGCACACCTCTTGTTCGACGATGCCCCCGACGCGCTGCAGGACAAGATCGAGCAGGTCGTGCGGCTGATCCGCTCGAAGGGCGTGGGGGTCTTCTTCTGTTCGCAGAACCCGATCGACATACCCGAAAAGGTCGCTGGCCAGCTCGGCAACCGGGTCCAGCACGCGCTGCGCGCCTTCACCCCGCGCGACCAGCGGGCGATCAAGGCCGCGGCGGAGACATTCCGCATCAATCCGGACCTCGATGTCGAGAAGGTCATCACCGAGCTGCGCGTCGGCGAGGCGCTGGTCTCGACGCTGATGGAGGACGGGGCGCCCTCGGTCGTCCAGCGCACGCTGATCAAGCCGCCGCGCAGCCGGCTCGGCCCGATCGACGCCAAGGAACGCGCGATCATCCAGTCGGTGAGCCCCTACGCCGGCAAGTACGACCAGCGGGTCGATCGCGACAGCGCCGAGGAGGTGCTGGCCAGAAAGGCCGCAGACGCCGCCGCGACCGCCGACGAAGTGGCCGAGAAGGGCCGCGAAGAAGTGGGCAAGCGCGAGCGCAAGAGCACCAGCATCTGGGAAAAGGCGATGAAGCGCGCGGCCAGCGCCGCCGCCGGATCGGGCGCGGCGATCGCCGCCGGGGCGATCACCGGCAGGAAGTCGCGCGCCAACCCGACCAAGACTGCGGCTTCATCCGCGCTCGGTTCGATCGCCACCGACCTCGCCGGACCGCTCGCCGGGCGCTTCGTGCGCAACCTCGTCGGCGGGCTGATGCGCTAGTCGCGCATCGCCCGCCGCCGCATCAGCGCGCGGCGAGCCAGGCGCCCAGCTGTTCGCGGATGCGGGGATAGGTGGCGAAGCGGTTCTCCATCGAGGCGATGGTGCGGTTGGCCGAGACGCGTTCGTCGGCGGCATAGCTGTCGCGCAGGGCCTTGACCTTGGCGAGCATGGCGGGATCGTCGCTGTCCGCGGCGAGCCGCGGGTAGAATCCCGCGCGGGCGGAATCGTCGACCAGCGGATCGATCTCGGCCTTGTGGGCCAGCGCGAAATCGTAGGTCATGTCCGCGTGGTTGGAGGCGACACGGCTGATGATCCGCACGCCCTCGTCGGGCTGGACCGCGTCGCTCAGGGCCAGCTGCAGGCCTTTCATCGCCAGCGCATCGTCCTTCGCGGCGCCGATGTAGGGGATCAGCAGCTTGCGCTCGACGCTGTCGGTCGAGGAAAGCGCAAACCGGCGCAGGAATTCCCAGTCCTCGGCTGTCGCATTGCGCGCGACGATCGAGAGCCAGGTGCCCTTGAGCTCGCCGTCGAGCGCGGTGCGGTCCTGCGCCAGGCGAGCGAAGCGCCGCCGGGCTTCGGCCACCACCGCCGGATCGCCCATCTTGCCGAGATCGGCGATGAGCTCCGCGCGCAGGCTGGCGTCCGACAGCGATTCGCCGGGGCGCGGATCGAAGCCGAGCGCTTCGAGCCGGGGCGCGAACTTGTCGTGCGCCAGCTTTGCCAGCTTCGCCTTGCGGCCTTCGTCGTTGAGGATGTCGTAGAGGCTCGACCACTGCGACATGACCGTTTCCACGACCAGCGGATTGGCGTCGGCCGGCACCGCCGCCAGCATGTCGAGCGCCGGAGCATAATCCTGGTACGAAGCGGCGGCGAGCGCGAGGTTGTCGCGCACGAGACCGAGCTGGTCGCGCGGCGCCATCGCCGGCAGCGCGGCGGTCAGCTGCGTCAGCATGTCGCGCGGATAGAGCGTGCGGAAATAGCTCAGCTGGCCGCCGTTGACGTTGACCGCGCCGCAGCCGGGCAAGTCGAGCGAAGCCGTGCCGTCGAGCACCAGCGGATGTTTCGAACCGTCGGCGGCGACCACCGTCATCGGCACCAGCCAGTGCTTGGGGTTGGCGGCGACTTCGGCCTGCTGGTCGCGGCTGAACTGGCCCTGCCTGAGCGACAGGCTGGTGCGCCCGTTCGCGCAGGTCGCCGACACGGTGACCAGCGGGACGCCGGCCTGGCTGGTGTAGCCGCGAGCGATATCGACCAGCCCCTTCGCGCCGGCCTTTTCGACCGCCTGCCACAGGTCGTCGGTGGTGGTGTTGCCGTAGGCGTGGGCCTTCATGTAGCCGCGGATTCCCTCGCGCCAGGTGTCGGCGCCGGCATAGTCCTCGAACATCGTGAGGATCGTCTCGCCCTTCGAATAGGCGATCGAATCGAACTGCTCGTCGGCTTCCTTGGCGGTCTTGGAGGTGAGCACGATCGGGTGTGTGGTGCGCAGCGCGTCGGCCGCCATCGCGCCCTCGCGCGAGTTGACCTTGCCGACTTCGGTGTTCCAGTCGGGGCGGAACTTCGCCGTCGCCTTCGATTCCATCCAGCTGGCGAAACCTTCGTTGAGCCACAGGTCGTCCCACCAGGCCATCGTGACGAGATCGCCGAACCACTGGTGCGCCATCTCGTGCGCCAGCGCGGTGTGGATGTACCTGAGCTTGTCGGGACTGGTGGTGCGCGGGTCGACCAGGAGGTTGTCCTCGAAGGTGAAGATCGCGCCCCAGTTCTCCATCGCGCCGAACTGCTGCGAGCTGCCCGGCATGCCGATGTTGTCGAGCTTGGGCAGCGGGTACTTCACGCCGAAATAATCGTTGTAGTACGGCAGGACCTCGACCGCCTCGTCGAGCGCGTAGCGCGCGGTCTCGCCGCTGCCGGTGGGCGAGACGATGCCGACGCTGGTGCCGTCGACGGTCTTAGCCAGTCGCTCGAAATCGCCGACGCCGAAGAACAGCAGGTAGCTCGACATTTTGGGCGTGGTGGCGAAGACCACCCGCTTGGTGCCGTTGCCGAGGTCGGTCTCGCTCGTGACCGGCATGTTGCTGACCGCCATCTGGTCCGCCGGAACCACCGCCGAGACGTCGAAGGTCGCCTTGTACGAGGGTTCGTCGAACATCGGCGCGAACTCCCGCGCGTCGGGGATTTCGAACTGCGTGCCGAGCGCGCGCTTGGGCTTGCCGGTGCGCTTGTCGGGATAGTCGAGGGCGAAGAAGCCGCTCGGCTTGCGGCCGATCGGCCCGCTGTAGGCGATCTCGAGCCGGTAGGTGCCCCCGGCGAGCGCGTTCGCTGCGGTGAAAGTCGCGGTTTCCTTGTCCTCGTCGTAGGCCACCTGCAGCGGGACCGCATCCCCCCCTCCGGCCGGAGCAATGGTCGCCTGCGAGACCGTCAGACCGACCGAATTGAGCGTGATCGTCCGGCTTGCTTCGAACAGCGCGAGATCGATAGCGACCCGGCCGGAGAACGTCAGCTTGTCGGCATCGGGGACGACTTCGATCGCGTAGTGCGCCGGGCGGGCGTTGCGCGGCAGCTCGCTTGTCACGGATGCGGGAAGCGGGGTCAGCGAGGGCGCGGCAGGCGCCGTCTGGTCCACAGGAACGGTCGCGCAGCCCGCAAGCAGGGCTGCGGCGCTGGCGGCGGAGATGAAACGCATGCGATTTCCCGAAATTGATTTCTGTTGCAACCGGCGGCGCTTACCAAGCCGCGGTCCGGCTAGCGAAGTCGCCCGTCGAACAATCTCAACGCTTGGTCGGGATGCGCAGTTCCGCCCGCAGTCCGCCGCCCGGCCGATTCGCCAGGACGAGTTGGCCGCCGTGCTGCTCGGCAATGGCCCTGGCGATGGTGAGACCGAGGCCGGCCCCCCCGGTCGAACGGTTGCGCGAGCCTTCGCCGCGCTTGAACGGCTCGAGCATGGAGGCGATCTGGTCCACAGGGATGCCCGGCCCGGCATCGTCGACGCGGATGATCGCCATGTCGCCCCCTTGGCGCAACGAGACCTCGGCCTTGCCACCGTAGCGCACGGCATTGGCGATGAGATTTCGCAGCGCTCGCCGGAGCCAGGTCGCGCGCACCGGCGCGGCCACGCGCGGGCCTGCGGCGAGCTCGACCGGTTCGTTCATGTCCTCGAATTCGCCGACCACGTCGGCGGTCAACGCGCCGAGATCGGTCTGTTCGAGCGGGTCGCTGGGTCGCCCGACCCGGGCCAGCGAGAGAATATCGTCGAGCGTGCCGCTGATGTCCTCGATCGAGCGCGCCATGCGCTCGCGCTCGGCATCGTCGGTGACCGATTCGATGCGCACGCGCAGGGCCGACAGCGGAGTCTTGAGGTCGTGGCCGATGGCCCCGAGCATGACATCCTTCTCGTCGAGCAGGCCGGCGATGCGCGCTTCCATCGCGTTATGCGCGGCGATCAGCCGTCGCGTGTCTTCAGGCCCGCTGGGCTCGAGCTGGCCGTCGGTCTCGCGGGTTTCGGCGAACGTCTCGAGCCGCCGGGTGAGCGCGGCGAGCGGCCGCGTGATGCGCCGCAGCAATATTCCGAGCCCGCCTACCAGTATGACGTAAAGGAGCAGCGTCTGCATGATGACCGAGCCGATCCCGCGCGGATCCGGGGTCGGCACGGGTACGCGCGCGACGAGCCAGCGGTCCGAATCCGGCTTGCGCAACCCGGCCACGATCAGATCGCCGTTCTTCCAGTCTTCATCGCTGCGCCAGCGCGACCGTTCCTGCAGGCGCGCGACGACGAAAGGATCGGAATGGACGGGCCGGCTGGTGACGACGAGTTCGCCGACGGTGACGCCCTGTTCTTCGAGGATCTGCCGGAGCAGCTGTTCGCGCTGCGCCTCGCGCTTCTCGCCCGGCCTGAGCGGCGAAGTCTCGCTGTGCTCGAGCCGCAGACGGCGCCACATCCGGCCGCGCTCGCCGAACGAGCCGGATGGCGCGCGCGACCTGTAATCGATGCGCGGTTCGGCCACGAGCTGAAAGGCGAGGCCATTGGCGGCGCCGAACTCGAGCCGCGCTTGCTGGGCCCGGTAGATGAGCACGGCCGAAATCGCCTGCGCCACCAGCAGCGCGGCGGCCACGGCGAGCAGCATCTGGCCAAGCAGGCTCCTGGGAAGGAAGCGGCGCATCAGTCGCGCTCCGGCGCGACCCGGCGGACATCGGCGGCGAGACGGTAACCCCCGCCCCAGACCGTCTGGATAAGTTTCGGATCGCGGCTGTCGGCCTCCATCTTGCGGCGCAGGCGGCTGACCTGGTTGTCGACGGCGCGGTCGAACAGGTGGGCCTCGCGGCCCTGCACCATGTCGAGCAGCCGGTCACGGTCTAGGACCTGGCGCGGATGGCCGAGAAAGGCGACGAGCAGGCGGAACTCGGCCGAGGAGATGGGCACGACCGCCCCGTGCGGGTCGGTCAGCTTGCGCTTGAGCGGATCGAGCACCCAGCCGTCGAACTGGTAGAGCGCGTTCTCCTCCGGCGGTGGACCGCCCTTGGCGATGCGGCGCAGGACCGAACGGATTCGGGCGACCAGCTCGCGCGGCTCGAAAGGCTTGGCCACATAGTCGTCGGCGCCGATTTCGAGCCCGACTATGCGGTCCATCGCCTCGCCTTTGGCGGTCAGCAGGATGACGGGCAGGTTCTTGGTCTCGGTCAGGTGGCGGCACAGCGACAGGCCGTCTTCGCCCGGCATCATGATGTCGAGCAGGACAAGGTCGGGGGTATCCTCGAGCAAGGCGGATCGCGCCTTCGCTGCGTCCTCGGCCTGGCGCACGACGAACCCCTGGCGAGTGAGGTACTCCGCCAGGGGTTCGCGCAGGCTCGGTTCGTCGTCGACGAGCAGCAGCCGGGTGGGAGCCGTTTCCGTGCTCACGATGTCAGTGCCCCCTTCAGGCCGTTCAGCCCTGACGTTGTGCACGACGCTCGCGCCACTTGTCACGCATCGTGTCGCGCTGCGCCTTGCGTTCGGCGGGGGAAATCGTGCCGTCCTTGTCGGCATCGACGGCGTCGAAGCGGGCGAGCGCGGCGGCCTGCAGCTCGGCCAGCGTCACCGCTCCGTCCTTGTTGGAGTCGGCGTTGCGCATGCCTCGCAGGCCGAGCCGAGCGCCGCCGCGATGGCCGCGCATCGCCATCCCATGCTTGCCGCGGTCGCCGCGATGGGCGCCCTGCTCGCCGCCACGCTTGCCGTGCCCGGCGGTGAACTCTTCGAAGCTGAGCGAACCGTCGTGGTCGGCGTCCATCGCCGCGAAGCGCGACTTCTGCATCGCGGCGCGGTCGGCTGCGTCGAGCTTGCCGTCGCCGTTGGCGTCGCGCCGCTTGAACGCGGCGGCGGTGCGGGCTTCGAGCGCCGACCGGGTCATTTCCGCGGGCGCCGTGGCCGCGCGGGCCTCGGCCGGGGTGCTGGCGAAGAATGCGGTGCCGGCGAACAGCACCGTGGTCGTGAGGGTGGCCAGCGCGAGGGGTATCGATTTCGTCATCTGAGGGCTCCGATCTTTCTGTTGAGCGACGGGTCCGCCACGCTTTGGGGGAAGGAGGTCCGCGGCAGTCCCGTCACTCGATAGTCAGCGGTTTATCTGCGCAATGTCGCAGGGATTTGCCGGAAGCGGACAAAAGTGTCGCAAATTGTCCGCCGCCGACGGGCCCATTCATGCACCGGAAAGTTCGCCCCTCAGCGGGGGCGGTGCTGCGTTCCGATGCCGGCGGTGATGAACAGCGCAGTCGCTTCGCCGTCGATGTCGGCGGTGTGCCATGCGCCGGGCGGATTGATGACGTATTCGCCCGGGCCGATGGTGACTGTGGCGGTCGAGCCGTCGACGAATTCCTGGTGGAGCGTCATTTCGCCCGCGGTGCACAGCACAACCTCGCCGCCGGCCGGGTGCATTTCCCACATCGGCCAGCTCTCGGTGAACGTGTACATCGCCACGATCCGCGCCTCGTCGCCGTCGTCTGCGTGACGCTCCGCGTAATCGGCGTACCATTGCATCGCCCGCTCATCGCGCGGGAATTCCGGCTCTTCGACCGCGCTCGCGCCGAGGCCGAGATGGATCGGGTGGGTGTCGAGCCGCGGCATCGATCAGATCGGCTCGCAGGCCGCCTCCAGCCACGCCAGATCCTCTCCCGCGAGTTGCGGCGCGAGCACTTCGAGCACGCGGGCATGGTATTCGTTCCACCACTCGACCTCTTCGCCGGTCAGCATGTCGAGATCGACCAAGGTGCGGTCGATCGGGACCAGCGTCAGCGTTTCGAAGCCGAGCCAAGCGCCTTCCATGCCAGGGATGTCGCGTTCCTCCACCAGCACGAGGTTTTCGATACGGATCCCGAAGTCGCCGGCCTTGTAGTAGCCCGGTTCGTTGGAGAGGATCATCCCGGCCATCAGCTCCTGATCGGTGCCGGCCTGTCCGCCGCGCGGCTTGGCGATGCGTTGCGGGCCTTCGTGCACGCCGAGGAAGCTGCCCACGCCGTGGCCGGTGCCGTGCGCGTAATCGACGCCCGCCTGCCACAGGAACTGCCGGGCGATGGTGTCGAGCTGCATCCCGCTGGTCCCCTGCGGGAAGGTCTGCCGGGCCAGCGCGATGTGGCCCTTGAGCACCCGGGTGTAGCGATCCTTCTGTTCGTGCGACGGCTCGCCCGGGCCGATCCACACCGTGCGGGTGATGTCGGTCGTCCCGTCGCAGTACTGGCCGCCCGAATCGCACAGGAACACGCTGCCGGGTTCGATCGGCAGGTTGCTGTCCTCGTCGACCCGGTAGTGCGGGATTGCGGCATGCGGGCCGGCGGCGGAAATGGTGTCGAACGAATTGTCCTTGAGCAGTCCGGTCTCCTCGCGGAACGCCTGCAGCTGCGCCGCGGCGCTGAGCTCGGTCTCGCCGCCCTTGGGCGCCTCGGTCTCGAGCCAGCGGAGGAACCTGGTCACGGCCGCCCCGTCGCGCGCCTGGGCATCGCGATGGCCTTGCTGTTCGATGGGGTTCTTGATCGCCTTGGGAAGGATCGTCGGATCGCGGACCGCGACGGTGGCCGCCCCGGCGTTCTCGAGCGCCTGGAAAATTGCCGCGACGCCGAAGTTGGGATCGACCGCGACTTTCTTGCCGGCGAGTTCCCCGAGCGCGTTCTCGAAATCGAGCCGCGGGCGGAGCGTCACCGCGTTACCGAGATGCTTGGTCAGCTCGGGGGTGACCTTTTCGGGCGCAATGAAGAGCTCCGCGGTGCCATCGTCATGGGCGATGACGTAGGACAGCGCGACCGGGGTGCGCTCGACGTCTTCTCCGCGGATATTGAGCAGCCAGGCGATCGAATCGAGCGCGCTGATGACCGTTGCATCGATCCCTTCGGACTTCATCCAGTCGGCGACCTCGGCGCGCTTCTCGGCGCTGGAGCGGCCGGCGTTGTCGTCGGTGTGGATGACCGCGACCGCGGCGGAGGGGTCGGGCCGATCGGCCCATACGGCATCGACCGGGTTGCTGTCGACCGCGACGAGTTCGCCGCCGATCTTCTCGAGTGCGCTCGCCGTTCCCTGGGCCCAGCCGCGCGAATGCAGCCAGGCGTCGTAGCCGATCTTCGCGCCCTCGGGCGCATTGGCCTTGAGCCAGTCGGCCGGGCTGGTGTCCATGATCGACTGGTATTCGTAGAGCTTGCCGTCGACCTGCTCGCGCACCTGCACGGTGTAGCGCCCGTCGACGAACATGGCCGCCTTGTCCTTGAGGACGACGGCCGTACCCGCCGAGCCGCCGAAGCCCGTCAGCCAGGCGAGGCGCTGGGCGTAGCCGCCGACGTATTCGCTCATGTGTTCGTCGGAAATCGGGATGACGAAGCCGTCGAGCCCGCGCTTGCCGAGTTCCTTGCGCAGCGCGTCCAGCCGGGCTTCGTGGGTTTGCATCAGCATTGTCGGGCGACTCCGGTTTCGTTTGTAAGCATGCTGGCGATGTAGTCTCATCCGCCGCTCGCTTCCAGTGCAGCGGGAATTGCGCCGGTTCTTCCATCGCGCGCCGAAGCGGCTACATGGGCCGCATGAACGACAATTCCCTGCTCGCCCCGCCGATCGCGGCGAAGAAGCCCTCCAGCATTACCCACCACGGCATAACGGTCAGCGACGACTACGCCTGGCTGCGCGATGCGGGCTATCCGACGGTCGCGGACAAGGAGGTGCTCGCCCACCTCGCCGCCGAGAACGCCTGGTTCGAGGCGCGGATGAAGCCCCACGAGCGAACGATCGAGGCGCTGTTCAAGGAAATGCGCGGGCGGATCAAGGAAGCGGACAAGTCGGTGCCGCAGAAGGACGGCGACTACCTCTACTGGATCGAATACGAGGACGGCGCCGAGTACAAGAAGTGGTGGCGCAGGCCGGTGGCCGGCAGCCCCGACGAGCTGATCCTCGACGAGGTCGCGCTGGCGGAGGGCAAGGAGTACTTTCGGCTCGGCGCGCTCTCGGTCAGCAAGGACGGGCGCTTGCTGGCCTATTCGGTCGACGACAACGGCTCGGAACGCTTCACCGCCAAGATCAAGGACCTCGCCACCGGCGAACACTTGCCCGACGAAATCCCCGGCACGCTGTCCTCGCTCGTCTGGGTCGCGGGGGATACGGGTCTCGTCTACTCGCTGGCCAACGAGAACTGGCGCACCGACAACGTCCGTTTGCACTGGCTGGGCCGGCCGATCGACAGCGACGTCGAGCTCTACCACGAGGACGACGAGGGCTTCCGGGTCGGCGCCTCGCTCTCGGCGCAGGAGGACTGGATTGTGATATCGGCGGGCGACCACGAAACCAGGGAATGCTGGCTGGTCCCGGCCGCTGAGCCGACCGCGGCGCCGCGGCTCGTCAGGGCGCGCGAGAAGGGGGTCGAATACGATGTCGACGTGCGCGAAGGCACCGTCTGGGCCCACGCCAACGACACCCACGAGAACTTCCGCGTCGCCACCGCCCCGCTCGAAGCGCCGGACGCTTGGGAGACACTGATCGAGGGAACCGACGAATTCTACCTCACCGGCTTCGAGCTGTTCCGCGACTTCTATGTCGTCGAAGGCCGGCTGGGCGGGCTCGACCGGGTCGAGATCCGCTACTACGACGATCCGGCGCGGATTGAGCCGGTCGCGTTTCCCGAAGCGAGCTACAGCGCCGGAACCGGGAGCAATCCCGAATACGACCAAACCGTGCTGCGCATGTCCTACGAGAGCATGATCAGCCCGGCGAGCACCTACGACTATCACGTCGCCGAACGGCGGCTCGAACTGCTCAAGCGGCAGGAAATTCCCTCGGGCTACGACCGCGATCTCTACGCCACCGACCGGCTCGAGATCGCCGCTCGCGACGGCACGCCGATCCCGGTCAGCGTGATGTACCGCAAGGACCGCAAGGCCCCCGGGCCGCTGCACCTCTACGGCTACGGCGCCTATGGCATCGCCATCCCGCCGGGTTTTTCGACCACCCGCCTCAGCCTGGTCGATCGGGGCTTCGCTTATGCCATCGCGCACATCCGCGGCGGCGACGACATGGGACGCGCCTGGTACAAGGCGGGCAAGCTCGAAAGCCGGGTCAACACCTTCACCGACTTCGTCGACGTGGCGAAGGGGCTGATCGACCGCGGGCTGACCGAAGCCGGCCGAATCTCGATTTCCGGCGGCTCGGCCGGCGGGGAGCTGATGGGCGCGGTGGTCAATTCGAACCCCGAGCTGTGGGGCGCGGTGGTGGCGCACGTGCCGTTCGTCGACGTGCTGGCGACGATGCTCGACGCAACGCTGCCGCTGACCCCGGGCGAATGGCCCGAATGGGGCAATCCGATCGAGGACCGCGAGGCGTTCGAGCTGATCCAGTCCTACAGCCCCTACGACAACGTGCGCGCGCAGCCCTATCCGCCGATGCTGGTGACCGCCGGGCTCAACGACCCGCGCGTCACCTACTGGGAACCGGCCAAGTGGGTCGCCCGCCTGCGCGAGCTCAAGACCGACGACCACGAACTGCTGCTGAAAACCAACATGGGCGCGGGGCACGGCGGCAAGTCGGGCCGTTTCCAGAGCCTGCACGAGACGGCCGAGGAGATGGCGTTCATTCTTTGGCAGATGGGCGTCGCAGCGTGAGCGGCGCGGCATCCTGATGGGGCGAGCTTCGCTCAGCCCGACCTTTACCGCGCTGCCTGAGCACATCGACGTCTACGGCCACGTCAACAACGCCGTCTGGGTGCGCTGGATGGAGGACCTTGCCACGGCGCACTGGACGGCGGTGGCGCGCCCGCAGGACCTCGATGCCTACGCTTGGTTCGTGACCCGGCACGAGATCGATTATCGCGGCAATATCGCCGAGGGCGAGAGCTGCACGGGGACGACCGAGATCCGCGAAGGGCCCAGCGGAGCGCGTTTCGACCGCTACACCACCTTTCGCGATGACGCAGGCAAGGTCCTCGTCAACGCAAAGACGACCTGGGCGATGATCGATCGCGCTAGCGGGCGGTTGATGCGCGTGCCGGCCGAGGTAGCGGAGCCGTTCCTGCCCGCACGCGCCTAGGCGATGGCTTCTTCGATCGGCAGGAGGTCGTAGCCGAGTTCTTCGGCCACAGCCGGGTAGGTCACCCGGCCGGCGTGGACGTTGAGCCCCTGGGCGAGGTGTGGGTCCTGGCGCATGGCTTCCTTCCAGCCGAGATCGGCAATGCGCAGCGCGTGCGGCAGGGTGACGTTGTTGAGCGCATAGGTGCTCGTGCGGCTGACCGCGCCGGGCATGTTGGCGACGCAGTAGTGGACGACGTCGTCGATCACGTAAGTCGGATCGTCGTGCGTCGTCGCGTGGCTGGTCTCGAAGCAGCCGCCCTGGTCGATGGCGACGTCGACCAGCACTGCGCCGGATTTCATCGTCCCGAGCATTTCGCGGGTCACCAGCTTCGGCGCCGCCGCGCCGGGAATCAGCACGGCGCCGATGACCAGGTCGGCCTCGGCCACGGCCTCCTCGAGGTTGGCCTTGTTGGAAAAGCGCGTGCTCGCGCGGGCTTCGAAATGGGTCCCGACCTTTTCGAGCACTTCGGGATTGCGATCCATGATGACGACGTCCCCGCCGAGTCCCGCAGCCATCTGGGCCGCGTTGAACCCGACCACGCCGCCGCCGAGGATGACGACCTTGCCGGGCAGCACGCCAGGAACGCCGCCGAGCAGCACGCCGCGCCCGCCGTGCGCCTTTTCCAGCGCCGTGGCTCCCGCCTGGATGCTCATGCGTCCCGCGACCTGACTCATCGGCTTGAGAAGCGGCAGCGAGCCGCCCGGACCCGTGACGGTTTCATAGGCGATCGCGGTGCAGCCCGACTTGACGAGGTCCGCCGTCTGTTCGGGGTCGGGGGCAAGATGGAGGTAGGTGTACAGGATCTGGCCCTGGCGCAGCATCGCGCGTTCGCCGGCCTGGGACTCCTTGACCTTCACGATCATGTCGCACTCTGCGAAGAGGCTTTCGGGCCCGTCCTTTATGACCCCCCCGGCGGCCCGGTATTCGGCGTCGCTTGCGCCGATGCCGAGTCCCGCGCCGCTCTCGATCCACACTTCGTGGCCGTGCGTCACCAGCTCCTTGGCGCTCTCGGGCGTCAGACCCACCCGGTATTCGCGGTTCTTGATTTCCTTCGGGCAACCGATGCGCATTGTGGAATCTCCTGATTGGCGAGGGCCGTTACAAGTGCAACCGGTTGTGCGCAATGGGGTGCGCGGTCGCCGGACTGCCAACGATTTCTGTCCACAGGTTATCCCGAGCAGGCGAGACGACTGTCATTCAACTGTAACAAGCCGCGCCTAGCGGGCCGGGCGTCACATCACGGACATATGCAATTCAGGACGAAGACACATGGCGGCGAGAAAATCGCAGAT
The DNA here is from genome assembly GCF_030657335.1 of Croceibacterium aestuarii. Lineage (NCBI taxonomy): Bacteria > Pseudomonadati > Pseudomonadota > Alphaproteobacteria > Sphingomonadales > Erythrobacteraceae > Croceibacterium > Croceibacterium aestuarii. The sequence goes on from NZ_CP131039.1 coordinate 925,462, forward strand.
TTCGGTAATCGCCCTTGCGGCGGCTTGCGCCTGGGCGGTCCCCGCGCATGCCGAAGAGGCCGACAACGCCGCGATCCAGCAGCAGCTGGCCGAGATGCGCGCGCAGATGGCGACCATGGCGGCGCAGATGGACGCGCTCCAGGCGAAGGTGGACGAGGCGCAGACGAAGGCTGCCGCGGCCGAGGTAGCCGCCGGGCAAGCCGCGCAGGTCGCCCAGGCCGCAACCGAGACGGCCGCCGAGGCGCGCACCGCCGGCGAATCGACCGGCGTCTTCGCGAAGGCGGCCAAGTGGGCGGAAGACACAAAGATTTCCGGCCGGATGTATTACAACATCAGCTCGGTGAGCGCCGACAACGCGGCCGGCGCCAACGTCGAGAAGGATGGCGGCTTCGAGCTCAAGCGCTTTTACGTCGGGGTCGACCACAAGTTCGACGAAACCTTCTCCGGTAACGTCACGATGGATGTCAGCCGCGTCGACAACGCCGGCAAGAACGTCGGCCTCGGCTTCTACGTCAAGAAGGCATACCTCGAAGCCAAGCTCGCCAAGGAACTGAAAGTCCGGCTCGGCTCGGCCGACATGCCCTGGATTCCCTATGCCGAAGGCATCTACGGCTATCGCCATATCGAGAAGGTCATCACCGATCTCGACGGCTTCGGCACCTCGGCCGACTGGGGCGTCCACGCCTCGGGCGATCTCGCCGGCGGGGTCCTGAGCTACCAGGTTTCGGCGATCGACGGCGGCGGGTACCGCGACCCGAAGTTCACCAAGACGGTCGACCTCGAAGGCCGAATCTCGGTGAAGTACGGCGGATTCAACGCCGCGGTCGGCGGATACACCGGCAAGCTCGGCAAGGATGTCACCGGCGCGGCCCTCTATCGCACCGCCTCGCGTTTCAACGCCCTGCTGGCCTACAAGGACAAGATCGGCGCCATGCCGGTGACCATTGGCGGCGAATACTTCACCGCGAAGAACTGGAAAGTCCTGCAGGCCTCTCCGCAGGACAAGGCCGAAGGGTATTCGCTGTTCGCCTCGCTCCAGCCCGTCGAACGGTGGAGTGTCTTCGGCCGCTACGACCATGTCGAGCCGTTCAAGACCTCGGCCCCGCTGACGCAGGACGATTTCACCATGGTCGGCGTGCAGTACAGCCCCGCCAGCATCGTGGATTTCGCACTGGTCTACAAGCACGACAACGCCGACGGCGGCCTGAAGATCGGCAATCTCGATTCAGGCCAGGCAAAACGCGACGAACTCGGTCTCTACGGCCAGTTTCGCTTCTGACCGGGACTTGTCACCCCTCTGTCACACAATAAGCATAACGAGCCCCAGCAACCCCAGCAGGAACCCCTCATGAAACTTTCCAAATCGATTGCTTTCGCTTCGCTCTCCGCTCTCGCTCTGACCGCCTGCGGAAGCAGCGGCGGCGGCGCGGCGCGGGATTCGATTCACGCCGTCGGCTCCTCGACCGTCTATCCCTTCGCCAAGGCCGTTTCGGAAACCTTCGCCCGCTCCAACCCCGACTTCAAGTCGCCGCTGATCGAATCGACCGGCACGGGCGGCGGGATGAAGCTGTTCTGCGCCGGCGTCGGTGCGGATACCCCCGACATCGCCGACGCCAGCCGCCGGATGAAGCCCAGCGAATTCGCCGATTGCCAGGCCAACGGCGTGACCGACATCATGGAAATCCAGGTCGGCCTCGATGGCATCGCCTTCGCATCGACGAAGGGCGGCATCACGATGAACCTGACTCCGGCGATCGTCTACAAGGCGCTGGCCGCCAAGCCCTATGGCAAGGAACAGACCGCCAAGACCTGGCACGACGTCGATCCCTCGCTTCCCGACACCCCCATCCTGGTTTACGGGCCGCCGACCACCTCGGGCACGCGCGACGCGCTCAAGGAGCTGATCCTCGAAAAGGGCTGCACCGCCGACCCGGCGATGGAAGCGCTCAAGGAATCGAACAAGGACCAGTTCGACCAGACCTGCACCGAAATCCGTTCCGACGGCGCCTATGTCGACCAGGGCGAGCAGGACAACCTGATCGTGCAGAAGATCGAGAGCAACCCGAAGGCCATCGGCGTGTTCGGCTATTCCTATCTCGAGGAGAATTCCGACAAGCTGCAGGACCTGCCGATGAACGGCGTGCCGGCGACCTACGACAACATCTCCAGCTTCAAGTACCCGGGCGCGCGCCCGCTCTACATCTACGTCAAGAAGGCGCACCTCGATGCCATCCCGGGCCTCAAGGAGTTCGTGAACGAGTGGACGACGCAGTGGGCCAAGGACGGCCCGCTGGCGAAGATCGGTCTCGTTGCCGCGCCCGACGACGTGCTTGCCAAGAGCGAGGCGACGATCGCCAACGGCACCACTCTGACGGCCGACGACCTCAAGTAAGTCTTCGGCTAACCCGGCGGCGGCGCGGACGGTATCCCTTTGGTCCGCGCCGCCCTCCGGCAGCACTGCTAGTCGAATAGCGACAGGTCGATCGAATCTCCGACCGCCTTGAGCCCGGCGTCCGAGCCGTGCAGGTGGTCGCCGATGTGATAACCCTCGCGCATCTGCTCGGTGTCGTTCGGGTCGGCGAAAGCGAGGTCGATCCGCGTCACGGCGTCGAACGCGCCGCCTTTGACGATCCAGTCGTTGATCTTCTGGCGCGCCGCCTCACCCTCTTCGGACCAGTAGCTCGCGCCCTTGTAGGGGCCGATCGGCGCGCCGATCACCTTGATGCCCTTCTCGTGCGCGCGGGCAATCAGCTGCTTGAAGCCGGCAATCATCTGCTCGACCGTGACCTTCGGCTGATCGAGCCCAGGGAAGCCGGGCTGGTTGGGCCGCTTGGGGCCGAAAGCGTTGCCGATGTCATTCACACCCTCGAACACGATCATGTACTTCACGTTCGGCAGGCTCAGCACATCCTCGTCGAAGCGGCTCAGCGCGCTCTCGCCCATGCCGGGGGCCAGCACGCGGTTGCCGCTGATCGCCTGATTGGCCACGGCCCACTCCTTGCCCGCGGCCTGCAACCGGTTGGCAAGGATATCGGGCCAGCGCCGATTGGCGCCGGGGGTCGAGCCGACGCCGTCGGTGATCGAATCGCCGTAGGCGACGATCGTCCCGAGAGCATCGGGCGAATCCACCTCCACGCCCGAAAGGAACGCCCTGAACTGCTTGGTATCGACCGGTGTGAAGGACTTGCCGACGAAGTTGCCCGGCGGGCTTACGGCAAGCTCGTCCTGCCCGGTCAGGTGGCAGGTGCAGGGGCCGGTGTCTTCCGGCAGGTAAATTTCGACCTTCATCCGCGCCAGATCGGGCAGGTCGACGTCGACGGCGTCGGAAACGAACGGGGCGCCGCGCGGAATCACCGCTCCCGCCTCGCCGCCGAAGGTCAAGGTGCGACCGGTGCCGGGAACCTCCTTGCCGGCATCGTCGATCTGCGCGATCCGCGCCGCGCCGATGGCCAGCGGGTGGGGGCCGTAGCGATTGGAAAAGGTCACCCGCAGCTTGCTGCCGCCCTCGGTCACGCGGATGACCTGCGTCAGCGTGACGTTGTCATAGCTCGCCGCGGCGAACGGCCCCTCGGTGCCGAGCGGCGCATGCGGCGCAGCGGTCCAGCTGGCGACCCATTTGGCGCTGGCCGGACTGGCCGCAAAGGCCAGGGCGGCGGCCGTGAACAGCGCGCCGCGGGCGCCGATGGTGTAAATGCTCATTGCTTACTCCCCTCTTCCCAACCGTAGTCGTAGAACACCCGAAGAATATTGCCGTCGGGGTCGAAGGCAAGAAACTCGTGCAGGCGGTGCGGCGTCTCTTGGCGCAGCGCGTCAACCTTCGCCCCCGCCGCCCGCCAGCACGCGTGGAGATCGTCGACCTCTGCACGGCCGGCCATGTTGTACCAGGTCACCTGCGGCCCGGCGCTCGCCTGGTGCGCGCGGTAATGCGCCGCGGCCACGAACAGCCGCGCCCCACCTTGCGACAGGCCCGCCAGCCCGAGTTCCTCGTCCGCCCAGTCGACCGCAAAGCCGAGGCAATCGCGATAATAGGCCAGCGCGGCGGACAGGTCGCTAACGGGAATTTCAGGCACCGGCGACGGGAATGCGCTCACCGCTTCCAGACCCAGTATTGCGGCCCCCAGCGCTCTTCCAGTTCGGCAAGGCACTCGACGTGGATCTCGCGCACGCGGCTCGCCGGCATGAACTCGGCCGGGTCGATTTCCTCGATCTTGAGCGTCGACTTGTCCTCGTAGAGGTGTTCGCCCTTGAGCAGCGCGTTCTCGTCGTAGGGCCAGATGAAGGCCTGTAGCGAATGGACGAGGTAGAGCCCGTCGTCCTTGAGGCCGGCGTGCCCGACCTTGGCCAGCTCGGCCCCGGTCGACATCTGGTGGAACCACATCTCGTCGGCAATGCCCCAGTCGGCCACCGCGACGAGATCGCCCGAGTTCCACAGGACGATCTCGCCGATGCTCGAATAGAAGTCGAACACGCCCTTGCGCCCCTTCACCTGGAACGGCTTTTCACCCCAGGTAATGTGATAGACCGGGTCGTCGGCCATCATGTCGGGCGCGGTGATTTCCTCGAACATGCTCGCGCCTTCGAGGTGCACGTGGCGGCAGTAGTTCTTGAGGATCGCCTTGTGCAGCGGGTTGTCGGTCCGGTCGTGCAGCTCGATCGACGGGTCCATGCAGCGATAGACTTCGGCTTCGTATTTCGATGCCATCGGCGTTCCTCTCCTTTGCCGGCGAGGCTGCCACAGACGGCCGGAATAGAAAAGGACGGAACATTGCCGTGCTCGGCCAGTATCCTGAGCGCCGGCCCTATCTGCCGGAAAGATGCATGCCGGCAGCTGCCGCCGGCAAACGCAGGGAAATGGCACGACGATGGAAGCGATTGAGCGGTTTTTCTCGGTCCGCGGGTTGGCGCCGCACGGTTACTGCCTGTTCTGGGACCCGGCCCTGGTATGGACCCACGTGGTCTCCGACGTGGTGATCGCGCTGGCCTATTTCTCCATCCCTTTCCTCCTCTGGCGTCTGCTCAGGATCCGCCGCGACATCGAGTTCGGCTGGCTCGTCGCGCTGTTCGCGATCTTCATTCTGGCGTGCGGGATGACGCATGTGATGGGCATCGTAACGCTGTGGGTTCCGGCCTACGGCTGGGAAGCGCTGGTCAAGGCCATCACTGCGGGGGCTTCGCTCGCCACGGCCGCGCTGCTCGTCCCGCTGCTGCCCAAGCTCGTGGCGATACCTTCGCCGGCCGCGCTGCAGGCGGCGAACGAGGCGCTGCGGCGCGAGGCCGAGGTGCGCGAACAGGCCGAGGCCATGTTGCGCCAGTCGCAGAAGATGGAAGCCATCGGCCGGCTCACCGGGGGCATCGCGCACGATTTCAACAACCTGTTGGGGATCGTCATCGGCAACCTCGATCGCGTGCAGCGCAAGGGCGAATTGCCTGAGGATACGAGCCGGGCCATCGACAACGCGGTCGCCGGAGCGGAGCGCGCGGCGGTGCTGATCGACCAGTTGCTGGCGTTCGCCCGGCAGCAGCCGCTGCAACGCCTGCCGCACGACGTGAACCGGATCGTCGCCGGCATGTCCGAGCTGATCCGCCAGACGCTCGGGTCGCGCATCGACCTCGCCATCGAACTCGAGCCTCACCTGCCACAGGCCATCGTGGATCGCCATCAGCTCGAAAGCGCGTTGTTGAACCTCGCGATCAATGCCCGCGATGCAATGGATGAGCAGAAGGGCGGCAGCGTGGAAATCTCCACCCGGTCCGGCGACGCAGGCATGATCGAGCTTGCGGTGCGCGACAGCGGCTGCGGCATGGATGCCGAGACGCTGAGCCGCGCCGCCGAGCCCTTTTTCACCACCAAGCCCGTCAACGAAGGTTCGGGACTGGGCCTGAGCCAGGTGACCGGCACCGTCGAACAACTGGGCGGCCGTGTCGAGATCGAATCCGCGCCGGGAACCGGGACCGTCGTTCGGCTGTTTCTCCCCTCGCATCCGGGGAGCGCGCCAAACGCATGAAGCCGAAAATCCTGCTGGTCGAGGACGAGCCGCTGCTGCGCGAAATGACCCGCGAAGATCTGCGGGACCTCGGCTATTGCGCCATCTGCGCCCGCAATGCTCCCGAGGGATGGGACGTGCTGCAGAACGAAGAATCGATCGGCGTCCTGATCACCGACATCCGCATGCCGGGCGAATTCGACGGCTGGGAACTGGCGCGCCGCGCGCGAAACCAGCTGCCGTCGCTGGGAATAATCTACATCAGCGGTTACTCCGGCGAAGAGCAGCAGCTCGCTGCGGGTGGCGTGTTCCTCAAGAAGCCTTATCGCCTGCCCGATATGGAGCGGGCGCTGTCGGAGGTCGTGCCGAACTGACGTGCGCGGTCGCGCCGGACCATTGCCGTCAGCGATGAATCTTGGCCAGCAGGCGGCGTAGTTCGGCCAGTTCCTCGGCCGTGAGGTCGGCCACCAGCGCGTCGTCGGCCTGCTTGATGAGAGCGCGCAGTTCGGTCACCCGTTCGTGCCCGGCGGCAGTCAGGAAGATGCCGAAGCTGCGCCGGTCGTCCGGGGCGATGCGCCGCTCGACGCAATCGCGCGCCTCCCAGAAGTCGATCGCCAGCGTGGCGGCCGGGCGCGACAGTCCCAGCGCGTTGGCCAGCTGGGTCTGCTGCGCGCCCGGATTGGTCGCAATCAGTTCGAGCATCGAGGCGCGCAGCGGGGTGATCCCAGAATCGCCGAACACCTTCTGCAGCAGCGAATAGCCCAGGATCCATGCGAGCTTGATCGCGAACCCGGTGCGATCGTTAAGCAGGCCGTAGTCGAGCGGACCGTCCGACATCTTCGGTGCCCTGCCGCGAACGTCATCGATGCTCAGCCGGTCTTCACCGTCGATCTGCATCGGCCGAGACTGGTCGCAATGCGACATAAATGCAACTAGCTTGTTATTGCCAATATCTGTTATTGCCTGTAACAAAGTTGTCGACAAATTCGTCGGGCCAAGTTCGGGGCCCGACGCCGTGGGAGGAATTGGAATGAACAAGCAAGTGCCCGCCTTGCGCCGGGGCCTTATGGCTGCCTGCGCTCTTTCGACACTGGCGATTGCCGCCGCGGTGGCACCGTCGGTGGCGGCCGCGCAGGACGCCGACGCTGCCCAAGCCGAAGAGGGCGAGGCCGTCCAGGGCGGCGACATCGTGGTGACCGCGCGGCGGCGCGAGGAATCGCTGCAGCAGACCCCGATCGCGATCTCCGCCTTCTCGGCCGAAGCGCTCGAGGCGCGCCAGATCACCTCGTCGCAGGATCTCGAGAAGATCACGCCGAGCCTGCAGTTCAAGCCGGCCGGGCAATTGTCGGGCAACAGCTCCGCCTCGGTCGTGTTCATTCGCGGCATCGGCCAGCTCGATCCGACCGCAGCCGTCGACCCTGGCGTCGGCATGTACATCGACGAGGTCTATGTCGGCCGTTCGGTCGGCGGGACCATCGAATTCGGCGACGTGGCCAGCGTCGAAGTCCTGCGCGGCCCGCAAGGCACGCTGTTCGGACGCAACACCATCGGCGGCGCGATCCTGGTCCGCACCAAGAAGCCCGAATTCGACGAACTTTCGGCGACCGGCCGGATCCGCTTCGGCGACTTCCACCTGTTCGAGGCCTACGCTGCGGCCAACGTGCCGCTGTCGCAGAACCTCGCGGTGCGCGTTTCGGGAGGCCACCGTACGCGCGACGGTTACGTGACCCGCGCCTACGACGGGCTCGATCTCGGCAACGAGAACGTTTCGACCGCCAATGCCGCCCTGCGCTGGGAGCCTACGGCGACCTTCGAGCTTTCGCTGCGCGGAGACTATACCAAGCGCAAGGAGCACGGCGCGCCGTTCGTGTTCGCCGGCATCAACGAGGATGCGCCGGTCCCGGCCATTGTTAGCGTGGCAGCCGGCTGCCCCGGCGCGACGATGCCCTTCCCGGGCACTCCGAACCCCGGCCCGCCGCATGTCCCGAGCATCAACGACCCGCGCTGCGCCAACGACTTCTACGAGATGGGTCCGTTCACCAACGGCGGCACCGCCGACGTTCTCAGCACCTCGGAAGTCTGGGGCGTGTCGGGCACGGCGCGCCTCGATCTCAGCGACAGCGTGACGCTGAAGAGCATCACTGCCTATCGTTCGACCGAATCGCGCGGCATTCGCGACGCCGACAACACCCCGTTCCTGATCATCACCACCGATGTGGGTTCGCAGTCGAAACAGTTCAGCCAGGAACTGCAGCTGCAATACGATGCGGGACCGGTCAACGCGATCCTCGGCGGCTACTACTTCGATGAAGACACGACCGAGCGGGCGACGGTGCCGCTGTCGTTCCCGCCGTCGCCCCCGGTCATAGCCTCGATCTTGGCCGGCGGCCCGGGCACCCGCGACCTGCAGGTCTCGGATCTCGAGACCCGCTCGCTCGCGGCCTTCGGCGAAATCTCGTACGAGATCGCCCCCCGGCTCGAGCTGACCGGCGGTCTGCGCTACACCGAGGATCGCAAGACCTATCAGGGCACGGTGCTCAACCTGTTCCCGGCGACCCTCCCCGATCCGGACCCGCTGCCGACCAAGGCGATCCCCGAGGGTGGGCCGCTGTTCATCTACAGCACACCCAATCGCAAGACGTTCTCGGCGCTAACCGGCTCGGCCAGCGCGCGCTACGAGATGAACGACTGGCTCAACACGTACGTGTCCTATTCTCGCAGCTTCAAATCCGGCGGGTTCAACACCCGCTACAACGCTCCGCCTCCGGGTTTCGTACCGGTCCCGTTCGACGAGGAGTCGGTCGACAGCTACGAGGTCGGCGCGAAGATCTCGGTCGATCGGTTCCGGCTCAATCTCGCGGCGTTCCAGGCCAACTACAACGACATCCAGCTCGTGTTCCGCCAAGGCGTGGTGCCGCTGCTGTTCAACGCCGGCAAGGCGCGCATCCGCGGCTTCGAAGCGGAGGCCAGCTACCACCCGTTCGGCGGGCTCCAGCTCGATGCCGGGATGAGCGTGCTCGACGACAAGATCCTGTCGATTACGCCGGTGCCGGGCGCAACGGCTACGGTCGCGCCGGGCGAGGACCTGCCGCTGACGCCGTCGTTCCAGGGCAACTTTGCGATCGGCTACGATCTTGAGCTCAACGACGAGTACACGCTGACGCCGCGCTTCGACGGCAGCTACACCTCGCACCTGACCTTCATCACCGGCAGCGTGCCCGAGATCGAACAACCGGCCTATTTCGTCGCCAACGGCTCGATCCAACTCGCCTCGAACGTCGGTTGGAAACTGCAGGCCGGCGTCATCAACCTATTCGACAAGCGGTATCTTATCCAGGGCAACGCATCGCTCGGCACGCTCGGCTATGCGGAGAAGATCTACGCTCGCCCGCGGAACTGGTACGTGCAAGTCTCGGCAGACTTCTGAGGGGGGCCGCCCGTAATCGGGCGGGGCGGGCGCGGCAGGGTCTCCCTGTCGCGCCCGTAGTGCATTCTGCGGGGGGAAATTGTTGCGTTCGGGGTTCGAAGCCGCGCCCTAGAGTGGGTTGCCGTCGCGGTCGCGGTAGATGTCGCGGCGGCCGACGTGGTTGGCCGGTCCGACGATGCCGTCCTCCTCCATGCGCTCGATCAGTTTTGCAGCGGTGTTGTAGCCGACGCCGAGCTGGCGCTGGAGCCATGAACCCGATGCCTTCTGGTTCTCCCATACGATCTGGCAGGCCTGGCGGTAGCGGCGCTCCTCCGGATTGTCGGAGGCGGTGAATTCGTCCTCGAACGCGAACCCGCCGTCCTCGGGCTCTTCGGTGACTGAGTCGACGTATTCCGGCGCGCCCTGGCCGCGCCAGTGTTGGGCCACCTGTTCGACTTCCTCGTCGGACACGAAGGGTCCGTGGACGCGGGTCAGCGCGCCGCTCGACGGCTTGTAGAGCATGTCGCCCTTGCCGAGCAGCTGCTCGGCGCCCTGCTCGCCCAGGATCGTGCGGCTGTCGATCCGGCTGGTGACGTTGAAGCTGATGCGCGTCGGCAGGTTCGCCTTGATGACGCCGGTGATGACGTCGACCGAGGGACGCTGCGTCGCCATGATCAGATGGATGCCGGCGGCGCGCGATTTCTGGCTCAGGCGCTGGATCAGCACCTCGATTTCCTTGCCGACGGTGACCATGAGGTCGGCCAGTTCGTCGACGATCAGCACGATCTGCGGCAGCACCTCGTAGTCGAGCTGCTCTTCCTCGTAGATCTCGTCGCCGGTCTCGGGGTCGAAGCCGGTCTGCACCCGGCGTCCGAGCGGCTTGCCCTTGGCGATCGCCGCCTTCACGCGCTCGTTGAACCCGCCGATGTTGCGCGCACCGATGTCGCTCATCATGCGGTAGCGCTTCTCCATCTCCTCGACCGCCCACTTGAGCGCGCGGACCGACTTGTGCGGCTCGGTCACCACGGGCGAGAGGAGGTGCGGGATGTCGTCGTAAGACTTGAGTTCGAGAACCTTGGGATCGACCAGGATCAGCCGGCACTCGTTGGGCGTGAAGCGGTACAGCAGGCTGAGCAGGATCGTGTTGAGTCCGACCGACTTGCCCGAGCCTGTGGTCCCGGCAACCAGCAGGTGGGGCATGGCGGCGAGGTCGGCGACGATCGGTTCGCCGGCGATGTCCTTGCCGAGGATGATCGGCAGCGCGCCTTTGTGGTGCTGGAAGGCCTCGGAGGCGGCGAGCTCCTTGAAGCTGACCATCTGCCGGTCGGCGTTGGGAAGCTCGATGCCCATCACGGTCTTGCCCGGGATCGGGCTGACGCGGGCGCTGATCGCGCTCATGTTGCGGGCGATATCCTCGGCCAGGCCGACCACCCGGCTGGCCTTGATGCCCGGCGCCGGCTCCAGTTCGTACATCGTCACCACCGGGCCCGTGCGCACCGCGGTGATTTCGCCCTTGACGTTGAAATCGTCGAGCACGGTTTCGAGCAGGCGGGCGTTACGTTCGAGCGCGAGCTTGTCGAGCTTCTTGCCCTTGTCGGGGGGCGGGTCGGCGAGGAGGTCGAGACTGGGCAGCTCGTAGGCGGCGAACAGGTCTCTCTGGGTGCCCTTCTTGCCCGGCGTGGCGGGCTTGGCCGCGCTGCGCGGATCGGTGATCTCGGGCGGTTTGCGGGCGGCCGCCTCGACCGTTGGATCAGGCCGCGGCTCGCGCGCCGGACGGTCCTTCTTCTGCGGCTTGAACGGGTTTTCGCTTCGCGGCAGCGCGGGCATGCGGCGCAGCGCTTGCGGCAAGGCCAACAGCTTCGCCCAGTCGAAAGCGAAGACCCGGCCGACGAGAAACGCACCGATCCCGAGCGAGGCCAGACCGGCGCCGAGGATGGTCCAGAACCGCCCTGCCTCGGGCATGCGGGCCGCGACCGCCTCGATCGCACCCGCCCCGAGCAGGCCGGTCAGGCCGCCGTAGCCGGCCGGGCGATCCCATTTCTGCGCGTCGGTCATTAGCGCCAGCACCGTGCCGAGAAGCGCCATGCCGAGCAGCAGCATGATCACCGCGCGCCACCAGCGGAACCCGTGCGGCGTCTCTTCCTGCTCGGCATCGCTCCACAGCTTGCGCGCGAAGACATAGGCCAACGGCACCAGCAGGTAGGCGAGCAGGCCGAAGCCGAGGTAGGCCATGTCCGCCGCCCAGGCCCCGGCGCGGCCCATCCAGTTGGCCACAGGGCCTGCCGCAGCGGTGGAGAAGGAGGGGTCGGTTTGCTCGTAGGAGAACAGCGCGAGCAGCAGGAAGGCGGTGAAGGCGTAGAGCAGCACGCTGCCGGTTACCTGCAGCGCGCGCGCCGCCGCCCGCCGAAACGCCGCGCGCCAGTCGACCGGCTCTGCCTTTGCTGCCCGTGTGGCCATGCTTCGATCCCTTCCCGGTCAAGAATCGCAGACCGAGGACTCGGGGTCAAGAAAGTCCGTCGATGGCGGCCCAGCCGGGCCAGGCGAGGCGGCGCGCGGTGTCCGGCGTCATGCCTCCGAGAGCGATCACCGGCATTTGCGCCTGCGCGGCGAGCAGCCGGAAGCGCGCCGGGCCGAGCGCCACCGCGCCCGGGTGCGAGCGCGTCGCGAAAGCGGGCGAGAGCAGCAGGGCGTCGGCGCCGATGCGGTTGGCCTGGCCGATCTCGGCCATGTCGTGGGCGGTGGCCAGCGTGAGCAGATCGCGCCTGGGATAGAGCGCACGCGGCGCGCCGTAAGCGCCGTCGGCACCCCATTCGAGCGCGGTCATGGTGCTGTCGGCGAGGATCAGCACATGCCCGCGCGACCGGGCTGCGCGAGCCAGCGCATGCCACCGTGCGACCCGCTCGGCGGGGGCCAGGTGATAGTGGCGGTAGATGAAGCCGGAACCGCGCGGCAGGCGCTCCAGCGCCGCCTCCAGGCGGGCGTCGTTGCGGGCGTCGGAGAGCAGCCACAGGGCGGGGAGGTACTGGCGCGCGGGCATCGCTGCGCTATAGCGCCGGCCCATGGCCGAAACCCATACCCAATCCGCAGCCGCCCGCCTTGCCGCCGTCGAAGAGCGCATCGCTCATGCCTGCAAGTTCGCCGGGCGCGGGCGGGACGAGGTGACGCTGGTCGCGATCAGCAAAACGCACGACGAGGCGTCAATCGCGCGCTTGATCGAAGCGGGACAGCGGGTGTTCGGCGAGAACCGCGTGCAGGAAACGCAGGCCAAGTGGCCGGCGCTGCGCGAGCGCTATTCCCGCGTGGAACTGCACCTCGTGGGCACGCTGCAATCGAACAAGGCCGAGGACGCCGTGGCGCTGTTCGACTGCATCCACTCGCTCGACCGCCCGAGCCTGGTGAAGGCTCTGGGCAAGGCGATGGACAAGACCGGGCGGCAGGTGCCCTGTTTCATCCAGGTCGATATCGGCGAGGAAGAGCAAAAGGGCGGCTGCGCGATCGCCGAGGTGCCCGGACTGCTCGAACAGGCGCGCGGCGCCGATATCCCGGTGGTCGGCCTGATGTGCGTTCCCCCGCTGGGGATCGAGCCGGCCCCGTTCTTCGCCCTGCTCGACAAGCTGGCGCGCGACAATGGCCTGGAGGGCCGCTCTATGGGCATGAGCGGCGACTACGAGACCGCGATCATGCTCGGCGCGACGCATGTGCGGGTGGGCACGGCGCTGTTCGGAGCGCGGGACTGACCGCGGCCGGCGGCGCCGTGGTTGCGAAACGGCAACCGTATCGTTCCTTGCCAAACCGATTTGACGGATGCAAAATCCCGGCAAATATCGGTGCGGGACAACAAAGTCCCGCCGGAGGGGATTATCGTCATGCGCATGCTGTCTCGCCTGTCCTTGCTGTCCTGGCTGCTTCCCGTGTCGGCGTTGCTCGGCCTGGGCGCCGCCGCCCAGGCGCAGGACGGACACGCCCACGCGGAGACGCCGGCCGACTCGGCGCCGACGCCGGCCAGGGAGCGGCTGTGGTCCGATCCGGCCGCCTGGCCTGAAGGAAAGGTGCCGCGCGAAGGGGATGCGGTGACGATCGGCCGGGACATGAACGTCGTCCTCGACGTCGCCCCTCCGGCGCTGCGCAGCCTGACGATCGACGGGACGCTTAGCTTCGCGGACACGCGCGACATCGAGCTGACGACGGAGTGGATCTACCTGCGGCGGGGCACGCTGCAGATTGGCAGCGAAGCCAAGCCCTATACCCACAAGGCGACGATCACGCTGACCGACACCGTCCCCGACGAAGACATCAACACCATGGGGGATCGCGGCATCCTCAACATGGGCGGCACGCTCGAGCTGCACGGCGACCGGACGAATGCGTGGACCAAGCTGGCGGGCACTGCCGAGGCCGGCAGCACCCGGATCGAGGTCCTCGATGCCTCCGGCTGGCGCAAGGGCGACGAGATCGTCCTCGCCTCCACCGACTTCAATCCCCGCCAGGCCGAGCGCCGCCATATCGCCGCCATCAGCGGCAACCGGCTGACGCTCGATCGCCCGCTCGACTACATGCACTACGGGAAGATTACCTACGGCGTCGACGAGCGCGGCGAAGTCGGGCTGCTGACCCGCAACATCAAGGTCCAGGCGTCGGACGACGCGGAGAAATCCTATTTCGGCGGGCACATCATGGCGATGGCCGGCGGGAAGATGCACGTTTCCGGGGTCGAGCTCTATCGCATGGGCCAGAACATGCACCTCGCCCGCTATCCCATTCACTGGCACATCATCGGCGAAGGCGCCGGCCAGTACATCCAGAACTCGGCGATTCACGACACCTACAGCCGCTGCGTGACGGTGCACGGAACGAACAACGTCCGGGTCGAAAACAATGTCACCTTCAACACCGTCGGCCACTGTTTCTTCCTCGAGGATGCCGTGGAGACGGGTAACCAGTTTATCCGCAACTTGGCGATTCAGACCAAGTGCCATCCCGACGACAAGCCCTGCGTGCCGACCAACCTGGTCCTCGCGCACCAGTCCACCGAGGGTCAGAAGGCCAAGGACATCCTGATCCCGTCGGACAACACGGCCTCCTCGTTCTGGATCACCAATCCCGACAACATCTACCGCGACAACGTGGCCGCCGGGTCCGACGAGATCGGCTTCTGGTACGCCTTGCCGACGCACCCCACGGGGGCTTTCCTTGAAAAGGAAGGCAGCGACAAGATCTGGCCCGGCCGGACCAAAGTGCGCGAGTTCAGCGGCAACGTCGCCCATTCCAATTTCGACGGCATGGTCCTCGACCGCGGTCAGGCGCCCGACGGCACGTTCGGCATCGCCGGCCCCAACTTGACCAGCTACGCCGATCCGACCGATCCCAAGAGCGGGCTGGTGGTGTCGGAATTCGACAACTTCACCGGCTACAAGAATCGCAACGGCGCGATATGGGGCCGCGGCGAATACCATCTCTACAAGGGCCTGAAGCTGGCCGACAATGCGATCGGCTTCACCCATGCCTCGGGCATTCCCGGCATCGCGCCCTACACCTCGCGCGTGGTCGATTCGTTGTTCGTGGGGGAGAGCGACAATATCGGCAACCCGCGGACTCCCGAGGAGATTGCCTATGGCCGCAGCCTGCCGTCGGCCTCGGCGGATTTTCCGATCCGCGGGTACGAGTATTACGATTTCCACCACGAACTCGAAAACACGACCTTCGTGAACTTCGAGCCCAACCAGCTGCGCGATGCGGGGGCGATATCCTATCTGCTGTTCACCAGCTTCGGCATGAGCACCGACAACACGGTCAAGGGTCTCAAGTTCGTCAATGCCCAGCCGGTCAGCTTCCCGCCGATCCAGAAGCGCTGGGCCTCGGACTACGGCCGCAGCGCTGCTTACAAGAGCGCGGCGTTCCACGATCTCGATGGATCGGTTGGGGGAATCCCCGGCGCTACCATCGTCATCGACAACGGCATCGCCTCCGATGAGGACGTTTGCGAGATCAAGGCGAGCTGGAACGCGGCGGTATGCAAGGGCGACATGGGTCGGTTCAGCATCGCCGGCGACTTCAGCGGCTTCCAGACCGGCCCGATCACCGATCCCATCATCCTGCAGCGCAACGGCCGGCGGTTCGAATACGTCGGCGAAACCACGATCGGCAGCGGTGCCGAAGTGCGGGTCGAGACGGCTCGCGACACGCTGTCGCTGGCGCTGACCGAAATGGACGACGGCTCGTCGGTGATTCTCGAGTTTCCCGGGTTCACCGCCGCCACCGGAGCGGTGGAGCAACCGAGCCTCGAGGCGCTGCGCAAAGCCGGCGAGACCTCGTACTTCAAGGACGGCGACACGCTCTGGGCCAAGCTGGTGGTCGACAATTCCGCCGGACTGACGGTTTCGCCAGGGAGCAATGCGCCCCCCGGGCTCGCCGCCCGCGCCTTGCCGGTGGGAGCCCGGCTCGACGTGAGCAAGGAAGGCCTCGGCGGCTGACCGGGCGCGAGCCCCGGCGCTGCCGGGTGGCTCGCTCCTTTCGCAGTGTCCGTCCTCGCTGCGCCGTCCGCGGTCAGGCCGCGTGCAGCACGCCCCGGTACGGCATTTCCTCGAGCGCTCGCCCGGCTCCCCGGGCGACGCACATCAGCGGATCGTCGGCAATGGTCACCGGCAGGCCGGTGGCTTCGGAAATCACCGTGTCGATCCCTTCGAGCAGCGCGCCGCCCCCGGTCATGACGATACCGCCCTCGATGATGTCGGCGGCGATTTCCGGGGCGGTCGCCTCGAGCGCCTGACGCACGGTCTCGACGATCTGGCCGACGGTCTCGCGCAAGGCCTCGACGATCTCCTCCTGATCGATCTGGGTTTCGGTCGGCACCCCGCGAACCACGTCGCGGCCGCGAATGGCAAGCTTCTTCGCTTCGCCCCTGATCGTCGCGGCGCCGATTTCGAGCTTGATCCGCTCGGCGGTCGCTTCGCCGATGATCAGGTTGTGGTTGCGCCGCACCCAGCCGGAGATCGCCTCGTCCATCTGGTCGCCGCCGATGCGGGTCGAGAGGGTCACGGCGAGTCCGCCGACCGAGAGCACGCCGACTTCGGTCGAGCCGCCGCCGATGTCGACGACCATCGAACCGAACGGTTCGGTCACCGGCAGACCGGCGCCGATCGCCGCGGCCATGGCCTCGTCGATCAGCGAAACCTGGCGCGCCCCGGCATTGCTCGCGGCATCGCGGATCGCGCGGCGCTCGACGGTGGTCGAATTGGCCGGCACGCAGAGCACGATCTCGGGGCTGCCGCGCAGCCGCACCCCGGCATTCTGCTTGGCCTTGGCGATGAAGTGCCGGATCATTTCCTCGGCCACTTCGAGATCGGCGATGACCCCGTGGCGCAGCGGACGGATGGTCACGACGTTATCGGGCGTCCGCCCGAGCATCAGCTTGGCGTCCTCGCCCACCGCGCGCACCCGGCGCACGCCCTGAATCGTCTCGAGCGTGACGACCGAAGGTTCGGCCAGCACAATGCCATGGCCCTTGAGATAAACGACAGTGTTGGCCGTTCCGAGGTCGATCGCCAGATCGGCCGCCCGGAACGGGAAAAAACCCATGAATGACATCGTGCTGATTCGTCCTTCCCCTGGCGCTCGTGCGCCCGGGGGCGTTCGGCGCGCGAACCTGTCGCCTATATTAACGGTGTAGAAACCATGCTGGCTAAGCGACGTGCGGTGCGGCGAAATCGTTGAAGCGAGCGGGCGGCTTTAAACAACGCGGCGATTGGGCAACAATGGCCCGGTTCTCAAGCGGCGAGGCGATGGGACAACAAACACTCCGCCCTCAAGCAGCGAAACGGTAGGGGCGTCCAACTAAGCCGCTTCGCTCTCGCGCTGGCGCTCGTCGCTCGCCGCGTCCAGCAGCGCCGCCTCGATGCCCTTGAGGCGGTCGGTGGTCGTCACCTTTCCGCCGAGCAGGTCGGTGACGTAGAAGGTGTCGGCGGCGCGTTCGCCATAGTTGGTGATGTGCGCCGAATTGACCATCAGCTTGCTCTCGAACAGCGCCCGGGC
The DNA here is from genome assembly GCF_030657335.1 of Croceibacterium aestuarii. NCBI lineage: Bacteria > Pseudomonadati > Pseudomonadota > Alphaproteobacteria > Sphingomonadales > Erythrobacteraceae > Croceibacterium > Croceibacterium aestuarii. Next base: position 942,880 of record NZ_CP131039.1, read on the forward strand.
GAGGCGGTTGAGCAGCGCCGGGCGGTCGCGCGCCGAGACCTCGATCACGGTGAAGCGGCCCGAAGCCTTGTTGTCGAAGCTGACCCACGGGCGGACCTCGAAGCTGTTCGCCCGGCTGCGCGCGAGCGGCCGCTTGGCCAGCTGCGGGACCAGCTCGATCTTCCCGGCCAGCGCGTCCTCGATCGACTTGCGCAGCCGGTCGAGCTGGCCCTGTTCCTTGAACGGCTTGCCGAGCGGGTCCTGGACCAGGAAATTGTCGACCGCCTTGCCGGCGCGGTTGGTGTGGATCCGCGCGTCGATGATGTTGCCGCCGGCGAGATGGATCGCCCCGGCGACGCGGAAGAACAGGCCCGGATGGTCGTCGCCGATCACCGTCACCAGCGTCGCCCCGCGCGCGGCGTAGTATTCGGTGTGGATCGACAGCTTGTGTTCGCGCTCCTTGGCGGCGCCGTAATGCACCAGGTTGAGGGCGATGATGTCTTCGGGCTCGGCGATCCAGTAGGCATCGTCGAAGCGGCTCGCCAGCTCGTCGATCAGCCCCGCCTTGTCGCCGAGCAGGTCGGCAACCCGGTGCTTCTTCGCCGCCACGCGCTCGGCTCGTCCGTGCCGCTTGTGGCCGAGGCGCAGCTGCTCGAGGGCGAGCTCGTAGAGATTGCCGAGCAGCTGTCGCTTCCACGAGTTCCAGATGCCGGGCCCGACGGCGCGGATGTCGACCACCGTGAGCACCAGCAATTGCCGCAACCGCTCGACGCTTTCGACCTGAGCGACGAAGTCGAGGATCGTCTTGGGATCGGCGAGGTCGCGCTTGAACGCGGTGGAGCTCATCAGCAGGTGCCAGCGGACCAGCCAGCTGACCAGCTCGGTCTCCTTGTCGTCGAGCCCCAGACGCGGGCACAGCTCGAGCGCGACCTCGGCCCCCAGCACCGAGTGGTCGCCGCCGCGGCCCTTGGCGATGTCGTGCAGCAGCGTGGCGACGTAGAGCACCCTGCGGCTGGCCAGTTCCGGAATGATCTCGGTCGACAGCGGATGGTCATCCCGGTGCTTGCCCTGCTCTATAGCCGCCAGCAGGCCGATCGCCCGGATGGTGTGCTCGTCGACCGTGTAGTGGTGGTACATGTCGAACTGCATCTGCGCGCCGACCTTGCCGAAGTCGGGTACGAAACGGCCGAAAACCCCGGCCTCGTTCATCCACCTGAGCACCGTTTCCGGATCGTTGCGTCCGGTCAGCAGCTTGAGAAACAGCTCGTTGGCACGCGGGTCGTGGCGGACGTCGTGATCGATGCACTTCACGTCGCGGGTCGCCATGCGCATCGATTCGGAGTGGATTTCGAGCGAGTGCTCCTCGGCGAGCTGGAAAATCTCGATGAGCCGCACCGGATCCTTGACGAACCAGTCGTCGGAAGGCGCGGCGATGCGGCCGCCGAACACGCGATAGCCCTTGAGCGTGCGCGACTTCTGGCGAAAGCCGGCGAGCAGGCCGCGGGCGCGCCGCTTGCTGGCCATTTGCTCGTCGATGTGGGCGAGGAACACCCCGGTCAGGCTGCCGACCTGGCGCGCCTGGAGGAAATAGTACTGCATGAAGCGCTCGACCGCGCTCTTGCCCGGACGGTCGGCGAAGTTCATCCGCCGCGCCACCTCGCGCTGCAGGTCGAAGGTCAGCCGGTCCTCGGCGCGCCGGGTGATGGTATGCAGGTGGCAGCGCACCGCCAGCAGGAACCCTTCGGCGCGGCGGAAGGTGCGGTATTCGCGCTGCGTGAACAGCCCCGCGTCGACCAGCTCTGCGGCGCTCTGCACCCGGTGCAGGTACTTGCCGATCCAATACAGCGTCTGCAGGTCGCGCAGGCCGCCCTTGCCGTCCTTGACGTTGGGCTCGACGACGTAGCGGCTGTCGCCCATGCGCTTGTGCCGCTCGTCGCGCTCGGCCAGCTTCTCTCTGACGAACTGCGCCTCGCTGCCGGGCACGACATCCTTCCAGAAGCGCTGCACGGCCGCATCGTAGAGCTCCTGGTCGCCCCACAGGTAGCGCCCCTCGAGCAGCGCGGTGCGAATGGTCAGGTCGCTCTTGGCCATGCGCACCATCTCGTCGAGCGAGCGGCTCGAATGGCCGACCTTCAGGCCGAGGTCCCACAGGTAGTAGAGCAGCGCCTCGATAACCTGCTCGCACCAGGCCGTGGCCTTGGCGGGGGTGATAAAGGCGATGTCGATGTCCGAATGCGGCGCCATTTCGCCGCGCCCGTAGCCGCCGACGGCGATCAGCGTCAGGCGCTCGCCCGACGTGCGATTGGCCGCGGGGTAGACGTCGCTGGTCACGTGGTCGTGCATGACCCGGATCAGCTGGTCGATGAGGAACGACTGGCTGTGCGCCACTTCGTGCCCGGCGCTGGGATGCTCGGCCAGGCGGCGGGCCACTTCGGCCCGGCCGTCGTCCAGCGCACCGCGCAGCAGCTCGACGACCTGGGGGCGCGCATCCGGCATGCCGCGGTCGGACACCGCCGCCGCAACCGCCTCGGCGAGTGCGCGGCGGTCGACGATGGCCCGCTGGTTGGGGATGGAACTCATGGCAGTGACATAGAGAATGCCGCGGCGCATGCAATGCGAGCCACCCTTTCGCGCTCCGCCGGCATGTGGCAAGGGGCCTGCGAACCGCGGGATTTCCAGGATATATGCTCGACATTCTTGCCGTCACCGCCAGCGACCCGATCCACTGGGCCGACCTCGGCCTGCGTCCCGGCATCCCGCTCGGCTTCTTCACGCTGCGGTTCTATTCGCTGGCCTATCTCGCCGGCCTGCTGCTGGCCTACTGGCACGTTTCGAAGATGATCAAGGCGCCCGGGGCGCCGATGGCGCAGCGCCATGTCGACGACCTGTTCTTCTACTGCACGCTGGGCGTTATCCTCGGCGGACGGCTCGGTTATGCGCTGTTCTATACCGGCGGCGAGACCGACAAGCCGAGCCTGTTCACGCATTTCACGCCCACCGAGACGATCAGCTGGGACCTGCTGCGGCTGTGGGACGGGGGGATGAGCTTCCACGGCGGCGTGATCGGCGTGCTCCTCGCCATCGCCTGGGTCTCTGTCCGCAACAAGCTCTCCTTCATCCGCGTTGCCGATTACATCTCGGTCAACGTCGGCTTCGGGATGTTCTTCGGCCGTATCGCCAACTTCATCAACGGCGAGCTGTGGGGCCGCCCGGTCGAAAGCGACGTGCCGTGGGCGATGGTGTTCCCGGGCGGCGGACCGGTCGCGCGCCATCCCAGCCAGCTCTACGAAGCCCTGCTCGAAGGGGCGCTGGTCGCGGCCATCATGGTGCCGCTGTTCTGGAAGACTCGGGCGCGTTTTCGCCCCGGCATCCTCGTCGGCACTTTCACTGCGCTGATCGCCAGCGCGCGCTTCGTCGTCGAGTTTTTCCGCCAGCCCGATGAGCAGCTGACCGATTTCGCCATGCGCACGGGCCTCAGCATGGGTCAGTGGCTGTCGATCCCGCTGATTCTCGCCAGCATCGCGGTTATCGTCTGGGCGCTGCGCCGTCCGCCGCTCGCTTCGGGAGCGGGGAGCGCGGCAGCCAGGTGATGAACGAGCAGCCGCTCGCAGACATTTTCCGCCGGTTGATTGCCGCGACGGGCCCGATAAGCCTGACGCAATACATGGCCGAGGCGAATGCCCGGTACTATACGAGCGCCGACCCCCTCGGCGAGGGCGGAGATTTCGTCACGGCGCCCGAAATCAGCCAGATGTTCGGCGAGCTGATCGGACTGTGGCTTGCCGACATGTGGATCCGCGCCGGACGCGAATGGCCGGTGATGTACGTCGAACTGGGTCCTGGGCGCGGCACGTTGGCGCGCGATGCGCTCAGGGCGATGAGGCGCTATGGCCTCGATCCCGAGGTGCATTTCGTCGAGACCTCGACCCCGCTCAAGGAACTGCAGCTCGAGGCGGTGCCGCACGCGCAGTTCCATGACGATTTGTCGCGAGTGCCGATGGACGGACCGATGCTGCTGGTCGGCAACGAATTCCTCGATGCGCTGCCGATCCGGCAGCTGCTCAGGACGCCCGCCGGCTGGCGCGAAATGGTGGTCGTGCCCGACGGTGAGAAATTTGCCTGCATCCCCGGCCCCCGGCCGATGGACGCCGCCGTGCCCGAGCTGCGCCGGGATCTGCCCGAGGGCACGCTGCTCGAAACCTGCCCGGCGGCTGCGGCGATCGTCTACGAGATTGCCGGGCGGCTGGTGCAGCAGGGCGGCGCGGCCTTGCTGATCGACTATGGTCATGCCGAGGAGCGCACGGGTTCGACCTTCCAGGCGGTGCGGCGGCACCGGAAGGCCGACCCTTTCGCCAAACCGGGGCAGGCCGATCTGACCGCGCACGTCGATTTCCACGCCCTCGCCCGGGTGGCGGAATCGCGCGAGGCGCGCTGGCTCGGCACGGCCACGCAGGGCGACTGGCTCAAGGCGCTCGGCATCGAAGGGCGCGCCGAAGCGCTCGGCGAATACGCCCCGCAACACCGCGACGCGCTCCATTCGGCCATGCACCGCCTGATAGACCCGGACCAGATGGGCGAGCTGTTCAAGGTCATGGGCCTCGCCGCCCCCGGCTGGCCCGAGCCGGTCGGGTTCGGCTAACCCGGATGCCCGCCGGCCACCGTGTTTCGCGGACTTCGCTTGCCGTGGCGGCGTTCTCGACCGTGGTCGAATGGTACGACTTCACGCTTTACCTCTACTTCTCGACGGTGCTGGCGCGGGTGTTCTTCGGTGGCGGCGAGGGGGCGCTGGTCACCGCGCTGATGGGCTTCGCGCTGGCCTACCTGATGCGTCCGGTCGGGGCGGCGGCGTTCGGGCACATCGGCGACCGTTACGGACGGCGGCCGATGCTGCTGATCTCGATGGCGATCATGTCGCTGGCCATGCTCGGCACCGCGCTGCTGCCGACCTACGGCCAGGTCGGGATCGCGGCGGCCTGGCTGCTCTTCGCCCTGCGCTGCGTGATGGGGTTCTCGGTCGGCGGCGAATACACCGGGGTCATCGCCTATCTGCTCGAAGGCGCGGACCCGCGCCGACGCGGCCTGGTCGCGTCGCTCGCCGCCGCTTCGAGCGAGATCGGCGCGCTCCTCGCGGTCGGTGTGTCCGCTCTGACCGTCAGCCTGACCAGCGAGGATCAGCTGGCGAGCTGGGGCTGGCGCGTGCCGTTCTTCGTCGGCGCGGCATTGGCCGGCGGGGTGTGGTTCGCGCGCCAGTCGATGGAGGAATCGCCCGAATGGGCCGCGCTGCACAAGGCCGACGCGCTCCATGCCAACCCGCTCGGCCACGCGGTCACCCGGCAGAAAGCGGCACTGCTGCGCGCTTTCGCAATCTCGGCGCTCGGTTCGATCACCTATTACGTCGGCATCAGCTATGTGCCCGCCTTTCTCGACACGACCGGCACGCTGGGCGAGGAGCGCGTGCTGTGGCTCTCGACCGCCGCAGCGGTGGCGGTCATCCTCGTCACTCCGCTCGTCGGGCTCCTGTCGGACCGTTTCGGACGCAAGCCCGCGCTGGTGGTCATCGCCTTGCTCAGCGCGGTCCTGCCGATATCGCTGTTCACGTTGATGGCCGGCGGCACCGCCAGCGAGGCGCTGGGCGGGGCGCTGGTCCTGGCGCTGGTCGCGGGGGGTATGAGCGCGATCGGAGCAATCGCTTGCGGAGAGCAGTTCGGCGAGGCCAGCCGGGCCAGCGGACTGGGGCTCGGCTATACGCTGGCGACCGCGTTGTTCGGCGGTCTGACCCCGTGGCTGGCGCAGCTGCTGGTCGAACGGACCGGCGCGCCGCAAGTGCCCGGGATCATGATCGCAATGGTCGCGGTGGCCGCGCTACCGGTGTTCCTGACCATGCGCGAGACCGCGCCCGGCCGCCTGCGCTAGGCGCCTATCGCCTGCTTCGAGACCTGGAGTTCGACGACGAGCCCGCCCGGCTCGAAACGGCGCTGCCACGAACCGCCGAGCTGCCCGGTCACGCTCATTTCGACGAGGCGCGAGCCGAAACCATCGGCCGGCTCCTCGTCGGGTGTGCTGCCGCCGTGTTCGGTCCAAGTCAGCAGCAGCATGTCGGCGTCGTCGCGCACGGCGAGGTCGACGTGGCCGCCAGCGGCCGCCAGCGCACCGTACTTCGCCGAATTGGTCGCCAGCTCGTGGAACACCAGCGCCAGCGGCGTCGCCGCGCGGCTGGCGATCGCGCAGTCGTCACCGCTGATCCGGACGCGGCCGCCGTCGCCGCTGCCGTAAGGGGCGAACAGTTCCCCCAGCAGGCCGAGCAGGTTGTCGCGTTCGGCACCGTCTGTGGGGCGGACGAAATCATGCGCGCGGCCGAGCGCGCGGATGGTCTGCGTCAGGCTATCGGCAAAGGGCTTGTGTTCGGGCTGCGAGCGGACCGAGAGACTGACCAGTCCGGCAATCACAGCGAAGATGTTCTTGATACGGTGCGACAGCTCCTTGGCCAGGAGATCGCGGCTTTCCGAGAGGCGGCGCGTCTCGTCAATGTCGGTCATGGTGCCGAACCACTGCACCACCTTGCCGTCGCCGCCGATCATCGGCACCGCCCGCGTGAGCATCCAGCGGTATTCGCCGTCGAAGCGCCGAAGCCGGTTTTCGTATTCGAAAGGCTTCGCGTCGGCGATCGATTGCTCCCACGCCGCAATCATCGGTGCGTAATCGTCGGGGTGGACGAAGACCGCGCCGCCCTGGCTCAGGTCGCCGAGCGGCGCGCCGGTGAATTCGAACCACCGGCGGTTGAAGTAATTGGGCCTGCCCTCGGGGCCGGCCGACCAGGCGATGTCGGGGATCGAATCCGCCATCGCCTTGAGACGGGCGTCGCTCCGCTCGAGTTCGCGCGCCGACCTCAGGTCCGCCCGCCGCGCCCTCAGCCGCCGCATGACCGCAGCGGTGAGCACGGTCAGGCCCTGCCGCTGCAGCGCGGTCAACCCGTCCTTGCGCGGCACGGAGTCGATGACGCAGAGTGAGCCGAGCGGTGCGCCCTCCTCGGACACCAGCGGCATCCCGGCGTAAAAGCGAATGTGGGGCGGCCCGGTCACCAGCGGATTGTCCGCAAAGCGTGCGTCCGCCGTCGCGTCCGGGACCACCATCCCTTCGGCGAGGAGCATGGCGTAGGCGCAGAAAGACATTTCGCGCGGCGTCTCGCTGGCGTCCAGCCCGGCGCGGGCGAGGAAGCGCTGGCGCTCTTCCTCGACCAGGCTGACCAGCGCGATAGGGGCATCGCACAGCCGCGCGGCGAATTCGGCAATCGCACCGAGTTCCGGGTCGTCTTGCAGCGAATCGAGACCATAGCTCGCGAGCAGGCGCTCGCGGTCCGCCTCGGGAGGGGTGCGCGGCGCGAGGGGAGCCGCTTGGGCCCGGGATTCGGTTTCAATTTTCAATAATTTGCCTCGGATTGGCTGCTAGAGTAATTTTTCGCCCGGCAAAAGAGGCTAGTCGGTCCAGGCCGCGCGCCAAAGTGCTTACACCCGAAACCGGTTTGCGCGGGCGACAGGGCGCGGCTATGCGCCCGGCTGAAGAGGATATTCCCATGCGCGCCACTCCCGACTTCGATTTTGCCCTCGGCGAGAATGCCGAGATGATCCGCGAGACTGTCGCTCGCTTTGCCGACGAGCAGATAGCACCGCTGGCCGAGGCGATCGATCGCGAGGATCGCTTTCCCGAGCCTCTGTGGCAGGCGATGGGTGAACTGGGCCTGCACGGCATCACCGTGCCCGAGGCGGACGGGGGTCTCGGTCTCGGCTACCTCGAACATGTCGTCGCCATCGAGGAGGTCAGCCGGGCGAGCGCTTCGGTCGGGCTCAGTTACGGGGCCCATTCGAACTTGTGCGTCAATCAAATCGCCCGCTGGGGCACGACCGAACAGAAGGCCAAGTACCTGCCCGGGCTGATCAGCGGCGAACACGTCGGTGCGCTGGCGATGAGCGAGCCGGGTGCCGGATCGGACGTCGTCTCGATGAAATTGAAAGCCGAAGCCGTGCAGGGCGGCTATGTGCTCAACGGGACCAAGTTCTGGATCACCAACGGCCACATTGCCGATACCCTGGTGGTCTACGCAAAGACCGATCCGGCCGCGGGCAGCAAGGGGATCACCGCCTTTCTGATCGAGAAGGACTTTGAGGGTTTCGCTCCGGGCCAGAAGATCGACAAGCTCGGCATGCGCGGCAGCCCGACCAGCGAGCTGGTGTTCGACGACTGCCACGTGCCCGAAGACAACGTGCTCGGCGAAGTCGGGCAGGGGGTAAAGGTGTTGATGAGCGGGCTCGACTACGAGCGCGCGGTGCTCGCCGGGGTCCAGCTCGGCATCATGCAGGCCTGCCTCGACACCGTGATTCCCTATGTCCGCGAGCGGCATCAGTTCGGCAAGGCGATCGGCCACTTCCAGCTGATGCAGGCCAAGGTCGCCGACATGTACGTCGCGCTGCAATCGGCCCGCGCCTACACCTATGCAGTGGCCCGCGCCTGCGATGCCGGCAAGACCACCCGGTTCGACGCCGCCGGCGCGATCCTGCTCGCGTCGGAGAACGCCTTCCGCGTCGCCGGCGAGGCGATTCAGGCGCTCGGCGGGGCCGGTTACACGACCGACTGGCCGGTCGAACGCTATTTGCGCGATGCGAAATTGCTCGACATCGGCGCGGGGACCAACGAGATTCGGCGGATGCTGATCGGTCGGGAACTGATCGGGCTCTAGTCTGCGGGTCGCCGGGAGCAGAGCCCGTTCCCAACGCGCGACACTTAGTTACTCGACAATGCCGCCGCGACCGGTGACACTGCCCGCCTGATTCCTTGGGAGGGGCAACCGGATGAAATTTCTGCTCACCGCTCTGGCCGCGGGCCTGGCGCTCGCCGCTGCACCCGCCGCCGCGCAAGACATGGCGCGGCTCAGCTGGCAGACGATGCACAGCAAGGCGATGGAAGGGAACCTCGAGGGCAACAGCGCCGACCGCACCGTCCTGGTCGTCACCCCGCCGGGCTACGACGAGCATCCGAACAAGCGCTATCCGGTGGTCTACTTCCTCCACGGCTACTGGGCGACGCCGCAGATGTACGAGGACATGGCCAAGTTCGAGGAGGCGGTGCAGGGCGCCGCGGCGGACGGCAGCGAGGTCATCCTCGTCATGCCCGACGGCTATTCCAAGCTGAAGGGCGGGTTCTACTCGAACTCGCCGACGGTCGGGAACTACCAGGATTTCGTCGGCAAGGATCTCGTCGCCTGGGTCGACAAGACCTACCGCACGATACCCACGCGCGCGGGCCGCGGCCTGTCGGGGCATTCGATGGGTGGCTACGGCACGCTGCGGCTCGGCATGACCTATCCCGAGACCTTCGACAGTCTGTTTGTAATGAGCGCCTGCTGCCTGGCGCCGATGACCGTCACCCCCGAGGCATTGCAGAAGGCGGCGGCGATGACGGACGAAGATGCTGCCAAGGCGGATTTCGGCGGGCTGGCCGGGGTTTCCACCCTGGCGGCCTGGGCGCCCGATCCGCACAATCCCCCACTCTACATAGACACTTCGATGACCGACGACGGCAAGGTCGATCCGCTGGTCAATGCCGAGCTGACGGCCAATGCGATGCTCGCCTGGGTGCCCTCGCACATCCCGGCGCTGAAGAGCTTCGATGCCATCGCACTCGACATCGGAACCAAGGACTTCTTGCTCGCCCAGAACCAGCAGCTGCACGACCAGTTGACCCATTTCGGCGTCGAGCACTCATGGACCAATTACGACGGCGACCACGGTAACCGCATCGCCGCGCGGATTCGCAGCGAACTGCTGCCGTTCTTCGCCAAACACTTGGAGAAAGCCCACTGATGCGCATTCTGGTCGCCACCCTCGCCCTCGCCGCTGCCGCCGCGGTTCCCGCCCTCGGCCAGGAGGGCGGCGCGCCCGCCGGCCGTCCCGCGTTTGTCAACATCACCGCGCCGGCGCCGACGATTCCCGACGGCATCACGGTCGAAAGCCCCAAGGTCCATGGCAAGTCGCTCGAAGGCAACCTCGAAGGCAATAGCGCCGACCGCGAGGTCATGGTCGTACTGCCGCCGAGCTACGGCAAGGAGCCGGGGCGGCGCTACCCGGTGGTCTACTATCTTCACGGCTTCGCCATCGATGGGCGCAACTTCTACAACTTCATGAAGGTGCCCGAGGCAGTCGCGGCCAATGCCGAGCAGGGTAACGAGTTCATCGTGGTCGTGCCTGACACGCTGACCAAGATGGGCGGCTCGATGTATTCGAACTCCGTGACGACCGGCAACTTCCGCGAGTTCGTCGCCAAGGACCTCGTCGCCTACATCGACAGCCATTATCGCACGATCGCCAGCAAGGACGGGCGCGGGCTCGCCGGGCATTCAATGGGCGGCTATGGCACCTGGGTCACCGCGATGACCTATCCCGGCGTGTTCGATTCGATCTGGGCGCAGAGCGCCTGCTGCGTGAGCCCGCGCGACGAGACGGTCGAAAGCGCCAAGGCGATGGGAGACGTGCCGATCGCCGGGGTCGACCAGTCCGGCTTCGGCATGCGCGCCGGCCTCGCCTCGATGACCGCGTGGAGCCCCAACCCCAAGAACCCGCAGTTCTACGCCGACTTCCCGCTCGGGGCCGACGGCAAGGTCGACGCGCTCGTCATCGCCAAGTGGGCGAACAATTCGCCGCTGGCGATGGTGCCGAGCCGTATCGATGCCTTGAAGAGCTACGACGCGATCGGTTCCGACGTCGGCACCAAGGACGGCCTGGTTCGCGACGACACCATGATACACGAGGAACTCGACGATTTCGGTATCGAGCACACGTTCCTGACCTACGAAGGCACCCACGTCGACAAGATCGCCGAGCGCTTCAAGGACGTCGTCCTTCCGTTCATGGCCAAGCACCTGCAGATGAAGTGAGCGCATCGCGGCTTGGCCTTCCCGCTCTCGGCGTCTAGTCACGCCTGAAACCGGATATTTGGGAAGGACAGGGCCGCGGTGAGCGCACCCACACTCGACAGCAAGCTCGACCTCGATAGCCCCGAAGCCAAGGCCCGCGCGGCGCACAACCGTGCCCTGGCCGAGGAATTGCGGGCCAAAGTGGCCGAAGCGGCGCTAGGCGGCAGCGAGAAGTCGCGCGAACGCCACGTTTCACGCGGCAAGCTTCTGCCGCGCGAGCGGGTCGAGCGCCTGCTCGATCCCGGCTCGCCGTTCCTCGAGATCGGCCAGCTCGCCGCCAACGGGATGTACGAGGGCGACGTCGCCGGCGCCTCGATGATCGCCGGCATCGGCCGCGTCTCGGGCCGCCAGGTGATGATCGCCGCCAACGATGCGACGGTGAAGGGTGGCAGCTACTACCCGATGACGGTCAAGAAGCACCTGCGCGCGCAGGAGATCGCTTGGCAGAACCGGCTGCCGTGCATCTACCTCGTCGACAGCGGCGGGGCCAACCTGCCCTATCAGGCCGAGGTCTTCCCCGACCGCGACCATTTCGGCCGCATTTTCTACAACCAGGCGCAGATGAGCGCCGATCGCATTCCGCAGATCGCCTGCGTGATGGGCAGCTGCACCGCCGGCGGCGCCTACGTCCCGGCGATGAGCGACGAGAGCGTGATCGTACGCGAACAGGGCACGATCTTCCTCGCCGGACCGCCCCTGGTGAAGGCTGCGACGGGCGAGGAGATCAGCGCCGAGGACCTCGGCGGCGGCGACCTCCACGCGAAGAAATCGGGCGTGGTCGACCACCTCGCCGAGAACGACGAGCACGCGCTGACCATCGTGCGCGACATCGTCAGTCACCTCGGGGCGAACGAGGGGGCGAGCCTCGACTTGCGCGAGCCGCGCCCGCCGAAGTTCGACGCCGAGGAGCTCTATGCGATCGTGCCCGAGGACGTGCGCGCGCCTTACGACGTGCACGAGGTCATCGCCCGGCTGGTCGATGGATCCGAGTTCCACGAGTTCAAGGCGCATCACGGCTCGACGCTGGTGTGCGGCTTCGCGCATGTCTGGGGCATGCCGGTGGCGATCCTCGCCAACAACGGCGTGCTGTTTTCCGAAAGCGCGCAGAAGGGCGCGCACTTCATCGAACTCGCCTGCCAGCGCGGCATTCCGCTGCTGTTCCTGCAGAACATCTCGGGCTTCATGGTCGGCGGCAAGTACGAGGCGGAAGGCATCGCCAAGCACGGGGCCAAGCTGGTCACCGCGGTCGCCACGGCGCAGGTGCCCAAGATCACCGTGGTGATCGGAGGCAGCTTCGGCGCCGGCAACTACGGCATGTGCGGCCGCGCCTATTCCCCGCGCTTCCTGTTCACCTGGCCCAATGCGCGCATCAGCGTGATGGGCGGCGAGCAAGCCGCGAGCGTGCTTGCCACCGTCCACCGCGACGCAGAGACATGGTCGAAAGAGGAAGAGGAAGCGTTCAAGGCCCCGATCCGCGAGACTTACGAGCGCGAGGGCAACCCGTACTACGCCACCGCCCGCCTGTGGGATGACGGGGTGATCGACCCTGTTCAGACCCGCGACGTGCTCGGCCTCGCGCTGGCCGCGACGCTCGAAGCGCCGATCCCCGCGCAGCCGAAGTTCGGCGTGTTCCGGATGTAGCCCGGCCTTCCCCGTTTTTATCGCCGCAAAGGCTTTCCGAAGGCGGCCGGGCGGAATAGGGCAGTGGCATGGCGAGCGAGGGGGCATTGCAGCGCAAGGCAGCCGAAGCAGGTAGCGTCGCGGTCCATCGCGAGGGCGAGACGCCGCCGGACATCTTGCTGACCGTGTTGCTGGTGCTGGTCGGGCGCCGCTGGCGTTCGCTGCTCGACGAGAAGCTGCGGCCGACGGGTCAGTCGAGCGCGCGCATGGAGGCGCTCTCGGCAATCAGGAATTCGCCCCCGCGCAGTGCGCAGGTCGAAATCGCCAAGCGTCTGCGCATCGAAGGACCGACGCTGACGCGGATGATCGATACGCTGGAGAAAGACGGGCTCGTTGCGCGCCTGCCCGACCCGGCGGATCGCCGCTCCAAACTCTTGCAGCTGACCCCCGCCGGCGATCAGGCGCTGCAGGAAATCTTCGACCTTGCGGATGTCTATCGTACCCGCCTGCTCGAGGGAATCGACGACGGCGACAAGGTGGCGCTGGCGCGCATTCTGGGGGGATTGCTCGAGCGTCTCGACGAGGGCTTGGCGGGGGACGGCTCGGGCCAGCCCGCTTGATTGGCGCCCCGCCGCCGCTACCTAGGGGCTGAGGCGATTCTTCATCAGAGACGGACCACATGGCGACTCACACCACCCGCATGCTCATCATCGGCTCCGGCCCCGCCGGCCTTTCTGCCGCCATCTACGGCGCGCGTGCCGGGATGGAGCCGATCGTCGTGCAGGGCCTGCAGCCCGGCGGCCAACTGACCATCACCACCGACGTCGAGAACTACCCGGGCTTCCGCGAGGTTATCCAGGGGCCGTGGCTGATGCAGGAGATGCAGGCGCAGGCCGAACATGTCGGTACGCGGATGATGTGGGACACCATCACCGAGGTCGACATCGCCGGCGGCACGCCGTTCAAGGCGATCGGCGACAGCGGCGACGAATATGTCGGCGACGTGCTGGTCATCGCCACCGGGGCGCAGGCCAAGTGGCTCGGCGCGCCGGGCGAGGAGGCGCTGTCGGGCAAGGGCGTCAGCGCCTGCGCGACCTGCGACGGGTTCTTCTACCGCGGCAAGAAGGTCGCGGTGATCGGCGGCGGCAACACCGCGGTCGAGGAAGCGCTTTACCTGACCAACCATTCGGACGACGTGACCCTGATCCACCGCCGCGACGAATTGCGCGCGGAGAAGATCCTGCAGGACCGGCTGTTCGCCCATCCCAAGATCTCGGTGCTGTGGAACAAGACGGTCGAGGAATTCCTCGGCGATCCGGCTGGTGCCGGACTGACCGGCCTGAAACTGCTGGATACCGTCACCGGCGAATCCAGCGAGTTCGCCTGCGAGGGCGCCTTCGTCGCGATCGGCCATGCCCCGGCGACCGAGCTCTTCAAGGGGAAGCTGGAGATGGACGCAAACGGCTACCTGCTGGTCGAACCGGGTACGCCGAAGACCAACGTCCCCGGCGTCTTCGCCTGCGGCGACGTGATGGACCACGTCTATCGCCAGGCCGTCACGGCCGCGGGCACCGGCTGCATGGCCGCGCTCGACGCCGAGCGGTTTCTCGCGACATTGGAATTCGCCGCCCGCGAAGCCGAACAGGCCGAAGCCGCCGAGTGAGCTCCGCTAGGCGGTGAGACAGGGCGCACGGCAGCGCGGCGGGACCGGGAACTGGATCCCGGCTCTTCCGTAGTTGTCACCGTGAGCGGGAGGGGCCCACAGGAAAGGTGCCCCGATGCAGACGCAGACAGCCATTCTCATCCTGATCGCCGCGGCGGTGGTGCTGGCGCTGGCCTTCTGGTTCATCGCCCGGCGCAAGAACACGGCTGCGCTGCGCGAACACTATGGCGACGAATACGACCGGACGGTCGAAGCCCGCGGCGGCGTGGCCGATGCCGAACGCGATCTCGAAGAGCGAGAGAAGCGGGTCAAGCATCTCGACATCCGCCCGCTCGGCCTCCAGCAGCGAAGCGAGTTCATCGACGAGTGGCGTGAAGTGAAGGCGGTGTTCGTCGACAGCCCGGTTGAAGCGGTACACCACGCCGATCGCCTGCTGGCGGAGATCATGACCGCGCGCGGTTATCCCATGGCCGACTTCGACCGCCGCTACGAAGACCTGACCGTCGACCACGGCGAAGTGGCGCGGCACTACCGAGAGGGACACGAGATCGTGCTCAGCTATGGCAGGGACAATGCCTCTACCGAGGATCTGCGACAGGCCATGATCCACTTCGAGGCGCTGTTCGACGACCTCGTCAACGAAGTGACAGGCGTCGACAAGACCCGCCCCGTCGACCGCTCGGCGACGACCAGGATCGGCTGACCCGCCTGACTTCGAGGCGATTCGGCCGGACGGGCCTTGCGGCGTCCCTGCCGTGTCCGATCAGACGTCGAGATTGGCCACGTTGAGCGCGTTGTCCTGGATGAACTCGCGGCGCGGTTCGACGACATCGCCCATCAGGCGCGTGAAAATCTCGTCGGTCACATCGGCGTCCTCGACCTTGACCTGCAGCAGCTGACGGTTGTCGGGGTCGAGCGTGGTCTCCCACAGCTGCTCGGCGTTCATCTCGCCGAGGCCCTTGTAGCGGCTGATCGACAAGCCTTTGCGGCCCGCGGCGAGAACCGCGTTGAGCAGTTCGGTGGGCCGGGTGATGGCGCCGGCGACAAGCACCGGGGCGTCGCCCTCCGCGTCCTCTTCGGATCCCTCCGGCTCTGGCTCGGGTTCGGCCTCGGCTTCGGAGGCGCGGACCAGCCGCGAAGGCGCTTCATAGTATTCGACCTGTTCCTGTGCGAGCCGGTGCATCTTGCGCGCTTCGGCGCTCGACACGAAGGTGGCGTCGAGCAGGTGCACATCGGCGACCCCGCGCCATACGCGCCGCATCCGGATTGCGCCTTCGGGAGAGAGGTCGCCTTCCCAGGTCGCTTCCGGATCGCCCATCGACAGGCGCGCCGCCGCTGCCGCCAGCGCTTCGGCTCGCGCCGCCGGAGAAGCGTCCGGATCGAACGCCCCGGCAAGCGCGAGTTGCTCGATCACGCCGGCGTCGTAACGCCGCGGGACAAAGGCCATCAGGTTCTTGAGGCGTAGCGCGTGGTCGACGAGCGTGCGGAGCCCCGTTGCCGGAATAAGGCCCGACTGCGTTTCCAGCAGCCGGCCCTGAAGTCCGGTGTCGACAAGGTAGCGGTCGAGCGCGCCCTGGTCCTTGAGATAGACCTCGGAGCGGCCCTTGCTGACCTTGAACAGCGGCGGCTGGGCGATGAACAGATGGCCGGCGCGGATGATGTCCGGCATCTGGCGGTGGAAGAAGGTCAGCAGCAGGGTGCGGATATGCGCCCCGTCGACGTCGGCGTCGGTCATGATGACGATCTTGTGGTAGCGCAGCTTGCCGAGGTCGAACTCGTCGCGCAGGCCGGTGCCCATCGCCTGGATCAGCGTGCCGACTTCCTTGGAGGAGATGATCCGGTCGAAGCGCGCGCGTTCGACGTTGAGGATCTTGCCGCGCAGCGGGAGGATCGCCTGGTACTGGCTGTCTCGGCCCGACTTGGCCGAGCCGCCGGCCGAATCCCCCTCGACCAGGAACAGCTCGCTCTTCGACGGATCGCGCTCGCGGCAGTCCGAGAGTTTGCCCGGCAGGCTGGCGACGTCGAGCGCGCCCTTGCGGCGGGTCAGCTCGCGCGCCTTGCGCGCCGCTTCGCGGGCCGCGGCGGCATCGATGATCTTGAGGATGATCGCCTTGGCGTCGTTGGGATTCTCCTCGAGCCACTCGGTCATCTTCTCGCCCATGAGGCTTTCGAGCGGCTGGCGCACTTCGGAGCTGACCAGCTTGTCCTTGGTCTGACTGCCGAACTTGGGATCGGGCAGCTTGACCGAAACGATCGCCGTCAGGCCTTCGCGCATGTCTTCGCCGGAGAGAGTGACCTTCTCCTTCTTCATCAGCCCCGAACGTTCGGCATAGCCGTTGAGCGTACGGGTCAGCGCGGCGCGGAACGCGGCGAGGTGCGTGCCGCCGTCGCGCTGCGGGATGTTGTTGGTGAAGCACAGGACGTTTTCGTAGTAGCTGTCGTTCCATTCGAGAGCGACGTCGATGCCGATGCCGTCCTTCTCGGCCGAGACCGAGATCGGCTCGGGCACCAGCGGCTGCTTGTTGCGGTCGAGGTATTTCACGAAGGCCGAGATGCCGCCTTCGTAGAACAGGTCGTGTTCGGCCACGTCGGCGTGGCGCTTGTCGCGCAGCAGGATGTGAACGCCCGAATTGAGGAAGGCGAGCTCGCGATAGCGATGCTCGAGCTTCTCGAAATCGAATTCGGTGACGTTCTTGAACGTGTCGGTGCTGGGCATGAAGGTGACGCGCGTGCCGGTGCGCTCGCGCCCGGCCGGCCCCCTGATCTCGAGCGGCGAGACGGCGTTGCCGTGCTCGAAGCGCATCCAGTGCTCCTTGTCGTCGCGCCAGATGGTCAGCTCCAGCCATTCGCTGAGCGCGTTGACAACGGAGACGCCGACGCCGTGCAGACCGCCGGAAACCTTGTAGGCGTTGTCGTCGGAAGTGTTCTCGAACTTACCGCCGGCGTGGAGCTGGGTCATGATGACCTCGGCCGCCGAGACGCCCTCGCCCTTGTGCATGTCGACCGGAATGCCGCGGCCGTTGTCCTCGACCGAGACGGAGCCGTCGGGGTTGAGTTCGATCAGGATCAGGTCGCAGTGCCCGGCCAGCGCCTCGTCGATGGCGTTGTCGGAGACCTCGAACACCATGTGGTGAAGGCCCGATCCGTCGTCGGTATCGCCGATGTACATGCCGGGGCGCTTGCGCACAGCGTCGAGGCCCTTGAGGACCTTGATGCTATCGGCTCCATAGCCGTTGGTGTTGGGGGTGTTTTCGCAGTTTGCGTCCATGCCCATCATATAGGGATTGGAGGGGCCATTCCCAAGCGTCGCGGGCATATTTTGCACAAGTCCGGCGCGGGGTGCTTGCGATGCCGAAACGCGCGGATTCCTGGGGCGCAGATAGGCCAAGTCGCGACTGGTCGGGGAAAGAAAGTCGGGGCGCGGCCGCCGGGGGGATGGGGAGAGAGGGGCGGCCGCGCCCCGTACGGGGTCTTCAGCTTGACTGGTGGACGATCAGACGATCGTTGCCGACAGCATCGCGCCGCTAAGGGTGGCGGCAGCGAGGAAGACCAGGATGTGCGATGCGATGGTGCGCATGGCGTAGCTCCTGTTCTGGTTATTCGCCGGCTGGGGGCTGGGGGGAGAGGGGTGCCTCCCAGCCGGCTTGAGCGGTCAAATAGTGTTGCATGACATACAACTCAAATGCGAAAACCGCGACGGTTGTTGCGTAGCGTGCAACAGCCTGTCGCCAATCTTCGAGTGAGCTGAGTGGCTACATCCACACGAGCGGGAGCGGATAGCGCCCGGCGCATTCGAAGTAGGAATTGAGGATTTGCTTGGCGATGCGGAGCATGATTGGCCTTTCTGTTTGGAAGGGATGGAGGAGAATTCGCGTGCTCGCGGCCGGCCCGGGGGAGAGGAGGAGAGCCGGGCCGACCGCAAGGGGGTGAAGGTCAGCGCAGCGCGACGGTGATCGCGGCGGGCTCGGCGGCCCCGGCGAGCTTGCGGTCGATCTCGCCGCGCACCTCGCTCCGGCAGTCCTTGTAAAGCTGCCAGCCCTTGAGATCCCGCAAGAAGGGCTTCTCGCATGCACGATCGAGCGCGACTTCGATCTTCTGGTCGAGCGTGGGAGTATGACGTTCTGAGGGTCGCGGCGCGGGTCGCTCGCCGATCACCAGCACGGTGGATTGCGCCGAAGCGGGCACGGCCCCCAGCACCGACGTGGCAAGAGCGGCGATCAGAAGTTTCATCATCGTCTTCCTCCGGGCAGTTTGTAAGTGTCGCATACAATGTTGCGGTGCAGCATATATATTGCAAGTGCGAAAAAACGCAGTTCCAATGCATTCGATGCAACACGGCGACCTGTCCGCCCGACGGGCTCAGGCGCATGGTGGATGCACAGGCCGCACACCGGTCTCGGCGCGGGCGCTGCCTCGCTTTACAGCCCGGCGCGGCCTCACTATCGCCCCGCCATGGACGCAGCGCACCTTCCCGATTCCATCCTCATCGTCGATTTCGGCAGCCAGGTGACGCAGCTTATCGCGCGAAGGGTCCGCGAGGCAGGCGTCTATTCCGAGATCGCGCCGTTCTCGCTGGCCGAGGCGGCATTCCACCGCTTGAAGCCCAAAGGCATCATCCTGTCCGGCTCTCCGGCCGGGGTGCCAGAGGAAGGCTCGCCGCGCGCACCCGAAATCCTGTTCGAGGCCGGCATCCCCATTTTGGGCATCTGCTACGGCCAGCAGGTGATGAGCCATCAGCTCGGCGGGGAAGTGCGCCCCGGGCACGAGACGGGCGACGGCGGCGAATTCGGCCGCGCGTTCCTCACCGTGACCAAGGAATGCGCGCTGTTCGACGGCCTCTGGCACGTCGGCGAGCGCCATCAGGTCTGGATGAGCCACGGCGACAAGGTCACTCGCTTCGCCCCCGGTTTCGAGATCGTCGCGATCAGCGACGGCGCGCCCTTCGCGGTGATCGCCGACGAGGAGCGCAAGTTCTACGGCACGCAGTTCCACCCCGAAGTGGTCCACACGCCAGATGGCGGCCGCTTGATCGCCAACTTCGTGCGCCACGTCTGCGGGCTTGCCGGAGACTGGACGATGGCCGAGTTCCGCAAGACCAAGATCGAGGAAATTCGCGCCCAGGTCGCCGACGGCAAGGTCATCTGCGGCCTCTCCGGCGGGGTCGACTCCGCCGTCGCCGCGGTGCTGATCCACGAGGCGATCGGCGATCAGCTGACCTGCGTCTTCGTCGATCACGGCCTGATGCGGTTGGGTGAGGCCGAGCAGGTCGTTACCCTGTTTCGCGACCACTACAACATTCCGCTGATTCATGTGGACGCCGAAGAGAAGTTCCTCGGCGGGCTGGCAGGCGAGACCGATCCCGAGAAGAAGCGCAAGTTCATCGGCGCGGCTTTCATCGACCTGTTCGAAGAAGAGGCGCGCAAGATCGGCGGGGCCGACTTCCTCGCCCAGGGGACGCTCTATCCCGACGTGATCGAGAGCGTCAGCTTCACCGGCGGTCCTTCGGTGACGATCAAGAGCCACCACAACGTCGGCGGCCTGCCCGAGCGGATGAACATGAAGCTGGTCGAGCCGCTGCGCGAGTTGTTCAAGGACGAGGTCCGCGAACTCGGCCGCGAACTCGGCCTGCCCGAGGTCTTCGTCGGCCGCCACCCCTTCCCCGGTCCCGGCCTCGCCATCCGCATTCCCGGAGAGGTGACCAAGGAGCGGTGCGACATCCTGCGCAAGGCCGACGCGATCTATCTCGACGAGATCCGCAAGGCCGGGCTCTACGACGCGATCTGGCAGGCCTTCGCCGTGCTGCTGCCGGTCAAGACTGTCGGAGTGATGGGCGACTACCGCACCTACGACAGCGTTTGCGGCCTGCGCGCGGTGACCAGCACCGACGGGATGACCGCCGATGTCTACCCCTTCGACGCCGGTTTCCTCACCCAGTGCGCCACGCGCATCGTCAACGAGGTCAAGGGCATCAACCGCGTGGTCTACGACTACACGTCGAAGCCGCCGGGCACGATCGAGTGGGAATAGGATGGCCCAAGCGACGGTGATCTTTGCCGCTGGGCGGGGAGGCTCGCCCGAGCGCCACTTCGCGACGCTGGCGCGTTTCGAGAAACGAGGCCTGCAGGTGGTCGCTCCGGATCTTCCGATGATCGCCACGATGCGGCCGACCGCAGACGATCTTCTCGATAGGGCAGTAGCGCTGGCCGCTGCGCTTGATGCTGCTTCCCCCATTTGGACCAGTTGTTGGCGTCGGCCACTCTGTCGGAGCGACTAAACTGCTTGCCATGACGGGTGCGAAAATCTGGATGGCGCCGGGCGACTGCCTGTCCATTCCGCGCGAGCCGAGAGTCGAAAAACTCGCCATGCTCGCACCTCCGGTGGAATGCTTCGCAGCTCCGGGAGCGCTCGACGAGGTGACCTTGCCGCTGTTTCTGCGTTCCGGCGGCCGCGATAAGATTACCCCGCCCGGTAGCCACCGAGAATTCCTGCGCGCCCTGCCGGAATGCGTCGAGGTGGATTACCAAGTCGTGGCTGAGGCTGGACACTTCAGCTTCATGGACAAGTTCCCCCCGGGTGAGACGGAAACGCTGCCCGACGGGCCGGGCTATCGTGCCCAGCTTGTCGCTGAAATCCTTGATTTCGCTCATCTTTGACCATCGTCTGGCGGATCGAGTGGGTACAATCGGAACGACTCTTCTCTTTCGGCCGTTCGACCCCTCGTAAGCCGCACTCACGCGGCGACGAATCACGAGAGGTCGCCATGAACAGAACAATTGTCTCGATCACCGCGCTTGCCGGGGCCGCCAGTCTGGCTGCCTGCGCGACGCTCGAAGAGGAGGCGGTCGACGCCACTTCGGACACCTACCATGCGACGCTGCTGGGCTCGAACGAGGTTGGCGGAGGCGATCCCGATGCTTCCGGCCGGGCCGAAATCTCGATTTCCGATGCATTCAACCAGGTCTGTTACGAACTCAAGGATCTGAAGGGCCTCGACACCGTCACCGCGGCGCATATCCACTTCGGTAAGGCCGGGACGAACGGACCGCCGGTGCTGACCCTGACCAAGTCGAACCAGGGCGAATGGAAGGGCTGCAAGGACGGCGCGGAATGGACGCAGAACCGCCTGCAGGGCAACCCGCAGGATTTCTACGTCAACGTCCACACGACGGCTTACCCGAACGGGGCAATCCGCGGCCAACTGGTCGATTGATCGCGGCGCTCACTCGCTCCGGCGAGTGAGCGCTCGCACCAGTCCAATGAGCAGCAGCACGGCGGGAACGGCCAAAGTGGCCAGGCCGGTCAGACCGTTGAGGCCGGGGACATGCTTCCAGTAGAAGACCATGGCCACAACCAGCACGAGCCCCGCACTGATGTATGCTTTTACCGGCACGCTCGACATCGGATTGACGAACAGGCTCTCGTAATTCTGCCCGGGCAACGAAGTCTCCCCATCGGCCACCTGCCCCGCCGACAGCATGTCGCGGTAATACGGCAGGTAGGCGAAGCATAGCGCCGCATTGAGCGCGACGGTCAGCAGCGCCAGCACGCTGAGCACCGCATCGCCCTCGATCAACAGCGCGATGAACGCGCCGACGACATTGACCGGCATCAGCGCCGCGAGCGCGAAAGGCACCAGCCGATCGACGATCAGCAGCGCGCCGGCGGCGATGGCGATGAACTTGGCCACTGCCAGCAGTCCGCTCTGGTCGAGCTGGCCCATCAGCCGCGCCGCCATCGGATCGTGCCACGCCATCGGCGGCACGAAGGGCACCAGGAAGGGCAGGAAATAGGCCAACGCCGTCACGGCCATGAGCAGGCCGAGCAGCAGGCGCAGCGCATCGAGCGGGCGGATCATGGCTGCACCTCCTTCTGCCCCCAAGGCCAGCGCGGAGTTGCGTGGCGCACGAACATCGGCCGGTAGCTATCCCAGTAGGCGAGCAGCAGCAGCACGTTGCAGGTCAGCACCGACCAGCCGTAGATCGCCGAGGCGGTCCACCAGCCCTGCAGCTCGGTGTCCCAGTACCAGACCGTGAAGGAGACCGGCAGGACCATGACCAGGAACAGCGGCAGGCGAATCCCGAGCAGCACTGCGATTCCGGCAACCAATTCGGTCGCCTTGACGAATGTGAACAGCCCGCTGTCGAGCAGGGCGGTGAACACCCCGATGCTGAGCGGCTCGTTGCCGGTCGGCTGCGGGTAGAGGCGGATGAAATGGTTGAGGCCCGCGGGTATCATCCACGCGGCATAGATCAGGCGCACGAACCAGACTGCGTAACGCATAAAGCCCTCCCCCAGGCCAGGCAGGGCGGCGGGTTCGGCCAGCCTGTTCCCCTGGGACAGGGTAGGCTGCGGCGAAAGCGATTGTAAATGCCCATGTCGGGGTACCGGCGCTTCCGGTTGCATCCGCAACCTTGCCCCGCGATGCGAGTCGGGCCACAAGCGCGACCGACGAAAGGGATTTGCATGCGCTATACGACCGTTGCCGCTGCCTTCGCGCTGACGCTTGCCACCGCCGCCTGCCAGAACGGCAGCGACCAGGCCGAAGTCGCCCAGGCCAGCGAAATCGCCTGGCGCCACGGCGACGTTGCCGATGCGCTGACCGAAGCCAAGGAAGCCGGCAAGCCGGTCATCCTTTACTGGGGTGCGGTGTGGTGCCCGCCGTGCAACCAGATGAAGGCCACGCTTTTCCGCGACCCGGAATTCATTGCCGAGACGCAGAACTTCATTCCCGTCTATCTCGACGGCGATACCGAGGGTGCACAGCGCTGGGGCGAACAGTTCGGCATCAGCGGCTATCCGACCGTCATCATCCTGCAACCCGACGGGACCGAGATCACGCGCATCGCCAGCGCGACGATGGCCGGCGAGTTGCCCCACCTGCTGGAGGTCGCGGCCAAGCGCACGACCTCGATCGAAACTCTGTTGGCCAAGGCCCGGGCCAACACCGCCAACCTCGACAAGGAGGACTGGACCATTCTGGGCGGGTTCGACTGGATGAACGATCCCAAGCACTTTTCCGACCTGACCAAGGCCGGGACGCTGCTCGGCCGGCTCGCGCA
Organism: Croceibacterium aestuarii; assembly: GCF_030657335.1. Lineage (NCBI taxonomy): Bacteria > Pseudomonadati > Pseudomonadota > Alphaproteobacteria > Sphingomonadales > Erythrobacteraceae > Croceibacterium > Croceibacterium aestuarii. The sequence goes on from NZ_CP131039.1 coordinate 966,164, forward strand.
ATCGGCGCCGACGCCCGAACTGCAGCGCCGCTTCGGCCTGCTAGCCTTGGCGGTCGAAGCCGACGACACGCTCACCGCCGAACAGCAGGCACGGGTCGAACGCGTGCTTGGCGGCATGCTCGAAGACAAAGACGAGATCCTCGCCAACCGGCAGGAGCTGACATATTACGCTCCCGACTTGGTCAACGCCTTGCCCGCGGGCGAGGCGCGCGAGCGGTTGACCGGCAAGCTGATCGAGGCCGGCGACACGATCTTCGCCGCCGACGGACTTTCGCTGACGGACCGGGTCGACGCCGCGAATATCGACATCGCACTCGCCAATTCGAATGGCGGAAAGGTCCCGGCCGACGTTCTGGCGAAGGTTCGCGAGCGGGCCGAGTGGGCCGATGCCCACGCCAAGGACAAGCAGCAGCGGCAATCGGTGATGGACGATGCCGCTTACCTGCTCAAGGACGCCGGAGACATCGAGGCGGGCCGCAAAATCCTGCTCGGCGAACTCGAGACCTCCGAAGCGCCCTACTATTACATGAGCAGCCTTGCCGACTTCGCCGAAGCGCAAGGCAAGGACGCGGAGGCGATCGACTGGGCGCACAAGGCTTACGAGGCCTCGCGCGGCCCGGCGACGCGGGTGCAGTGGGCCATCTCGTGGTCGAACTACGTGATGCGCCTCACGCCGAAAGACAAAAAGGCCGTCGAGGCCAGCGCGCAAGCCGTGCTCGCGGAGTTGGCCAAGAACCAGGAGGGCTATTTCCAGCGGACCCGAGTCAAGATCGACAAGTGGGGCCAGTCGCTGGCCGAATGGGCGGCCAAGAACGGCGGCAGCGAAGTGCTCGACGGTCTGCGCACCGAGATGGCGGAGTTGTGCACCAAGCAGGGGGGCAAGGCCGAAAGCTGCCAGTCGTGGGCGAAAGCCTGATCCGGGCGGCCGCGGCGGAGGACAGCGCGGCGCTCGCCCGGTTGGTCGGCCAGCTCGGCTACGACTCCACCGCGGCCGAGATCGAAGAGCGCTTGGATCAGTTATCGGCCGAAGGATGCGCGGTTTTGGTCGCCGTGCGCGGGGGCGAGGTGGTCGGCTGTCTCAGCACCTCGCTGATGCGCGTGATCCACCGCCCCGCACCCGTCGGGCGGATTTCGATGATGGTGATCGAGGAGCGGCTGCGCGGCCAGGGCATCGGCGCAGAACTGGTCGCCGCTGCCGAGCGGCACCTGCTCGCGTCGGGCTGCCGATTGATCGAAGTGACGAGCAACCTCGCCCGCGAACGGGCGCACGCCTTTTACGAACATCTCGGCTACGAGAAAACCAGCGTGCGCCTGTCGCGCGAACTCGCGACGAAATGAAAAGGGCCGCAGTAACGCGGCCCTTTTCGAAATCTTGTGGTACGCGAGCCCTACGGGCTGGCGGGAAGGTCGCTGGTGTCGAAGCTGTCGTCGTTCGAAACCAGGAGAGCCACCGCGACGGCTGCGCCGAGCACGGCAAGAATGGGGAGAAGCGAACCGCCGGCCAATTCTTCCTTCTGCGAAACATGCGAGGACCCGCGAGCTTCGGCGGCCTGCGCTGCCAGCGGTGTGGCAATAAGCCCAGCGGCCGCGAGCGCGGTGAAAGTGGTTTTGGCGATCTTCATATACGACTCCCTATAATGCATCTCGTCTTTGCCCTCAACGACGAGTCGGGTCAAGCGTTCCCGGAAGCCGCGCCTTATCTCAGACGCTTCGAAACGCAAGAAGAATGCGCTGCAAATGGTTCGATCAACCGGATCTCCGGATGGGCGTTGCCCCAGGCGAAATGGCGAGATTCGACCGGTCCCGCCGGTCACCAGGCAAAGCCCGCGGCAATTGCCTCTTGCTCAAGAGCGGTTGGCGCTCTGCCAAGCACGGCATTGCGGTGCGGAAAGCGGCCAAAACGGGCAATCATTCGGCGATGCGCGCGGGCAAAAGCGAGTGCCCTCGAATCACCGAGTTCGGCGAAAAAGCGCACACTCGCGATCTGGTCCCGGCGATCCTCGCTATGCATCAGCGGCATGGCCAGAAACTGGCGTTCGTGAAGTCCCAGCCCCGTATCCCAGCCGCGTTCGAGCGCGCCCTTGGCGATGGCGCGGGCAAGCGGGTCGCTGGTGAAGGCGAGCGCCGACTGGCGGTGCAGGTTGCGCGGGATTTGGTCGAACAGAAGCACGGCACCGCGCGCGATATATGCATCGCCCAGGAAGTCGGAGGCAGGGCGGCGTCGCAGCGCGTCCCACCATCGGCCGAAGCGCCGCGCCAGTTCTCGATCGAGCGCGGGGTCGGAAGCAAACCAATCGGCCGGGCCGAGATGGTGAAACCAGAAATGCAGCAGGTCAGCCGCCCATGGGCGCCGGGCGGCTGCCAAACGGTCAGCCCTCCCGGGTGTAGGGCACGAATTCGGTCAGGAAGACGATTCCCGTCGTCATCCCGCTCGACCTGTCGATGGTGTGCATCTGGTCCTGGACGCACAGCTGGCTCGGGCTGAAACGGTTGATTACCAGGATGTCCGAGGTGTCGAGTTGCCGGGGCTGCGCGGGCCGGGCGACGTAAATCGTCTTGCCGTGGCCGTAGACCATGGCGACCTGGTCGATGATCTCGGGGCTGTCACTGCGCAAAGTGTTGATGCAGCTTACCGGTTCGCCGGCGGTCCGCCCATCGATCAGCTTCGCCAGCCGCTCCTCGCCCCGTGCCACGCGGTCTCCGGCAACGGCGGGTGAAATCGCGCCGAACGCAATTGCAGCGCCGGCGATGCAGGAAAGAAAGGTCTTCATCGTGTGTCTCCTGACCGGATTCTTACACCGGACCGGGTGAACACCGGCTGACCGCCTGATCTCAGGCGACGCTCGCGTCGCCCGGTTCGGGCAGGTCGCCGGGCGAAACCTCGTGGATGCCGTGTTCGGCCGCGCTGCCCCTCAGCACGAAACGACGATCGCAGTAACCGCAATCGACGTAGCCCTTTTCGTCGATCTCGAGCCAGACGCGCGGGTGCCCGAGCGATGCCGGGCGATAGCCCGCTCCGCCGCGGATTGCGCCGGCGCCGTCGCACGAGACGCGGCGGGTGTCGGTCAGGGTGATTTCGGGTACGTATTCCACGGCCCCGCCGTTATCGCGAAGCGCGGGTTCTGGCAACAGCGGTTCAGTTGAACTGGATCTGCACGAGCACGGTGCCGTGGTAGACCCCGGCGGGCTGGGCGGCGCCGACATGCAGGGTTCCGCCGAGCCTGAATTCGGTGATGCCGTTGGCGGTGTCGATGTTGTAGCGGCCAAGGTTCCAGCCGCTTCCGCCGCCGTTTGCGCTCGTCATCCCCGTCGTTCCGAGAGTGATGGCGTCCATCGTCATGCTGTTTCCGGCCCCGGCGGCCAGCGTAACGGTCCCGCCGTTGGTCTCGCGGATGCGCACCTTCCAGTTGCGCTTACCGTAGATATTGAAGCGGGCGGCGCGGCACACCCCGCTGCGGACAAGCCCGCTCGATGCCGTGCAGTTCGCGGTGCTGGCCGGGGTCAGGACGATGGTGCCGGCGGCGTTTGGCTGGACGATCGAGCCGAAGGCCATGTCGGCGGTCTTGGCGATGGATCCCGGAGTCTGGATGACTGTCAGCGCGTCGGCGCTGGCCGTGTCCTGCGCCCTCGCTTGCCCGGGCGCCAAGATGCACGGCACAGCGGCGGCGAGCGCGAGAACCGCGCGCGGGCCCTGCGCTGGCAGGCAAGGTTTGCAGGATGTTATAGGCCCCATCGTGCCGCTCTTACGATAGCAGCCGATAGGGGATGGTTGCCCTGCATGGTTAAGACGGCGGCAACAAACGACAGCTTTACGCCGTGCGTCCCGCGCCTCTAAAGGCGAGCGCATGAGCGACACCGCACCCGCCATCGCCATCCGCGACCTGGTCAAGGAATATGCCGCATCGCCCGGCGCACCGCCCAAGCTGGCGCTCAAGGGGGTGACCTTCGATGTCCCCGAAGGCGGCATCTTCGGGCTGCTCGGGCCGAACGGCGCCGGCAAGTCGACGCTGATCAACATCATGGCCGGGCTGGTCACCAAGACCTCGGGCACGGTGGAGATCTGGGGCCACGATATCGACCGTGACCACCGCAACGCCAAGCTCAACATCGGCATCGTGCCGCAGGAGATCGTCTTCGATCCGTTCTTCACGCCCTTCGAAGTGCTCGAAAACCAGGGCGGGATGTACGGCGTGCCCAAGGCGCTGCGCCGGTCGATGGAACTGCTCCGCGCGGTGCACCTCGAAGACAAGCGCGACGCCTATTCGCGCACGCTATCGGGCGGCATGAAACGGCGCCTGCTGATCGCCAAGGCGATGGTCCACTCGCCGCCGATCCTGGTGCTCGACGAGCCGACGGCGGGCGTCGACGTCGAACTGCGCCGTCAGCTGTGGGAGCTGGTCACCGAACTCAACGCCGAGGGCGTGACCGTGGTCCTGACGACCCACTACCTCGAGGAGGCCGAGGAGCTCTGCGACCGCATCGCCATCATCAACCACGGCGAACTGATCGCCAACAAGCCGACCCGCGAAATGATCGGCATGATGGGGGAAAAGGTGGTCGAGGTGACGGTCGACAGGGACATCGGGGAGATCCCGAGCGACCCCGCGTTCCACAAGTGCGAAAAGACGGGCGAGCGGAGTATCGCGATAACTTTCGACAAGTCCCGGGTCAGCGCCGGCCAGGTGCTCGCCCGGCTGCAGGCCCAGGGTTTCACGATAGAGGACGTGACGACTCGCGAGGCGGACTTGGAAGACGTTTTCGTACAGCTCACCAGCGGCGTGCCCGAAGCGGCCTGAACGCTTGCCGAGCAAGGCGCGGCAAGCCATGACGGCGCCATGACAGGCAAGGCCAGCGACGTTCTCGTAATCGGCTCCGGCGCCGCCGGTCTCACCGCGGCGCTGACGCTTGCGCAGCGCTGCAAGGTGACGGTGCTGGCCAAGGGTCCGCTGACCAGCGGTTCGACCGCCTGGGCGCAGGGGGGGATCGCCGCGGTGCTCGATGCCGGCGACACCTTCGCGGAACATATTCGCGACACGATGACCGCCGGCGCGGGGCTCAACCGGCGCGAGACGGTCGAATACGTCATCGAGCGTGCCCCCGCAGCGATCGAGCGGCTGGTCCAGCTCGGCGTGCCCTTCAACACCGAGGGGCCGGCGCTGCACCTGACCCGCGAGGGCGGGCACAGCCACCGCCGCATCGTCCACGTCAACGACGCGACTGGCTGGGCGGTGCAGGCCGCGCTGCTCAAGGCGGCCGAGGAAAACCCCAACATCACCCTGCTGCCCGAACACACCTGCATCGATCTGATCACGGGCAAGAACGAAGCGCGCTTTTCCGGTTCGGGCCGGGTCTGGGGCGCCTATGCACTCGACACCGCGAGCGGCAAGGTCGAGGCTTATACCGCGCGCGCCACGGTCATGGCTTCGGGCGGAGCGGGCCGGGTCTACCAGTTCTCGACCGCGCCGCGCGGAGCGACCGGAGACGGCATCGCCATGGCCTGGCGCGCCGGGGCGCGGGTCTCGAACATGGAATTCATGCAGTTCCACCCGACCTGCCTGTACAATCTCGAGGTCAAGAACTTCCTCATCACCGAGGCGGTGCGCGGCGAGGGGGGGCGGCTGATCAATCCGGTCACCGGCGAGCGCTACATGGAGCGCTACGACCCCGAGCGGATGGAACTGGCTCCGCGCGATATCGTCGCCCGGGCCAACGACGATCAGATCAAACGCTACGGTCTCGACTACGTCCACCTCGACATCAGCCACCAGCCGCCCGATTTCGTCCGTGAGCATTTCCCGACGATCCACGAGAAGTTGCTCGGTCTCGGCATCGACATGACGAAGCAGCCGATCCCGGTCGTGCCCGCGCAGCACTACACCTGCGGCGGCGTGCTGATCGGGCTCGACGCACGCACCGATCTGCCGGGGCTATGGGCGGCGGGCGAGTGCACCGAGAGCGGGCTGCACGGCGCCAACCGCCTCGCGTCGAACAGCCTGCTCGAATGCTTCGTGTTCGGCGAGGCGGCGGCGCGCGACATCCTCGCCTGCTGGGACAAGCTCGACGCGGTGCCGCCGATCCGCGCCTGGGACGAAAGCCGCGTGACCGACTCCGACGAAGAGGTGGTCATCAAGCAGAACTGGACCGAGATCCGCCGCTTCATGTGGAACTACGTCGGCATTGTCCGCACCACCAAGCGGCTCGAGCGCGCCGCGCACCGGATCGCGCTGCTATCGGGCGAGATCGCCGACTACTACGGCCACTTCCGCGTCACCACCGATCTCATCGAACTGCGCAACTTGCAGCAATGCGCCGACCTGATCGTACGCAGCGCGCTGCACCGCCACGAAAGTCGCGGGCTGCACTACACGCTCGACTATCCCGAGACCGCAGAAGTGGCGGTCGATACGGTACTGGTGCCGTGAGACCCAATTCTGTAGCGTCGCACCCATACTGACCGGGGGGCCTTGCATGCACGAGCCGCGTTCGACCTGCGCTTTGCCCGCGGGTGCAAATTGATGAGCGACGCGGCCGCCGACCGGCGCGGCGATACCTGGTTCGGCCACCCCAAAGGGCTGCTGTTCCTCTCCTTCACCGAGGCGTGGGAGCGGTTCTCGTTCTACGGGATGCGCGGTCTGCTGGTGCTTTACATGGTGCAGGAACTGCTGCTGCCCGGCAGGATCGAGAAGATCGCCGGAATGGCCGGCTACCGCGCGGCGGTGGAGAGCGTGTTCGGGCCGCTCAGCACGACCGCCTTCGCCAGCCAGACCTTCGGGCTCTACGCCGGTTTCGTCTATTTCACTCCGCTGTTCGGGGGTATCGTCGCCGACCGCTGGCTGGGCGCGCGCAAGACGGTGTTGATCGGCATCGCGTTGATGACGGCGGGTCACCTGGCGATGTCGTTCGACGCCAGCTTCCTGCTCGCGCTGCTCCTGCTGGTGCTCGGCTCGGGCTGCCTCAAGGGCAACGTCGCGGCGCAGGTCGGCCACCTTTATCCACGCGATGACGAATCGCGGCGCACGCGCGGCTTCACGGTGTTCTCGACCGGCATCAACGTCGGGGCAATGCTCGGCCCCTTGCTCTGCGGCTTGCTCGCCCAGGTCTACGGCTGGCACTTCGGGTTCGGTCTGGCGGCGGTGATGATGCTGCTCGCCGGGGCGGTCTATATCGCCGGGTGGCGGCATTTCGCCGACGACAAGCCGCTGCGCAGGAACGCAACCACTCCGGCGATGCAATCGGCCGACTGGCGCATGCTGGGCCTGGTATTCGTCGTCGTCGCGCTCAACCTGTTCTGGATCCTGCCCTACGACCAGAGCGCGAACATCGGGATGCTCTGGGTGGCGGGGAGCGTAGACCTCGCCACTCCGCTCGGCAACGTGCCGCCGGCATGGTTCAATGCCGAGGATCCGCTTGCATCGGTCCTGATCGCGCCGGTGCTGGTCGCGCTGTGGAGCTGGCAGGCCAGGCGCGGGACCGAGCCGCACGACACCGGTAAGATGGCGCAAGGCTCGGTGGTCATGGCGCTGTCGATGCTCGCGCTGGCGGCGGGGGCGTGGCAGACGGGCGTCTCCGGCAAGGCCGCAATCGTCTGGCCGGCGATCGCCTATTTCCTGTCGGGGGTCGCCTTCATGTTCAGCTGGCCGACCATCCTGGCGCTCGTTTCGCGCCGCGCCCCGCCGGGTGTCAATGCCATGGCGGTCGCCGCAGCCTATCTGGCGCTGTTTGTCTCGGGCATCGTCGTCGGCTGGCTCGGACGGTTCTACGAGCAGATGCCGCACTGGCAGTTCTGGCTGCTGCACGCGGCAATGTGCCTTGCCGGCGCGGTGCTGCTGACGATCCTCGGTCCCATGTTGCGGCGGCGGATGGATGCACTCGACGCGCAGCCTTCCTCCGCGCCGGGCTAAAAGCGCGCCCGCCTAGCGGAAGGCATGCAGGAAACGCCGCGAAGCGAAAGCGATTTTGGCAGAGCCGTGCCGCTGCCCGATGGAACCGGCCCCGCGGTGACCGGTTCTTCCGGGCAGAATGGCGAAAGCGCATTTCCTCCCGCCGGCGCGTAGCGGCACTCCCGGTCTGCGAGACGGCGAGCCTGTTCGCGGCCCGGCGGGGCCGGGCCCCGCAGCTGCCGTGACCGCCCCGTCGCCCGGCAATCCGCGCTTGCGGCGCGCGGCCTGCGCTGCGCCTCTCTGCGTCCTGGCGGCTTTGGCCGCCGCTTGTTCCGCCGGGGAGAAGCAGGATGAGCCCGAGGCCCGAGGCTCTGTCGCCGCGAACCCGCAACCTGCCGCCAGCGAGAACACCGGCGACGAGGAGGGGGCGCGTGCCTGGCGCTACACCTCGGTCACCGATTGCACGAAGGTGCGCGAAGAGAACGAGGAGATGCCCTATGTCGAGCTGCGCTGCGACGGGCCGGCCGGCTACGCACTGCGCATCAGCGATTCGGACGGCCGCAACGCCGTGGCTGTCATCGACCCGCAAGGGGAGGAAACGCCGCTCGAGCTCTCGCGCCTCGGGAGCGGGGGCTTCAGCTCGGTCGGCCAGACAGCGGAATGGCGCGGACCCTCGGCGGGCGCCTTCACTCCGGATGCGCTGATCCTGCGCTACAACCTGTCGGAAAGTCCGTACCCGGAGCCGCCGGTTCCCTACCTCCTGGCGATTCGCCTCCAGCCCGAGCCGTGCGTCGTTGCGAAAATCGCGCCCGGTCCGGCACAGAACGCCGTCTCGCGACGCCGCGCCGACGATCCGGGCGCGTGCCTGTTCGATTGATTGTTGCGCCGATCGGCGCTGGGCGATTGCAAAATTCCGGTGGCGGATTCGTTTGATTCATAGCCCGCCGGGGACAAAAAAAATTTCGGAGAAATCATTTTGACTCTTGCGCTGCGCGCCGGCCCAGCTTTCCCCGCGCGTCGCGCCGTATGGCGAGCGTAAGACACCTGCCGGTCGGGCGCGAAAACACGGTCAATTCGGGTTTAACCCTCTTGAACAGGATTCGCCATTGAATCACTATGGCTAGTGGTTCGGTTGCGGGGCACACCCACAAGACCTAGATTCCGCTCGCGCAGCCGAAAGGCCAGCGCTGGGGCAGATTCGGGACTTCGGGACGCTCTGGCAACCGTCGCTGGGGACAGGCGGGGGATAAGTTTTTGCCCGCCCTCCGGCCTGAATTGCTAGGGTGAGCTTTCGCTCTCGCGATTCGAACATACATGGAACATCGCGCTCCGGGAGGAGTCGCGGCGCAACTGACATCGGGGGATTGCGAGCAATGGAATTTCGGAACGGGGACGACGCGGCAATGGGCTTGGGCGAGCTGGAACTCGAGACGATGGAAAAGGCCGCCGAGGCGACCCCGAAAAAGGCGGTAGAGATGGAAAAGAAGGACAGTGGCAGCGATTCGCTGGTGATCGAGCAGGCGGCGGCAGACGCCATGGCCGAGGCGGCGAAAGCTGTGGCCGCGCCTGTGCACGATTCGAAAGCGGTCCACGCGCGCCGGTTCAGCATCGCAACCGATCCCGCGCGCGACGAGCTGCTGACCGATTTCGGCAAGGAAACGCTCAACGATCGCTACCTGCTGCCCGGGGAAAGCTACCAGGATCTGTTTGCCCGCGTCGCCGATGCCTATGCCGACGACCAGGATCACGCACAGCGGCTCTACGACTATATCTCGAAGCTGTGGTTCATGCCGGCGACCCCGGTGCTGTCGAACGGCGGCACTGGGCGGGGTCTGCCGATCAGCTGCTATCTCAACTCGGTGTCCGACAGCCTCGAAGGCATCGTCGGCACCTGGAACGAGAACGTCTGGTTGGCCAGTCGGGGCGGCGGCATCGGCACATATTGGGGTCAGGTGCGCGGTATCGGCGAGCCGGTCGGGCTCAACGGCAAGACCAGCGGCATCATTCCGTTCGTGCGGGTGATGGATTCGCTCACCCTGGCGATCTCGCAGGGTTCGCTGCGGCGCGGGTCGGCGGCTTGCTACCTCGACGTCTCGCATCCGGAAATCGAGGAGTTCCTCGAGATCCGCAAGCCGTCGGGCGACTTCAATCGCAAGGCGCTCAACCTGCACCACGGCGTGCTGCTGTCCGATGCGTTCATGGAAGCAGTGCGGGCGGGCGAATCGTGGGATCTGACCAGCCCGAAGGACGGTTCGGTCCGCGCCACGGTCGATGCCCGCTCGCTGTTCCAGAAGCTGGTCGAAACCCGCCTCGCCACCGGCGAGCCCTACATCGTCTTTTCGGACACGGTGAACCGGATGATGCCGGCGCACCACCGCGAGCTGGGCCTCAAGGTCTCGACCTCCAACCTGTGCTCGGAAATCACCCTGCCGACCGGTGTCGACCACCTCGGCAACGATCGCACCGCAGTGTGCTGCCTGAGCTCGCTCAACCTCGAGACCTGGGACGAGTGGAACGAGGACAAGCGGTTCATCGAGGACGTCATGCGCTTCCTCGACAACGTCCTGCAGGACTACATCGACCGCGCTCCGCCGGAGATGGCGCGCGCGCGCTATTCGGCGATGCGCGAACGCAGCGTCGGCATGGGCGTGATGGGCTTCCATTCGTTCCTGCAGTCCAAGGGCATCGGCTTCGAAGGGCCGATGGCCAAGGTCTGGAACCTGAAGATGTTCAAGCACATCAACCAGAAGGCCAACGAGGCCTCGATGATGCTGGCCAAGGAACGCGGGCCCTGCCCCGACGCCGAGGAAACCGGCGCGATGGAGCGCTTTTCCTGCAAGATGGCGATCGCCCCGACCGCATCGATCTCGATCATCTGCGGCGGCACCAGCGCCTGCATCGAGCCGATCCCGGCGAACATCTATACCCACAAGACGCTGTCGGGCAGCTTCGTGGTCAAGAACCCCTATCTCGAGAAGTTGCTGCGCGAGAAGAGCAAGGATTCGACCACCGTGTGGAACTCGATCCTCGAGCGCGGCGGCTCGGTCCAGCATCTCGACTTCCTCTCCCCGGAGGAGAAGGCGACGTTCAAGACCAGCTTCGAGATCGACCAGCGCTGGCTGCTCGAATTCGCCGGCGACCGCTCGCCGTTCATCGACCAGGCGCAGAGCCTCAACCTGTTCATCCCGGCCGACGTCGACAAGTGGGACCTGATGATGCTCCACTTCCAGGCCTGGGAGAAGGGCATCAAGTCGCTCTACTACCTCCGCTCCAAGTCGGTGCAGCGCGCCGGGTTCGCCGGCGGGGTCGAGGCGGACAACACCGCCGAGGCGGCGAAGTACGAACTGCCGACCACCGACTACGACGAGTGCCTCGCCTGCCAATAGCGGCCCGCTATCGCCCGAGCCTTTGCCCCGCGGCCAAGCTGGCGTATGTTGGCGCGGGAAATTGCATGGGGAGAGGCGCTATGGCTCTTGGACTACGTATCTCGGCGCTCGCCGCGGCCGCGCTGCTGGCCGGCCCGGGCCAGGCCCGCACGGTCGGCGCGTGGGAGGTTTCGCGCACCGGCCCCGATGCCTGCATGATGAGCGCGCTGTTCGGGTCTGACGGAAACGTCTTCACCCTGGCGCTGCTGTGGCATGCCAGCGAGCGCCGCCTCGAAGTCCTCGCCGCGGGCAACGACTGGCAGGAGCTGCGCCGGCGCGAAGGCAAGACCGCGGCGCTCGAACTGACCTTCGACGGCCGCGTGCCATATTCCGAGTGGCTCAGCGAACAGGCCGCCTTCACCGACCTGAGCGGCGGGCTCGACGGGATCGTCGGCGACTGGGGCAGCGAGCACAGCGGCGACCTCGCCAAGGCGGTCACCGGCTCGAAGAACGTGACGGTGAAGGTCGGCGCCACCGACTTCGGCTCGTTCGACCTGTCGGGGGCCGACGCCGCCTATCGCGAACTGCTGCGCTGCGGCGAGAGCGCCTGACAAGCTGCTGAGCAAAGCGGCAAATTTTCGGGCGGTGGCGAATTGTTAACCATTGCCGGCTATTCCCGTGCCCATGCCAGCGCCGATCATCCGCGCCGAAAAGTACCACGGGACCGCCGAGCTCGGCCTGTCGCGCTACCTCGTCATGTACATCGCGCAGATCGGCTGGGTGCTGCTCGGCGTCTACCTGCTCCGCAACGCCTACTGGCCTTCGACCTGCACGCCCAAGGGCTTTGCCGAGGTCTACGCCTGTTCGATGCGCCTGCCCGAAACCCGCCACTGGATCGAGGCGGCGCTGCTGACCTGGCTGTGGTCGACCCCGATCCTCGTCGCGCTCGACATCATCCGCCGCTACCGCGCCTGGGCCGAGAAGCGCGCCGACAGGGCGCTGCCGATCAAGCCGCGCCGCGACTAGGCCCGCCGCGTCACGCCGGCGGGCGCGGGTCTTCGCCCTTGCCGCCGCGGTCTTCGGAATAGCCTTCCTGTTTCGCTCCGCTCGCATCGCGGGCGGTCGGCTTGCCTTCTTCGCCCTCGGCGTGGGCTTCCCTGGTCCCGGCGGACGACGCCGGCGGTTGTCCGCCGCGCTTGCCGATCTGGGCACCCAGCTGCTGCTGTTGGGGCTGGTGATACCACATCGCGTGCGTGCTCCTTCGGCGGATAGACTCTCATCGCCGCGCCCGGTTCCGCGCCGCCGTAGCGCCTAGCTTCGGCGCTGCTCCGGGCTGCGGGCCGCGCGGTCGAGCGCGCGGCGTGTCGTTGCCTCTTCGTCCTCCTCGTCGCGCCGCGCCTCGGCGCGCGCCTGGTCCTCGCGCGGGCCGGTGCGCGGCGGCTCGCCGGGGGCCTCGCTCGGCACCTGCGTGACGATGCGGGAATCGTCGGGTTCGTACTCGCCCATGGTTCATCTCCTCGTTGGGTTTGACGCCCCGGCAACGCCGCATCCGCGCACGCCGTTCCGCGCTTTGCGGCAGGCCGTGCGCCGCGCGCTCCGTTATCCCCAATCGCGAGCCTTGCCGCGCTTCGCCTCGCCGCCCCGCGGGCATAGCGTGCAAGCCTTGAGTCGCGCGGGCAAAATAGTTCCCGACAGCGATTCCCTTATCCCGCCTCCATCGCTATATATGGGGGCCGACGCGAACCGGAGACACCAGATGCCGCTGCTTGAAGCCCGCAAGACCTACAAGCCCTTCGAATATCCGTGGGCCTACGAGTTCTGGAAGCGCCAGCAGCAGATCCACTGGATGCCCGAGGAAGTGCCGCTGGGCGAGGATTGCCGCGACTGGGCGCAGAAGCTTTCCGAGCACGAGCGCAACCTGCTCACCCAGATATTCCGCTTCTTCACCCAGGCCGACATCGACGTGCAGAACTGCTACCACGAGCAGTACGGCCGGGTGTTCAAGCCGACCGAGATCAAGATGATGCTCGCCGCCTTCTCCAACATGGAGACGGTGCACATCGCCGCCTACAGCCACCTGCTCGACACGATCGGCATGCCCGAAAGCGAATACGGCATGTTCCTCGAATACGAGGAGATGAAGGACAAGCACGATTACCTGCAGCAGTTCGGCGTCGACAGCGACGAGGACATCGCCCGTACGCTGGCCATGTTCGGCGGCTTCACCGAAGGGCTGCAGCTCTTCGCCAGCTTCGCCATGCTGATGAACTTCCCGCGCTTCAACAAGATGAAGGGCATGGGCCAGATCATCTCGTGGAGCGTGCGCGACGAGAGCCTGCACTGCGAGGGCATCACCCGCCTGTTCCACGCCTTCACCAAGGAACGCGACTGTCTGACCAAGGCGGTCAAGGAAGACATCATCGACATGTGCCAGAAGACGGTGCGGCTCGAGGATGCCTTCATCGACCTCGCCTTCGAGGCCGGCCCGGTGCCGGGCATGACGGCCAAGGAAATCAAGAAGTATATCCGCTACATCGCCGACTGGCGGCTCGGCCAGCTCGGCCTGCAGAGCATTTACATGGTCGAGGACCACCCCCTCCCCTGGCTCGCCCCGCTGCTCAACGGCGTCGAGCATGCCAACTTCTTCGAAACCCGCGCCACCGAATATTCGAAGGCCGCGACCAAGGGGAACTGGAACGACGTCTGGGCCAGCTTCGACAAGCGCCAGAAAGCCAAGGCCGCGAACGAGGAAGAGGCCGAGGACGACGGGCCGGGGTTGTTTGGGGACGGGGCTACGGGTGAGGCCGGGAGTGTGGCGGCGGAGTAGGACAAATTTCAAAGCTTTATTCTGAATGCGAGAAATGCAGTGGATCCGGCATTTGGACACCGCGACCGGAAAAACGTCCGGGCGGTGGAATGACGTTACATAGCCCGCGCGACTGCCCAGATTGCGAGGGCATTGGTGCTATTCCGACGACCCAAGGTGTCGCCATTCTGGACCTAATCCAGCGCTGGCGCAGAGCGGGGAAGCTGCGCTGAAAGTTGGAACAAAACGGAACATATGCTATTCATTTCATGAACGAATGAGCGAGTCGCGCTATGTCTGTCAAAGTCTTCATTTCATATTCTCACGCGGATGACGATCTGCTCGACAGGTTGCACAAGCATCTCGCGCAACTGCGCCGCGATGGAACGATAATCGCGTGGTATGACCGGGAAATCACGGCTGGACGTCGATTGGACGATACGATTGGCACCGAACTAGAAGATGCTGATATCTTTCTCGCGTGCGCTAGTCCCGATTGGATCGACTCGAACTATGCATATGAAACGGAATTCAAGCGGGCCCTTGAAAAAGAAATCCAGGGCACAGCGGTCATTGTGCCCGTCATCTTCAAGCCGTGCGATTGGCTATCAACACCACTTCAGCAATTCAGAGCTTTGCCGAAGGATGGAAAGCCTATCACTGAATTCACTAATCAAGATGTCGCGCTTCTGGATGTCGTCACCGGGCTAAGGGCACTCGCCAGACAGCGATCCACGACTGAATATAAGGGTCAAGCCGATGTTGCCCAAGTGGAGCGCCCTGTTTCTAGATACCGGGTTCAGCGCGAATTTGATGAATTGGACAAACGCGACTTCGTAGAGACCGCGTTCAAGGAAATGTATCGCTTCTTTGAGGCGTCTGTCGCTGAACTAAATTCGATTGAGGAAATCGAATGTCGTTTGTCGCCACTTGAGAGTGACTACTTCTCCTGCACGGTCATCAATCGAGGTGTGAAAAGAGGATTCGAAACTGTGCATGTACGCAAAGGCGGAACTTGGGGCGCTATCGATCTCCTCTTCGGCGAGCATAACCAATCTAATACATCAAACGGGGGCTTTAGTGTGGTAGCCGACAACTACCAGCTAGCCCTTTCGCCATTGATGTTTCAATTCGGCGGCCGCGAGGAAGATGTTTTGAATGCTAGGGACGCGGCCAAGATGGTGTGGGACAATTTACTTTCAAAAGTTGGCATCGAATATGCCTGAGCCCGTGGGATTTAGGTGCGATGATTGCGGCTACGGATTCGTGGAAGCCGTCCTTACCGATGGTGAGAAGTCCGAACTCAGGCGAACGAACCAAACTTGGTCTTCTCTCCGTTGCCCAAAGTGCGACAGCATTAAGCTCAGCCGAGTTTAGCTGAGGTGAGATACTGAGGCCCCAAAGAAAGTCCTGGAGTTCGCGGAAATGCGCCTGACCAGCAACGAAATTGATCTTCCGCTCTCAGCTTTCGAGATTACCGAGTTACACAGCAAGAGTAGCGTCTTCGGCCTCTTTCTCCCGTCGCGCTCAAGCGAATACCCTAGCATTGTCGATGGTCTAGATGGGCACCTAATTGTGGTACCACTTGAAGGGCCAAGAGCCTTCAAGAGGTTTCTTCTCCAGACGGGTGGACGCCTTGAAGGACTACTGTTCCCCGATATCAAATTCGCGGTGAATCTAGCGAGCCACGCAAATCCCAATTTGGAGGGGCAACGCGGAGACCTCACAATAATTGACGGCAAGGTTCATCTGTCTACCACAGACGCGCGTAACGGCTGGGAAGATGTTGAACCTTTCCCCCTTCAGTCTCCTCCGAAGCTCGGATCCGATGTCCGAGCTCGGTTCCAACAATGGTCGCTCTTCATTGAACTTGGACGAGTTGAGATAGAACTCTGGAAGACTGCGCCCAACTTGGAATGAAAGCGAAGTAATCTCACCGCCAATAGTCCGCCCGTTCCGCGCCGTCGAACCGGCCGGAGGTGAGGCAGGGATTGCGCTAACAGCTTACCAATCCCAGCATGCCTAATTGCGCCTCGTGGTAACGAGTTCGCGGTCGCAATCGACACACAACCCTTGGCCGCGAGTGAAGTCGCTGGTCGTTCCCAACGCCATCGTGACCCGGTTGGCCTGCTGGTGGCGAAGTGCCAGATGGTCGGCAACGCAGCTATCGCATATTTCGTCCGGCCTGCGCTTCGTGAGGTAGTCGTTCACGCGTTGTGCGATGATCATCGTCCTGTCCTTCTTCAACCCACCAGTCGATACGCGCCGCGATCATCGATGAATTCGAGTACACCCTTCGCGTAACTAATGCAGTTCGCGGCTCAGCGTCTGTTGGGGCGTCTGACCCTGCGAGCCGGTTTCACTTACGATCCAGTCGAGCTTAGCGTCGACCAGCTCCTGCCGGGAGAATTCCGCGCTGCCGATGCTGGTGACGTGCTGCCGCACAGCATCTTCGACCACTTCGGACCAATCTCTGCCAGGCATCGGTTCCATCTCCGTTGAACGCCGCCATCTTGCGGCAATGGCGCAGCGCAGGGAAGAACCCAAAGTGCGGATGGTCTGCGAGGATTGCGGATCGGAGGAAGTCACTCGGGACGCGTGGGCCGAATGGAACGTCGACATGCAGCACTGGCAACTCGGCGCAGTGTTCGATTACGCCTATTGTCACCGCTGTCAGGCAAATGCTCACATTGAGGAGCGGCCGATCTAGGCTGGTCCGGAAGGCAGCTTTTGCCCGTTACCCTTTTCGTCACTCCCGCGTAGGCGGGAGTCCAGGTCCGGCGTCTCGACTGGATTCCCGCCTTCGCGGGAATGACGAATTGGAGATGCCAAGCCCTAGCACCAGTCCCGCCGATACCCGCGCCATTCCTCGGCCAGCCCTTCGGCGACCAGCGTGCCGCCCAGACTCCGGCCTCCCCGAGTCACGATACGCAGCGCGCGGCCGTACTTGTCGCGCTCGCGCCCCGTTCCGTCGGCGTTCGCTGCGAGCGTGAACGGGCCGGCGTTGAGCAGGGCCAGGAAGCGCGTCGTCGCCTGCGCGCCGAGCGCGGCTTCGCGCGGGCAGCCGGGCGAACCCACCTCGGGCGCGTTGATGTCGGCCACGCGGATCTTCTCGCCTGCATACCAGAAGGTGTCGCCGTCGATCACGCAGTTGCCGCCCGCGCGGCCCCTGCCGTTGCACAGCCCGAAACGCGCTCTCTCGCGGTCCTGCCCCTGCGCGAACCCGGCGGGCGCAGGCGCGCGGGCCGGGGTGAGCTGCGCCAGATCGGGCTGCGCGGCGTCGAGCTCGGCCGGGCTGGTGTCCCACCCGCGCGGGCGCGGCGCCTCGCCGGTCACCGCCACCGTCACCGCGGGCAGGTCGGTCGGGCCCGCATCGCGCGACGGCCAGTCCCAGGCGAACACCGCGGTGAACACCGCCAGCGGTAGCATGATCATGATCGGCGAGAAGAGCGAGTGCCCGTCCTCCTTTCGCGGCGCAGCCGCGGGCGGCGCGTTGGCGACGACGCGCAGCGGAACGGCTTTGAACGGCTTGCGGGCCATGCCGCCCATTCTGCACGCGCGTCCGTCACCGAACGATTAAGCCCGGTTCGCGGCTCCCGGTCGGCGCACGGCCCACGGCATCAGCGCAAAGCCGACCTGTCCCGCCAGCCCCAGCAGCCCCGGCGTGCGCCCCAGCCCGGCCAGCCACTCTCCGGCCGAGCCGCCCAGCGCCAGCGCCAGCAGCAGTTCGGCCGCCAGCAGCAGCGCGAAGGCCAGCGCGCCCATCGCCAGCGCCTCACGCGCGGCGGCGATGCCCTCGCGGCGGGTCAGCCAGCGCGCCGCCAGCCAGCTCGCGGCGAGCATGACCGGCAGTTCGAGCAGCACCGCCCCGGTCTCGCCCAGCAGCGGGGCCAGCAGCAGCACCCGCGCGGTTCCCAGCACGAAGCCGAGCGCGAAGATCGCGGCGAAGTAGAGCGCCGCGGCGCGGGCGATGCGCGGCCATGTCATCGCGGCGCAGCCTATCACCGCGCGCCGCCTCGCGGGAGGGCGCGCATTTTGCATTTTCCTACACGCCCCGCCTGTGCCTAATACCCTCGGCCATGAAACACTGGCCCACACCTTCGCCTCGCACCGCGCCGCCCACCCGCCGCCGCGTTCCGCTGTTCCATCCCGTGCCCGTCGGCCCGCGCCAGGACGGCTGGACCGTCCAGCGGCAGGCGTGGTTCATCGGCTGCCTGGCCGAGACCCGCTCGGTGATCGAGGCGTGCCGGCGCGTCGGGATGGGGCGCGAGAGCGCCTACCGGTTGCGCAAGCGGCCCGGCGCGGCGGGGTTTGCCGCCGCCTGGGACGCGGCGCTGGGAAAGCCGCACCAGAGTGTGGACTTGGCATCGGCGAAGTCCACAGGGCTCGGCGCGCGCTACCGCTTCGAGGCCGGGCTGATCCGCACGGTCATGGACCGCGGCCGCTATGCCGCAAGTGCCCGGAAAGAGGACGATAATGCCATGCTGCAGGTCCTCGCGCAGTGCGATCGCGGCGCGCGGCCGGCGGGCGGCGGCGGGTGAAAGCCACACATTTCTCGCACCGCGTTTGCGGTCCATGTCGCGGGGAGCCTCCCCCGCGCCCGCGCGTTGTCCTGCCATGCCTTCGACCGCGATACGCCGCTATGCCTATCGCCCCGACGCGGCGACGCTCGACGTCGAATTCGTCGGCGGGCGGACCTACCGCTATCACGCGGTGCCCGAACCGGTCGCGCGCGGGCTCGCCGGGGCGCGCTCGAAGGGCGGTTATTTCAACCGCTACTTGCGCGACCGCTATGCTTTCGAGCACCTGCGCGGCGGCTGGGAGGCGCCGGACGAGGAAGCCGATCCGGCCTGATCTGCGCCGCCGGCGGCGCGGCTGGCGGAGCGAGAGAGTGAGGGAGAGGGAACCCGCCGGCCGCTCCGGCGTCGCCTGAGTGAAAGCCAAGAGGAGGATACGATGAATCCCGTCACCCGCGCCGACCGCGAGCGCGAGCTCGAAGCGCTGCTCGCCGAGATCAAGGCCCACCCCGAACGCGACATGAGCGCCGAGCGCGAGCGCGCCGCAGTGCTCCGGCGCACCCTCGACGCCGGTCACGACGCCTGAACCGGGGGGCGTGCGCGAACCTCGCCTTAACCGGTTGCCGCTAGGGCTGGGGCCATGTTCAACAAGTACCAGAACATGTTCCGCAGCCGCTGGAAGGCGCTGTGGTGGGCGGCCGGGGTGTGCCTGACCGCCTATTGCACGGTTCCCTCGCAGGAGCAGACCGACGCGCAGGTCGCGGCGGCCGCGTCCGCGGCGCATCCCGCGCACGTCAATCCCTGGGCGCTCGACAAGAGCGCGCAGCGCCGCAGTCCGGGCGGGTCGGGCGGCTAGGGTAGGTCGCGCAGTTCGGTGCGGCGATCGCTGCCCGAACGGCGTTCGGCGCGGCGGCGCTCGGGATGGGTCACCGGCACCTGGCAGGTCCGGCGATCGGTGCCGGTGCGGCGGCCGACGTGCTCGTCCTCGGCAATGTGCGTCGTCGTGGCCATCTCGGCCTCCCGGTCCCGCCCGCTGGTGCGCGCCCGTGCGGCGCGCCGGCCATCGGCCAGGTTCTCGCGCGCAGTTTAGACCGGCTCGGTTGTCATCGCGTTAACGCCGCTCGGCGGTGGGCACGGGCCCAACGAAAGAAGGGGCGGCAGCTTGCGCCGCCGCCCCTTGCGACCCTCGGAACCGGCCCTCAGGAGGGGAGGGAGGTCGCGGCCGGTCCGTGAGGGCTCCGTGATCGGGTGCTCTCGCAGGCAAGACGAAGCCGGTGCGATCTGGCTCCCGTGCTTGCGGCAGGCCGCGCCGCCCGCGCGGCGACCCGCCTGCGCCGGCAATTGCGCGCACACTTGTGCTAGGCAGGCCGGGACCGAGCCGCTACAGCCGCGCCCCACGAAACCGAGGGCTGCGAGAGGATTGGTGCACGTGAGCGAGGACAGGCAGATGCTCGCCAAGGCCGAGACTCTGATCGAGGCGCTGCCCTATTTCCAGCGCTATTCGGGTCGTACTTTCGTCGTCAAGTACGGCGGCCACGCCATGGGCGATCCCGACGCGGCGCAGGATTTCGCGCAGGACATCGTGCTGCTCAAGGCGGTCGGCATCAATCCGGTGGTCGTCCACGGCGGCGGCCCGCAGATCGGCGCCATGCTGCGCAAGATGGGCGTGGAGAGCACCTTCGTCGACGGCTTGCGCGTGACCGACAAGCAGACCGCGGAGGTCGCCGAAATGGTCCTCTCGGGCGCGATCAACAAGGAAATCGTCGGCTGGCTGGCGCAGTCGGGAGGCAAGGCGCTGGGCATTTCCGGCAAGGACGGCGGGCTGGTCACCGCGCGCAAGGTCAGCCGCACGGCCAAGGATCCCGACAGCAACATCGAGCGGGTCGTCGACCTCGGTTTCGTCGGTGAGCCCGAGACGATCGACACGACGATCCTCGAAACCGCCAGCAAGGCCGGGATGATCCCGGTGGTCGCCCCGATCGCCGCGGGCGCAGACGGGCACACCTACAACATCAACGCCGATACGATGGCCGGCGCCATTGCCGCCGCGCTCGGCGCCGCCCGGCTGTTCCTGCTCACCGACGTGACCGGCGTGCTCGACAAGCAGGGCACGCTGCTGACCGATCTGACCCCGCGCGATATCGAGCAACTCAAGGCCGACGGGACGATTAGCGGCGGGATGATCCCCAAGCTCGAGACTTGCGTGCATGCCGTCGAAGGCGGCTGCGAGGCGGCGGTCGTGCTCGACGGGCGCGTCGGCCACGCCATGCTGCTCGAATTCTTCACCAGCCGCGGCGCCGGTACGTTGATCCGCAAGGCCGCTAGCGCTTGAAGCCTGCCGCTGTCTTAGTCTAACGATACACCGGCAATTCCACCGAAAGGCATCCGATGTACGCGCTTATCCAGATCATCGCCCTCCTGACGAACATCGTCGTCATGCTGGTGATCGTGCAATTCGTCATTGGGCTGCTGTTTGCCTTCAACGTGGTCAATTCCTCGAACCAGTTCCTCGTCCAGGTCTATCGCTCTATCAATTCGCTGCTCGAACCGGTCCTCGGGCCGATCCGCCGGATCATGCCGGAAACCGGAGCGATCGACTTCTCGCCGCTGGTGCTGGTGCTTGGCCTGCAGATCCTGCTGATCGTGCTGCAGGGAATAGCCTACTGATGGGCGCAGGCCTGATCGACGGGAAGGCGTTCGCCGCCGGCCTGCGCGAGAAGGTCGCGAAACACGCCGCCGCATTCGAGGAGAAGGCGGGTCGCAAGGCGGGCCTCGCCGTGGTGCTGGTCGGCGAAGACCCCGCGAGCGAGGTCTATGTCCGTTCCAAGGGCAAGGCGACCGAGGCCGCCGGCATGAATTCGTGGGAACATCGATTGCCCGCGGACACCGACGAAGCGACGCTGCTGGCCAAGGTGCGGGAACTCAACGCCGACCCGGCGGTCGACGGCATCCTCGTCCAGCTGCCTCTGCCCAGAGGGCTCGATGACCAGAAAGTCATCGACACGATCGATCCCGACAAGGACGTCGACGGCTTCCACATCGTCAACGCCGGCCGCCTCGCCGTGGGGCAGGAAGGGTTCGTCCCCTGCACGCCGCTTGGCTGCATGATGCTGCTCAAGGATACGCTCGGCGACATGTCCGGGCTCGAGGCGGTGGTGATCGGGCGTTCCAACATCGTCGGGCGGCCGATGGCGCGGCTGCTCGCCGACGCCAACTGCACGGTGACTGCGGCGCATAGTCGCACGCGCAACCTGCCCGAGGTCGTGCACCGTGCCGACATCGTCGTTGCGGCGGTCGGTCAGCCGGAAATGGTCAAGGGCGACTGGATCAAGCCCGGGGCCACCGTGATCGACGTCGGCATCAACCGCGTCGGCGCAGTCGGCGAACTCAAGCGACTGGTCGGCGATGTCGATTTCTCATCGGTCAGCAAGGTGGCCGG
Source organism: Croceibacterium aestuarii (assembly GCF_030657335.1). Lineage (NCBI taxonomy): Bacteria > Pseudomonadati > Pseudomonadota > Alphaproteobacteria > Sphingomonadales > Erythrobacteraceae > Croceibacterium > Croceibacterium aestuarii. The sequence goes on from NZ_CP131039.1 coordinate 988,171, forward strand.
GGCGATAACGCCGGTTCCCGGAGGGGTCGGGCCAATGACGATCGCCGTACTGCTGCGCAACACGCTCGTTTCGGCCTATCGCCGCGAAGGCCTCGACCTGCCGAAGGATGCCCTCTGATGCGCTACGCCGCTGCCCTTGCTTCTCTTGCGATCCTGGCCGGCTGCAGTGCTGGGCCGGGCCGGCCGGGGGACGCCGGGCGGGGGCGCGATTTGCGGCCGGTCGCCCATCCCAGCGAGGTCATCGCGGCCGAACTGGCGTTCGCCCGGATGGCGCGGGAGAAGGGCACCTGGACTGCCTTTCGCGAGTTCTCGACCGATGACGCGCTGATGGCCAGCCCTCGCCTGGTCAAGGCCCACGAGGCGCTCAAGGGCCAGGACGATCCGGCTGAGCCGATTGTCTGGGGCCCGGATCATGTCTGGTCGAGCTGCGACGGCTCGTTTGCGGTCAGCACGGGCGGAGCGCGATATCCGGACGGACACCGGGCGCGCTTCGTGACCGTCTGGCAGCGGCAGCGCAAGGGCGACTATCGCTGGGTGCTCGACCAGGGCCTGCCCGACGATACGGCCGACGTCTCTCCCGACATGATTGCGGGGGACGTTGCCGAGTGTCCGGCCGGTCCCCCGCCGCGTAGGCTCGACTATCGCCGGGGCGAAAACTGGGCGGTCAACGTTTCGAACGACGGCACGCTGGCGTGGGACACGCGGGTTGCCGCCGACTGCAGCCGGACCATCGTCATCCGCACGCGGCAAGGTGATGGCATGAAAGAGGTGTTCCGCCGCACCGCGCCGGCCCCGCAAGTCCCGGCCGGGCAGGCGGCGCCGGATTGCGGCTGACATGCTCGACCTGTTCCTCTCCGCCTTCATAACCCTGTTCGTGGTGATCGACCCGCCGGGGTGTGCGCCGATCTATGCGGGACTCGTGGCCGACGCCGACGCCCGCCAGCAGCGCGCGATGGCCATTCGCGCGACGCTGATTGCCTCGGTGATCCTCGTCGCCTTCGCGCTGTTCGGCGAACAATTGCTCGGCGCGCTGCATATCGAACTCGACAGCTTCCGCATCGCCGGCGGGTTCATGCTCTTTCTCATCGCGCTCGAGATGGTGTTCGAAAAGCGCACACAGCGGCGCGAGGAACGCGCCGAGAAGATTCGCGTCCAGAACGAGCAGACACCCGAGATCGAAGACGTTTCGGTTTTTCCGATGGCGATGCCGATGCTGGCCGGTCCGGGCGCCATCGCCTCTATCATGCTGATGACCGCGCGCGCCCACGGGACCGAGCAGACGCTGGTGATCCTTGGCGCCTTGGCTGCGGTGATGGCTCTGACCTTGATCGCGCTGGTCCTCGCCTCGCCCCTGATGAAGATCTTCGGCGATAAGGTGGAAGCGGTCATCACCCGCCTGCTCGGCGTGCTGCTCGCGGCGCTGGCCGCCCAGTTCGTTATCGACGGGCTGCGGGGGAGCTTCGGGGGCTAGCGCTATTGCAGGGTGACCCGGCCCTCGTCGGGATCGCTCCGGCCGAAGAACTGCATCAGCTGAACCAGCAGCTCGCAGCGTTCGGCGATGGTGCCCGCTTCGAGCAGGGCCTGCTTGGCAGCGGCGTCGAACGGGGCGATCTGTGCCACGCCGTTGATCAGGGATTCGTCGTCGAGCTGCGCGACCGAACTCCAGTCGACCGAATAGCCCTGCTGGTCCGCGAAGTTGCGGGCTTCGCGTTCGAAGCTTGCGCGCTCGACCGCGCTGAGCGTTTCGAAGTCCGGATCGGCAATCAGCTCGGCTTCGATCTGGCGGAATGGTGTCGAGACATCGATTTCGCGCAGCAGGCGGAAGCGTGACTGGCCTTCGAGAACGATATTGTAGCGACCGTCCTCGAGAGCCTCGACATCCTCGATCCGGCCGACACAGCCCACGGAGAACAGCGGCGCGCCCTCGCGGTCGGACTGCGGCTGGATCATGGCGATGCGCCGGTCTCTGGCCAGTGCGCTGCCGACCAGCGCACGATAGCGCGGTTCGAAGATGTGCAGCGGCAACTGCAGTCCGGGAAACAGGATCACCCCGTGAAGCGGGAAGATCGAGAGCCGCTCGGCGCTCATCCGAACAGGAGCAGCGAAAGCCTGCGACGCTGCGCGGCGACCCACGGATCATCGAGCCCGACGGCCTCGAAGATTTGCAGCAGCTTGGCCCGGGCCGCACCGTCTTCCCACTCGGGCTGGGTTTCGACCAACTTGAGCAGTGTGTCGGCCGCGGCGTCGCGCTCGCCCGCGGCGAAAGCGGCTTGGGCGAAATCGAATTGTGCCTGGGCATCGGCAGGGCGCTCGGCGGCGGCCTTGCGCAGCGCATCGAGTTCGCCTGGGTCGACCTGCGTCCCGGCGAGTTCGATGGCGCTGTGCGCCTGGTTCACCAGCGGGTCCTTCTGCAGGTCTTCGGGAAGGGAGGAATAGACCGCCTGAGCCTCCTCGGTGCGGCCCGCGGCGACGAGGGCGCGGATCAGGCCCGATTGTACGCCGGGCTCGTCCGGTGCCATCGCTGCTATCTGCTGGAATACCGAAGCGGCGCGCTCGGCATCGCCGTCGGCCAGCACCTGTTCGCCCATCGCCACGAGGCCGCCGATGTCGGGCTTGGCCGCATCGCCGCCGCCCGCTGCTCCGGCCTTGACCGGAAGCTGCGACAACAACTGATCGAGCGCCTGCTTCAACTGCGATTCGCTTCGCATCGGCGTCAGGTCGGCGACGGGCTGACCCTGGAATATCGCATAAACCGTCGGGATCGAGCGGACCTGGAACTGGCTGGCGATGAACTGTTCCTCGTCGACGTTGAGCTTGGCCAGGATCACGCCCTTGTCGGCATATTCGCCGCAGACCTTTTCGAGCATGGGCGCGAGTGCTTTGCACGGGCCACACCATTCGGCCCAGAAATCCAGCACCACGAGCTTGTCCTGCGATGGCGCGACCACGTCCTTCTGGAAGCGTTCGACAGCCTTTTGTTCGTCGATATTGAGACCCATGCTCGCCAAGGGTGAAGCTCCTGCTGCTGCTCACGAAAATGTGCGGCCAATGTGGGCCTTCGCACGCCATTGTGAAGGGCGCGGACGCCATGGGCAAGGGCGGCGGCGCAGGCGCGCGATTTCCTCTTGCGGGGGCGCAAGGCGGCTGCTAACCGCGCGCTTCCCACGGAAACCGCGTGTTTCCGAGCGCCAGTGAGCGGGCGTAGCTCAGGGGTAGAGCACAACCTTGCCAAGGTTGGGGTCGGGCGTTCGAATCGCCTCGCCCGCTCCATTTTCCAGATCGTCGCAGCCTGTCTCGACTCCGTGCCGCGCGCGCGATAGCGCGGGTGCGCAAAGGAGAATTACGCATGGGTAAGCTCGATGGACACGTTGCCATGGTCACCGGCGCTGGCCGCGGGTTCGGCCGGGCGATTGCCGAACGACTGGCGGCAGAGGGCGCCAAAGTTGCGCTTTTGGCGCGGTCGCCGGGGGAGATCGGCGAGGCTGCCGCGGCTATCGGCAGCAACGCCTTGGCGGTGCCGTGCGACGTGACCGACCCGCGCTTGGTCGACAGCGCCGTGGCCACCGTTTCGAGCGAACTCGGCGCGATCGACATCCTCGTCTCCAACGCCGGGATTCCGGGCCCGTTCGGGCCGCTATGGGAAGTCGATCCCGAAGCGTGGTGGCAGGCCCAGGCGGTGCACATTCGTGCCCCCATGCTGCTGCTCAACCGGTTGCTTCCGGGTATGATCGAGCGGGGGACCGGTCACGCGGTGTGCGTTTCGGCCAAGGCGGCGCGGATCGTTGCACCCAACCTCTCGGCCTATTGCACGGGCAAGATCGCCCAGAACCGCATTGTCGCCGAGGCGGCCGCCGAGCTGGAAGGAACCGGCGTGGCGGTGTTCGCGATCGATCCCGGGTTCGTATTCACCAAGCTGGCGCGCGACACGATGGAAGACCCTGCGGCGCAAAAACACCTCGCCGGTATGGTCGCGCGGCTCAAGCAGCGCGAAACCGATCCCGGGGCCGACGCCGATCTCGAGCGCTGCGCCGACCGGGTGCTGGCGCTCGTCTCGGGCAAGTACGATGTGCTGTCCGGCAATTACTACGAACTCGACGACGATCTCGATGCGGCCTTGGCGGAACGGAAGAGCGCGCAGGGCTGATCGGCTGGTCGCAATTTCGGTGCGATCCGGCTCAGGCCTGTTTCGAGCAACGAGCTTGCCGCGGCATTAGGCTCCAGCATGTTATATTGTAACGCTAACGCGCAGAAGCGTCACGCGAGTGTCGGCATCATTCGCCGTCGGCACGCCCCTGCGCGTGGCTGGCTCCACCTCTCGCGCGTTCTGCTTTGCGCGGCGCTGCTCGTGCAGTGCGTGTTCGTCCAGTCGCATGTCCACGCTGCCCAGCCGGTGGGCCGCGCGGTGGCTGCTCAGTTGCACGGGGCAGACCGGGCGGCGAGCGTGTCGACCGATTCCGTCAACAAGGCGCCCGAATACTGTCTGCAGTGCTGGGAAGCGGCGATCGCGGGGCACTACGTCGCGCCGAACGCCAGTTTGGCTCCCCCGCCACCGCCCTCCATGCTTTGGGGTACTATCGCAGCAATGGCTCAGTGGTCGCTGCGACAGCCGCCACGCGGCTGGTTGGGCCGGGCTCCACCGCAATAACTCCGATTCATCGCTAAGAGTCCTGCCGGCGCAACCTGCGACGGACTTGTTTCCAGCGGCACCGGCGCGCTCAGGCTTGGCCGGCGCGCCGCACTCCGGAGTTTCAACCATGCGTTTCCTGTTTCTTGCCGGCGTGGCAGCCGCCGCGCTTCATCCCGATCTCGCCGCCGCCCAGGACCAGTCTCCCGCGCCGGACCTAGCGAGCGAGGACGAAATCATCGTCACCGCCTCGCCTTTCGGACACGAGCTCGACGACACCCCGGCAATCACGTCCTCGGTCGACAGCGACGATATTCTCAAGAGCGGTGGCTCCTCGATCGCCGCAGCGCTGTCGAAAGTGCCGGGCGTCGCCGGCACGGGCTTCGCCTCGGGCGCCAGCCGCCCGGTTATCCGCGGAATGGACTCCAACCGTGTCCGCCTGCTCGAGAACGGCACCGGTGTGTCCGACGTGTCCGACGTCGGGCCCGACCACGGCGTGCCGATCGACCCGCTGTCGGCCCGGCGCATCGAGGTCGTGCGCGGCGCAGCGACCCTGCGTTATGGCAGCCAGGCCATCGGCGGCGTGGTCAACGCGATCAACGACCGCGTGCCGACGTCGCTTCCGGCCAGCCCGTTCTCCGGAGAGGTGACCGGCAGCTACGGCACGGTCGACGACGCCTGGCAGGGCTCGGCGCTGGCCGACGCGGCGGTCGGCAATCTCGCGCTCCACGCCGATGCCTTCGTCCGCGACGCCGGCGACTATTCGACGCCGCTGGGAACCGAGGCGAACACCTTCTTCACCGGCCACGGGGCTTCGCTGGGCGGGTCATATTTCTTCGGCGGCAGCGACAGCCATGTCGGCGCGGCAATCGAGCGATACGATGCCAAGTACGGCATTCCGGCCGAGACCAGCCACATCGACATGACCCAGACCAAGCTGCTGACGCGCTCGTCGTTCGCGCTCGGCACGGGACTGCTCAAGACGCTCAACGTCGATGGCAGCTACGCCGACTACCAGCATTCCGAGATCGATAGCGCCGGCATGATCGCCGCGACATTCACGAACAAGGAATACGATACCCGCGCCGAATTGCTCCTCAACCCGATCGGCATGCTCGCCAACGCGGCGCTCGGCGCAGAATACCAGCACCGCGACTTCGCCGCGCTCGGCGATGCGAGCAGCTACCTGCTGCCGACCACCAGCGAGAACGTCGCCGGCTACCTGTTCGTCGACCTCCAACCGCTCGAGCAGCTTCACCTCGAGCTGAGCAGCCGGGTGGAGAACGTCGCGCTGACCGGAACTCCGGCCTCGGGGGCGTTCACCAGCCGAAGCTTCACCCCGCTCAGCGGCGCCTTGGGGGCGCTTTACGAGCTAGGCGATGCGGTCAAGGTCGGCTTGCTGTTCTCCAGCACGGGCCGCGCGCCGGCGATCACCGAGCTGTTCGCGCGCGGGCCGCACGATGGGCCCGGTACCTTCGAGATCGGCGACCCCGACCTGACCATCGAGCGGGCCAATTCGCTCGAAGCCTCGCTGCGCGTGCGCTCCGGCGCGTTCCACCTCGAGGGCAGCGTCTATTCGAGCTGGTTCAGCCACTACATCTACGGCGACCTGACCGGCCGGACCTGCAGCGAGGACGGAAACTGCACAAGCGATCCCGGAGGCGATTTCCGCGAGATGTTCTATCGCCAGCAGGACGCGCACTTTCGCGGAATCGAGGGCAAGGCGAGCTACGTTCTGGCCGATGCGCCCGCGGGCCGGCTCGAGGCGAATGTCCTCGGCGACTACACCCGGGCAACGCTTGGTGACGGTAGCAACGTCCCGCGCATCCCGCCTTGGCGGATCGGGGGCGGGCTCGATTGGGGAAGCGACCGCGTCGATGCCGGTTTCACGCTCATCAAGGTCGCTCGGCAGGACGAGCCCGGAGCTTACGACACCCCCACTCCCGGCTATTACGATCTCTCGGCGCAAGTGGCGTGGCGGCCCTTCGCCGGCCGGCGCGGCATCGAGTTCGTCGTTGCCGGGCAGAACCTGGCGAACGAGGTCGCTCGCAACGCCGCATCGCTCAACAAGGACCTGGTCGTTCAGCCGGGGCGCAACGTCCGTCTAGTGGTTAAGTTCGCGCTACCCTGAATGTCAAAGGCGGGGCAGCGTGACCCCCCGCTGCCCCATGTATTTGCCCGCCCGGTCGGCATAGGTCACCTCGGGTCGTTCGTTGCCCTGCAGGAACAGGAACTGGCAGGCGCCCTCATTGGCGTAGATCTTGGCCGGCAGCGGCGTGGTGTTGGAGAACTCCAGCGTCACGTGTCCTTCCCAGCCCGGCTCGAGCGGGGTCACGTTGACGATGATTCCGCAGCGGGCATAGGTGCTCTTGCCAAGGCAAATCACCAGCACGTCCTCGGGCACGCGGAAATACTCGACTGTGCGCGCCAGCGCGAAGGAATTGGGCGGGATCACGCAAATGTCGGTCTCGCGATCGACGAAGGAATTGGACGCGAAGTCCTTGGGGTCGACGATCGCGCTGTCGACATTGGTGAAGATCTTGAACTCGGGCGCCACCCGCGCGTCGTATCCGAAACTCGAGAGTCCATAGGAAATGCAGCCGTCGCGCCGCTGGGCTTCGACGAACGGCTCGATCATGCCGTGGTTGAGCGCCTTGTCGCGGATCCAGTTGTCGGAGAGAATCGCCATGGGCGAGGGATTCCCGAAGTGCGCGCGCGGGGCAAGGGGACGCGCGGTTTATTCCCCTCTGCAATGGCACCGCCGGGGTGAGTCGCCGCCCTCTTACTAGCGCAAGGGCCCGGCTTCCTGGCGCTGTTTCAGGGTTCTGGCGATCTGCAAGCAGATCGTCGCCAGCCAGATGATGTTGCACACGAGCATGGCGCGCACGGGAATCCAGCCCATCAATCGATAGACCAGCATCGATATGTAAGTACCGTATCCAACGCCGATCAAAAGGTCCCAAAAGTTGAAAGGCCGATCCATTACTCACATCCTCCATCGGACATCGAGGAGGTCGAAAGCTATCCGCTCACTGGCAACGGCACAACCGCCGGCCCGCTCTACCCTCCCGCCAGCAGGCTCGCGTTGCCGCCTGCCGCCGTAGTGTCGATAGTCGTCACGCGCTCGGTGGCGAAGCGGTAGAGGTAATGCGGACCGCCGGCCTTGGGGCCGGTGCCGGACAGCCCCTCCCCGCCGAACGGTTGACTACCGACCACCGCGCCGATCTGGTTGCGGTTGACGTAAAGGTTGCCCACGCGGGTGTTCGCCTCGACATGGCGGTGCACCGCGTCGATCCGGCTGTGCAGCCCCAGCGTCAACCCGAAGCCGGTCGAATTGATGTCCTCGATCACCCGGTCGAGCTCGCCGGCCTTCCACCGCGCCACGTGCAGGACGGGACCGAAATGCTCCTTCTCGAGCTCGCGGATCGAGCCAATCTCGATGATCGTCGGGGCGACGAAGCTTCCGGCCTTGGCGGCATTGGGCAACTTGCGACGCCAGACACGATGTTTCGAGCGCTTCATCGACGCGATGTGCTTCTCGAGATTGGCCTGCGCGTCCTCGTCGATCACCGGGCCGATGTCCGTATCCAGCTTCGCCGGGTCGCCGATGACCAGCGCCTCGAACCCGCCGCGGATCATCTCCAGCATCGAATCGGCAACTACGTCCTGCAGGTAGACCACGCGCAGCGCGCTGCAGCGCTGCCCGGCCGACTGGAACGCGCTGGCGAGCACATCGCGGGTGACCTGCTCGGGCAGGGCGGAACTGTCGACGATCAATGCGTTCTGTCCCCCAGTCTCGGCGATCATCGGCACCACACCGCCCTTGCGCTCGGCCAGCGTGCGGTTGATTGCGTGGCTGGTCTCGGTGGAGCCGGTGAAGGCGACCCCGGCGAGGCGCTCGTCGCCGGTTAGCATCGCCCCGACCTTGCCGCCGCCGGTGACGAGCTGGAAAGCATCGGCCGGAATGCCGGCCTCGTGGCAGAGCCGCACGGCGAGCGCCGCGATCAGCGGCGTCTGCTCGGCCGGCTTGGCCAGCACGCTGTTGCCCGCCGCCAACGCGGCTGACGACATGCCGGTGAAGATTGCCAGCGGAAAGTTCCACGGGCTGATGGTGACGAACACGCCGCGGCCGTGAAGCTTGAGATAGTTGTCCTCGCCGGTCGGCCCGGGCAACCGGTGCGGACGACCGAATTCGCGCCGCGCCTGGTCGGCGTAGTAGCGCAGGAAGTCGACCGCCTCGCGGACCTCGAGCACCGAATCGAGCAGCGTCTTGCCGGCCTCGCGCATGCACAGGCTGATGAAATCGGTGGTGTGCGCCTCGTAGAGGCGGGCCGCTTCCTCGAGCAGCTCGGCGCGCGAAGCGCCGCCAAGCGCGTCCCAGCCGGGCTGTACCGCTCTGGCGCGATCGAAGGCGAGGTTCACGTCGGCCTTGGTCGCATCGCGGCAGGTGCCGACCACGGCGCCGTCGTCCTGCGGACTGATGATCTCGTAGGCCTTGCCGCCCTTGCCGAGCGTCGGCCCGGCTTCCCATTGCCGCCCGGCCAGCGAAGCAATCGCGTCCATCAACGGTTCGCGCACCAGCGGATCGGCGAGGTCGACGCCGGCGCTGTTGAGCCGCCCGGGGAAGATCTCCGCAGGCAGTGGGATGGTCGGATTGCGCAAGGGGTTGAGCGCGGCGAGGTCCTTGACCGGATCGGTGGTTAGCTCCTCGATCGGCACCTCGGCGTCGGCCATGCGGTTGACGAACGAGGAGTTGGCCCCGTTCTCGAGCAGCCGCCGCACGAGATAGGCGAGCAGGTCCTTGTGCCCGCCGACCGGCGCATAGATGCGCACCGTGGTGGGCTTTTCACCGGCTTTCTCCTCCTGTTCGGCAAGCTCTTCGTAGATGTCCTCGCCCATGCCGTGGAGGCGCTGGAACTCGAGTTCCTTCGAGCCGGCAAGCGCCTTGATTGCGCCGATCGTATAGGCATTGTGGGTTGCGAACGCGGGGTAGATTACGTCCTCCGCCTGGAGCATCCGTCCCGCACAGGCGAGGTAGGAAACGTCGGTCGCCACCTTGCGGGTGAACACGGGGTAGTCGCGCAGGCCGTTCACTTGCGTCAGCTTGATTTCGGTATCCCAGTAAGCGCCCTTGACCAGCCGGACCATGAGCCGGCGGTTGTGTTTGCGGGCGAGGGCGATGGTCCAGTCGACCAGCGGCAGCGCGCGCTTCTGGTAGGCCTGGATAGCGAGGCCAAAGCCTTCCCAGCCGCCCGCGAACAGGGCGTCGTCCGCGACCAGCGCCTCGATGATGTCCATCGACAGCTCGAGCCGATCGGCTTCCTCGGCATCGACGGTGAAGTGTATATCGGCCTCGCGCGCCAGCATGGCGAGCTCGCGCAGCATCGGTACCAGCGCCGCCTTCGCCGCCTCGCCGTGATAGAAATCGTATTTCGGGTAGAGCGCCGAGAGCTTGACCGAAATGCCGGGACTCTTGCGGAAGCCACCTTTGGCCTCGCGCGCCAGACGGCGGATGGCGGCCTCGTAGTTCGCCCGGTAGCGCTCGGCATCGGCGAATGTCATGGCCGCCTCGCCGAGCATGTCGAAGCTGTGCACCAGCCCTTCCTTGCGCTCGGGCGCGGCGCGTTTGAGCGCTTCCTCGATGGTCCGCCCGAACACGAACTGCCCGCCGAGAATACGCATCGCCTGCAGGGTCGCCTTGCGGATCACCGGCTCGCCGAGCCGCCCGACGGCGCGCTGCAGCGCTTTGCCCATGCCATGTTCGGTCGCCTTGCCGCCGCGCAGCACTTCGCCGGTTAGCATCAGCGAGAAGGTGGCCGCATTGACGAAGGTGGAGGTGCTCTCGCCGAGATGCTCGCCCCAGTCGATCCCGGCGAGCTTGTCGTGGATCAGCGCGTCGGCGGTCCCGGCATCGGGCACGCGCAGCAGCGCTTCTGCCAGGCACATCAGGGCGATGCCTTCCTCGGTGGCGAGGCCGTAGCTGTGCAGGAAGGCGTCGAGCCCGGCGGCCTTGCGCTTGCGTGCGCCTGCGATCAGCTTGCCGGCGAAGGCGGCTGCTTCGGGTTGCAGCGCGCTTGCCGGCGCGGCTTGACGCAAGCGCTGCTCGATGCAGGCCTCTTCGTCCATGCGGAAGGCGTGGCGCAGCGCGGTGCGGTCGAGGGGGGATAGGGCCATTGCGGGCGCCTTGAACCCGGTTTCACTTGCAATCAAGAGAGTCGCTCACCCCGTGTGTTTGCTGGTTTCAATCAGACCTACACGGATGCCGACACGATAGGTTCCGGGCTGTCTCGCTCGCGCGGCTCCTATTCTGCTACCCATTCGTAGCGGAATGCATCGCCATCGCGCAGCACGCGCCCGGCGCTGGTGCGGCGGAAATGCGCCGGGAAACATAGCAAGCCGTCATCCGCCGCCCGCTCCATGGTCCGCTTGCGCGTGACGCTGGCCGCGGCCCCGTCGGTGTCGAAGGCGAAGCGCAAGTCATGGCGGATGAGCTGGACGGGGTGGTGAATCACGTCGCCCCAGAACAGTGCCGGCGCTCCGCCGGCCTGCGCGGAGATCGTGCAGCAGCCCGGCGAATGGCCAAACGCCGGCTCCATCCACACCCCGTCGGCAATCTCGCCCAGCGCGATGTGGTCCTCGTCGACCAGCTCGCCCTTCCCGGCCTCCATGATCGGCAAAATCGAATCGAGGAAGGCGGCGAGATGCACCGCTTCGCTTTCGGGCGCGCTCATGAAATATTCGTAGTCCCGCTTGCCGAACAGGTAGCGGGCATTCTCGAAGGTCGGCACCCACTTGCCGTTGTCGAGCCGGGTGTTCCAGCCGACGTGGTCGAAGTGCAGGTGGGTGCACATGACCAGGTCGATGTCGCCGGGCGCGAATCCGGCGCGGCGCAGGTTTCCGAGGTAATCGGTGTTGAGGCCCGAGACCTCCGGAATCAGCCGCTGCTTGTCGTTGCCGTCGCAGGTGTCGATCAGCACGGTCGTCCCGTCGATCTCGATGACCCACGAATGGACCGAAAAGGTCATCAGGCTGGTCTCGGGATCGGAATTGACCTCGTCGAGCTGATCGTACCAGGTCAGCAGCCGCGCCATGTCGGCGCTGGTGACACCGGGCAACTGGCCGAGCAGTGGCACGGGCGAATCCATCTCGTAAACCTTGTGAATTCGCATCCGGCCGAGCTGAATCGGTTGCATGGCGCTCTCCCTCGAACGCCATCGTGCCCCAACCGCACGCGCTGCGAAAGCCTGCAAAGCGATAACCAGCTGGTTATTGCGGTGATAGGCTGCACCTCACTTCCCCGGGGTCGGTCAAACTGACATGGTGCCCCTGCAAGGGAGCCATGGAGTTCCGGGGAGAGGGTGAAGACCATGGCGGGCAACCGAACGGCGACGGGCGTAATGGCGAGCATGGCAGCCGTGGCGGCCATCGCGGCTTGTTCGCCGGCCTCGCCACGCACCGAGGCGGGGCGTCCGGCCGTCGAGGCAGCGGCTGCGGCCGTGCCCGTGGCGAGCGATGCCGGCGACCGCGTGGTGCTTTTCGGTGATCTCCACCTGCACACCAGCTATTCGCTCGACGCGGCCGCTTCGAAGACCGAGACCACGCCCGACGATGCCTATCGCTATGCCATGGGAGAGCCTGTCACCTATCTCGGCCGCACGGTGCAGCGCCGCGCTCCGCTCGATTTCCTCGCCGTGACCGACCACGCCGAATACCTCGGCAACGTGCGCAAGGTGATGAGCGGCGAGATGCCGCCGCCCAGCCGGGACTGGGTGCCGCTCATGGGGCATCACGGCGGCGCCGACATGTTCAAGCTGTTCCGCCTCGCTGTCGCCGGCCTGTACGGCGAGGACCGCGAAGGACTGACCAACCCGGCGCTGGTCTATTCGAATTGGCAGGACGAGATCGCGGCGGCCGAGCGTAATTACCGCCCCGGTCGCTTCACCGCGCTGGTCGCCTTCGAATATTCGCCGACGATCCGGTCGAACGGCGGGCACATGCACCGCAACGTCATCTTCCGCGGGCCGAAGTACCCGGCGATGCCGTTCGGCTCGACCGATTCGATGCACCACGAGGCGCTGTGGGCCTATGCCGAGCAGAACCGGCGCGAGGGGATCGAATCGCTGATGATCCCGCACAATTCCAACCTGTCTTCGGGCATGGCGTTCGGGCTGACCGATACTTACGGCAATCCCATGACCGCGGACTACGCGGCCCGGCGTGCGCGCAACGAACCGCTAGTCGAGATGACCCAGATCAAGGGGACGAGCGAGACCCGGCCCGAACTATCACCCGGAGACGAATTCGCCGATTTCGAGCTCATCGCCAGCAAAGGCGATGCGCAGGCCAATTATGTCCGGCCCGGACTCAAGCGAGGGATGGAACTGGCCGAGACGCTCGGCGTCAATCCGTTCGCGCAGGGCTTCGTCGGGGCGAGCGACTTCCACTCGGGCGTCTCGGCGAGCGAAGAGGACAACTACCCTGGCGGCCTCGGTCTGTCCGACGACCCGGCCAATGCCGAGGAAATCCTCACTGCCGATTCGCCGGTCATCGGCAGCCCGCTAGCCAATCTCTCGGCCTCGGGCATCACCGGCGTGTGGGCCGACGCGAACACCCGCGAGGCGATCTTCGACGCGCTGCGCCGGCGGGAGACCTACGCCACCTCGGGCCCGCGCATCCGTGTACGGATGTTCGCCGGCTGGGGTGACGCGACGGCGTTGACGAAAGGCGGCGACTGGGCCCGCAGGGCCTATCGCTGGGGTGTGCCGATGGGAGGCAACCTCGCCCATCCGGTCTCCGGGGCGGGCGGACCGAGTTTCGTCGTGCAGGCGGCCAAGGATCCGCTCTCGGGCAATCTCGACCGCATTCAGGTGGTCAAGCTGTGGCGCGAACACGGAAAATCCTACGAGAAAGTCTACGACGTTGCCTGGTCGGGCAATCGCCGCCGCGGCGCGGACGGCAAGGTCGGCCCGGTCGGCAACACTGTCGATGCCCGAACCGCGACCTACAACAACTCGATTGGCGCCGCCGAGCTGGTCGGCACCTGGCACGACCCGGATTTCGATCCTGCCGAACGGGCGATCTATTATGCGCGGGTCATCGAAATCCCGACGCCGCGCTGGGCGACCTATCTCTCGGTCAAGAGCGGCATTCCGCTCTCGCCGACCACCAGACCCTGGCTGCAGGAGCGCGCATGGACATCGCCCGTATACTACACCCCGTAACCCTCACCGTCCTCGCCGCGCTGGTGCTGGCCGGCTGCACGCAGCAGTCGCCCGCGCCCGCGGACCGTCCGCTCAAGGTCGAACTGGCCGGTTCGACCCGCGTTTCGGCACCGGCGGGAGATCGAATGCTGCTGTGGGGCGATACCCACGTGCACACGATCAATTCGGCCGACGCCTTCAGCTCGGGCAAGGCGGCGGCCGACATCGATACCGCCTATCGCTTCGCCAAAGGCTTCCCCGTCGTTCATCCGCGCACCCAGACGCGCATACGCATCGACCGCCCGCTCGATTTCATCGTCATCTCCGACCACGCGGAAAACCTCTCGGTCCCGATCCGGGTCGCGCACGAAGATCCGGCGCTGCTGGCCAATCCGACCGGCCACCGGCTGTGGGAACTGTTCAAGGAGAAGGGTGCCCGCGCGCTGTCGGCGGCGGTCATGGGACTCGCCCTGCCGCCGGACCAGGCGCGGGCGCAGTACGACGCGCTCAACGATCCCGCGGTACGCCAGCCGGCATGGAACGCCGAGGCCGCCGCGGCCGACCGCTACAACGAACCGGGCAAGTTCACCGCTTTCGTCGGCTGGGAATGGACCTCGTCGCCCAACATTCGCAACCTGCACCGCGTGGTGATGACCGATACGGACGGCGTCACCGCGCGCCAGTTCCTGCCCTACAACTATTACCAGAGCGAGCGACCCGAGGACCTGTGGCGTTTCCTGGAGCAGACGAAGGCGCGCACCGGGGTCGACTTCCTGGCGATGCCGCACAACTCGAACCTGTCGGAGGGTCTGATGTTCGCCCTGACCGACAGCGACGGAAAGCCGTTCACCGCACAGTATGCGCGGACCCGCCAAGCCTGGGAGCCGGTGGCGGAGATCGCCCAGTACAAGGGCACCTCGGAAACCGACCCTGCGCTTTCGCCGAACGACGAGTTCGCCGGATTCGAACTGCGCAATGCTTTGCTCACTGGGCAAGCGATCAAGCCGATGGCCGGGTCCTATGTCCGCACCGCGCTGATGCGCGGCCTGGCCGAAGAGCAGCGCATCGGAGTCAACCCGTTCAAGCTCGGCATCGGCGGCGCGACCGATACGCATACCGGCTTCAGCACGGTCCGCGAGGAAGCCTTCCTCGGCAAGATGGGTGAGGACGTTCTGCCCTCGGAACGGATCGGCGACAACTTGCCGCCCGTGCCGTTCCACGCGGCCGAAATGTCCGCCGCGGGCCTGACCGGCGCGTGGGCCGATCACAACGACCGCAAGTCGATCTTCGCGGCGTTCCGCCGCCGCGAGGTCTACGGCACCAGTGGCCCGCGCATGAGCGTGCGGCTGTTCGCCGGATACCGCTTCGCCAGGGGCGACGAGAACGCGCGCGATTTCGGCGCCATGGGCTACCGCAAGGGCGTGCCGATGGGCGGCCAGCTCGCGCCGTCGACCGGCGCGGCCCCGCAATTCGTCATCCGCGCGGCGAAGGACCCGCGCGCTGCGGGGCTCGACCGCGTGCAGGTGGTCAAGGGCTGGGTCGACGCCGGCGGCAACACGCACGAGAAGATCTTCGACGTCGCCTGGTCTGGAAATCGCCGGATCGGCGCCGACGGCAAGCTGCCGGCGGTCGCCAATCCGGTCGACAAGGTGCACTGGCGCAATGACTGGAACGCTGGGGCGAGCGAGCTGGCGACGTTCTGGAGCGATCCGCAATTCGATCCGAAGCAGCGCGCGTTCTATTACGTCCGCGTGCTGCAGGTTCCGACTATCCGCCAGCACGTCTACGACGCACTCGCGCTGGGCATCGACCCGGAAACGCTGAGGTTCTCGACCACGCTGCAGGAACGCGCCTGGTCTTCCCCGGTGTGGTACGCTCCGTGAAGGCACCCGGCTGGCTGCGCGAGCCGCTTGTCCATTTCCTGATTGCCGGCGTGCTGCTCTACTTCGGCGCTTCGCTGCTTTCGCCGGTCCCGGAGGCAGGGCACGTCATCGTCGTGGACGACGATGCCCTGGCGACCAGGCTACTGCAGCAGACCGGCACGACCGACCGACAGGCGGCGCTCAGGGCGTTGCAGGCGATGCCGGCCGCCGACCGGCAGAAGCTGGTCCGCGAAACCGCTGCAGACGAGGCGCTGTGGCGCGAAGGGCGGGCGCTCGGCCTCGACACGGTCGACGGCGTGGTGCGCATGCGCACCATCCAGCAGATGCGGCAGGTCCTGACCCAGGAGGCCGCGAGCGACATTTCGGTCGGCGATGCCGAAGTGCGCAAGTTCTACCAGGACAACAAGGCCGCTTATGCCGAACCGGCTTCGGCCAGTTTCAGCCACCTGTTCTTCGCCGGCCCCGATGGCAAGGTTCGCGCCGGGGCGGCGCTGGCGCGGCTGCGCAAGGACGCGAGCGCGCAGGAATACGGCGATCGGTTCCTCTACCAGACCAATTACGCGGACGCCGGGACCGAGGAACTCGCCGGGCAGTTCGGCATCGGCTTTGTTCAGTCGCTGCTTGCCCTCCAGCCCGGACCCGGCTGGCAGGGGCCGGTCAAGTCCGACCATGGCTGGCACCTGGTGCAGCTCCGCGAGCTGACGCCGGCCAATGTGCCCGCTTTCGAGGAGATCGAAGGGCGGGTGCGCGAAGACGCCATGGCGGCGAAGCGCAACGCCGTGACCGCCGAGGCGGTCGCCAAGTTGCTCGGCCGCTACGAGGTGCGCGCGCGGTGATCCGGTTTCTGTGGCTTGCCCTGTTGCTGGCGCTGATCCCCGGCGCGGCGCGGGCCGACGACAACCGTCCGCTGGCGATGACCCTCGACGAGGGCAAGCCGGGCGAGTGGGACATGCGCTGGCGCGTGCCGGCCAACCTTGCCGCCCACATGGTGCCCGAGGCGAGCGTGCCGGATGGCTGCGAAGCGCTCGGTCCCAGCCGCCGGTGGAGCGATGCGCTGGGCTACTGGGGCGGGGTCCGTTTCCGATGCGGCGAGCCGCTGGCAGGCAAGTCGATCGCACTGGCCTATCCGCGCAGTGCGCCGCCGCTGGCGACCATCGCCCGCCTTCACCCGGCGAGCGGCGCGGAGGAGACGATTCTCGCCCAGCCCGGTGAGCTCGCGGTGGCCATTCCCGCCCATCCTGCCGAGGAAAACCTGTTCCTGCGTTTCCTGCGCCTCGGCGTCGAACACATCTGGACCGGGATCGACCACCTGCTGTTCGTCGCTGGACTGATCTTCATCGCCGGGACCTGGCGGCGCACCGCGGTGACCATCACCGGGTTCACAATCTCGCATTCGATCACCCTGGCGCTCGCCGCGCTCGGGCTGATGACCTTCCCGCCCGGCGCGGTCGAGGCAGTGATTGCGCTGTCGATCGTGTTCCTCGCGGTGGAGATCGCCAAGGGTCCGCGCGACACGCTGACCTGGCGCAGGCCGGTGTTCGTGGCGATGAGCTTCGGCTTGTTGCACGGCTTCGGCTTCGCCGCCGTGCTCGGGCAGATTGGCCTGCCCAAGGAAGGGCTGGTCACCGCGCTGCTGGCCTTCAACCTCGGCATCGAGCTGGGCCAGGTGATCTTTGCCGCGCTGGTGTTCGCGATGCTTCATGTCCTTGCCCGACTGCCGGCGCTTGGCAATCCCCACCGGGTCCAGCGGATTGCCGCCTATTGCGTGGGAATCCTCGCCAGCTACTGGATGTTTGACCGAATCAATTGAGGGGAAGTGAAGTGCGGCAGGGGAGCGGCAAGGCCGACCAGCAGGTGCACGCCAACGGCACGGTGGCCGACGCCATCGCCGCGGTGCTCAAGCGCGAGGGGGTGGAGATCGTCTTCGGCTATCCGCGCAACCAGATCCTCGAAGCGGCGGCGCGGATCGACATCCGCACCGTGATCGTGCGCCAGGAACGCACCGGCATGCACATGGCCGACGCGGTCAGCCGGATGAGCAAGGGCGGCCAGATGGGCGTCTTCGTCATGCAGCAAGGTCCCGGCGCGGAAAACGCCATGGGCGGGGTGGCGCAGGCCTTTGCCGAAAGCGTGCCGGTGCTGGTCATGCCGCAGGGCTATGCGCTCAGCCAGATGTACGTGCCGCACAATTTCAACTCGGTCCGCTCCATGGCGACTTATGCCAAACACGCCGAACCGCTGACCAGCGGCGACCAGGTCGTGCCGGTGATGCGCCGCGCCTTCTCGATGCTCCGCAACGGCCGCCCGCAGCCGGTGGTGATCGAGCTGCCCTACGACGTGCTCGACAAGCCCTACCAGGGCGACTTCGAGTACGTTCCCGGCAAGGTGCTGACCTCGCAGTCGTCCGCCGAAAGCATCTCGGCCGCGCTCAACCTGCTGATGAGCGCGAAGAACCCGGCAATCTACGCCGGGCAGGGCATCCACTGGTCCGAAGCCTACGACGAACTGCGCGCCTTGGCCGAGCACCTGGCCATTCCGGTGATGACCAGCCTGCCGGGCAAGTCCGCGTTCGACGAGACCCACCCGCTGGCGCTCGGTTCGGGTGGCAACGGGATCAACGGCTGCGTGCGCAAGTGGCTCGACGAGTGCGACGTGCTGTTCGGCGTCGGTTGCAGCTTCACCGCGACATCGTTCGGCCTCGCAATTCCCGCCGGCAAGCGGGTGATTCACGCCACGCTCGATCCCCTCGACGTCGACAAATCGGTACCGAGTGAAGTGGCGCTGGTCGGCGATGCGAAGTTGACCCTGGCGGCCATGCTTGCCGAGGCGAAGCGGCGCGAGCCCACTCCGCGCGACAATTCCGCGGTGGCGCAGGCGATCAAGGATTGCGAACGCGAGTGGTTGGCCAACTGGGAAGCCAAGCGATCGCAGGAGACTTCACCGCTTTCGCCGTACCGCGTGCTGCGCGACCTCTACGACACCGTCGATGTCGACAATACCATCATCACCCACGACGCCGGCTCCCCGCGCGACCAGCTCGTGCCGTTTTGGAAGTCGACCTCCCCGCACAGCTATATCGGCTGGGGAAAGTCGACCCAGCTCGGCTACGGCCTCGGCCTCGCCATGGGCGCCAAGCTCGCATGCCCGGACAAGCTGTGCATCAACGTCTGGGGCGATGCGGCGATCGGCTTTACCGGCACAGACCTCGAGACAGCGGCGCGCGACGGAATCCCGATTCTCTCCATCCTGCTCAACAACGAGGCGATGGCGATTGAGCTGCCGATCATGCCGGTGGCGACCGAGAAGTATCGCGCCACCGACATCAGCGGCGATTACGCGATGTTCGCCCGTTCGCTCGGCTGCCACGGCGAGCGGGTGACCGAAGCAAGCGAAATCGTCCCGGCGCTGCAACGCGCGATCGCGGCGATCGAAGCGGGACAACCCGCGCTGGTCGAGTTCATCACCGAAAAGGAAACTCAAATATCCCGCGGCTGAATTGTCAGCATACACCTTTGCCTGAATCAAATCAGCCGATAGGACTCCACCGCTGAGGAGAGATTCAGGGATGAGCGAGCGCAGGGACGTAATCGTGGTCGGGGCCGGACCGGTCGGAATGCTGACCGCGCTGACGCTGGCCCAGGGCGGGGCCTCGGTTACGGTGCTCGAGCGTGAGCCCGATATCATCAACAGCCCGCGGGCTGCGGTTTATTTCCCTTCAACGCTGATCATCCTGGAAGAGCTGGGCCTGCTCGACGAGCTCAATGCGATAGGGTTCCAGAATCGGGACTTCGGCACCCACGTCCCCGAATTCGGCTATTCGTCGGTGGTCAGCACCGAGCCGGTCGAGGGTATTCCCTACGACTACCAACTGCATGCCGGGCAGCACGACGTCGCTCGCGTAGCGATGGAGCACGCGATCGAGTGCGGCGTGGAGATATTGTTCGATCACGAGGTAACTGCGTTCACCGACTCCGCGGACGGGGTCAGCGTCACGGTCAGCTCGGCCGACGGGGAGAAAACCTTTGCCGCCGACTGGCTGATCGGCGCGGATGGCGCGCGCAGTACGGTGCGCCGATTGGCCGACATCAAATTCGAAGGGCACACCTGGCCCGAGCGTTTCGTCGCCACCAACGTGAAGTTCGACTTCCGTCGCCTCGGCTACTGCCAGGCCAATTTCGTCTGCGACCCGGTCAACATGGCGGTGATTGCCCAGCTCGACCGCGACGGTTTGTGGCGCTGCACCTACATGGAGGACGCGAGCCTGCCGCTCGACACCTACGAGGAGCGGATTCACCAGCGCTACGAATGGTTCATGCAGGGGAGCAAGGATTACGAACTCGTCTCCTCGAGCCCCTACATGCTGCACCAGCGCGCGGCGGAGACCCTGCGCAAGGGCCATGTTCTGCTCGCCGGCGACGCGGCGCATGCGACCAACCCGTGCGGCGGGCTCGGCCTGACCTCCGGAGTGTGGACCGGCGTGGTGCTGGCCGATGTGCTCGGCGCGGTGATCCGCGGCGAGGAAGATGAGGATATCCTCGACCGTTTCTCCAGTGAGCGGCGGCGGGTGTTCTGGGATGTCGTCTCCCCGGCGGCGACAGAGAACAAGCGCATGCTGCAGGAAAAGGACCCCGAACAGCGCCAGAAGGACCTCGCCGCGGTGAAGGCGCTGTCAGAGAACCCCGAATCCGGGGCGCTGCTGATGCTCTTCGCCTACAAGGTGATCGGCGACGTGCTGCGGCCCGGCTCGCGCTGGGCCGACGCCGACCCGACGCCGCGCGTGGCGATCGACATTGCCGGCCGGCAGGGGCAGATTCACTGATGGCGCGCGACGTGCGGCCGGCGGCGCTCCACGCGGCGGGCAGCGGTGAGCCGCTCGAACTGGCGGCACAGGGCTTCTTCTGGACCGGCGGCGAGCTGATCGACCATCCGGTGGCGGGCAAGGCGATGCGCGGCCAGCAGTACAACGAGTACTGGATTCCGCACGACCTGAAACACCGGTGGCCGATCGTGATGATACACGGCGGCGGCGGGCAAGGCACCGATTTCCTCGGCACCGCCGATGGGCGGGAAGGGTGGGTCCACTGGTTCGTTCGCCGCGGCTGGGCGGTCTACGTGGTCGATCGCCCGCAGCACGGCCGCAGCCCGTTCCAGCCGGCCTTCCAGGGCGAGATGGCCGGGCCCGGGCCGACAGTGTTCCTCGAACGGCTGTTTACCCGGCCGCAGGACTTCGATGACAATTACCCGCAAGCGAAACTGCACGACAAATGGCCGGGAACAGGCAAGATGGACGACCCTGCGTTCCTTGCCTTTCTGGCCGGGACCGGACCGACGCTGTCCGATGCGGCGCAGTGGCAGGCCGATGCGCAGCGCGCGGGGGCCGAACTGCTCGACCGCATCGGCCCGGCGATCTTGCTGACTCATTCTGCCGGCGGCCCGCCGGGATGGCTCATCGCCGATGCGCGCCCCGATCTGGTTAAGGGCCTGATCGCCGCCGAGCCGCTCGGTCCGCCGTTCGAGGCGATCAGCGGCCCGCTGCCCTACGGCATCGCCCACGCGCCGCTGACCTATGACCCGCCCCTGGCGGAAGGCGAAGAGCTTGCGAGCGAGGAGCGCGCTTCGCCCGGCGAAGGCTTGATTGCGTATAAGGTGCAGGCCGAACCTGCGCGGCGCCTGCCCAACCTTGCCGCGGGCTTTCCGGTGGTCGTCGTGACCGCCGAGGCTTCCTGGATGGCGGCCGACAACCACGCCGCGGTCGCGTTTCTGCGTCAGGCGGGTGTCGCGGCGGAGCATGTTCGCCTCGAAGAGCGCGGTGTCCACGGCAACGGCCACGCGATGCAGCTCGAGAGCAATAGCGACGACGTGGCGGCGATTATCGAAAATTGGCTGCTGGAGAAGGATTTGGGCTGACACCAGCCTCGTTCAGCGCTAAGCAATGTGAGAAAGTCAAAAAGGTCGCGATAAGGGAGAGGGTCTTGCGGTATTTGGTAATCCTTGCATTCCTGGCAGCCGGCCTAGCTACGCCTGCAGCGGCACAGGATGCCTATCCTGCCGAAGGCGACCTTCCGGCGCAGCCGGAGGTCGTGCGCCCGCTGACGCCTATTCCTCCCGAGCGATACAGCGAGATGGTGCCGAAGCACCCGGGCTATCTGGGTGCGCTGGCGCCCGAGAATCTCAACAAGCTGCGTCCCAAGCCCCCTTTCGACGTCACCGGGACCTGGTTCGTCGACCTGCACGAAGGCTTCGCCAAGTTCATGTTCGGGCCTCCGTATCCGAAGTTCTATGCCGAAGGACGCGAGGCGCTGATCGAGGCGCCCAAGTATGCCGCGCGCAACGAGACATATCATGACGCGATCGGCCAGTGTTACCCGCCGGGCATGCCGATGATCATGACGCGCGTGTGGCCGCACGCATTCATCCAGTTGCCGACGGCGATCTACATGATCTCGGGGTTCAACAACGCCGTCCGCACCATCTTCCTCGACGGGCGCGAACATACCGATCCGGATATCGTGGTGCCGAGCTACAACGGCGAGTCGATCGGTCACTGGGAAGGCGATACGCTTGTCGTCGACACGCGCTATTTCGAACCCGACCACCACTACATCGACGCCGGCATTCCGATTTCGGACCAGTTTGCCATGGTCGAGCGGATCTCGATGCCCAAGCCCGACAAGATGCGCATCGAATACATTATGACCGATCCCGACATGTGGGAAGGCGAGTGGCGCTCGGTCAAGGAATTCGATCGCGCTGACTACACCGACATCAACGAAAGCCACTGCATCCTGCAATACAACGAGAACCTGCCGGGCACCGAACTGGGCAGCAAGGCGGCGAAGGCGCGGGGGCAGACCGAACTCGAAGGAAGCGAAAATGGAAATTAGGCCATGGGCCCTTGCGGGTGCGGCGGCAATGCTGACTGCCACGCCGGCGCTCGCTCACCACAGTTTTGCAATGTTCGACCAGAAAAAGGTCATGACTCTGGAAGGTAAAGTGACCGAGTTTCAGTGGACCAACCCGCACGCATTCATCGAAATGGACGCGAGCGGCCAACACTGGTCGATCGAACTCAACAGCCCGAACAACCTCAAGCGGCAGGGCTGGCTGCGCTCCTCGCTGAAGAGGGGCGACAAGGTCACCCTGCGCATGAATCCGCTGCGCACCGGCAAGCCGGGTGGACTTTTTCTCGACCTGACGAAGGCCGACGGAAGTGTGCTCGATTCCGGGCTTCCGAAGAACGGTCAGCCGGTCAACGTGCCTCAGCCGTGAAGATTGGAGAAGCAACGATGAACACATTTGGCAAGCTGCTGCTCCCCGCGCTGGCGCTCAGCGCCGTGCCGGCCGCAGCGCATCATTCCTATTCCATGTTCGACATGAAGAAGACTATCGCACTCGATGCCACGGTGACGAAATTCAAGTGGCAGAACCCGCACAGCTTCATTCTCGTTGACGTCAAGGCGCCGGAAGGGACGGAAAACTGGGCCATCGAGATGACCAGCCCGAACAACCTCGTCCAGGAAGGCTGGAAGCGCTCGTCGCTCAAGCCCGGCGACAAGATCACGCTTTATGTCCACCCGCTCCGCACCGGGGCGAAGGGCGGCTCGTATGTCGGGGTCAAGCTGGTCGACGGTTCGACACTGGGCGACGTCGGTTAATGCGGGCGTGGACTGTTGCAGCGGCGGCGGCCGTCGCGCTTGCCGCCCCGGCTTCCGCACAACTCGGTGCTGCCCCGAAGTCGCCGCCGCCCAAAGGCGTGACCGCAGGCGAGGGCGCAGCGTATCCCAAGGGGCATTATGCCGCACTCGATGCGCTTCCCGATTGGGGGGGCATCTGGTTCGTCATGTTCGAGCGCCCCGCGCCCGGTTCGCCGCCACCGCCAAAGCCCAAGCTCAAGCCAGACTACGCCAAAAAGCTCGAGGAATTCCGCCGGCAGGTGGCCGAGAACGACGGCGTGGTGCCGCGCGCACGGTCCAATTGCAGCCCGCCTGGCATGCCGCGCATCATGCGCCTCGCCCAGTATCCTTACGAGTTCATCTTCGCGCCGGGCCGGGTGACCATCAACCAGGAAGCGTGGATGCAGACGCGGACCATCTGGACCGACGGACGGGCGCACGAGCAGGATCCCGATCCCACCTTCATGGGAGATTCTATCGGCCACTGGGATGGCGATACTCTTGTCGTCGACACGATCGGGATCGACCCGCAACTCGAGATGGACACAGGCGTGCCGCATTCCGACAAGTTTCACCTCGTCGAGCACATCCATCTGGACCCCGCCGATGCCGACGTGCTGGTCAACGAGATGACCATGGACGATCCCGAAGCGCTCGAGGAGCCGTTCCACGTGACGGCGCGCTATCGCCGCGACAGGTACGGCAAGCTACTCGAATTCCAGTGCTCCGAGAACGACCGCAATCCTGTCGACGAGGAAGGCCACACGCAATTTGAATGAGTTGAATGCAACTGATTGACGGTAGCAAGAGGGCGGGATAGCCAGCTTGTCCGGGTCGCAGCGGCAAGAGCCGGGCCGGGAATATAATGCTGGAAGTCTACACCTGGGAACCGAATGCCAATTCGGGAAAGCCGCTGTTCTGCCTCGCCGAAAAGGGCGTGCCGTTCACCCATAGATACGTCGACATGGGGGCGCACGAGCATTTCTCGTCCGAGTTCCTTGCGATCAATCCCGACGGGACGATTCCGGCCATTGTTCATGACGGATTCGTCATGACCGAGAGCACCCCAGCGATGGAGTACATCGACGAGGCTTTCGAGGGTCCACCGCTGCGCCCGCACGACCCCTTCCGCCGCTGGGAAATGCGCGTCCTCATGCGCTACATGGACAATGTCGTCGCGCCTTCGCTGGCAATGCTGGCTTCGAACCGGCTGGCGGCGCCGCGTTTCGTTGGGCAGGACCCTGACGAACTACGGGCGCAGCTCGATCGAATCCCGCTCCCGGAACGTCGCGCGGCTTGGGAAAAGCTCATGTTCCAGTCGACGGCGGAGGAAGAACTCGTCGAATCCGAGCGGCGCCTGACGGACGCGGTGGAGCGGTTCGCCGCCATCCTCGACCGGCAGCAATGGCTGGTAGGCGAAGTCTTCTCGCTCGCCGACATCTGCGTCTTCGCGACTTTCTACCCTCTGTCGCAGTCGCGCTCCGACCACGTCAACGACAGCGAGACGCCGGGACTCATGCGGTGGCTGCGCCGCTGCCATGAACGGCCGGGCCTTCAGGCCGCGTTCCGCATGGGGCGCGGCTTTTTCAGTCAGCGCGCGGTGGAGATCCGGCGCCAACTTGGCGTGGGCGAGGCGGGCGCCCGATGATGAGGCTTCATTACGCTCCCGGTTCCGCGCATTCGACCGCCGTGCGCATTGCGCTCGCCGAAAAGGGGCTCGATCACGAACTGCACAAGCTCGATCTGGTCGCTTACGAACAGCATTCGCCAGGCTACCTAGCGGTCAACTGCCACGGCATGGTGCCGACACTGCAGGACGGCGGCCGTATGCTGTTCGACAGCTTCGCCATCCTCCAATATCTCGATGACCAGTACGCCGAGCCTCCGCTCGCCGGATCGGATCCGCGCCAGCGCTACAAGGCCGCCAAGTGGGGCAAGTACGTCGAAACCCACATCGCCCCGCATCTCGCGATCGCTCGCTGGACCGCGTTGAAGGGTAAAATGCCCGAACGGGAGCAAGCCGGGCTCGATCGCCTCCTACCCGAGCGAGCCGCTCTGTGGCGTCGGGCGATGGCCGGGTTCGAGGCTGCGCAACTCGAGACTTCGACCCAGATGCTGGTCGCGGCCGGCGAGCGGTTGGCGGCCGATCTCAGGGGCGAGCGGTGGCTGTGCGGCGATATCTTCACGCTGGGCGACATCGCGGTGTTCCCGCACCTCGCCCAGTTCGCCACGCTGGGGCTGCGTTATCCGAGCGAGGTCCAAGACTGGCTAGGGAGGGTCGCAGAGCGCTCCTCGGTGGCAGGGCTGAGCGGAGACCTGTTTCCGGTCGCGGTGATGGGGCCAGAACCTGGGCGTTGGGGATAGCAGGGAAGCGCGCTAAGAGGGGCGACTGGGCGGGGAGAAGACAGTTATGGCAAGCGATGCCGCGGCGCCCGCTGCGCGCAATTATCCGTCGCCGCGCCAGGCCTGGTACACCGTCGGCGTTCTTGCCGTCATCACCACCTTCGCACTGCTCGACCAGAATATTCTGGGATTGCTGATCCAGCAGATCAAGACCGACTTCGATCTCACGGACTCGCAGGCCGGGCTGCTGCTGGGGCCGACTCAAGCAATCTTCTACGCCCTCGTGGCGGTGCCGTTTTCGCGGTACATCGATCGCTGGACGCGCAAGTGGATCGTCATGGGCGGCCTGGTGGTCTGGAGCCTCGCCACCGCCGCATCCGGCCTTGCTTCCAGCTTTGCACAGCTGTTCGTCGCGCGGGTCGCGGTCGGCGCGGGAGAATCCGTCAACGGGCCGACCGCCTATTCGATGGTTGCCGACAGCTTTCCGCGCGAGCGGCTGCCGCGGGCGGTGGCAACACTCCAGCTCGGCACGGTCGCCGGAAGCGGACTGTCGTCGTTGCTTGGCGGGGTGATGATCTGGCTAGTGGCGACGGTCGGATCGCCCGATCTGCCGCTGGTCGGCGCGCTCCGTCCCTGGCAGGTCGTGCTGCTGGGCGTCGGCCTGCCCGGTCTGGTCATCTCGCTGCTGATGCTCTCGGTCAAGGAACCCCCGCGCCACAATCTCATTTTGCGGACTGAAAGAGCGGGCTTCCGCACCACAATAAGGTACCTGTGGCTACACTCCGCGGTGTTCGGGCCGATGTTCATCGGGCTAACCATCGGTTCGCTAGACGTCGGGGGGCGCGCCTGGGGCGCGGCCTTCTTCGAGCGAACCTACGGCTGGTCGCCGGCCACTTACGGCATCGCGTCGGGCATAATTTCGATCCCGCTCATGCTAACCGGGCTGTTCCTCGGCGCGAAGTGGGCCGAATGGTTCCAGAATCGCGGCGATCCAGCGGGCGCCTACCGGGTCATTCTCTATACGAGGCTGGTTGCGATCCCATTCTCGGTGCTGATGCCCCTGATGCCGATCCCCGAACTGTCGCTGGCCTTCAACGGCGTCTATTATCTCACGCTGGGGATGAGCGGGCCTATGCTCAACGCGGTCATGCTAGCGATCTCGCCCAACCAGATTCGCGGACAGATCATGACGCTCTACTTGTTCATCTACACGGTGGTCGGGGTGGGGCTCGCGCCCTACGTCACCGGGCTTACGACAGACCACATCTTCACCTCGCCCGCCGACCTCAGGTGGTCGATCGTCCTGCTCCACGTCGTGTTTCTGCCGGCCTCGCTGGTGGTCACCTGGATGGGCCTCAAGCCCTTCCGCGCCGAAGTCCAGCGCCTCGACGCAGAGGAGGCGGCCGGGGGAAAGGGGTAATGCAAGCTCGCGATGTGAGAGGGGGGGCCTAAAGGGCCTGGACCATCAGAATTCCGGGCCCTGTATGATGGCCGGACTATCCGGCGTCGTAGCTGAGCAAGTCGCCAGGCTGGCAATCGAGTTCGCGGCAGATCGCCTCGAGTGTGGTGAACCGGATTGCCTTGGCCTTGCCGGTCTTGAGGATCGACAGGTTGGCCAGCGTCAAGCCGACCCGCTCGGCCAGTTCGGTCAGGGTCATGCGCCGCTCGTGCAGCAGGTCGTCGAGCTTCACCACGATGCGGGTTCCTTCCTCGGCTTCGGTTTCGGACGGCATCAGACGGTCCCCTCGAGCTCGGCGCGCATTTCGGTCCCTTCGCGGAACACGCGGGCCAAGACGAACAGGACGAGGATGAGGACGATGCCGGCCCCGCCGCTGTCGAAGTTGAGATCCTCTCCGTCGATCGCGTCGGCAATGTAGGTCTGCGCCCAGGCGACATAGACGGCGAAGCCGATCGAAAGGATGTCACCGACCAGCGCGGTCCAGGCCATGCGCGAGAGGCGAATAGAGTTGGCGGGGGTGAAGGGATCGCCGTCCTTGACGCTGGCAAGGATGCGCCAGAGCAGCAGGAAGAAATATTCCGCCATGCCCAGGAGGACCGCAATTCCCAGCAACACGCCTTCGATCAGCAGGATTGCCTGGACCGGCGAGATGCCCCTGTCGTCTGCCGCGAGTTGGGCGCCGATGTCGGCGTGGAAGAAGGGCAGGACGGCGGCGCCGACGCACACTGCCAGTATGACTATAGCAAAGACGGCCATAAAGAAGCCGATGATGAAGCGCAGGATGGTGATGGCCATGGCTGGTCTCCCGTATACCTCAGGCCACCGCCGGAATGGCGATGACCGATGCGGCGTGTGCGGCGGGGACGGTGACGACCGGGATGATCGTGCCGACGGCGAGGAACAGCGCTGCGATAGCAGCGGCAGCTGAGCGGCTAAGACGGGCCATTTATCGAACTCCTTGATCTTCGATATCGATAATCAATAATCCGGGTGCGTCTTACTGTCAATCAATAATATTGAAAAACGATATGCACCATATCGCGGTTCGATGAGCCTGCCCCTCTATGGGCCCAAAATGTCCGTGCCAGTTGACCGTGCGGCGCCTACTACCTATATGGCGGCTCAGCCGGAAGCTTCGAGCAAGGCGCACCTTACGCGGGGGTGCGTATCAGGAAGGAAGCCCGGCCTCCCGTGAGACTCGATACGAGGCTGCAGTCCGGCCACCGGCAAGGTGTGCCCAAGCTGCGGCCCATTGGCGTCTCGCGGCCCCTACCGCCCGACACGAATTTCAATGGCCGGCGCGAGTCGCCGGCGCGAAGCGAAGAGGCAAGTCCCAACCCATGGCGACCAAGACCAAGGCCCCGAGCAAGGCCGGCAGCAAGAGCAAGCGCATCCGCAAGATCTTCGGCAACATCCACGAAGTGGTGCAGATGCCGAACCTGATCGAGGTGCAGCGCGAAAGCTACGAGCAATTCCTGCGCTCCGACCGCAGCACCGGCTATGTCTCGGGACTTGAAAAGACGCTGCGCTCGGTGTTCCCGATCCGCGACTTCGCCGGCACCGCCGAGCTCGACTTCGTCCACTACGAGCTCGAGGATCCCAAGTACGACACCACCGAATGCCGGCAGCGCGGCATCACGTATGCGGCGCCGATGAAGGTCACGCTGCGGCTGATCGTGTTCGAGGTCGACCAGGAGACCGAGACCCGCTCCGTCCTCGATATCAAGGAGCAGGACGTGTACATGGGCGACATGCCGCTCATGACCGAGAACGGCACCTTCATCATCAACGGCACCGAACGCGTGATCGTGTCGCAGATGCACCGCTCGCCGGGCGTGCTGTTCGACCACGACCGCGGCAAGACCCACTCTTCGGGCAAGTTCCTCTTCGCCGCGCGGGTAATCCCCTATCGCGGCTCGTGGCTCGATTTCGAGTTCGACGCCAAGGACATCGTCAACGTCCGCATCGACCGCAAGCGCAAGCTGCCGGTCACTTCGCTGCTCTACGCCCTCGGCCTCGACAGCGAGCAGATACTCGAGCACTTCTACAACACGATCACCTGGAAGCGGACCACCGGCAAGAAGGGTGAAGGCTGGGAAATCCCGTTCGTCGCCGAGCAGTGGCGCGGCGCCAAGCCGGGGTTCGCCCTGGTCGACGCCAAGACCGGCGAGGAAGTGTTCCCGGCCGGCCAGAAGGTCAGCCCGCGCGCGGCCAACAAGGCCGAGAAGGACGGGCTCAAGACCCTGCTCATCCCGACCGAGGAAATCTTCGGCCGCTATGCCGCCAACGATCTGGTCGACGACAAGACCGGCCGCATTTACATCGAGGCGGGCGACGAAGTCTCGCCGGAGAACCTCGAGAAGCTCGACCAGGCCGGCATCGACCAGCTCGATCTGCTCGACATCGATCACGTCAACACCGGTCCGTGGATCCGCAACACCCTGCAGGTCGACAAGGCCGAGAACCGCGACGAAGGTCTCGAAGCGATCTACAAGGTCATGCGCCCGGGCGAACCGCCGACCAAGGAAACCGCCGAAGCGCTGTTCGAAGGCCTGTTCTTCGACGGTGAGCGTTACGACCTTTCGGCCGTTGGACGCGTCAAGCTCAACATGCGCCTCGGCCTCGACGCCGAGGACACGGTGACCACGCTGCGCAAGGAAGACATCCTCGCGGTGGTCAAGGAACTGGTCGACCTCAAGGACGGCAAGGGCGAGGTCGACGACATCGACAACCTCGGCAACCGCCGCGTGCGTTCGGTGGGCGAGCTGCTGGAGAACCAGTACCGCGTCGGCCTGCTGCGCATGGAGCGCGCGGTAAAGGAGCGCATGAGCTCGGTCGACGTCTCGACCGTGATGCCGAACGACCTGATCAACGCCAAGCCCGCGGTCGCCGCGGTGCGCGAATTCTTCGGCTCGTCGCAGCTTTCGCAGTTCATGGACCAGACCAACCCGCTGTCGGAAGTGACTCACAAGCGCCGCGTCTCGGCGCTCGGGCCGGGCGGTCTTACCCGCGAGCGTGCGGGCTTCGAAGTCCGCGACGTTCACCCGACGCATTATGGCCGTATCTGCCCGATCGAGACGCCCGAAGGGCCGAACATCGGTCTGATCAACTCGCTCAGCACCTTCGCGCGGGTCAACAAGTACGGCTTTATCGAAACCCCTTACCGCACCGTCGTCGACGGCAAGGTGAAGGGCGATGTGACCTACCTCTCGGCGATGGAAGAGCAGAAGCACACAGTCGCCCAGGCATCGGCCGAACTGACCAAGGACGGAGCCTTCGAGGAAGAGCTCGTCTCGGCGCGCCAGAACGGCGAGTTCGTGATGAGCCCGCGCGAAAACGTCACGCTGATGGACGTCAGCCCCAAGCAGCTCGTCTCGGTCGCCGCCTCGCTGATTCCGTTCCTCGAGAACGACGACGCCAACCGCGCGCTGATGGGCTCGAACATGCAGCGCCAGGCGGTGCCGCTGGTCAAGGCCGAGGCGCCGTTCGTCGGTACCGGCATGGAAGAGACCGTGGCGCGCGATTCGGGTGCCGCGATCGGAGCCATGCGCTCGGGCGTGGTCGACCAAGTCGACGCCACCCGCATCGTCATCCGTGCCTCGGGCGAGGTCGACACGACCAATCCCGGCGTGGACATCTACACGCTGCAGAAGTTCCAGCGCTCGAACCAGAACACCTGCATCAATCAGCGTCCGCTGGTGAAGGTTGGTGACACGGTCGAGGCGGGCGACATCATCGCCGACGGTCCCTCGACCGATCTCGGCGAGCTCGCGCTGGGTCGCAACAGCCTCGTCGCGTTCATGCCGTGGAACGGCTACAACTACGAGGATTCGATTCTCATCTCCGAGCGCATCGTCAAGGACGACGTCTTCACCTCGATCCACATCGAGGAATTCGAAGTCATGGCGCGCGACACCAAGCTCGGGCCCGAAGACATCACCCGCGACATCCCCAACGTCGGCGAGGAAGCCCTGCGCAACCTCGACGAGGCGGGCATCGTCTACATCGGCGCCGAAGTGCACCCCGGCGACATCCTCGTCGGAAAGATCACGCCGAAGGGCGAAAGCCCGATGACGCCGGAGGAAAAGCTCCTCCGCGCGATCTTCGGCGAAAAGGCCAGCGACGTTCGCGACACCTCGCTTCGCCTGCCGCCCGGCGTGGCCGGGACGATCGTCGAGGTCCGGGTGTTCAACCGTCACGGCATCGAGATCGACGACCGTACCCGCGCGATCCAGAACGAGGAAATCGAACGCCTCAAGAAGGACAGCGAGGACGAGCGCAACATCCTCAACCGCGCGACCTACAACCGCCTTGCCGAGATGCTCGACGGACAAACTGCCTCAGCGGCACCCAAGGGCATCAAGAAGGGCACTGTCATCGATCAGGCGCTGCTTGAGACCGTCGACAAGTACGAATGGTTCAAGTTCGCCGTCGCCGACGACAAGATGCAGGCTCAGCTCGAAGCAGTGAAAGGCCAGTACGACGAAGCCGTTCGGTCGATCGAAGAGAAGTTCGAGGACCGCAAGGAAAAGCTCGAACGCGGCGACGAACTGGCCCCGGGCGTGCTCAAGATGGTCAAGGTCTTCGTGGCGGTGAAGCGCAAGCTGCAGCCGGGCGACAAGATGGCCGGCCGGCACGGCAACAAGGGCGTCATCAGCCGCATCCTGCCGGCCGAGGACATGCCGTTCATGGAGGACGGCACCCCGGTCGATATCGTGCTCAACCCGCTGGGCGTGCCCAGCCGCATGAACGTCGGGCAGATCTTCGAGACCCACCTCGGCCTCGCCGCGCGCGGACTCGGCCAACAGGTCACCGCGGAGCTTGAGAAGTGGCGCGAAGCCAACCCCGACCCGGTGGCGGCGAAGCCCCCGAGCGCGCTGGTCGACAAGCTCGTCGATATCTACGGCGACAACTACGCCGACGAGATCAAGGGTCGCTCGACCGATGAAGTCGTCGAACTGGCGGAGAACCTGAAGAACGGCGTCCCGATGGGCACTCCGGTCTTCGACGGTGCCAAGGAAGCCGACGTCACCGCGATGCTCGAGAAAGCCGGGTTCGACAGCTCGGGCCAGGTCACGCTGTATGACGGCCGGACCGGCGATGCCTTCGACCGCAAGGTGACGGTGGGCTATATCTACATGCTCAAGCTGCACCACCTGGTCGACGACAAGATCCACGCGCGTTCGATCGGACCTTACTCGCTGGTCACCCAGCAGCCGCTGGGAGGCAAGGCGCAGTTCGGCGGGCAACGTTTCGGCGAAATGGAGGTCTGGGCGCTCCAGGCCTATGGTGCCGCCTACACGCTGCAGGAAATGCTCACCGTGAAGTCCGACGACGTAGTCGGCCGGACCAAGGTCTACGAGGCGATCGTTAAGGGCGACGACACCTTCGAGGCCGGCATCCCGGAGAGCTTCAACGTGCTCGTGAAGGAAATGCGCAGCCTAGGTCTCAACGTCGAACTGTCATCGCTGGGCGAGGACGAGGACGACGACGGCCTGCAGATCGCGGCGGAGTAATGGAGGGGCTCCAAGCCCTTCCATCGCCCAGGATTTTCACCCGCAAGGGAATGTGAAAAAATGAACGAACTGACCAAATTCACCAACCAGCTGGCCAAGCCGGAAACCTTCGACCAGATCCAGATCGGGATCGCGAGCCCCGAGCGTATCCGCTCGTGGTCGTTCGGCGAGATCAAGAAGCCGGAAACCATCAACTACCGCACGTTCAAGCCCGAGCGTGACGGGTTGTTCTGCGCGCGCATCTTCGGTCCGGTGAAGGACTACGAGTGCCTTTGCGGCAAGTACAAGCGCATGAAGTACAAGGGCGTCGTGTGCGAAAAGTGCGGCGTCGAAGTGACCGTGACCAAGGTCCGCCGCGAGCGCATGGGCCATATCGAGCTGGCTGCGCCGGTCGCGCACATCTGGTTCCTGAAATCGCTGCCGTCGCGCATTGGCCTGCTGCTCGACATGCAGCTCAAGCAGCTCGAGCGGGTGCTCTACTTCGAGAGCTACATCGTCACCGAGCCGGGCCTGACCCCGATGGAGAAGTTCCAGCTCCTGACCGAAGACGAGCTGCTCGACGCGCAGGACGAGTACGGCGAAGACGCGTTCACCGCCGGGATCGGCGCCGAGGCGGTCAAGATCATGCTCATGGACCTCGACCTCGAGGCCGAACGCGATGCGCTGATGGAAGAGCTGGCGACGACCAAGTCCGCGCTAAAGCCGAAGAAGATCATCAAGCGTTTGAAGGTGGTCGAAAGCTTCATCGATTCGGGCAACCGCCCCGAATGGATGATCCTCGACGTCGTGCCGGTCATCCCGCCCGAGCTGCGCCCGCTGGTGCCACTGGACGGCGGCCGCTTCGCGACCTCGGACCTCAACGACCTCTATCGCCGCGTCATCAACCGCAACAACCGGTTGAAGCGCCTGATGGAGCTGCGCGCGCCCGACATCATCGTGCGCAACGAAAAGCGCATGCTGCAGGAAGCCGTCGACGCCCTCTTTGACAACGGCCGTCGCGGCCGCGTCATTACGGGTGCGAACAAGCGTCCGCTCAAGTCGCTGTCCGACATGCTCAAGGGCAAGCAGGGCCGCTTCCGCCAGAACCTTCTGGGTAAGCGCGTCGACTACTCGGGTCGTTCGGTGATCGTGACCGGTCCGGAACTCAAGCTGCACCAGTGCGGCCTGCCCAAGAAGATGGCGCTCGAGCTGTTCAAGCCGTTCATCTACGCCCGCCTCGACGCCAAGGGTCTCTCTATGACCCTCAAGCAGGCCAAGAAGTGGGTCGAGAAGGAGCGCAAGGAAGTCTGGGACATCCTGGATGAAGTCATCCGCGAGCACCCGGTGCTTCTCAACCGCGCCCCGACGCTCCACCGTCTCGGCATCCAGGCCTTCGAGCCCGTGCTGATCGAGGGCAAGGCGATCCAGCTCCACCCGCTCGTCTGCTCGGCGTTCAACGCCGACTTCGACGGAGACCAGATGGCCGTGCACGTGCCGCTTTCGCTGGAAGCCCAGCTCGAGGCGCGTGTGCTGATGATGAGCACCAACAACATCCTCTCTCCGGCCAACGGCAAGCCGATCATCGTGCCCTCGCAGGACATGGTGCTGGGCCTGTACTACCTCTCGATGGACCGCGAAGGCGAGCCGGGCGAGGGCAAGGTGCTGGCCGACATCAAGGAAGTTCACCAGGCGCTGCAGGTCGGCGCGGTTACGCTGCACTCCAAGATCACCACCCGCGTCCCGCAGACGGGCGAGGACGGCAAGGAGTTCATGGCGCGGGTCGATACGACCCCGGGCCGCATGCTGATCGGCGAATGCCTGCCCAAGAGCCACACGGTGCCGTTCTCGGTCATCAACAAGCTCCTCACCAAGAAGGAGATCGGCGACGTCATCGACCAGGTCTATCGCCATACCGGTCAGAAGGACACGGTGCTGTTCGCCGACGCGATCATGGCGCTGGGCTTCCGCCACGCCTGCCGCGCGGGCATCAGCTTTGGCAAGGACGACATGATCATCCCCGACTCCAAGATCGGCATGATCGAGGAGTCCAAGAAGCTGGTTGCCGACTATGAGCAGCAGTACCAGGACGGGTTCATCACCCAGCAGGAAAAGTACAACAAGGTGATCGACGCCTGGAGCCGCTGCGGCGACCAGGTGGCGAGCGCCATGATGGACGAAATCCGGGCGACGCCGAAGGACGAGGACGGGCGCGAGGCGCCGGTCAACTCGATCTACATGATGAGCCATTCGGGTGCGCGCGGTTCGCCGGCGCAGATGAAGCAACTCGCCGGCATGCGCGGCCTGATGGCCAAGCCTTCGGGCGAGATCATCGAGACCCCGATCATCTCGAACTTCAAGGAAGGCCTGACCGTCCTCGAGTACTTCAACTCGACCCACGGCGCCCGCAAGGGCCTGGCGGACACGGCGCTTAAGACGGCGAGCTCGGGTTACCTGACCCGCCGCCTGGTCGACGTGTCGCAGGACTGCGTGATCGTCGAGGACGACTGCAAGACCAAGAATGCCATGGAGATGCGCTCCATCATCCAGGGCGGCTCGGTCATCGCCAGCCTCGGCGAGCGCGTGCTCGGACGCACCACCGCCGAAGACATCGTCGACGTCAAGACCGGCGAAGTGCTGGTCAAGGCCGGTACGCTGATCGACGAGGCGATGGTCAAGGTCCTCGAGGAAGCCGAAGTGCAGTCCGCCAAGATCCGTTCGCCGCTGGTCTGCGAAGCGGAACAGGGCGTCTGCGCAACCTGCTACGGGCGCGACCTTGCGCGCGGTACGCCGGTCAACATCGGCGAGGCGGTCGGCGTCATCGCCGCGCAGTCGATCGGTGAGCCCGGCACCCAGCTGACGATGCGGACCTTCCACATCGGCGGTGCGGCGCAGCTCAACGAAACGAGCCACCTCGAAGCCATTTCGGACGGCAAGGTCGTGTACCGCGACATGCCCACGATCATGGACAAGAAGGGCCGCCTGCTGAGCCTCGCCCGCAACGGCGAGATGGCCGTGATCGATGCCGAAGGCCGCGAGCGCGCGATCCATCGCGTGCCCTACGGCACCGTCCTGATGTTCAAGGATGGCGCCAAGGTGAAGGAAGGCGACCGCCTGGCCGAGTGGGACCCGTTCACCCTGCCGATCATCACCGAGCAGTCTGGCGTGGTTCGTTATCAGGATCTGGCGGACGGCAAGACGATGGAAGAGCGCATCGACGAAGCCACCGGCATCGCCCAGCGCGTGGTCACCGAGTACCGTGCCGCGGGTCGCTCCAAGAAGGAGGACTTGCGTCCGCGCCTGACCCTGCTCGGCGAAGCCGATGCCGAGGGCAAGGGCAAGACCAAGAAGGCGGAAGAGACCGAAGCGGCGCGCTACATGCTCGCCCCGGGCACCATCCTCTCGGTCGAGGACGGCCAGGAAGTCGAAGCCGGTGACATTCTCGCCCGCGCTTCGCGCGAAGCGGCCAAGACCCGCGACATCACCGGCGGTCTGCCGCGGGTGGCGGAGCTGTTCGAGGCGCGCATGCCGAAGGACCTGGCGATCATCGCCAAGATCAGCGGGCGGATCGAATTCGTCCGTGACTACAAGGCCAAGCGCAAGATCGCGATCGTCCCGGAAGAGGGCGATCCGGTCGAGTACCTGGTGCCCAAGACCAAGGTGATCGACGTCCAGGAAGGCGACTTCGTGAAGAAGGGCGACACCCTGATTTCGGGCTCGCCCAACCCCCACGACATCCTCGAAGTTCTCGGGATCGAAGCGCTCGCAGAGTACCTCGTCAACGAGATCCAGGAAGTCTACCGGCTCCAGGGCGTGAAGATCAACGACAAGCACATCGAGGTGATCGTTCGCCAGATGTTGCAGAAGGTCGAGATCACCGAGGGCGGCGACACGGTGCTGCTGCCGGGCGAGCAGGTCGACCTCGAGGAGATGAACGAGGCGAACGCGAAGCTGGGCAAGGGCAAGAAGCCCGCCGAAGGCAAGCCGATCCTCCTCGGCATCACCAAGGCGAGCCTGCAGACCCGCAGCTTCATTTCGGCTGCTTCGTTCCAGGAAACCACCCGCGTGCTGACGCAGGCGGCGGTCGAAGGAAAGAAGGACACGCTGATCGGGCTCAAGGAAAACGTGATCGTCGGCCGTCTCATCCCCGCCGGTACCGGCGCGGGCATGAACCGGATGCGCGTCACCGCCTCCAGCCGCGACGCCGCACTTCGCGCATCGTGGAAGAAGGCGCAGGAAGCCCTCATCGCCGCCAACACCGCGGAAGAAGAGCGTAAGGCGGAAGCCCTGCGCGATCCGGCCGACGATCTTGGCGATGATGTGCTGGCTGCGGTCGAGGGGGAAACCCACGGCACCGATGCCGACGCCGGCGAATACCTGATGGACAGCGACGAGACGCTGGAAGACCAGGTCGACGAAGCGCCGAGCGAAGATGCCATGCGTGCCGCGATGGGCGGCAACGCTGCCCCGAGCGACGAAGACTGAGCGCCGCGCATCAAACAGGAAAAGGCCCCGCCGGAGCGATCCGGCGGGGCCTTTCTTTTGGCGTCTTGACGGCCCTGCGGGGCAATCTATTTACTGTGTTATGAAGATAACACACGTAGTGATCGGCATGGCCGCGACGCTCGCTCCCATCGTGCCGGCGGCCGCTTCCCCTCAAGCGGCGGAGGCGGCTTTCGATCGCGAGGCCTGGCTGCGCGACTATGCCGGCCTGAAGGAAGCCATTGCGCGCGGCTATGCCAACCTCGACTGGATCGTGGCTCGGCGCCATCTCGACCTCCCTGCGCTCGATCGCGCGACCACCGAGCGGCTCCAAGCAGCGACCTCGGTGAAGCAGGCGGTCGCGGCGATATCCGCTTTCACCGAGGCCTTCGGCGACAATCACCTGCGCGGTGCCCAGGGCCCGGCCCCGGAGGCCGCCTTGCGCAATGCCGCCGCGGAGGCGGCGGAGGCAGACGCGCTGGAAGCGATCGGGGAACTGCGTTCTCAGGATTGCGACGCGCTCGGCTACGAGGATGCCCCGAGGCTGGGCGCTTTCGACCCAGCCGACCTGCCGGGCTGGCAGCGCGTTGCCTCGCCCTACTTCACCGCCGGAACGAGCGGCCGTAGCGGCGTGATCCGGATTCATTCGTTCGACGAAACTGCCTATCTCGCGGCATGCAGGGCCAGTTGGCAGCCCGCCCGTACGCCGCGCGAGACCCAGCTTGCGACGCGCGAAGCCCTTCAGGCGGAACTGAGCCGCCTCGCCGCGGCGCTGCGCGGGGCCGGCGCGGAGACGCTGGCGATCGACCTCACGGGAAACGGCGGCGGCAGCGAGTGGAGCGAAGACGCTGCCGGCCTGTTTTCCGACCGCGAGCTGACCCGGCCGACGCCCCGGCTGATCGTGGAGCATTGCGACCGGTCGGGCGTGTGGCGCGGCGAGAGCGTGTGCAGCAATCTGTCGCCGCCGGGTGGGATCGACCGCCTCGCCGGCAAGGCTGCGTGGGCCGGTCCGGTCGTGGTCTTGGTCGGGAACCGGACCGCATCGGCCGCCGAAGACTTCGCCTACTGGCTGCGCGGCAGCGGGGTGACGCGGCTCCTTGGTGAGCGCACGTTCGGGGCGGGTTGCGGCTACATGGATGGCGGCCGCGCGTACCAGTTCCGCGCCATCGACGGCCATGTCATGATGCCCAACTGCTCGCGCTACACCTTCGAGGGGATCAACCAGGTCGAGGGCCTGGAGCCCGACGTGACGTGGGACTGGTCGGGGGGACCGCCGGACCTTGACGCGACGCTCGAACCCTAGCGCCGGCGTCACCGAGCGGGCCAGCGAAGAATTCCTTGCCCTCCGGCAAGAGTGCTTGAGGGGAACCCTTCGGCACCCCATTCATAGGTGGCGAAAAGAAACGGAGTTCCCGATGAGCGATACCAGCGTCCTGTTCCAGCCGTTCGAGAGCGCCAAGCTGTCGCTGCCCAACCGCATCGTGATGGCCCCGATGACGCGCAACATGTCGCCTGGCGGCGTACCGGGCCCGCAAAACGCCGCCTACTATGAACGCCGCGCGGCGCACGGCGTCGGGTTGATCCTGTCGGAGGGCACGGTGGTCAAGCGGCCCTCGTCGCGCAACCTGCCGAACGTTCCGTTCTTCCATTCCGAAGAGCCACTCGGGGGATGGCGCCAGGTGATCGAGGCGGTGCACGCCGCCGGCGGCAAGATGGGCCCGCAGATCTGGCATACCGGCGGCACCACCGCCGATCCCAGCTTCGAACGCGGGCCGCTCGATACGCCCTCGGGCCTCAACAAGCCGGGTGAGAGCGTGGGCGAGCCGATGAGCGAGGAAGCGATCGCCGATACGATCGCCGCCTTCGCGGCTGCCGCGGCCGATGCAAAACGGCTCGGCTTCGACACCGTCGAGATTCACGGCGCGCATGGCTACCTGATCGACCAGTTCTTCTGGTCCGGCTCCAACCAGCGGACCGACAGGTGGGGCGGGGCGACGATCGCCGAGCGCAGCCGCTTCGCGGTCGAGCTGGTCAAGGCGTTGCGCGCCGCGGTCGGTCCCGATTACCCGATCCTCATGCGCGTCAGCCAGTGGAAGCAGCAGGACTACGACGCGCGCCTGGCGACCACGCCCGACGAGCTCGAAGCGTGGCTTAGCCCGCTGGTCAGCGCCGGGGTGGACATCCTGCACTGCTCGCAGCGCCGGTTCTGGGAGCCCGAATTCCCCGAGCTCGACGGAGAGCAGGGCCTCAACTTCGCCGGCTGGGCCAAGAAAATGACCGGAGTGCCGACGATCAGCGTCGGGTCGGTGGGCCTTTCGGGCGAGTTTCTCGGCTCGTTTCGCGGCAAGGGCGCGGCGCGCGAAAGCCTCGATGGCCTCGTCGCACGCATGGAACGCGGCGAATTCGACCTCATCGCGGTCGGCCGGGCGCTGCTGTCCGACCCGCTATGGGCCGAGAAGGTCCGCGACGGACGCGAGGACGAATTGGCCGACTTCGATCCGGCGGCGATGAACGAACTGGTCTGACGCGCCTTTTGGGCGTACGATGCGTGCATGTATCGCTTGGTTCCGATCGTCGCCGCGCTCGCCCTGGCGGGTTGCGATAGCAGCGCGCCGTCGCCCCGGCCTACGGCGAGCACCGCCACTGCAACCCCGGCCGCGGTGCCGCTCGACTCGCTCGTCGGAGAGTATCGCGTGGCCGGGATCGACGGTCAGCCGCTCGACGCGGACTACGGCATCGCGCTTAGCGTCACGCCGGAGCGCATCGATTTCGCCAACTGCCGCCAGATCGGGTGGAGCTACACGCTCGAGAAGGGCAAGATCGAGACCGAGCGCTCGCCCCCCGGCGGCCCCGATGCCAAACCCTGCGACGAGGAGTTGCCGGTCTACGTGGTCCAGATGATCAGCGCCATCG
Organism: Croceibacterium aestuarii; assembly: GCF_030657335.1. Classification (NCBI taxonomy): domain Bacteria; kingdom Pseudomonadati; phylum Pseudomonadota; class Alphaproteobacteria; order Sphingomonadales; family Erythrobacteraceae; genus Croceibacterium; species Croceibacterium aestuarii. The sequence continues at coordinate 1,028,240 of NZ_CP131039.1, forward strand.
ACGCCGCCAAGAAGGCGGAGCGGACGCCGCAGAACGGCATCGAGCTCACCGGCGGCCTGCGCAGCCTGACACTGTTCTCGCAATAGCGCGCCCCTCCCGCTAGGAGCGGCGTCATGACCGTCGTCACCCGTTTCGCCCCGTCGCCCACCGGGCGGCTCCATGTCGGAAACATCCGCACTGCGCTGCACAACTGGCTGCTCGCCAAGCAGGCTGGTGGACGCTTCCTTTTGCGGATCGACGACACCGATGCAGAACGCAGCCGCGAGGAGCACGTCGTGGCGATCCGCGAGGACCTCGCCTGGCTGGGGATCGAACCGGATGGCGAAGAGCGACAGTCGCAGCGGCTGGCGCAGTACGAGGCGGCGTTCGAGGCGTTGCAAGCGGCGGGCCGGGTCTATCCCTGCTTCGAAACCCAGCAGGAACTGGAACTCAGACGCAAGGTCCTGCTCGGGCGGGGGTTGCCGCCGATTTACGACCGCGCCGCGCTGCGGATGAGCGATGCCGAGCGTGCCGCAAGGGAGGCCGCCGGCGAACAGCCGCACTGGCGCTTCAAACTCGACCACGACGAGCCGATCGCGTGGCATGACGGCATTCGGGGTCCGCAGCATTTCGACCCGGCGCAACTCAGCGACCCGGTCGTGCGCCGCGGCGACGGGTCGTGGCTCTACATGCTGCCGAGTGCGGTCGACGACATCGAGATGGGGGTCACCGACGTGCTGCGCGGTGAAGACCATGTTTCGAATACTGCGCTGCAAATACAGATGTTTACCGCACTCGATGCTGCGCCTCCGCGGTTCGCGCACGAAGCGCTGCTGACCGGCAGCGAAGGCAAGCTGTCGAAACGGCTGGGCGCGCTCGGCTGCGACGCCTTTCGCGAACAGGGGATCGAGCCCGAGGCGCTGGTCGCCCTGCTGGCGCGCATCGGCACGGCGCTCCCGGTCGAACCCATCGCTGCGCGTGAGGTGCTGGTCGAGAGCTTCGATCTCGGCACCTTCGGCCGGGCCCCGGCGCGGTTCGACGATGCCGAACTCGAACGGCTCAATGCTGCGATCGTCCACCAGTTCGACTTCGGCCATGTGGCACCGCGTCTGCCCGCCGGAATGGACCGCGCCGGCTGGGAAGCGATCCGCCCGAACCTGACGCACGTCGCCGAAGCCGCCGACTGGTGGCAGGTCGTCACCGGGCCCGTCGAGGTCCCGGACCTTTCCGCCGAGGACCGCGCCTATCTCGCCGATGCTGCCGCGATGCTGCGCTGGAGCGACGACCCATGGCACGGCCTGACCGGCGCCCTCAAGCAGGCGACCGGGCGCAAGGGCAAGGGGCTGTTTCTGCCGCTCCGCCTGGCGCTCACCGGACGGGCGTCCGGGCCGGACATGGCCGCGCTTCTGCCCTTGATAGGCGAGACCGAGGCGCGCAGGCGGCTCGGCGCCGCCGCAGGCTAGTCGCCCTTGTGCTTCTTGAGCTCGTCGCCGGCGATGGTGACGACGTGGAGCAGGTTGGTCGCGCCGGGAACGCCGAACGGGACGCCGGCCATCACCACCGCCTTCGAGCCGGCCTCGCCGAACCCGTGGCGTAGCGCCATGCGCTTGCCCTTGGCGATCATCTCCTCGAAGCTGCCGATGTCCTTGGTGGTCACGGCATGGGCGCCCCACAGCAACGCCACCCGGCGGGCGGTCGCGACCGAAGGAGTCAAGACCATGACCGGTACCGCCGGCCGCTCGCGCGCCACGCGGCGTGCGCTCGAGCCGCTCGAGGTGAACACGATGATGGTGTTGATCGCCACGGTGTCGGCGATGGTCAGGCAGGCATGGCTCAGCGCGTCGGCGGTCGTCGCATCCGACGGCGTGTCGAGGAAATGCACCCTTTCCTTGTAGGATTCGTCTTTCTCGACCTGCTTGGCAATCGAGTCCATCATCAGCACCGCTTCTTCCGGCCACTGGCCAGCAGCGGTCTCGGCCGAGAGCATGACGACGTCAGCCCCGTCGTAAACTGCGTTGGCGACGTCGGAGACTTCGGCCCGCGTCGGAGCCGGGCTGTCGATCATCGATTCGAGCATCTGCGTCGCTACTATGACCGGCTTGCCGGTTAGCCGGGTCTCGTTGACGATCTTCTTCTGCAGCGGCGGAACTTCTTCGGGATTGAGTTCCACCCCGAGGTCGCCGCGCGCGACCATCACGCCGTCGGAAAGCTCGATGATTTCGTCGAGCCGCTTGATCGCCTGCGGTTTTTCGATCTTGGCGCACAGCGCGCCGTATCCGCCCATCAGCCGCCGCGCCTCGGCAATGTCTTCGGGGCGCTGAACGAAGCTCAGGCCGATCCAGTCGGCGCCCTGGCTCATGGCGAAGGCAAGGTCCTTGCGGTCCTTCTCGGTCATCGCCGGGATCGGAACTTCGGCATCGGGCACGTTGACGCCCTTGCGGTCGGAGATGATCCCGCCGACTTCGGCCACGCACTCGATCCTGTCCGTCCCGGCCTTGCGCACGCGCAGGCGGATCTTGCCGTCGTTGATCAGCAGGCGCTGGCCTTCCTCGAGCACTTCGAACAGCTCGGGATGAGGCAGGAAGACCCGTTTCTCGTCGCCAGGCTCATCCCTGCGGTCGAGCGTGAACTTCGCGCCGTGGGCAATGCGCGCCTCGCCGTCGCGGAAAGTGCCCACGCGCAGTTTGGGGCCCTGCAGATCGCAAAGAATGGCGATCGGGCGACCCGTTTCCTTCTCCAGCGCGCGAACCGCCCTGATGGTCTCGGCATGGGTTTCGTGGTCGCCGTGACTCAAGTTGACGCGAAACGCGTCCGCGCCGGCGCGCAGCAACCGCCGGAGCATTTCCGGGTTGCGCGACGCAGGGCCGAGCGTGGCGAGAATCTTGACCTTGCGGCCGCGGGGTTCGAGTTTTGCCATGGCGACACGCCTATGTCAGAGCCGCGCTACAAGACAAGGACACTGATCATGAACGATATGAACGACCGCCTCGACGATCTGCCCGACGAGGTTGCCGCCGCCGCATTTCGCCGCTTGGTCCGCCACTTGCGCAATCGCCACGATGCCGAGAATATCGAGCTGATGGGGCTTGCCGGGTTCTGCCGCAACTGCCTTGCGGACTGGATCATCGATGCCGGGTACCAGGGCGACAAGGCCGCTGCGCGCGAACTGGTTCACGGCATGCCGGCCGCCGAGTGGAAGGCCAAACACCAGGGCGAATCGACGGCCGAGCAGATTGCCCGCATGGAGGCGAGCTTGGCGCGCAACCAAGGCATGCATTGAGGCCCGTCCCGCCGAGGAAAAGTTTTCCACCCGGTTCACCCGGCGCAGGCTCGCCGCTATCAGCGCGCTCAACCGATTCTCATTGCCTGACCGGAGCATTTCATGGCCGAAGCCACCGACGACCGCCTGCGCCTGCTGATCGAGCGCATCGAACGCCTCGAGGAAGAGAAGAAGGGCATCGCCGACGACATCCGCGACGTCTACGCCGAGGCCAAGGCGGTCGGCTACGATCCCAAGATCATGCGCCAGGTGGTGCGGCTGCGGAAGATGAAGCCCGACGATCGCAACGAGATGGAGACCATCCTCGACGTCTACAAGGCCGCGCTCGGGCTGGGTTGAGGCGCCCGCGCGCCGAGCGCCGGAACGGTCGCGCCTTCCAGTTCATTTCCTAAGCAAACCCGTTTGCGAAGGAAGGACCCCATGACCGACGACCTCAAGACGCTCGACAAGGCGCACATCGACGAAACGGCCGAAGAGCCGCGGATGCCGGGGCACGAATCGAACCTCGAGCCCAAGCCGGAATGGCAGCCGCGCTATCCCGGATCGGGCCGCCTGAAAGGCAAGGTTGCGCTTGTTACCGGCGGCGATAGCGGAATCGGGCGCGCCACCGCGGTGCTCTTCGCCCGCGAAGGCGCGAACGTCGCGATCGCCTATCTCGAAGAGCACGACGATGCGCACAAGACCCGTGAGCTGTGCGAGGCGGAAGGCGCCGAGGTGCTGCTCTCGGCCGGCGATCTCGGCGATCCCAAGCACTGTGAGGGCGTGGTGCGGGCGGTCATCGACAAGTGGGGCAGGCTCGATGTGCTGGTCAACGACGCCGGCGAGCAGCATCCCGACAAGGAGGTGACCGATATCACCCCGGAACAGCTGCAGCGCACCTTCCAGACCAATATCTTCTCGATGTTCTACCTTGTCCAGGCTGCGCGTCCGCACCTGAAGAAGGGTGCTTCGATCGTCAACTGCACCAGCGTGACGATGTACAAGGGATCGGGCGGGCTGCTCGACTATAGCGCCACGAAGGGCGCGATCACCGCTTTCACGCGCTCGCTGAGCGAGAACCTGATTAAGGACGGCATCCGCGTGAACGCCGTCGCGCCGGGGCCGATCTGGACACCGCTCAACCCGGCTGGCGGGGCGCCGCCGGAGAAGGTGAAACACTTCGGAGAAAGCACACCGATGGGCCGCCCCGGCCAGCCCAACGAAGTCGCGCCGTCCTTCCTGTTCCTTGCCTGCGACGATTCCTCCTATATGTCGGGCCAGGTGCTACACCCGAACGGAGGAATTGTGGTCAATGGCTAGCCGCAGCCCGTGGGGGCGCAACCCGACAGGAATGATCGTCACCACCACGAATGCGATCGAGAGCCATCCGGCGAAGGATTACTACGGCATCGTCACCGGCGAGGTGATCGTCGGCGCAAACATGTTTCGCGACCTGTTTGCCTCGATCACCGACCTCGTCGGCGGGCGCTCGGGCCAATACGAGGAAGTGCTCGGCCGCGCCCGGACACAGGCGATCGAGGAAATGTGTGACCAGTGCCGCGCGCTCGGCGGCAACGCGGTGATCGGCTGCGACATCGATTACGAGGTGATCGGCAAGACCGGCTCGATGCTGATGGTTAGCGTCAGCGGCACAGCGGTGCGCGTCTGACCGCCGACGCCGCGGTCCTCGCCCCCTATCCGCCAACAAATGACTCCCGCATCGAGCGGGAATCTGCCATCCTCCTTGCGTGGGAGGCGCAATGGCAACCGGGATCAGCCCTGACGATCTGTTGATCACACCGGAGCTTTATCGTCGCGAGGCACGCCCTGCCGATCTGCGGGCGGAGCTGAATGCTTATCGCGAGCTGTCCACACTGATGGACGTCGGCCCTGCCAAGGCTATCGATCGCTTTCTTGAGCTCGCCCTCGAGCTATGTCCGGCTGCCGGTTCCGCCGGTTTGAGCGAACTCGTCTCGGGCGAGGGTGGCGAGGCGTTCGAATGGACGGCGATGAACGGCGCGTTCGCGCCACACGTCGGCGGCACCACGCCGCGCGATTTCAGTCCTTGCGGGCTCTGCCTCGACCGCCATCATACGATCCTGGTGGAGCGCCCGGCGCGCGTGTTCACCTATTTCGACGAGGCCCAGCCGGCAATCTGCGAAGGCTTGATCGTCCCGCTTTACGACACCGGCAAGCAGCCGCTTGGCACCTTGTGGATCGTCAGCCACGTCGAGGACCGATGCTTCGATCCGACCGATGCGCGGATCATGGAACAGCTCGCCGTACAGCTCGTCCTGGCAATCAAGCTGCGCCGGAAAGCCCAGATCCGCGTCGCTCTGGAAGAGGCGGTTCGCGACCGCGAGGTTCTGGTGGAGGAAGTACGCCACCGCGTGAAGAACACGATCCAGATGACGTCCTCGCTGTTGAGAATGCATGAACGGTCGGCCTCGTCCTCTGAAGCGCGTTCGGCTTTGCGCGACGCGCGAAATCGCCTGAAAGTCCTGTCGAGCGTATACGAGAAAATGCTGCGGCCGGATGACGAGGGGCTTAGCGTCGAAGTGGGCAAGCTGATCGACAGTCTCGTGTTCGCCCTTGTCAGGACCGCTCCCGCCGAGAGCCGGCCCCAGGTGCAGGTCGATTGCGCAAATCTATCGGTAGATATCAAGACCGCGACCTCTCTGGCCCTGGTCGTCAACGAGGCCGTTACGAACTCGCTGAAGTATGCATTTGCGTCCGGCCCTGGAGGTACCCTGCGCGTCAACCTGGAGGCGCCGGCGGACGAATGCTCGTTGGTGATCAGCGACGATGGCGTCGGGTTCGACGGGTCCGGGCGGAGCGGCAGCTTGGGCATGCGTCTGATGAACGGCTTGGCGCGCCAGCTCGACGGGCGACTGAGCATCGACGGCTCGGATGGAACGACGGTCGCCTTGCGCTGTCCGCTCAGGCGCTCATCGTGGACGTCGCCAGAGGCGCAGGCTCAGGTCCAGCGCGTCGCCGCAGGGTGAACGAGGTCGCCGCAAGTCTGGCCTGAAGCCGATGTGCGGTTACCGGCCGATGGATCGCGCGCCTATCCAGAACCCAGCAGAACCAGCGAGATGAACAACGTGTTGTGCGCCGCGTGCATCAGCATGCTCGACCACAGCCCGAAGCGCGTCCGCACGTAGCCGAGGATCAGCCCGAGCAGCAGTTGCGGCAGGGTCAGCGGCAGCAGGATCAGCGCGTTGCCGTCGGTGAAGTTGGTCAGGTGGACGCTGCCGAAGGCGAGCGCGCTCCCCCAGTAGAACCAGCGGAAGTGGTGCTGGAACCAGCTCATCGCGTCGCTGCGCCGCTTCCACCAAATCGCCAAAGCAGCGAGCAGCAGGGCAGCACCGAACGCCGCCAGCGCCGCGACGCCATTCCCGCGGGCCGAGAGCGCCATAAAGAGAGTCGCCCCTCCGAGCAATAGCAGCACCGCGAAGACATGCCCCGGACGACCCGACAACCAGCCGCGGAACACTATCTCCTCGGCGATCGGCGCGCCGACCACGATCAGGGCGATAAGCAGCGGCGTCATCTGCAATTCGCCCAGCAGGTGATCGGGCAGCTTGTAGCCGAGCGCTTCGGCCAGGGCGGCGAGGCCGATCAGTGCGGCCATCAGCACCAGATCGAGCACAAACAGCCTGCCGAGTACGGCGATTGCGGTGGCGGAAATCCCGCTGGCCCGCGGCGGCAGGTCGGGATGTGTGACGAAGGCGCCGAAGCGTCGCCACGTCTCTGCATGCTGCAGGCTTGTCGCTTGGCCGGTCATGCGGCTAATGGCCCCCTGAAATCTGAAAATACCATTACGTGAGAGCGAACCGACGCCATGGCCGGCCATTCCAAATTCAAGAATATCATGCATCGCAAGGGGGCGCAGGACAAGAAGCGCTCCAACCTGTTCTCCAAGCTTTCCCGCGAGATAACCGTCGCGGCGAAAATGGGCATGCCCGATCCGGACATGAACCCGCGCCTGCGCCTCGCGGTCAACGCGGCCAAGGCGCAGTCGATGCCCAAGGACAATATCCAGCGCGCGATCGACAAGGCGAGCGGCGGGGATGCGGATAACTACGAGGAAGTGCGCTACGAAGGTTACGGCCCCGGGGGCAGCGCAATCATCGTCGAGGCGCTGACCGACAATCGCAACCGCACCGCGACCAACGTGCGCAACTGCTTTGCCAAGAACGGCGGAAACATGGGCACCGAAGGCTCGGTGGCGCACGGTTTCGAGCGCAAGGGGCTGATCGAGTACCCGCCCGAGGCCGGCGACGAGGACACCGTGCTGATGGCGGCGATGGAAGCCGGCGCCGACGACATCGAGAGCTCGGACGATGGCCACACGATCTGGACCGAAGCGGACGCGCTGCACGAGGTGGCCGGGGCGATGGAGAAGGCGCTGGGCGAGGCGGAAACCGTCAAGCTGGCGTGGAAACCCAACATCACCGTCGAGATGGACGCGGGCAACGCCGGCACGCTGCTCAAGCTGATCGACGCGCTCGACGACGACGACGACGTGCAGACCGTATGGGGCAACTACGAGATCCCCGACGAGATCATGGACAAGCTCGGCTGATGTGGACCGTTGTCGCCAAGGCGCTGCTCGCCGGGGCGATGATCGCGGCCATTTCCGAGATCGGCCGGCGCCTGCCCGCGACCGCGGCGATCGTCGCCTCGCTGCCGCTCGTATCGGTGCTGGGCATGATTTTCCTGTGGCACGCCAAGCCCGATGCCGAGAACATGGCGGTCCATGCCCAGGCGACGTTTTGGTACGTTTTGCCCAGCCTGCCGATGTTCCTGCTGATCCCCGCGCTCCTGCGCGTGGGAGCCAACTTCTGGATCGCGCTGGCCGCCGGCTGTGCGCTGACGGTAGGGCTCTACCTGCTGATGATGCACTTCGGGCCCCGGCTCGGCCTCCGGCTCTGATGCTGGTCCTCGGACTCGATCCCTCGCTGTCGTGCACCGGCTGGGGTCTGGTGAAGGTCGAAGGTTCGCGGTTGACCCACGTCGCCAACGGCCAGGTGCCGACCGATGCAAGGGCGCCGATGGCCGAGCGATTGCACCATTTGTATGCCGCCATCGCGGCGGTGATCGAACTGCATGCGCCGGACCGGGCGGCGGTGGAGGAAGTCTTCCTCAACAAGAACCCGCAATCGACGCTCAAGCTGGCACAAGCGCGCGGAACCGTGCTCGCGGCGTGCGGGCGCGCCGGGATCCCGGTCAGCGAACATGCCGCCCGGCTGGTCAAGAAAGCGGTCGTCGGTACGGGCGGGGCGGAAAAGGCTCAGGTTCAGGCGATGCTCAAGGTGCTGCTGCCGGGCGCGGAGGTCCAGGGGGGTGACGCGGCCGATGCGCTCGCCGTGGCCATTGCCGACGCGCATCTGGGAGGGCGGTGATGTTTCTCGTCGTGTTCCGCAATCGCAAGCGCGCAGACATGAACGGCGCTGCCTACCGCGCCGATGCGGACGCCATGCTCGACCTCGCGCAGCGCCAGGCCGGCTTTCTCGACTTCAAGTCCTACACCGCCGACGATGGCGAGGTGATCGCGCTCAGCCAATGGGAAGACGAGGTGTCGGCACGCGCCTGGGGCCGCCTGGCAGAGCACCGGCTGGTGCAGCAGCGCGGCCGCGCCGAGTATTACGAGGACTATACCCTGTTCGCCTGCGACAACCCCCGAATCCACACGTTCAGCCGCAAGGACCAGGCATGATTCGCTTCTACGGCATTCCCAACTGCGATACGGTCAAAAAAGCGCGGCGCTGGCTCGAGGAGCGCGGCGTGGGCTACGAATTCCATGACTACAAGAAGGAAGGCGCCGACCCGAAGATGCTGCGCGACTGGTGCAGCGCGGTGGGGTGGGAAGCGCTGCTCAACAAACGCGGTACGACCTTCCGCAAGCTGCCCGATGCCGACAAGGAAGGCATCGACGAAGCCAAGGCGGTGAAGCTGATGAGCGAGCACCCGAGCCTGATCAAGCGCCCGGTTGCGATCTATGCCAATGGTCTGCTTGTCGGCTTCGACACCGACCAGTGGGAAGCAGCGCTGTGTTGAGGCGCTAGTTGATCTCGCCCTCGGGCAATTCGGCCGCCTCGTGGCGCGAACCGGCGCGCATCGTTGCGTAGACAAGGCCCCCGGCGATAGCCAGGCCGACCATCGTCCAGATAATCACCGTCATCTCCGGCGTTCCGCCCAACACGGCGAATAGCGTTGCGCCGAGCGTGACTGGCAGATTGCTGAGCGAATTGTAGATTGTGAATTGCGTCGCCGCGACCGTTGGGTCGGATAATTGCATGCGCAGCGGGTTGGTGCAGATGCTCGTGACGGTGCCGAACATCGAATAGAAGCACGAAATGGCGACGAAACCAGCCGTGGTCGCGGCCCAGAACGCCTGGCCATAGAGCACGAACAGAACGAACAGCGCCACGCCGGCATAGACCAGCACCGTTGCTCGCCGCGCCCCCAGCCTGGTGGTGAGAAAGCTTCCGATCCCGATCGAGGCGACCGACATCACCAGATCGACCGTAGAGATCATGCCGGAGTAGGTGGCTGTGGTAAAACCGGCGAAACTGACCGCGATGATCGGCCATAGCGTGTCGAGCATGCCCGCGCCCGTTCGCGAGAACCCCGCGGCGATCAGCAGCTTGAGACTATCGAGCTTGACCAGCGACTTGAATGCCGCGGTGGCCATCGGCCACCAGGCCCCGACATGGCGCTGGAGATTGACCGGGTGGGTCGTCCCCTCGCTCCAGGGAAACCGCTTTTCACCCGGTCGCTCGCGCAGGAAGACGACGTAGAGCGTGATCAGCAGGATGAAGGGCAGGAAGAGCAGGAAGGTGTCCTGGCTGCCGAAATACTGCAGACCGAACCCAGCCGCAGCGCCCGACAACGCACGCCCCACGGTCTGTCCGCCGAACATGAAGGCGCTGGCCGTTCCCTGCTCGATTTCCGGCAAGGTATCTACCGCCAGACCGTCCACGGCAACGTCCTGGATCGCCGATCCGGCGCCAATCAGAAACACGATGTACAGGATCGTTTGCAGATCGTCCGGACCGGGGCCGATGAACGCGGCAATGGCGAATCCGGTCACCATCAGCAGTTGCGCGCCGATCAGCCAAGCGCGTCTCCGACCCATCGGCAGGTAGGCATAGCGGTCCATGAAAGCCGCAGGGATGAACTTGAAGCTCCACGGCAGGAAGGAGGTGCCAATGATCGCGGCGACCGACGATTCGGGCGCGCCGTTGGCGATCAGCCAGGCCGGAAAGGCCACGGTCGAAACACCCAGCGGAATGCCTTGCCCGATATATAGCAGGAAAAAACTGATGATGCGCAGGAACTTGCTCTCGGAAAGGATCATCGACCCTGCGACACGATCATCCATCCTGCAATTCTCCCGCTCACCCGGTGTTTACCCTTAGGGCGCAGGGGGACGATTGCAAATGTTACCTGTTGGCGATGCGAACGAGATCCGCGGCCTTTTCGGCGATCATGATCGTGGGCGCATTGGTATTGCCGCGAATGATCTGCGGCATCGAACTGGCATCGGCCACACGAAGTCGCTCGATTCCCCGGACCCGCAGGGCGGCGTCGAGCACGGCCTCGGGCCCGGTGCCCATGGCGCAGGTGCTCGTCGGGTGTCCGCCGCTTATGACGCTGTCATCGAGCCACCCGTCGATTGCCGCGTCGTCCGCAGCCTCTGCGCCGGGAGCGATTTCAGCGGCGACGGTTGGCGCCGCAGCATCGGTCGCGAAGAACTCGCGCATCAGGTGAATCGACGCTCGCAACCGCTTCCGGTCGCTCGGCTCGGCCATGAAGTTGAGCAAGACCTTGGGCAGGTCACCCGGGTCGGCGCTGCCGAGCGTCACCGCGCCGCGGCTCTCGGGGTTGAGAAGCACGCATCCGGCTGTCAACTGATGTCCGGCTCCCTTGCGCCAGCCGGGGAACCAGACGCGCGCCATATAGCTCGTGTGGCTGACCTGGAACTGCAGGTCGGGCCGCTCCTGTTCGGGGCCCGACCGGACGAAACCCTGCGCGGTCATCGGGCTCTGCGCCGGGGTGCCCTTGCCGGTCAGCGTCCAGCGCAAGACATTGAGGGCGATGCGGTCGAGCCGCAGTTCTCGATCGAAGGTGTTGGGCTGGGCCGCCGCCCAGACAGTCACGGCGATCGGATGGTCCTGCAGGTTCTGCCCGACTCCGGGCAGGTCGTGAAGCACAGCGACGCCGTGTTCCTTGAGATGCGAGGCCGGGCCAATTCCCGAAAGCATCAGCAGCTGCGGGGAGTGGATTGCCCCGCCGCACACTATGACCTCGCGCCGTGCGTGCAGCTGTTTCGTCTCGCCGCCCCGGCGGTACTCGACGCCGACTGCTCGTCCGTCCTCGATCAACACGCGCGACGCGAAGGCTTCGGTCAGCACCGACAGATTGCGCCGGCGGCGGGCCGGATCGAGGTAGGCCCGCGCGGTACTGTCACGGTGGCCTTTGCGGATCGTGCAGTCGGGCATCCCGAAGCCTTCGGGCTCGGGCACCGCAAAGTCGGGTTCTTCGCCGTAGCCGAGCGCCTTGCCGGCCGCGTACATTGCCGGGGTCAGCTCGGGATGGGGCAGCATCGGCGTGACCGAGAGCGGCCCACCGCCGCCGTGGATTTCGCTCGCGCCGCGCCAGTTGGTCTCGGACTTGCGGAAGTAAGGGAGAACATCCTCGTATCCCCAGCCGGGCAGGCCCATCGCCGCCCAGCCGTCGTAGTCCGCCTTGTGCCCGCGGATATACATCGTGCCGTTGATCGCGCTCGACCCGCCGAGCAGACGCCCGCGCGGAATGGGCTGGGCGCGGCCCCCCATGTGCGGATCGGGCTCGCTCATCAGGTTCCAGCCGTATCGCGGATCGGCGCTGACCGGCATCCACGCCAGCGGCATGCGGATCATGGCCGAATCGAGGTCGCTGCCCGCTTCGAGCAGGGCGACTTGCGCGGTCTCGTCTTCGCTCAGCCGCGCGGCAGCGACGCACCCTGCGCTGCCCGCCCCGACGACGATATAATCGACTTCGGCGGTCATAGGTAGCGGCCGATCAGGCCGGCCTCGCCGCGCAGGCGTTCGGCCGGTCCGGCCTGCCCGGCTTTCTCGAGCGTTGCCGCGGCGGCAATCCGTTCGGCCTGCTCGCTTTCGAAAATCGCCCTGATGTCGCCCTCGCCGAGAACTAGCCGGGGGACTTCGCCCTTGCCGGCGCTGGCGCGCAGCGGGCTGATGTTGTCGTCGAGGCCCGCAACTGGCACCGCCTCGGCATTGTCGATGGCCGCCACGAGCGAGCGGAGCAGGCCGACTTCGTCCTTGCGGCCGGCGCGCATCGCGTCCTTGAGGTCGCCGCGTAGCTGCTGCCGGGTTTCCTCGGCGGTCATGCGTGGCGCGCGGTGACGATGTAGCTGAGCGCCAGGTCGCCCGAAAGGTGCAGGCCCTTCGTTGGCGAGAACGCGATGCCGCGCGGTTCACCGATCGCCAGGCCCGCACCGGCCAGCAGCTCGCCGAGCTCTCCCGGCGTGACGAAGTCGTTCCAGTCGTGGGTGCCCTTGGGCACCAATCCGGCGGCTTCGGCGAGTCCAACCATCAGCAGGCGCGATTGCGGCGTGCGATTGGGGGTGGAGAATATGAGCAACCCGCCGGGAGCGAGATGGCGGGCCAGTTCGGCGAGGAACGCGGGCTTGTCGGAGACATGCTCGATCACTTCCATCGCGGTTACGAGATCGAACCGGCCCATCCCGAGCGAGCCGAGCTCGCCAGCGCGATAGTCGATGGTAAGGCCCGCACCTTCGGCGTGCGCTCTGGCCACCGCGATGTTCTCTTCCGCCGCATCGACCCCGGTCACTTCGGCGCCAAGCCGGACGAGCGGCTCGCACAGCAGCCCCGCGCCGCAGCCGACGTCGAGCGCTCGCTTGCCGGCGAGGGGTCTCAAGCTTTCGGTATCGCCACCCCAGGCTGAGTCGATCGTCTCGCGGATGAAGGCCAGCCGCACCGGGTTCAGCCTGTGCAGCATGGCCGAGGAGCCCTTGGGGTCCCACCAGTCCCGCGCGAGCTTGCCGAAGTGGGCCGCTTCCTCGGGGCGGATGGTTGCCGCTGTTACAGTTGCATCGGACATTCCCCGCTCCTAACAGCGCGCACAGTTCACCGCCAGCAGGGGAAATAGACCGCGTGGCCCGCATCGTGATGAAATTCGGCGGCACGTCGATGGCCGGGACCGAGCGCATCCGGCGCGTGGCGAACATCGTGCGCAAGCAGCAGGCGGCGGGGCACGAAGTGGCTGTCGTCGTTTCGGCGATGGCGGGGGAGACCGACCGGCTGGTAAATTTCTGCCGCGAGGCCAACCCGCTCTACGATCCGGCCGAATACGATGTCGTCGTTGCCAGCGGCGAACAGGTCACCAGCGGCCTGCTTGCCCTCACCTTGCAAGCGATGGGCTGCAAGGCGCGGTCGTGGCTCGGCTGGCAGCTGCCCATCCACACCGAGGGCGCGCACGCCAAGGCGCGGGTGCACGAAATCGATTCGGATGCGCTGCTCGCCTCGATGGCGGCGGGCGAGATCGCGGTCATTCCCGGCTTCCAGGGCCTTTCGGACGACGGCCGGATCACGACGCTGGGGCGCGGCGGCTCGGATACCTCGGCGGTCGCAGTGGCGGCGGCGATCCACGCCGACCGCTGCGACATCTACACCGACGTCGACGGCGTCTATACCACCGATCCGCGGATCGTCGCCCGCGCGCGCAAGCAGAAATACGTCACTTACGAGGAAATGCTCGAGCTCGCCTCGGTCGGAGCGAAAGTGCTGCAGACCCGCTCGGTCTCGCTCGCCATGAAGGAAGGCGTGCGCGTGCAGGTTCTCTCTAGCTTCATCGACGACGATGCCCCGCCGGCGGACGACCTGCCCGGCACGATGATCGTCTCGGACGAGGAAATGGAAGGTTTGGACATGGAACGGCAACTCGTCACGGGAATCGCCCACGACAAGAACGAGGCGCGTGTGGTGCTCACCCGCGTGCCCGACAAGCCCGGCGCGGTCGCGAACATCTTCGCTCCGCTCGGCGACGCATCGATCAACGTCGACATGATCATCCAGAACGTCGGCCGCGAGAAGGGCGAGACCGACGTGACCTTTACCGTGCCGCAGGCCGACCTCGCCCGCGCCCAGGCGCTGCTCGAGGACAAGAAGGAAACGATCGGTTTCAACCGCATCATCACCGACAGCAAGGTGGCCAAGATCAGCGTCGTCGGCGTGGGCATGAAGAGCCATGCGGGCGTCGCGGCGACGATGTTCAAGGCGCTGGCCGACCGCGGAATCAACGTACAGGCGATCTCGACTTCGGAAATCAAGGTCAGCGTGCTGATCGACGAGGACGAGACCGAACTGGCGGTCCGCGTTCTGCATACCGCCTACGGCCTCGACGCTCCCGATATTGCCGCCTGAGCCGGCCTGCCCGGCCGCGCCAAATCGTCCCGTTACCGGGCAATGCCGAGACGGAACTTGCCGCGTTAACCTTCGTTAACCAAGGTCAGGGGCGCTATCAGGGTGCGCCAGGGCGTGCCCCACAGGTGTGCGCCGGGGGCGCAACGGCAAGGAGGTTTTCGATGAACAAGGGTTTGGTTTTCGCCCTCGCAGCGGCATTCCCGCTGGCGGCGTGCAGCACCTACGAGGACGACTATTATGCCGAGTCCGCCCCGCCTCCGTACGAGCAGCCGGCGCCGACTCCGGTGGCGACCGCACCCTGCCCGGCCATAGGCGGCACCTGGAAAGGCGACGCGGCGATCGGCGGTGCGGTTCCGGGCCTCGCCGGGGCGGCTTGGGCCGATGCCGATAACGATGGCTGCATCGACGGCTACGTGCGCGAAGGCGTCTATTATTCGGGTGCCCCGGTGATACAGACGGTGCCGGCAACTTACACCGGCGAACGCGGCTGATCGCTCTCGGCCCGCATGCACTGATGGTTCGAGCTTGGGTCCTGGCCGGCGCACTGGCGGCGGCGCTGGTGGTGCCGTCGCCGGAGGCGGCGGTGAAGGCCGGGTGGCGCGGTGAACCGAGCGAACAACTGCGCGACGAATTGCGCATGGACATCGCCGAGCGCGCCGGCAAGTCGGTGCGCGCGTTCTACGCCGCACGCGGCAACGCTCCGCTATGGCTCAACCAGTACGCCCGGCCCTCGGGTGCGGCCACGCTGCTGCTCTACCGCATGCGCGCCGCGCAGTTCGACGGGGTCGATCCCGGCAAGCTCGGCATCGACCGACTGGTCCTGCTGGCCGAGAAGGCGCAGCGCGGGGACATCGACGACGTCGCGCGCTACGAGGTCGCGCTGTCCGAGGCATTCGCCGACTATGTCCGGGCGATGCGCGCGGCGCCGCGCCTGCCGATGATCTACGGCAGCCCGGCGCTCGAGCCGGTGGTCCCGGCGCCGCTCTCGGTCCTCGAGACCGCGGCGCAGGCCGCATCGCTTGAAGACTATGTCGATCGGATGGCCTGGATGAACCCGCTCTACGCGCCGCTGCGCAAGGCGATGCAGGACCCGGCCTACAGCGAGCAGCAGCGGCGCAGGATCTGGACCAACCTTGCCCGTCTGCGGGCCATCCCGGCGATGCCGCAGGGGCGCTATGTGCTGGTCGATACAGCGTCCGCGCACCTGTGGATGTACGAGGACGGCAAACCGGTCCGCGATATGCGGGTGGTGGTCGGCAACGATGCCGGGCAGACGCCGATCATGGCCGGGTTCATCAGCCAGGCGGTCGAAAATCCCTACTGGCAGGTGCCCGACGACATCGTCCGAAACGAACTCGCCGCCTATGTCCTGCAGTACGGACCCGGCTGGGTCGCCGACCGGCGTTACGAGGTGCTGGACGGCTGGGAAGAGGGCTCGCACGTGCTCGATCCCCGGACGGTCGACTGGAAAGGCGTGCGCGCCGGGACGGTCAAGGTCCATATGCGGCAATTGCCGGGCGGCTCCAATTTCATGGGCCGGGTCAAGTTCGAATTCCCCAACCCGCAAGGCATCTACCTGCACGACACCCCGGCCAGGGACCTGCTGAAGAAGGCCGACCGCCAGCTCAGCCACGGCTGCGTGCGACTCGCAGACGCCGCGGCGATGCACCAATGGCTGATGGGGAAGCCGATCCCTCCAGGCGGCGCTCGCGCGCCGGCCGAACAGGTCGTGCCGCTGCCCGAGCCGGTGCCGATCTACATCACCTACCTGACCGTGCAGCCGCAGGGCGACGGCCTGGCGTTCCTCGACGACCCCTATGCCCGCGATGCGCGCGTGCAGATCGCTGCGGCGGACTAGGCGGGCTAGTCCTCCCACCCCTCGGGCACAGCGTTGGGTCCCATGATCTGGCGCTTGAGGATCCACCAGCGGCCGTCGCGCTTGACCAGCCAATCGAATTCGCGGCCCTGGGTCAGCAGCTTCGGGGCATCGCCCTGCTTTTCGGTAATCGTCTCAGTGAACACGAGGCGTGCGGTCGCCGTGTCGCCATGGACCTTCACAAGCATGTTCCCGATCAGGATGTTGAGCGCGAACGACTTGCGCTGGGGCGCATCGGCGGGGACCGAGGCGTACATGCCCTTGATCGCTTCGATCCCCTTGTAGCTGGTCGTGCCGAGAATCATCTCGCCGTCGGGAGCGTAGAACTGGCCCACCTTGGCGCCTATCCCGCCGCCGAAATCGTTGTAGTACTCGGTAAGCATGTCTTCGATCGCGGCGCGGTCGGCCAGGGCTTGCGGGCCAGGGGCCTCCTGCGCGGATGCCGGTGCGGCAAGCGCCAAGGCGGCAGCCGCCAAATGTTAGTCCCAATACCCGCTTCATTGCTCTCTCCTCGGCTGGTCTCCGGCAAGATTACGGGCATCGCGCCGCAAGCCAAGTTCCAATTTGCCTCTCTCAAATGGGGTGTTACCATCGCTCGAAGGCCGGATGGCGAGAATCGTCGGCGGCGGGGAGAGTGCGAATATGGCCTACAAGACCAAGACCGGCTCGCTGCAGTCCTACGACAAGGGCAAGATCGAGCTGAACGATGACCTGAAGAAATACGCCTTTTCGAATATCTACGAGGTGGCGGGGAAGAGCGCCCCGTTCGAGCGCGTCGCGGTGGTGCAGAACCTCGAATACGTCGCCGAAGCGGTGCGCGTCGAGGGCGAGGGCCCGTGGTACGCCGCCCCGCACGACGAATTCGCCATCGTGATGGACGGCGAGGTGACCTTCCGCTTCATCAAGCTGGCCGATGACCAGGTGCCCGGCCACGAAGGCGGCGCAGTGCAGCTCGGCGGCGAGCCCAACGGACCGCGCATGGGCAAGGTCGTTGCGCGCAAGGGGCACCAGGTCCTGCTGCCGCACGGCGCGGCCTACCAGATGAGCTCCGCCAGCCCCGCGGTCGCGCTGGTCCAGACGGTCGACGGACCGGTGACGGTCAAGCGCTGGGCCGAAATCTGCGTAACGAACTGAAGGAGAGGCACCGATGGACGCACCCGCACAGAAAATCGTCGCCACCGGCACCGACGAGGATACCGGCTACGACAGTTTCCGCCTCGGCGGCTTCACCTTCTCGCGCGACGAGTACTTCGCCCACATCGGCTGGCCCAAGGGCAGCCACATCATCGAGATCGACCGCTTCCTGCGCGCCATGGTGCGCGATATCGGCTGGGGCTTTTTCTACGGCTGGATATTCTTCGACGACATCTTCGGGACGACCAACCACTACGGCACGGTCGACATCTTCGCCGGCAGCTACGACGCCGGCTACAAGGCGCAGGGTATCGATTATCTCGAGACCTTCCCGGCCGAGGTCGTGTCCGAAGCGTTCATGACCATCAGCCGCAACTGGATTTCGGAAGGCTACGACCCGCTCAACGCCCCGCTCGAAACCGGCACTCCGATCGGGCCCAAGGGCAAGGAGCGCGAAGGCGAACTGCTGCGCAGCTTCATTGCTGCCGACCGCATGCTTGGCCTGCCCGGCGATAAGGGGGTGCGCACCGAAAAGGACGGCTTCCCGATCAATCGCGCCTTTGCCGACATCGAGTTCGACCAGCCCGATATAGAATGCGAGCCGGGCTTCGAGGGCCAGCTTCATGCCATCAACCTGTTCGACCACATCGCCCGCAGCGACATCACCTGGAATCCGTCGATCAGCGCGGTCACCCGCGGCAACATCTGCTGCGTGACCAGCGAAGAGCACATGCTGCCGGTGATCCACGGCAACGACCGCAACGAGTGGTTCATCCAGCTTAGCGACGAGATCCAGTGGAAGATCGCCGACAAGAACACCGGCGAACCTCGCGGCAAGATCACCATGCGCGCAGGGGACGTCTGCGCCATGCCAGCCGACATCCGCCACCAGGGTTTCGCGCCCAAGCGCTCGATGCTGATGGTCCTCGAGAACGGCACCCCGGGGCTGGAGAAGCGCTACGCCAGCGGGGAGCTAAAGCCCTATCCGGTCGACTTCGGATAACCGGCTTGTCACCAGCCCGGCTGGCATCCTCGATCGCGGCAATGGCCGCAGTGCTCGCCGCGCCCGCCGCGTGGGCCGAGGGCGCCGACTACTACCGCGGCGGCTGGCGGACCGAACCGGGCGCCCCGCCGCAAGTGTTCGAATTCGTCATCGACGGCTCGCAGGTCCACGGCATCTACTGCACCCATTGCTCCGACGGGACGACGCTGGCGCGGATCGAGGGTACGTTCGATGAAGACGAGGGGCTGGCGTTCACCGTCAGGCATCTCGACCTGGCGGGCAATCTCACGACGCAGGACCGGCTGCGCGGCAAGCTGGAAGGAGGCAGGCTCCACGTTACCGGGACGCGCGGCGTCGACGGCGGGGCAGTCGACCTCGTTGCGACCAAGGATCCGCGAGGGCCGACGCCGGCGACGATCGTCCAGACCATGCTGCCGCCCGGCTCGCCGCCGGTGAGGGTGCTCGAACGCCAGGGCGGCGGCGGGGGCGGGCCGCCCGCGCCTTATGTCAAGGCGGGGGCATGGAAGTCGCCGGTCAAGCCCGCCGACCTGCTCGGTGTCTGGCTCGGCTTCGGATTTGGCGAGTCCAAGCAGTATTTCTTCATCCGCAAGGACGGCGACGCACTGTTCGGCATGGCCTGCGGGCCGTGCGACAACCCCTACACCATGGGTGTGCTCGACCATTTCGCCTTCGCGGGCGACACGGTGCGGTTCGACATCCAGCACCAGGACTGGGGCGAGGGTACGACAGTGCCCTTCGTCCGCCATCTTTCGGCGCAGATCGGCATGAACGAACTCAGAATGGACGCGCGCCGCGCCGACACCCCCGACCAGCCCGGAATCGTCGCTTCGCTGGTCGGGCCCCTTGCGCTCGAAGCCACGGCAGGGAATGTGAACGCCGCCGACTGACGGCCGGCTCCAATCGAACCCAAGAAGGTACTCATGCAACTCAAAGACGACATGCGCTTCTACATCGATGGCGCCTGGGTGGATCGCCCGAACGCCGCGAGAATCCCTGTGACCAATCCGTGGACCGAGGAGACCATTGGCCACATCGCCGCCGGAACGGCAGAGGATGTCGATCTGGCCGTGGCCGCGGCGAAGCGCGCGTTCGAGGTATTTTCGCAGTGGTCGGTCGCGGACCGGATCGCCCTGCTCGAGCGGATCCGCGACTTGATCGAGGAACGGGCCGAGCAATTCGCCCAGGCGATCACCGCCGAAATGGGCGCGGCGATTAGCTTCTCGCGCGGCGGGCAGGTCGTGTTCGGCGTGGCCCACGTGAAAACGGCGATAGAGGTCCTCAAGGACTTCGTGTTCTCCGAAGAAGTCGACGGTATCCATATCGAACACGAGCCGATCGGCGTCGTCGCGGCGATCACGCCGTGGAACTGGCCGCTCTACCAGATCACCGCCAAGCTCGCTCCGGCCTTCGCCGCGGGCTGCACCGTGGTGCTCAAGCCGAGCGAGATGTCACCTTATTCCGCGCTATTGTTCGCGCAGGTCATGCACGATGCCGGCGCGCCTCCGGGCGTGTTCAACCTCGTCAACGGCAGCGGCGAACTGGTCGGCAATGCCCTGTCGGGGCATCCTGACGTCGACATGGTCAGTTTCACCGGCTCGACCCGCGCGGGCGTGCTGGTGGCCCAGAACGCCGCGCCGACCGTCAAGCGCGTGGTGCAAGAGCTCGGCGGCAAGTCGCCCAACGTCTTCCTGCCCGATGCCGACTTTGCCGAGGCCGTGCCCAAAGGCGTGCTCGGAGCGATGCGCAACGTCGGCCAGTCCTGCGCCGCGCCGACCCGCATGGTGGTGCCCCGCGCTCGGCTCGCCGAGGTCGAGGCGCTGGCGAAGGAGGCAGCCGAAGGGATCGTCGTCGGCGACCCGAACGACGAGGCCTGCTTCATCGGTCCGCTGGCCAACCGCCCGCAATATGAGAAGGTCCAGACGCTGATCCAGGCCGGCATCGACGAAGGCGCCAAGCTGGTCGCTGGCGGGACGGGCCTGCCCGCAGGCCTCAACCACGGTTACTTCGCCCGGCCGACGGTGTTTTCAGAAGTCACGCCCGAGATGCGCGTGGCGCGGGAGGAAATCTTCGGGCCCGTCTTGGTGATCCAGCCCTACGAGGATGAGGAAGACGCGATCCGGATCGCCAACGCAACCGTCTATGGCCTCTCCAGCCATGTGCAATCGGCCGACCAGGAGGCCGCACGCCGGGCCGCCAAGCGCATCCGCGCCGGGCAGGTCCACATCAACTATCCGGCATGGTCGGGCTTCGCTCCGTTCGGCGGCTATCGCCAGTCGGGCAATGGCCGCGAGTACGGGCGCTTCGCCATCGAGGAGTTCCTCGAGACCAAGGCCATCCTCGGTTACTGAGTGCCGGGCGGACGGTCGCTCGCCTCGACCTCGATCGGCTCGCCGGGATTGACCGGTACCACGGTGCGCCCGAAGCGGATGTAGCGGGCCGGTGCGCGGGCCAGGTCGTTATCGTATTGCGCCTGCACCTTCGCCGGGTCGTAGCCCATCCATTCGAGCGTCGTCGGCAAGATCTGGCTGGCCGAGTGGCGCTGCGCGACAGGCGCGGCGTAGCTCGTTGCCAGCACTGGAGGCAGGAAGGCGAGCAATGGGATGGCGTATTCCGCCGGCACTCGCTCGCGACTGCAGTGCGGCAGCTTGCCGGGGGTGAGGTTCTGCCCGTGATCGGAGGTGTAGATGACCGCGACCCGGGTGCGATTTACGCCTTCGAGCAACGCGCGAAAAAAATCGTCCTTCGAATAGCTCAGCGCAGCGCGGTACTGCTCGGCCTCCGGCGCATCGTCGGGCAATGTGCCGGGCGGGTAGTGGTCTTGATACTGGAAATGGACGCCGCGCAGCACGACGTAGGTGAAGGTCCGGCCCGGCCCTTTCAACTGAACGTTCAGCCGGGCGGCGATGGTGCGGTCGGTATCGATCCCATCGGCCATCGAAACAACCTCGTCGATCAGGGCGCGCTCGGGCGGCAACAGCAGGTTCTGCGGCGCGCCGCTGGTCTGCCCGTCGATCAGCATCGTCCGGTAGCCGGCCTTGCGGGCGTAGCCCCAGATCGACGGCGTCTTTCGCAAGTCGAGCCCGGGCCCCGCGTGGCGCACATCGACGCCCGAGCGTAGCGCAAGGTTCGAGGGAGCGCTGCAGTTGCCGAGGCTTACCGCAGCGCCGAAGTCAACCGGATCGAAGCGCCGGGCCGCGGGCAAAACGATCCGCGCGAAGGGCTCATAGGCGACGCTCTCGTCGACCAGCCAGACGATGTGATCGGGCGTTCCGGCCGCATCGGGGTTAAGCTCGACGGCCGCGCGCGCCGGGGGCGGTTCGGCAGTCAACATTGCGGATCCGTAAGTATAGAGATTGCGCTCGGCCGCGAAGGCAGTCGGCCAGCCGCTCAGCAGCGCGAGATTGGGCAGGGCGACCAGGAGCAGTCCGCCGATCGTCGCGGCTGCGCTGGCGGGCACTGCCAATGCCCGGCGCAGCGATACCCTCGCCGCGGCCAATAACCCCGTCGCCACCATCGCCTGCGCGAGAGCCCAGAGAAGCGGTCCGGCAAACTCGCCCGCCGCCTGTCCGGCCTGCCGGGCTTCCTCGCCGATCCACGCCAGCCTGCCTGCGTTGAGCGCATCGCCGACCGTCTGTCCGTAGCCGAGATTGACGAGGACCGAGACGAACGTCAGCGCGAGTGCCGCTCCCGCCCAGCGGCGCGGCAGCAGCCACAGCGCGCCCAGAAGAGCCAGCGCCTGGCCGGCCAGCAGCATGAAAGTGCGGATGGCCGACTGCGGATCGTTCGCCGCCCAGCGGTAGAGCACGCCGTTGACGAGCTGGAAGCGATTGGCCAGCGCGTAGGCGAGCGCGAACAGTGCTGCGCCCGCGAGGGCGCGCCACCAGGAGCGCACGAGGCGCGGCGAGGCGGACGATTGCGTCATCCTTTACGGGCCCGGAATAGCGCATGGGCGTTGATGAAGCTTTTACGCCCGCTTGCGGGGTTAACGGCGCCAGCCTAAGCGCCCCTGATGAGCGATTTTCCCAAGACGCTGCGGCTGATGGCCCGCGGCTGCGAATTCCTCGGCACCGAATACGCGATCCTGTGCGGCGCCATGAGCTGGGTTTCCGAGCGCAATCTCGTCTCCGCGATCAGCAACGCGGGCGGTTTCGGGGTGATCGCCTGCGGAGCGATGACGCCCGACCTGCTCGATGCCGAAATCGCCGCGACGCGTGAATTGACCGACAAGCCGTTCGGCGTGAACCTCATCACCATGCACCCGCAGCTGATGGAGCTGATCGAGGTGTGCGGTAAGCACGGCGTGGGCCACGTGGTGCTCGCCGGAGGCATCCCGCCCAAGGGCAGCGTCGAGGCGATCAAGGGCCACGGCGCCAAGGTCATTGTCTTTGCGCCGACGCTGGCGCTCGCCAAGAAGCTGCTACGCTCGGGCGGCGATGCGCTGGTGATCGAAGGAATGGAGGCCGGTGGTCACATCGGCCCGGTGGCGACCAGCGTGCTGGCACAGGAATTCCTTCCCGCGCTCAAGGACGAGCACCTCGTGTTCGTCGCGGGCGGCATCGGCCGGGGCGAGGCGATTGCCGGCTATCTCGAAATGGGCGCGGTGGGCGTGCAGCTTGGCACCCGCTTCGCCTGTGCGACCGAATCCATCGCGCACCCCGACTTCAAGAAGGCCTTCTTCCGCGCGGGCGCACGCGATGCGGTCGCGAGCGTGCAGGTCGATCCGCGCCTCCCCGTCATCCCGGTCCGCGCGCTGAAGAACAAGGGCACCGAGCTGTTCACCGCAAAGCAGCGCGAAGTTGCGCAGCGCCTCGACGATGACGGCATAGCCATGGGCGAAGCGCAACTGCAGATCGAACACTACTGGGCCGGCGCCCTGCGCCGCGCGGTGATCGAGGGGGATGTCGAGAACGGCAGCCTCATGGCCGGCCAGTCGGTCGGCATGGTCAAGGAAGAAGAGCCGGTCGCGCAAATCATCCAGACCCTGATGGCCGAGAGCGAGGACGCGCTCACGCGGCGGTGATCGGGGAGTCCGAACTGGCGCCCTACCGCAATCGCCTCGCCATGCTGGGGCTGGTCCGGATGTGGTCCGACCTGCCGGCGCTCGGTCGCTGGTGGGACCGGGTCCGCCAGTGGGAAGCTTCGAACCTGCGCTCTTCGCGTCGCTGCCGCAGGACCCGCGCGAACGGATGGGGGCAGTTGGCCAGTCGGTGCGTTTGCCAAGCAGCGGCTCCGGCGATGTCGGTCCGCCGTCATGCTTGCACAGGCTGGCGAACCCCCTTTCCGATCGACCCAAAAGCGCCCCCGCTGGTCGGCTCGGCCATTACCTTGATCGCCTGAGGGCCCTAGACGGATGCGGCACAGGGGTGTGTGAAGGACGGACATACCTTGAATACCAACGCCGCAATATTCGAGCGCGGTCTTGCCGCCGCCGAACCCGGTCCCATCGATCCCGTGGGCCTGCAGTTCATGCGGGCGAGCGGACTTGCCCAGGCCCGGCTGCAACTGGCCATCCTCTCCGGCAATCGCCAGCGCGCGCTGTGCGAAATCGACCGCTTGGTGGAAATCGACCGCAAGCTCGAAACCATCCTGGTGCAGGGTCTTTCGGCCTGCGCCGAGATCTCCGGCGAGGCGATGGAGACTCATCTCGCGCGGCAGAAGAGGGCCATAGCCACCGAGAAACTGGCGCTCGGCGCGGCGATCGAGTTCCCGCGTCTTGCCGCTTCGCGAGACACGGGCGACGCTGCGGACGAACTCCTGCTCGGCGAAGAGCAGGGAGTCACCGTCGTAGAAGACACGCGATTTGCGCGGCGGCTTGGACTTGCCGCATTCTGGATCCTTGCGCTCGCCGTTGCCGGAGCCTTGCTGGCAGTGGCGGTGCCGATACTCGCCGCGGGCTAGGGCCTATCCGGCAAGTCCGAGCAGAACTTTCACCGTCAGGTCGGGATCGTTCTGCATCACGAAATGGTCAGTGGCTGTTTCGTGATAGTCCCAGCCTTCGGCCTTCGCCTTTTCCGCAAAGCGCGTGAACGGGGTCGGCTGATAGCCGGTGGCGAAGATGTAGCTCTTTTTCGCAATCGCCTGCTCGTCACCCGAATAGGGGATTGCCTCGAGCAGGGTCAGCAGCGGGTGGTAGCCGACCACGCCGGGCACGACCGAGAAGTCGATCGCTCCGATCGGATCGACGAAGCCCGGCTTGTGGCGCTGCGTGTCGATGTACCAGTTGTGCTCGAATTCGCCGGTGATGTCCCACAGCGACTGGTCGCTCTCGGGCAGGAAGGCGTCGATGTAGCAGATCGCATCGATCCGCTTACCGAGGCGGCTGGCGACGGCGGTGATCACCATTCCGCCGTAAGAATGCCCAGCGAGGATGAAGCGCTCGAATCCCGCCTGTTCGATCTGTTGCACGACCGTGTCCACATGATCGCTGAGCGTAATCCCGGGATGCAGTTCGTCCTGGCGCGTGCCGAGTCCCGTCAGCGTGGCAACGAGCACTTCGTGGCCTTTGGCTTCGAGCCGCCCGGGCACTTCGCCATAAGTCTGACCGCCGCCCCAGGCCCCGTGGACCAGCACGTATTTCGCCATTCGCTCTCTCCCACCAAATTGAGAAGGCCCGCGAAGCCTGGAGCTTCGCGGGCCTTCGATCATGCCATCAGGCCATGCGCGCTCACTTGCGCGAGGTGCGCCAGCCGGTCGCGTAGGTGTCAGCCGCCATCTTCGAATAGGGCACCGGCGAGACGATCACGCGGGCTTCGAACTGCTCGTGCGGCTCGACCGTGGTCTTGTCGGTGTTCGGCGCTTCGCCCCACTTGACGTGCAGCTCGGTGCCGAGCGGGATTTCGTGGTCGATGGTGGCGAGGCTCAGGCCCTTCTTCTCGTTGTACGAGTAGCCGGTGAACATCGACAGGCCGACCGTGTTGCCGTCGGCATCGACGACCGCGTCGTAGTTCGAGTTGGCGTAGTTCGCCAGCGGCAGGTCGAAGAACTTGTAGTTCGGACCGTCGACGTTGAACAGCGAGCCGGTGATGGTCTTCATGTCATCGGCGTTCCACTCGAGAGTGACCTTCTTGCGCTGCTCATCCTTGTGCTCGGCCACTTCCTTGAGCGCATCGGCGCCGTGGAAATCGTGGTCGAACTTGACGAACGGGCCGTAACCCAGCTCCCACGGATTGAGGTAGTAATCCTCGATCGTGTCACCGACGAACGAGCCGCCGATCGAGCCGGTCGCTTCGTAGGAATCGGCGCCGAGCCACTTGCGGTAATCGGCCAGCTTGTCGCCGGTGTAGATCGCCGGCAGCGGGCTGGGGATCCAGCCGGATTCGAGCGTATTCGAGGGATAGGCCCGGCTGCCGACCGGGATCAGGCCGAATTCCTCGCCCGCCTTGAGGATGTGCTCGCGGACATATTCCTGGTCCTCGTAGGGACCCCAGATTTCCAGACCCGGCGAACCGGCCATGCCGTGGCGCAGGGTGCGGATGGTCTTGTCGCCGATCTTCATCGTCGACATGTTGAAGAACTTGAGCTTGTCGAGCGGCTCGCCGTTGAGCTTCTCGATCACGTCCCAGGCGCGCGGGCCCTGGATCTGGAAACGCCAGGAGATGCGCTTCACCGGCTTGCCCATCGGGCGGCTCGGCGAACGCGGGTCGTTGATGACCTCGACGTCGTAGCCGCCGGTCTCGGCGTGGTACATCAGCCAGTTGGCGGCCGGCGCGCGGCCGACATAGACGAATTCGTTTTCGGCCAGGTAGAAGATGATGCCGTCACCGATGACATGGCCATAAGGGGTGGTCGGGACGTACTGCTTGGCCTTGTTGACTTCCCAACCGGCCGGCGAGTTGATCATCGTGTCCGACAGCAGCTTGAGCGCGTCAGGACCGTTGATGTAGAGATCGAACATGTGGTGCGACTGGTCGAACAGCACGGCGCCGTGCTGCCAGGCCCACTGCTCGGAGCGCCAGTTGGAAAATTCCGGAGCGACGACCGGGTAGACATAGGCACCGATCTGGTTGTTGCGCAGCTGGCCGACGATGTCGCCATTTGCCTGCGCGAGGACTTGTTCGAGATTATCGGCCATCAGACTTCTCTCCATGATTGTGAATGAATCACATATACGAAAATTGTATGTGGCACATACAATATCTGGCATGGTAGGCAAGGGCTAAAGGGCAGCGATTCCGGAGAGGAAGAAAGCGATGAACGTCGAAGCGCTCGACCACGTCAACATCATCACCGACAGGCTCGATGAAACGGCCGAATTCTACGGCAATTTGCTCGGCCTGGTGCGCAAAGATGCCCCGCCGCCGCTGACGCCGCAGACCGCCACCTGGATGTTCGACGAGCAGGATCGGGCGATCATCCACATCAACTCGCTCGATTGCACTCGCACCTACGACCGCGAGGTGACGCCCGGCGAGCTTACCGGTGCGCTTCATCACGTCGCGCTCAAATGCAAGGGCTACGAAGAGGTCAAGGCCCGGCTCGACGCAATGGAGGCCGATTACCAGGAGAACCTGGTCAGCGCGATCAACCTGCGGCAGATCTTCACGCCCGACCCTAACAACGTGCTGCTCGAACTCAACTTCTTCGCCGACTGAGTTTCGCTGCCGGTCGGCGTCGCCTCAGTCCCGGAACAGCAGCGGGGCGAACTCGCGCAAGCTTCGGCGCCACGACAGGAACTCGTGGGCGGTGTTCGGCGAGACGTAGAACACGCTGTTGAAGCCCGAGGCCTTGAGCGCTTCGTGGTTGGCGACCGGGTCGAACGACGGTGCTCCGGGCGGTGCGACGGCGCGCCGATCCAGCTCCCTGCTGCCGTAGCTGACGAACGCAAGCTTCACCTCGTCGCGAAAGCCGGGCGCATTGGCCACGTCTTCGGGCGAGAAACTGCCCCCGCTGAAGAGACCGACGTAGCCGAACTTGTCCGGGTTGGCGGTGGTGATCGTCTTGGTCTCCATGCCGCCCATCGACAGGCCGGCCATGGCGCGATGGTCGCTGTCGGCGAGCGTGCGGAAATGGCTGTCGACATAGGGAATCAGCTCGTCCAGCAGCACGGCCTGGAACGGCTTGATGTCGAACTTGGCGAGGCCGCCGGGCTCACCGGGGCGGATCACGTTGGTCATGCCGTAGGTCATGACAATGATGAACGGCCGGGTCTTCTTCTCGGCGATCAGGTTGTCCATGATCAGGTTGGCGTGGCCCTGCGTGGACCAGGCGGTTTCGTCCTCGCCCCAACCGTGCTGCAAGTAGAGGACCGGGTAGCGCGCCGACTGGTTGGCGTCGTAGCCCGGCGGGGTGTAGACGAAGGCCCGCTTCTGCGTCCCGGTGCTCGGCGAGGGGAACAGGATCTGCTGCACGTTGCCGTGGGGAACGTCCTTGAGCGCGTAGAAGTCGGCATCGTGCGCCGGCACCTCGATCCCGCTTTCCCAGCGCGTCGAGCCGTAGAAGTTGCGCGTGCCCGGATCGTTGAACACACCGCCGTCGATTTCGAGGTGATAGTAATGGAACCCTTCGTCGAGCGGTCCGCTGGTCGTGCCGACCCAGGTCCCGTCGTCGGCCTTGTGCAAGACTGTTCCGCCTTGTCCGCCCAGCCCGAGGGTCGCCTTCACGCTCTGGGCCTGTGGGGCGGTGACGCGAAAGCGGACATAGCCTTGCGAGTTCACTTGCGGGTAGTCTTGTCCAGGCTGGTTGAGCGAGGACGGCTTGAAGTCCTCGGCGATGGCGGGCGATGCGCCTTGCGCGGGAGCCGGCGACGGCGCCCCAAGGGCCAGCAGGCCGAAACTGGCGACGAGCGCTGCGATAGTCCTCTGCATGAAACTCTCCCGATAATCCGGCATCGACTGCCGAGTCCGAATTCCCCTATTGTCGGAGTTATTTCAAAATCGCGGCGATACGGCAATTGCCGACCGACGTCACCGCTGTGAGCGTGATTGCAGGTCAGACCGCCTGGCCGGCTGCCCAGCCGCTGGCCCAGGCCCATTGGAAATTGTAGCCTCCGAGCCAGCCGGTGACATCGACCGCTTCACCGATCGCGTACAGGCCTGGCACACGGCGGGCTTCCATGGTCTTTGAGGAGAGTTCGGCAGTGCTTATGCCGCCGACGGTAACTTCGGCCTTCGCGAAGCCCTCGGTTCCGTTGGGCATGAAGTGCCAGTCGGCCAGGCGCGCCTCGGCGCCCGCCAGCGCGGCGTCGGTGGCATTGGCCAACGCGCCTTCGATCGCGAGCCGGTCGGCCAGAGCGTCGCCGAGGCGCTGGGGCAACGCGAAGCGCAGGACGCTGCGCAGCGTTGCCCGCGGATTGACCTGCTTGGCAGCGACCAGCCAGCCAGGGGGCTCGTCCGGCAGGAAATCGATGCCCACGGGTGTGCCGGGGCGCCAGTAGGACGAGACCTGCAGGATCGCCGGGCCCGAGAGCCCGCGATGGGTGAACAGGGCCGCCTCGCGGAAGGCCGCTGAGCCGCAGCGCGCCTCGACAGGTGTCGCCACGCCCGACAATTCGCGGAACAGCACGTGCTCTCCGCCCAGCGTCAAAGGCACCAGCGCCGGGCGCGGCTCGACCACCTTGAGGCCGAACTGGCGCGCCAGGGCGTAGGCGTATCCGGTGGCGCCCATCTTGGGGATCGAGGGGCCGCCGGTGGCGATCACCAGCGAAGCGGCCTCGAACGTTTGGCTAGCGGTTGCGACGGTGAAGCGGCCACCGGCATGTCCGACACGGGCGATGTCCGCTCCGCAGGCGATGACGACGCCGGCCTTGGCACATTCGTCCAGCAGCAGGTCGACGATTTGCCGCGCGGATCCGTCGCAGAACAGCTGGCCGAGGGTTTTTTCGTGCCACGCGATGCCGCGCGCCTCGACCAGCGCGAGGAAGTCGTGCGGGGTGTAGCGGTTCAGCGCTGACTTGGCGAAATGGGGGTTGGCCGAGATAAACCGTTCGGGCGCAGCATGTATGTTGGTGAAGTTGCAACGCCCGCCGCCAGAAATGAGTATCTTCTTCCCCGGCTTCTCGGCGCGCTCGATCACCAGCACCCGCCTTCCGCGCTTGCCCGCCTCGGCCGCACACATCAGGCCGGCGGCGCCCGCGCCAAGGACGATTACGTCGAAACTGGGGTCGGGCACGCGGGGACTTCCGGTGAGGGGGGACGGCGGGTTCGCGGCCTCTTGGACTACCGCATGGCAAATTACGAGTGCCGCTCAGTACTCCTGTGCCCCTTTACCGGCGATGATCTTGTCGCGGAACTTCGCAATCCTGGCCAGGCGGGTGCTCGATTGCTTGGCTCCGTTGAGGTTGATGACGTAGCTGCGCTGCCGTCCGGGTGTGAGATCCTCGAACGCTTCGGCCAGCTCCGGATCGGCGTCGAGTGCATCGACCAGCTCCTCCGGCAGTTCGAACTCGGCGATTTCCTTCTTGGGCTTCACGCGCCTGTCCGCATAGCCGATCGCCTCTTCCAGATAGGCGCGGACGGTCGGCTCGAGTTTCGCGACCTGATCGTCGGCGGTGAAGCGGATCACGCTGGCGTGCTGCGTGTTCGGGCCGTTCTTCTCGAGCAGGCCTTCGGGGTCCTCGAGCAGCGCGGCATTCATGAAGGTCAGGCGGAAATCCTCGCGAAAGGCGCTGATCAGCGCGATATTGCGATCGCCGCGCATGTAGCACGGGTGGCCCCACTTGGCGGTTTCCTCGAGTCCCGCATCGAGGCAGATCTTGCGCAGAGCAATCAATCCGGCGTGCCAGCGCTTCGTCGAGCACTCGGCTGTGTCGAACCGGTCGCACCGCCCGCAGCCCTTGTCGAAGAAGTCCTGCGGGTCGGTAATCATCTCGCGGGTCGCCATGGGGCTCAGGCCGCGACGCTTTCCTTCACCTGCGATGTGCGCGCCGTGGTGGTGCGGTACATCTCGCGGCGATAGCCGTCGTAATCGTTGGGGCCGAGGTGCATGGTGCAGCGGTTGTCCCACATGGCGACCATGCCCGGCTCCCAGCGCAGGCGGCAGGTGAAGGCGTGCTGAGTCGCGTGCTGGACGAGGAAGTCGAGCAGCGGCTTGGCCTCGTGCGTGGTCATGCCTTCGATGCCTGCGGCATAGGTATCGCAGATGTTGAGCGATTCTTCGCCCGTCTCCGGATGGCGCTTGACCAGCGGGTGAATGTGACCTCGGATGCCTTCCTCGTGACGTTCCTTGTCGGCGAACTGGATCGCCTTGCCGAGCAGCTTTTCCTGCGTGGCGAAGTTGTTCACCGCGCTCATCCACACCTTCAGTGGGCGGATCATCTCGCGGTAGGTCTCGGACAGGTGACGCAGCGCGAGGGCGCAATTGGCCCAGCTCGTGTCGCCGCCGTAGGGCGGGCATTCGACGCAGCGCAGGAAGGTCACCGCAGGCGGTTCGGCGAGGAAGGGGCTGTCGGTGTGCCAGCCGCCGCCGAACAGCGATGCCGCCCGGGTGTCGGCTTCCTTGATGATCGGGTGAACCTCGCGGTGGCCCGGGACGCCCTGCGTATAGGCATCGACCGCGAAGGGGCCGAGCCGAGCGGCGAAGCCCTCATGCTCGGCGTGGGAGAGGTCCTGCCCACGCAAGTAGAGCATCTTGTGGTGGTAGAGCGCCTGCTTGAAGTCCTCGAGGCCTTCGTCCGACAAGTCCGGCAGGCGCACGCCGACGACTTCGGCGCCCATGGCGCTGGTCAGAGGACGGGTCTCGAAATGGCTCGATTCGAACGGGGCGTTGTCGAATTCCCCGCACGGCGTGACGCGGACTTCCCACATGGCTCTGGCCTCCTCTCCGGCCCCTTATAGCGCAATCACCGTCTTGGCGAAGCTGTCCGATCCCCAGGCATGGGCGTAGGCCTTGTCGGCATCCTCGAAGGCGAAGACCTTGCCGATCGCCGGCTTGATCGAGTGCCGGTCGATGAAGGCGTTGAGATCGTTCGCCATGGCGACATTGCCGACGAAGATGCCGCGCAAGCTGCCGCCGGTCATCATCAGGCCGCGCGGGTCGGGCGGATCGCCCTGGGTGAGCACGCCGATCATGGCGATCTCCCCGCCGGGGGCAAGCGCGGCCATCGACTGGCCGAGCGTGCCGGTGCCGCCGACCTCGACCACGTGGTCCGCACCGCCGAATTTTTCCTTCACGTAAGGACCCCACTCGGGCGTGGTCTCGTAGTTGACCGTATGGTCGGCGCCGAGCGCCGTGACCTCGACCAGCTTGTCGTCGGAACTCGAGGTGGCGATCACCTCGGCGCCGGCCGCCTTGGCGAGCTGCAGCGCCAGCATCGAGACGCCGCCCGAGCCGAGCACCAGCACCTTGTCGCCGGGCTTTGTCTTGTGCCCACAGAACAGCGCGTTCCACGCGGTCACGCCGGCGCAGGGCAGGCAGGCAGCCTGTTTATAGTCCAGCGACTTGGCGAGATGGACCACGCCGGTTTCGGGCAGCACGACCTTCTCGGCCAGCATGCCTGGACCCATCCCGTCGCCTAGCGCCATGGACATCTTGGGCGGACCGTCCTGCCAGTCGGTGAAGAAGGCCCCGGCTACGCGGTCGCCGGGCTTGAACTTGGTGACGCCCTCGCCAACCGCGAGAACCTCGCCTGCGCCGTCGCTGAGGGGGATAGTGGGCTTTTGCAGCACGCCGCCAAAATACTTGCCACTGGCCACGGCGAAGTCGCGGTAGTTGATCGACCAAGCCTTCGGCGCAATCAGGACCTCGCCAGGGCCGGGCTCGGGATCGGGCAGGTCGTCGACCATGTAGAGCTTGTCGAAGCCGTCGGAACCGGCGGGAAGCATCCATGCGCGCATTGTTTCTCTCCTTGCTCGTGCCGACTTGCGTTAGCTGTGCTCGCGGCCGTCGCCGCTCCAGGTTCTCAAACCCGGCTGGGTGCGATCCTCGCTCGCCAGCGCGGCCCGCACCGCCGGACGGTCGCTGATCGCCTCGCGCCAGCGCACCAGGTTGGGATAGTTGCCGTCGACCTCGAACTGGGGGAACATGCGGTTAACGCTCAGCCCGCAGTGGGCGTAAAAATTGATATCGGCGAGGCCGTAGCTATCGCCGGCGAGATAGGCGGTCTTGCCCAGTTGGGCTTCGACTTTGTCCAGCGCGTAGCCGATCTTCTCGAGCGCATAGTCCAGGTCCTTCTGCTCGAAGCCCGAGCGCGCGGTCATCCACTTCTTGCGCTGGTCCGGCAGCGGCACGTGGCTCATGAGTTCCTCGAACTTGCCGTCCTCTATGCTGCCGGCGATCACCCGGATCAGCCGGTGCCAACCGTGCATCGAGACGTAGTTCATCACGTGCTCGTCGACGAACTTGTTCCAGTAGCGCATCCGCGCTGCGCCGACCGGCGTCGCCGGGCGGAGCGGGCCGCTGTCCGGCTGGGCGTCGGGAAAGGCGTCTTCGAGGTACTCGTTGATCACCGTGGTATGGGTGACGATCGTCCCGTCGTGATCGAGCACCGGCACCTGGCCTTCGGGATTGATCGCCACGAACCAGTCGGAATGCTGCTCGAACTTGTGCAGGTCGACGTAGACGCTCTCGTATTCGAGGCCTTTTTCCTTGAGCGGAATCATCGACTTGAGCGAATTCGCCATCGGTTCGGCGTGGTAGTATTTCAGAGCCACCGTCAGACCTCCAGGCTTTCGAGGACACCGCCGTCGACCGCCCAGTCCTGCCCTGTAACATGGCTGGCCGCGTCGCTGAGCAGGAAGGCCGCGACTTCGGCCAGCTCGTGGGGAGTGCCCATGCGGTTCATCGGCACGCGCTGTTCGATCAGCCCTTTCTGGTGCTCGGGGATGCGGTCCATCGCCTCGGTGACGATGAAGCCGGGGATCACGCAGTTACAGCGCACGTTGTAGGGTGCCATCTCGACCGCCACGGCGCGGCTCAAGCCGAGCAGCCCATGCTTCGAAGAAACGTAGGCCGGGTTCATCGCCATGCCGCGCTTGCTGGCCATGCTGCCGGTGACGAGGATGACCCCTTTCTTGGCCTCGATCATCGGCGGCAGGACCTTCTGGATCGCCCAGAAGACCGAGGTGAGATTGACCTTCAGCGTCTTCTCGAACTCGTCGGGATCGAACGCGGTGAACGGGGTGAAGCCGCCGGTCAGCCCGGCATTGGCGAACAGGCCCTCGATCGGCCCGAAGTGCGCGGCAGCCGCATCGAGCGCGGCTTCGAGCTGGGCCTTCTCGCCGACATCGGCGGCGAAACCCTTGGCGCGATCGCCGATCGAGCCCGCTTCCTGGTCGAGCACCTCCTGGCGTCGCGCGATCATCGACACGTTCGCACCGCGCGAGGCCAGAAGTTTAGCGGTTTCGAGCCCGAGCCCGGTCGATGCACCGGTGACGGCAACATGCATGCCGTTAAAATCAGTCACTTGCCTCTCCCTTGGCAATCGCGGCCCATTTGTCTGCGTTTGGATAGTCGAAATTCTCGGGATCCCAAATCCTTTGCAGGAGCGCGCGGGCCTCTGCCTCCGGCATCCCGTTTTCTCGGTTGTACCGGTAGAAGAAGGCCGACACGCGCCAGTTCATGATGCAATGGACGTAGACCGGCCCGTCCTCCCGGTCGAGCGCATCCCGAAAGGAAGCATAGTGCTGTTCGCGCGGCGCATCGAACGGGATGGGAATGGCCGTGTAGCGCAGCTCGGCCTCGGCCATCGCCCGCTCTGCGTCGGGGAGAGCTTCGGGGTGATCGGGCATGGCCAGATTGATGACGTGCCGCGCACCCATGGCCGCGAGCCGCACGGGATCGCCGGCGCTGAATTTGCCCGAGGTGGTGACGCGGTTCGACAGCCGCAGGAAGTTGCGGATGTCGTCCGGATCGCTCACGCCAGGCCCAGCACCTTGGCCGCGTTGTCCTTCATGATACCCGGCATGACCTCGTCGCGGAAGCCCACGTCCTGCGCCGCCTTGATCCACTTGTCGGGGTGGATCAGCGGGAAGTCGCTGCCGAACAGCATCTTATGCTTGAGCTGAGTGTTGGCGTAGGTGATGACCTGTTTGGGGAAGTACTTCGGGCTCCAGCCTGACAGGTCGATGAACACGTTGTCCTTGTGCAGCGCCATGCTGAGGCTCTGGTCGACCCAGGGCCAGCTCGGGTGGGCGAGAATGATCTTCATGTCGGGGAAATCGACCGCGACGTCGTCGATCAGCATCGGCTCGCCGTATTTGAGCCGCATGCCGCCTCCGCCGCGCATCCCGGTGCCCATGCCCGAGTGCCCGGTGTGGAAGATCACCGGCAGCTCGTACTCGTTGATCACCTCGTAGATCGGGTAGGCCATGCGGTCGGCCGGGTGGGCATTCTGCGCAATGCCGTGGAACTTGAAGCCCTTGACGCCGTGGTTCTCGACCAGGTCGCGCGCCTCGCGGGCGCCGTACTTGCCCTTGTGTGGATCGATGCTGGCGAAGGGGATGCAGATGTCGTCGTTCTTGTTGGCGAGTTCGGCGACCTCGTAGTTGCTGACCCGCTTGGCGCCCATGCCGCTCTCCGCATCGACAGTGAACATGCAGAAAGCGATGTTCGTTTCCCGGTAGAGCTCGATGATTTCGGGCATCTTCGGCCGCTCGCGCGGCGCCTTGAAATAGGCGCTGGCGGCATCGAAGAACTTGCCCATCACCGGGTCTTCGGGATCGTGGCACGAAACCTCGGCGTGAACGTGCACGTCGATGGCGCGGATTTTGGAAAGATCGATGGGCAAAAGTGGTTCCTTGCGTTCCAGAAGGCCGTCACCCCGAACTCGTCCCAGGGTTCATTGCGCCTTGCCCGCAGCCTTCGGACGTGCGGCGGAATGGATGCTGAAACAAGTTCAGCATGACGAAAGCGGGGTGGGCACCCGTCCCACCCCATTTCATGCGCGGCTTACAGCTTCATCAGTACCGACTTGGTCTCGAGATAGGCCTCGAGGCCGAGGCGGCCCTGTTCGTGGCCGATGCCGCTTTCCTTGTAGCCGCCGAACGGCAGCGCCGGGTCGATCATCGCGTGGCAGTTGACCCACACGGTGCCGGCCTGGAGGCGGCTGGCGATGCGCACGGCAGCCGAAGCATCCTTGGTCCAGACTCCCGCGGCGAGGCCGTAGTTGGTGTCGTTGGCTTCCTTGACCACTTCGTCGAGGTCTTCGAAGCGCTGCGCCACGACGACGGGCCCGAAAATCTCTTCGCGCACCACGCTCATCTGCGGGTTCACGTCGGTGAGGATCGTCGGGTTGACGTAGTAGCCGCCGTCGTTGCTCGGCACGTCGCCGCCCATCAGCACTGAGGCGCCGTCGCGCTTGCCGGCCTCGATGTAGCCGAGCACGCGCTCATGCTGCTCCTTCGAAACGAGCGGGCCCATGTGTCCTTCGGGGTCGAGCGAGGGGCGCGGGGCCCAGAACGGCGCGGTCTCGGCCATGCCTTCGACGACCTTGTCGAACACCGACTTGTGAGCATAGAGCCGCGAGCCGGCGACGCAGACCTGACCCGAATTGAAGAAGATCGCCTGGCTCACGCCCGGTGCAGCCTCCGCCACGTCGACGTCCGGCATGACCACGACCGGGCTCTTGCCGCCGAGTTCGAGCGTGACATGCTTGAGCGTGTCGGTCGCATTGCGGTTGATCAGCTTGCCGATCTCGGTCGAACCTGTGAAGGCGACCTTGTCGACGTCGGGGTGCTTGACCATGCGGTCGCCCGCGGTGTGGCCATAGCCGGTGACGATGTTGACCACGCCGGCGGGCACGCCCGCCTCGTCGATCAGGTCGGCGAGGCGCAGCGCGGTGAGGCTGGTTTGCTCGGCCGGCTTGAGGACCGTGGTGCAGCCCGCGGCGAGCGCCGGGGCGATCTTGAGGCACGCCATCAGCAGCGGGAAGTTCCACGGCACGATCTGCGCGCAGACGCCAACCGGCTCCTTGAGCGTGTAGGCGAACATCGTGCCGCCGGGCATCGAGTAGGGAGCCTGTGTTTCGCCCCCGATCTTGCCGGCCCAGCCGGCCATGTAGCGGAAATGCGCGGCGGCGCCGGGCACGTCGACCACTGCGGCCATGCCTTTCGGCTTGCCGACGTCGATCGCTTCGAGTTCGGCCAGCTCGTCGGCGTGGGCCTCGATCAAATCGGCGATCTTGTGCATTGTCTTCTCGCGCACGACCGGCGGAAGGTCGCGCCAGCGGCGGTCGTCGAACGCGGTGCGAGCGGCGGCGACTGCGCGGTCGATGTCCTTGTCAGTGGCTTCGACGAAGCTGGCGATGACCTTGCCCGATGACGGATCCTCGACGTCGATAGTCTTGTCGCCCGAGCTGTCGACCCATTCGCCGTTGATGTAGAGCTGGGGCTTGCGGCCCAGCAGCTTCTTGACGGCATCTGAATATTCCCGCTGCGTGCGGTCGATGGTGGTCACTTCGTTCATGACTGGTCGTCCTCTCGTGAAATTCGAATCCGGTTTGGTCGTTTACTAGCAAGAATGGGGCTTTTTGACCATGCAAACAGCCCGCCTCAGGAACTCTTGCCGCCCTGCTTTTCGAGTGCCTTGTCTTCGTTGGCGCGCTTGATCAGATATTGCCGCACGGCCTCGGCATCCTCGGCCGTCAGCGCGGCCTTGAACGAGACCATGCCGTTGTCGTGCAGCGCGCCGTCGATGACGATGGCCTTCACCGCGTCCGGACTGTTGAGCGTCGCCGAATAGCGCAGGTCGGGATTGAGCGCCCCGGCGACAGCGGCATCGCCGTGGCAGACGCCGCAATAGCGCCCGTAGACGTCCGCACCGTGGGCGATCTGCGCTTCGCTGCCGGTTACCGGGGGCGGATCCAGTATCCGCTTGGGGAACTTCGGCGCCTCAGGCAGTTTGGCGGTTCCGCCGAGTTTGAAGACCAACAGGCGGCTGATGTTGCGCGGCGGCCCGTTTACCGAGCTGAGGATGCCCGGGGCGATATCCCACACGCCGCCCCAACCGGCCAGAACCGCAACGTGCTGCTCGCCGTCGATGGCATAAGTCATCGGCGCGGCGATGACCCCGCTCTGGGTCGGGAACGACCACAGCTTCTTGCCGTCCTTGGCGCCATAGGCGTTGAATTGCTCGGTCGCCGTGCCCTGGAACACGAGGCCGCCGGCGGTCGCCAGCGTGCCGCCGTTCCACGGCCCCTTGTAGGACACACGCCAAGCCTCCTTCTGCGCCACCGGGTCCCACGCGACGAGCGCGCCCTTGGTGGCGTCGATGTTCATCTGGCGGAACGCCGGGTCGGCCGGCATCGCGGTCGCTGCGGCATCGATCGCGTGCTGGAAGCCGATGGCGCTCGGCTTGAAGTCCTTTTTCGCCATGAACGGGAAGGCGGCAAGGTTGGCCGGGATGTAGGTGAGCCCGGTCTGGGGACTGTAGCTCATCGGTTGCCAAGAGTGCGCGCCGCCGGCTCCTGGCAGGTTGACCCACAGCTTGCCCGTCTTCTCGTACCGCGCCTCGGGATTGATCGTCGGGCGGCCGGTCTTCGGGTCGATACCGGTCGACCAGTTCATGGCGGTCCAGGCCTTGGCGTCGATGAACTTGCCGCTTGCTGCGTCGAGCACGTAGAAATAGCCGTTCTTGGGCGCGTGCAGCGCCACGTGCCGCTGCTGGCCGTCTATAGTGAGGTCGGCAAGCATGATCTGCGCGTCGGAATCGTAATCCCAGCGATCTTCCGGGGTTTCCTGGAAGTGCCATTTGTATGCGCCGGTATCGGCATCCACCGCCACGATCGAGCTGGTGTAGAGGTTGTCCTCGGCCGTTTCGCCGGTGCCGAGCCGGCCGTTCGCGCCCGGGTTCCACGGCTCGGCATTGCCCGTACCGAACAGCACGAGGTTGTTGACCGGGTCGTAGGTGATGGCGTCCCACACGGTGCCGCCGCCGCCGAGCTCCCACCACTTTCCGCTCCAGGTGTCGGCCGCCTTTTTCATGGCGTCGTTCTCGAACCCCTTCGCCGGGTCGCCGGGCACGGTGTGGAAACGCCAGGCCTCCTCGCCGGTCTTCCAGTCGTAGGCGGCGATGAAGCCGCGCGCCTTGTATTCCGCACCGCCGCTGCCGATGAAGACCTTGCCATGCGCCACGCGCGGGGCGCCGGTGATGGTGTAATTGTCCTTGTCCGGCACGACCTGCTTGCGCCAGGCAACGGTGCCGTCGGCCTGATTGAGCGCGACGAGGTCTCCGTCGAGCGTCGCGACGTAAACCTTGTCGCCATATAGCGCGACGCCGCGGTTGACCGCGTCGCAGCAGGCCACCGGAAGGGTCGAGCGCGGCACTTCTGGATCGTACGTCCACTTCACCGCGCCGGTCTTCGCGTCGAAGGCCATGACCTTGGACCAGGCGGTGGTGATGTAGAGCACGCCGTCGTGCATCAGCGGGGTGGCTTCCTGCCCGCGCGCGGTGTCGAGGTCGGCGAACCAGGCGAGGCCGAGATCGCCGACGTTGTCGGCGGTGATCTGGGTCAGCGGGCTGAAGCGCTGCTCGGCATAATCGCGGCCGTAGGTCAGCCATTCGTTTCCGTCCGCGGCTGCGATCATGGCGTCGGTCACGCCTTCGGTCGGCGCGTCCGACGAGGCGCCGCCGCCGGCAATGCCCGCATCGCAAGCGGCTGCAAACATCGACAGCACCGCGGCCGCAGCGAAGCTCCACTTCTTCATTGCCCGTCCACTCCCAAAAAGGCTCTCAACCCCAACGATTGATCTCCGGCCCCGGCGCAAATTTGCGCTCGGGATGTTCCGTTGTAGCGCGCGCCAGCGCCGACTGCACGCTCGGCCGCGCTTCGACGCGATCCATCCACGCGATGCAGCGATTCTTTCCGGCGAACGCAGCGGCTTCGAGGTCGCGCATCGGGCGCAGCCAGGCAAACGTCTCGAGATCGGCGATGGAGAAATCTTCCATCAGCCAGGGGCGCCCGTCCGACAGCTGCATTTCGACTCGCTCGGCGAACTGCGTCACCTTGGTCTTGCTATCTTCGACCTTGGCGGCGTCGACGCGGTCGTCGTGCAAATCCTGCCAGCGCTGGCGCAGGTCTTCGCTCGCGATCGCGGCCAGCAGCGCGTCGAAAGCGGGCTTGTCGAGCTCGGCCAGCGGATGCTGCGAATAGGCAAGGTTGCCGAGATAGGCCACAGCGGGGGAGAGACGCTCGATCGCCTGGCGGCACCACATAAGCATCTGCCAGCGCTTGTAGGGATCGGCCGGTTGGAGCCCGCACCCGCACACTGCTTCGTCGAAGTACTGCGCCAGAAACACCGCCTCGCTCATCGCCTCGCCGCCGGCGACCAGAACGGGTCCTTCGCCCTCGACGGCATATTCCATCGCGACGCCGTCGGAGATTCCCGGCAATGCGTGGCGTTCTCCAGCCAGCAGATCTATGGGGCGGCATTCGATATCGAGACCGCTCTCCGCCAGCGCCGCGAGCACCGACAGCGAGGGCCCGTTGGGCTCGCCGTGATAGAGAATTGCCTCCGGCGTCTGCTCGGTCATCACCCGAGATCCTCCATGATCTCGTTGAACCGGTCGGTGAAGCGTCCGCTACCCATTGCCCAGGTTCGTTTCACGGCCGGGCGGGCGTAAACTGCCTTCAGCCAGCGCCAGATATTGGGCGTGATCTCCGGCCCGCAAAGGTCGGGATTGCCGACCGGCAGCATGTAGGTCGAATTGAAGATGTTGATGTCAGCCAGCGAATACTGGTTGCTGGCGACGTATTCGCGCTTGCCCAGTTCCTCTTCGAGCATCTCGACGCCCTGGGCGATGCGGCGGCGGCTTTCGGCCAGCTCGCTCTCGCTGAATTCGGCGAACATCGCCTTGCGCCAGGCGGCACGCCGTTCGGGCAGCGGGATGCGCGCAATCATCGCCTCCCGCTCGGCTTCCGACTTGTGCGCCAGCGCGGGGCCGATGAACGTGCACCAGCCGATCATGGAGAAGCTCGGGCCAAGCCATTGGTCCATGAACTTCATCCACCAGCGCACGCGCCAGCGGTCTTGCGGTTCGTTCGGCATCAGCGCCGGGCCGGCGAACGCATCGTTGACGTATTCCATGATCGCGGTGCTTTCGGTCAGCACCTTCTCGCCATGGAGCATCGCCGGGATCGTTCCTTGCGGGTTGACCGCGAGGTATTCCGGCTGGTGCTGGTCGAATTTCAGCATATCGATGTAATGGCTGTCGAATTCGACACCCTTTTCGGCAAGTGCCAGCATCGGCTTGCCCGAGTTTGCGTTCGGCTCCCAGTGATAGAGCGTTACGTCAGCCATGTCCTCTCCGCACGGCCAGATAATCACGGCCGTTATTGTAAGCATCGCTTACAAAACGCGCGCGAGTCCGGTCAAGCTTCGCCGCACCTGCGAAGGTAACTCTTGCAAGTGGGTGCGCAAATGTCCTATTTGTCGTGCGTCAGCAGAGCGCGAGCCCGCGCCACGACTCTGGCCCAACCGTCAGCCGAGCGCGAGCCCGCGCCATGACTCTGGCCCCACGTAAAACTCTGGTCTGACAGGATACCCATGAGCACCAAGCTGCCTTCGCGCGCCGACCACGTCGGCTCCTTCTTGCGCCCCAAGTCCGTCATCGAGGCCCGCCAGCACCGCGCCGCCGAGAACATTTCCTACGAGGAGCTTCGCGCCGTCGAGGACGAAGCCATCGCCGAGCTGGCCAAGTGGCAGGAAGCGCTGGGCCTCAAGGCGATCACCGACGGCGAATTTCGCCGCATGTTCTTCCACACCGATTTCCTGCTGCAATTGGCCGGCGTCGAAGAGACTGGCGGCATCAAGAAGGCGTTCAAGAACGACAAGGGCGTCGACGTCGAGTTCGCCCCGCCCAAGATCGTCATCACTGGTAAAGTTGAGCATGTGAAGCCGATCC
Source organism: Croceibacterium aestuarii (assembly GCF_030657335.1). Taxonomy (NCBI): domain Bacteria; kingdom Pseudomonadati; phylum Pseudomonadota; class Alphaproteobacteria; order Sphingomonadales; family Erythrobacteraceae; genus Croceibacterium; species Croceibacterium aestuarii. Next base: position 1,069,741 of record NZ_CP131039.1, read on the forward strand.
AACGCGCCGACTACGAGTTCCTCGCGCGGCACGTCACCGAAACCCCCAAGGTGGCGATCCCCAGTCCGACGATGCTGCACTTCCGCGCCGGGCGGGCAGGGATTCCCGAAGACGTCTATCCGGAGATGGAAGACTTCTATGCCGATGTCGCCGCGGCCTACCGCGCCGAAGTGGCCGACCTGGCGGACGCCGGTTGCCGCTATATCCAGTTCGACGACACGAATCTCGCCTACCTCTGCGACACCGGCCACCGGACCGATGCGGAAAACCGCGGCATGGATCCCGACGCGATCACCCATGACTATGCCAAGTTGATCAACGCCAGCTTTCGCGATGCGCCCGCCGACATGATCAAGACCATGCACCTGTGCCGCGGCAATTTCCGCTCGAGTTGGGCGGCCGAAGGCGGTTACGATCCCGTTGCCGAGGTGATGTTCGCCGAGTGCGACATCGACGCCTTCTTCCTCGAATACGACGACGCTCGCTCGGGCGACTTTGCCCCGCTGCGCTTCCTGCCCAAGGGCAAGACCGTGGTGCTCGGTCTGGTCTCGACCAAGCTCGGTGACCTCGAGACCCGCGACGAAATCATGCGGCGGATCGAAGAGGCGGCGAAGTTCGCCGACATCGACCAGCTTGCGCTCAGTCCGCAATGCGGTTTCGCCAGCACCGTGCACGGCAACGACATCACCACCGAACAACAGGCCGACAAGATCCGCCTGTGCGTCGATGTTGCCGAAGAGGTGTGGGGCAAGGTAATGGCCTAATCTTCGCCGGGAGGGTGAGGATTGGCCGCACGACGGATCGACCTGGTTGACGCACTGCGCGGCTATGCCCTGCTCGGGCTGCTGCTGGTGCATAGCTTCGAACGGTTCGAGCTCTACTGGCTCGACCCACGTCCCGACGCCTGGGTCGATACGATATTGGCTCTGTTCGCCGGTAAAGCGTTTGCCATCTTTGCGCTGCTGTTCGGTTTCAGCTTTGCCACCATCATGGCCAACGAGCGCGCGCGGGGCGGGGATTTCACTCTCCGCTTCGCGTGGCGGCTCGTCTTGCTTCTGGCGATCGGGACCGTGCACGCGCTGGTCTACCGCGGCGACATCCTGCAGGTTCTCGCCCTTGTCGGGCTGGTGATGATCCCGTTCGACCGAGTCACGTCGAACCGCTGGCTGCTGGCTGGCGCGATGCTGGCTTTCCTGCAGGTCCCCTTGCTCGTGCAGGCCTGGGCCGCCGGATCGGGCGCGGCGTGGGCGACCGCAATGCCTTTCTTCTTCGCTGATCCCAGCCTTCAGCGGCTCGCCGACGGATCGCTGGCGGACGTGATCGCTGCCAATGCGGGACCGGGCATGCATGGCAAGTGGTCGTTCTATCTCGCCACCGGGCGGATCATGGAAATTGCCGGTCTGTTCCTGGTCGGCATGGTGCTCCAGCGCGGGGGCTTGTTCGCCGCTGCCAGACCGGCGACCTGGGCGGCGATTCTCGCCGCTGCAACCGTGCTGTGGTTGCTGGTCGTTCTCCTTACACCGGCGCTGCTCCCGCCGGGGCCGGGCGAGGGAGGGGCGCCGATGCAGCAGCAGGCGGTGGTGTGGCTTCTCGACCAGTGGCGCGCGCTGGCCGCGATGGCTGCGCAAGTCGCGGCGTTCGTCCTGCTCTGGCATACCCCTGTGCGCCGCGTCCTGGCGCCTCTCGCCTCACCGGGGCGCCTGACGCTGACGCTCTATGTCGGCCAGTCCCTGGTCGCCGTGCCGCTGCTCTATGGCTTCGGCGCCGGGCTCTACGACGATTTCTCGAACGCTGGCATCGTGCTACTCGGCTTGGCCTTCTTCCTTCTGCAGGTGGTGGCGGCAAACTGGTGGCTGCGGCACTATCGCTACGGTCCGCTCGAATGGCTCTGGCGCGCCGCCACCCGCACCACTCTCGACGTGCCCTTCAGAGGTGGCGTGATAATTAACGAGACACCCACGGCCCGTTAACCCGCTCTGGCTAGTCTGCGGCTTCAATCGACGCGGAGGGCCTGATGTCTGCACGCAAATCTGTCAGAGGAAGCACCCAAATCGGCGCGCTGTGCGCTCTCGATGCGCGGTCCTTCCCTATCGCCATTTCCGACATCACGCCCGAGGGCTGTTCGTGCGAAGCGGACTGCGAATGGGGCGAGGATTGCGAATTCCTTCACCTGAAGATCGCTGACAGCGTCGAAATCAACGGCCGCGTGCTGGCCTGCAAAGGACGCCGCGCGCAGATCGGTTTCTTCGGCCAGATCCACCCGGCGGTCATCGACCAGTGGAAGCGCCTCGCGGCCTGATCAACCGGAAACGGAAAAGGGCGACCCCGCGAGGCCGCCCTTTCACGTTCAAGAAGCCGAAACGGTCAGAAGTTCTTCTTGACCGTCACCGCCCACTCGCGCGGCCGCCCTGGCTGGGCCTTGTCGAGCCCGGCTCCGGCAGCGCGCAGGTCGAAAACCGTGAGGTAGTAGTACTTGTCGAACAGGTTGGTCACCTCAAGCGAAGCCGACAGGTCCCGATCCTCGTTGCGCCAGGTGATCCGCGCATTGGCGATCGTGTAGGCCGGAATGTACTGCGGATCGCCGAGGTACTTGGCGCCGGTATAGACCTTGTCCTGGTAGCTGACGTCGATGCGCGGGGTGATCGAGCCGATGGTGTCGAGCGGGATCTCATACTGCGCGCCGATGGTCCACTTCCACTCGGGCAGGCCGGCCCGGGGATCGGTCAGGGCAGTCGTCGAACCGGCAATCAGGCTGGTGTACTTGAAGTTGATGTAGCTGATCGAACCGTCAATCGAGAAACCTTCGACGGGCCGGATGCTCGTCTCGGCCTCCACGCCCCATTCGCGGGCGTTGCCGCCGTTGACCAGCGCGGCGCACGGCGTCGAGCCGTCGGGACAGACCGAGGTGCCGATCTGCGCGTTGGTCAGCTTGCCGTAGAAGCCCGTGAGATTGAACCGCAGGCGCCGGTCCCACAGATCGGACTTGAAGCCGGCTTCCCAGTTCTTCAGCACTTCGGGGTCGAAACTGATGACCTGACTTGCGTAGAACGGCCGCGGGTTGGTGCCGCCTCCCTTGAAACCGGTCGAATATGAGGCATAGACCATTAGCGCATCGTTGATCCGGTAGTTGAGCGCAGCCCGGTAATCCCAGCGGTTGCCGTTGTAAGTCGCTACTGCGCCGGTCAGCGCGCCCGGTGTTCCCGCCCCGTTGGCCGCGCCGACCGGATCGAGATAGGGATTGATCGTACCGTCCGGATAGAGGCGGTAGTAGTGGTATTCCTTGCTCTCGTCGGTGTAGCGCAGGCCGCCATCGAAGGTCAGGCCCGGAACGATCTCCCAACTGACGTTGGCAAAGCCTGCCTTGCTTTCCGCCGGGGTTTCGTCCGGCTGAATGAACTGCAGCGGGAACACACCAAGGCCCGGCGTCGTGTAAGTCCCGTTGGTGGTGTTGATGTAGCGCAGGTCCTGATACGAGAAGTAGTCCGTGCGCTGCTTGAAGTAGTATGCGCCCACGACAAGCGTCGCGGTATCGGTCAGCTCGGCGTTGAGCCGCAGTTCCTCGCTCCAGTTCCAGTGCGTCAGGTGATTGGAACCGCCCGACAGCGGAATCGGCGAAATGTCGTCATCGACGCCGAAGTCGGAGATCCAGCTCTGGTAGGCGAGGATGTTGTCGATGCTCAGTCGGTCGGTGAGCCCGAAGTGGCCGTTCGCGGCCAGGTTGTAGCCCTTGTAAAGGCTGCGGTTGCTGCGCTGGGTGGCGAGGAGCGGTTCGCCCGAAGTGGGGAAGCCCGGCACCGCCACGCCGTAATAGGTGATCGCCGGCGAGGAATAGCCCGAGAACGAGCAGAACTTCCCGCAGATGAAGCGGTTGTCGTAGGGTACGCCGCCGATGTTGGTGTTGGCGTTGTTAATCAGGTCGGTGGCGATCAGAACTTCGCCGGTCGCGGTGTGCTCGTCGTGCGTATACTCGGCCGTCAGGTTAATATCGATGTCGGAGGTGGGGTTGTAGCGCAGCGCGCCGCGGACCGCCTGATAACCGACGCCGCCGAGCTTGGCGACGCGGCAGTCGCCTTCCGGCTGAAGGCGCGGAATGCCGCCCGCCGGGTTGACCAGCCTGGTGTTGCCGTCGTTGTCGGTAAACGTGGCGCTGCCGCCGGCCGGAAACACGCAGCCGAAATCGAGCTGGTCGACGTAGCCTTCCTGCTGCTTGAACACGCCCGAAACTCGAGCGGAAATGTCCTGAGTGATCGGGAAGTCGATCCCGGCGCGCAGACCGATGCGATTGCGGCTGCCATAGGTGGCTTCGACATAGCCTTCGCCCGAGCCGGTCGGTTTCTTGGTGAACATCTTGATCGAGCCACCTTCGGAATTGCGTCCGGAAAGCGTGCCCTGCGGGCCGCGGAGGATCTCGACCCGGTCGAGGTCGAGGAGATCGAACACCGCACCGATCAGCTGCGGATAGTATACGTCGTCGATGTAGATGCCGACGCCGGGCTCGTAGGCCGGGTTGAAGTCGGCCTGGCCGATGCCGCGGATGGAGGCGCTGATCGAAGGGCCGAACGATGCGCCCTGCGGCTTCAGCGTGACGTTGGGCGCGCTGTCGGCCACTTGCACCAGGTTGGTCTGGCTCTTGGCTTCCATCGTCTCGGAATTCACGGCGGTGATCGCCAGCGGTGTGTCCTGCAGGTTCTGTTCGCGGAACTGCGCGGTTACGATGATCTCGTTGCCTGATGCCGCGTTGGCGCCGCTCGTGTTCGTAGTCTCTGCAGCGTTATCATCCTGCGCGAATGCAGGCTGAGCGGCGGCAATGACGATGAGCGACGCGCCCGCGGTAAGAGCGCGGCGCAATACTGGCTGACGATCCATGACTTCTATCCTCCCAGATCCGTTCGTCGGCCCCTGTTGCCCTGCCGCGAACTGCACGTTGGATAATCCTGCGCGTGAATCTGACCAAGCTGATTGTATCGGTCGTTAGGATTTTTGGCCGATGTGTTGCGGACATGCAAAAAGGGCGACCCTGCGGGCCGCCCTTTTCGGTTCGACGGGTGACTGCTTAACCGTCAGAATTCCTTCTTGACGGTCAGAGCCCACTCGCGCGGACGGGCCGGAGCAACGATACGACCGCCGTTGTTGTTGCGCTGATCGAAGACCGAGTAGAAGTAGTACTCGTCGGTCAGGTTTGTCACCTCGAGCGCGACCGAGAGGTCCCGCTCCTCGTTCCGCCAGGTCAGGCGGGCGTTCACCGTGGTGAAACTCGGCAGGTATTGGGCGAGGCGGTTCACACCGGTTCCGTCGAAGCCGGAGAAGGTCTCGTCCTGATAGGCGACGTCGACGCGCGGCGTCAGCGACCCAGCGCTGGCCAAGTCGATGTCGTACTGGATGCCGGCCGAGGCTTTCCACTTGGGCATGCCGGTGCCCGGATCGGTCGGAAGGATGCCCGTACCTGGAACCACGTAGGTGTACTTGAAATCGAGATAGCTGATCGCACCGTCGAGGCGCAGCCCGTCGACCGGCTCTGCATTCATTTCGGCTTCGAGGCCCCGGATCCGGGCATCGCCTCCGTTGATCCGGCAGGCTGACGGAGTCGCGTAGGCCGAAAGTTCAGGCGGCAGCGGACAGGGGCTGACGGACTGCTGGATCGATTTGTATTCGTTTTGGAAGGCCGAAACGTTCAGGCGCAGCCGGCGATCGAAGAGGTCCGATTTCACGCCGACTTCGTAAGCGGTAAGCGTTTCCGGGTCGAACGACAGCAGCTGGAAGGCGTTGAAGGGCCGCGGGTTGGAGCCGCCCCCTTTGAAGCCCGTCGCCACGGAGGCGTAAACCAGGAACTGTTCGTTGATGCGATAGTCGAGCGCGACACGCCAGTCGACCTTGTCGCCCTTGTACTTGGCGACGCTCCCGGTCAGAGCTTTGACGATCTCGGTGGTGTCGCCGTCGCCGTCGGAGTCGTTTGTATCCGGCCCTTCGTAACCCGCGCCATACGCCACGCCGACCGGATCGAGGAAGCCGTTGATCGTGCCATCCAGGTTGTAGCGGAAATAGTTCTGATCTTTGGTTTCCTTGGTGTAGCGGACGCCGGCGTTCAGGTTCAGGTCGGGAACGATTTCCCAGCCGATGTTCGCGAAGACCGCCTTGGCATCGGCGTTGATGTGATCGGGCTGCCGGAACTGCAGCGGATAGGGCGGGATATAGCGCAGATCCTGGATCGAATCGTACACCGAGCCCTGTTCGAAGTAGTAGCCGCCCACCGTCACGAAGACGGTGTCGGTGGCTTCCCAGTTGGCCCGCAGTTCCTGGCTGAAGCTCCAGTTCGACAGGTTGTTGATGCCGAAGCCGGTGCGGGCGGGCGACAGGTCCCCATCGGCCGTGAAATGCGTATCGAACTCGCGGTAGCCGGTGATCGAAGTCACCTGGACGGTGTCGCTCAGCTCGAGGTTGGCCTGCCCCGAGACGCCCCACCCGCGGTATTTGGTGCGGTTGGAGTCTTCGACCGCCGCCAGTGCAAGGCCGTTGGCACCCGGGATGCCGCCCACGAATACTCCGGCCGCCTGGCCATCGACCTGGAAGTTGCACCATTTGCCGCAGATGAAGCGGTTGTCGAACGGCAGGCCGCTCGGCGTCGCCACGTTCGGGCTGCTCTTGGTACGGGTCGCCTGAAGGACCTGGCCCGCGCCGGTGCGGTCGTCGTCGGTATAATCGCCGATGATGGTGAAATCGAACTTGTCCGAAGGCTCGAAGCGCAGGATCGCCCGGCCGGCCTGGTAGTTCACGCCGCCGAGCTTGGCGACGCGGCAGCTGTCGTTGAAGACCCGGGCCGGCTCACCGCCGGCCGGGTTGACCGGCATGGTGACGCCGGTATCGCTGTTGACGAACGTGGCGCTACCGCCGGCGGGATAAACGCAGCCGAAATCGAGCTGGTCGATATAGCCATCCTGCCGCTTGGCCACGCCCGAAATGCGCGCGAAGATCTTGTCGGTCAGCGCGAAGTCGGCAGCGGCACGCACCGAGATCTTGTTGCGCGAGCCGTAACTCCCTTCGACGAACCCGCTGTTGGTCCCGTTTGGCATTTTCGAATACATCTTGATCGCGCCGCCGATCGAGTTGCGCCCGGACAAGGTCCCCTGCGGGCCGCGCAGGATTTCGACCCGGTCGAGGTCGAGCGTGTCGAAGATCGCCCCGGTTAGCGAAGGATAGTAGATGTCGTCGATGTAGATGCCGACGCCGGGCTCGTAAGCGGGGTTGAAGTCGTTCTGGCCGATGCCGCGGATCGACGCCGTGACCGAAGGCCCGTAGGCGGCGGTTTGCGGCCTGATCTGCACGTTCGGTGCCTGGTCGGCGACTTGCGCCAGATCGGTCTGGCTCTTGGCCTCCATCGTCGCAGCGTTGACGGCGGTGATCGCCAGCGGCGTGTCTTGCAGGTTCTGTTCGCGGAACTGGGCGGTAACGATGATTTCGCCGCCGGCCACAGCCGGCTGGGACGATTCTGTATTCTGATTGTCGGCCTCGTCCTGCGCCGCGGCCGGCTGGGCCACGAGCGCCAGCGTCGATGCGCTGAGCGCAAGAAGTGCTCGTGCGGACGAGCTGCGTCGATTGAAAAAGCGCGCCATAATTCCCTCTCCCTTGAGCCGCAGCAGTATGATTCCGCCGCTAGTTCGTATGTATTGCTTACAGTCTCGGTTTTGCGGCGCATCGAGGGTGAAAAGCAACGCCACTACAGGCTATCACAGTGATAACCATTCGGCTATCGTCGGTCCGTGCCCACGACTCGCCAACTCGAGCTTTTCATCACAGTAGCCGATGCCGGCAGCATGCGACGCGCAGCTGACAGGCTGGGCATCTCCCAACCATCGATAAGCAAGCAAATCAAGGCGCTCGAACGGGATGTCGGCGCTGAGCTGATCGTGCGCACGCGGGGCGGGCGTGCCGTCCTGTCGCGCTTTGGCGAGGAGTTGCTGGAGGACGCCCGCAAGAGCGTCGATATGAACAGGCGAATCCGCAACCGCTCGCGCAACAGCCAGGTCGACAAGCCGCGCATCTTCTTGCGCGACTATTTGCTCAGCGTGATAAAGGCCCGCTTCGCAGAATTCGTCGCGGCGGGTCTGGCGCGCGACACCCAATTCATTGTCAGCGAAGATCCTGCGCAATCGATGGCTCGCGACGGCAGCGGCGGCGACGCTTTTGCAGTCTTCGGCTCGCTGCATCTTCCCGCGGAACGAAACCAGGTCAGCCATGTCGTGCTAGAACAATCGTGTTCGATCTACGCCGCGCCCCACGTGGCCCGCGACCTCGCAAGCGGCCGCCTGGCGATAACCGAATTAAAGACACTGTTTCCAGCCGAGGAATTCAAACTTACGCCGTGGTTGGAGAGGATGTTCGAGCGCGCCGGCGCGAAGCAGGACAATTACGAATATGGCAGCCACTTCATCGATCTGGTGATGGACCGGGTTGCGGCGGGCGAGGGCATTTCGATCTTCATGGACATGCATGCTCACCACATGGTCGAGGCGGGCAAACTGGTGGCGGTGCAGCCCTGTCAGGAATCGCTCCTGCTGGTGATTCTCGCCGACCAAGCGGTGCAGGCCGCGACCTTTGCTCAGGTCTGCCGCGCCATGCAGCCGCTTCGAACCACGCGCTTCGATCCCTGGTCTAAGTCTTGATGCGGAAGACGCGCCGCGCGTTGTCCTCCATCAGCAATTTCTTGTCCTCCGCGCTCATCTGCATGCGATCGTAGGCCGCCACCTCGTCGGAGGATTGCTGGTACGGATAATCCATGGCGTAGAGCACACGATCGGCGCCCATCACCTCCTGGCAGAACCTGATCGCCGGCTCCCATCCCACGCCGCTGGTGGTGATCCATATGTTGTTATGAAAGTAATAGCTGACCGGGTGCTTCAGCTTCACCGGCGGCTGGCCGCCCCGCAGGCCTGCACGGTTGTCGGCGTTTCCTTGCATCCAGTCGAAGCGGTAGAGGTGCAGCGGCATGCATTCGCCGAGGTGGCCGATGACCAGCCGCAGCTTGGGGAAGCGGTCGAAGGCGCCGGAAAAGATCAGCCCCATCGTGTGCAGCCAGACATCGTGCGGAAAGCCGCCGAGTGCACCGAAGAACCCGCGAGTCTCGTAGTGCGGCGCGTTGAACGGCGCTGTGGGGTGGATATAGAGCGCGCCGTCGTTCGCCTCGATCGCCTCGAGGATCGGCCAGTAATCCTGCTCGTCGATGTAATGGCCCTGCCAGTGCGAGTTGAGTACCGCGCCGCTCAGGCCGAGCGTGGCCATCGCCCGGTCGATCTCCCTGACCGAACCGGCGACGTCGCGCGGATCGAAGGCGGCCAGCGCGCTGAACCGGTCGGGATGGTTGCGGCAGGCCTCGGCAGCGATGTCGTTGGCTTCGCGCGCCAGCGCCGTGCCTTCGCCGGGCCGAACTACCTGCACCCCCGGCGCGGTCAGCAGCAGGAGCTGCCGGTCGATGCCGTATTCGTCCATGTGCGATAAGCGCAGATCGCCGAGGTCCTGCAGCATCTCCTGCAGGCTCGGCATGCGGCTGAACATGCCGGCCATCTTGAGCGAATCGTCGCCCGGCGCATCGCCGCTCTCGAAGTAGTCGACTTGCGCCTTGACCAGAGCCGGGAAGGTCCAGGCTTCTTCCGTGGCGATGCGTTTGTAGGGGGCTCCGCGATCGACGTGGCCGGCGCGCGGGGCGAGGCCGACGCGGGTGCGCACCGAGAAGTCTTCCTTGAAGTGGCCCTTGAGGCCGAATTCGCTGCCGTCTTCGAGCTTGGGCATCAGAACATTCCGTTTTGGTTCTTGCACTTCGCCGGGTCGGGCACCTCCTGCATCACGTCCCAGTGCTCGACGACGTAGCCGTTCTCGATGCGCAGCAGGTCGACGATGGCGTAGCCGCGCGTGCCCGCCTCGCGCATGAAGTGGAAGTGGACCGCGACCAGGTCGGCATCGCCCCAGACCACGCGCTTCACCTCGTGGCTGAGGTCGGGCAGACGCGCCATGCTCGCCTGCATCATCGCCAGCGTCGCGTCGCGTCCGGTCGGGGCGTTCGGGTTATGCTGGATGTAGTCGGGGTGCATCCAGCAGGTGAACGCGTCGGTCGGATTGTCCTCGACGTAAAACAGCTGGATGAACCGCTCGGCCACCTGGCGGGTGGTCAGCTTATCGCGGCCATTCGTGTCGCGGGGGTCGAAGGGGGGCGAGTCGATGTCCCAAGGCAGCGCCCCCGCCGCAGGTTTCACTTTTCCTGGCCCGCCAGCATTGCGCCGAACTTGGGATGCGCGAAATGCATCGGCACGTCCTGGCGATAGGGCCAGGTCTTGCGGTGCTCGCTTTCGGGCAGCAGCCGGTCAGGGCCGAGCGGATCTTCGGGCCAGGTCTTTTCCGCCGGCTGCAGGTGCGCGGTGGTGTGCGCCCAACCTTCCTCGTAATTCGCCTGCCACTGCATCATGTAGTCGAGCCGCTTGATCTTCCAGACGCCGTTTTCGCGGACGTAGTCGTTCTCGTAGATGCCCGCTTCGAGGAACTGCTGCGGCATCATCTCCTCGCGGGTTTCCTGGAAATCGTCGTGCCAGCCGCCGAGTAGGATGCCGTGGAAGCGCCCCTTGGCGGTCTGCCGGTCCGGCGCGACGGTGATGATGTCCTGCATCTGGAAGTGGTCGAGAAGCAGGCCGTTCACCGGACCCGGGCGGCCCCCGGTGAATCGTCCGGCGATCCAATCGCCGTAGAGCCGCTTGACGCCCTTGTGACCGACGTATTCGCCCGAGAGGAACACCACTGCGCCATCCTCGGCGAAGAGCTCGGCGACCTCGTCCGGGCGGTTGAAATCGATGTAGTAGCCGTAGGCCCAGTGCAGGCGGCGAATGGCCTGGATATCCTCCAACACGCCGACCTTCTGCTCCAGCTCCGCGAGGCGGGCTTCGACGTCACTCATTCTCGACTCTCCCAACAAACTTTGTATGCAACCCTAACGAACGATACGATTTTGGGTAGAGGAAAGTCCGGACATGAGCGAGCAACCGAGCGGCTGGGAAGGGCGTGTCGCCTTCATCACCGGGGCGGTCACGGGTATCGGGCTGGGCACGGCGCAGGCCTTCGCCGACGCGGGCATGAAGCTGGCGCTGAGCTATCGCAACGAGGACGACAGGGCAGCGACCGAGGCGTGGTTCGAGAGCAAGGGTTACGACCAGCCGCTCTACCTCAAGCTCGACGTGACCGACCGCGCGCGCTTTGCCGAAGTCGCCGACGAGGTGGTCGACCGCTATGGCGAGGCCCACGTGCTGGTGAACAATGCCGGAGTCTCGGTGTTCGGGCCGACCGACGAGGCCACCTACGACGACTACGACTGGATCATGGGCGTCAACTTCGGCGGAGTGGTCAACGGGCTTGTCAGTTTCCTGCCAAAGATCAAGGCGAGCAGCGGCCGTCGCCACGTCACCAACGTTGCCAGCATGGCCGCCTTCCTGCCGGGGCCGCAGGCGGGCATCTACACGGCCAGCAAGTTCGCCGTTCGCGGGCTGACCGAAAGCCTGCGCTACAACCTCGTGCCGCAGGGAATCGGCTGCTCGCTATGTTGTCCGGCGCTGACCCGCACCAACGCCTGGACCAGCGCGCTCAAGCGCCCCGACAGCTTCAAGGACACTGGCTTTGCCGAGGCGCGCGAGGGCGAACTCAAGCAGTTCGGCACGGCTTTCGAAGAGGGCATGGATCCTTATGTCGTCGGCTCGAAAATCCTGAAGGGAATGACCAACCAGGACGGCCTCATCCTGACTCACCCCGAGCACGGTCCCGACTTCGAGGAAATCCACGAAAAGCTCATGGCTGCACTGCCGATCGAAGAGGCGCCTCCGGGCCGGCTGCGGATCGAGGAGCTGCGCCGCAAGGCCATGCGCGACGCCGAAGCGGGCCTCAAGATGAAGATGGACGACCTGACCTAGACTCGCGCCCGGCTTGCGCTATCCTCGCCGCGAAACGGGTAGAGGAGACAGGCGATGTGTGAACTCGATCAACTCGACGCAATGGGCCCGAAGCGCGGCCTCAGCCGCCGCCAGTTCACGGCGATGGGGGCGGCCGGCGTGGCCGCGGCTGCCTGCGCGCCGACCGGCGGCGTGAAGGCGCAGGACGGGCTGGTCGAAAACATGGTCACCTTCGATGCGCCTGGCGGCACGATGGACGGCTTCTTCGTTCACCCGGCGCAGGGCAAGCATCCCGGTGTAATCATGTGGCCCGACATCGCCGGCCTGCGCGATGCCAAGAAGGCCATGGCGCGGCGGCTCGCCGATGCCGGCTATGCGGTCTTCGTAGCCAATCCCTATTACCGAAGCGTCGCGGGCGAGCAATTTGCCGACTTCGAGGCTTTCCGCGCCGCCGATGGCTTTAAGAAGGTCGGGCCGTGGATGGCCAAGAACACGCCCGACGCCGCCATGGAAACTGCCAAGGCGGTGGTTGCTTGGCTCGACGCGCAGGACGCCGTCGATACCGCCAAGGGCGTCGGCAACCAGGGTTACTGCATGACTGGCGGATGGACCATCATGACCGCGGCGGCCGTGCCGGAGCGGGTCAAGGCCGCCTGCAGCTTCCACGGTGCAGGTCTGGTGAGCGACGAACCGCATGCGCCGGTCAACTTGCTCGACGACATGGCGGCGGACTCCAAGGCGCTCATCTGCATCGCCAAGAACGACGACGCGCGCGCGCCGACCGACAAGGAAAAGCTGAAGGAAGCCGGCGAGAAGGCGGCCGCCGAGGTCTCGGTCGAAGTGTACGGCGGCGATCATGGTTGGACCGTGCTCGACAGCCCGGTCTACGATCGGGCCGAGGCGGAGCGCGCCTGGGCCAACATGCTGGAGACCTACAAGACCTTCCTCTGAGCGCTCGCAGTGCCGCAGGCGCGGCTGTCTACGGCACTGACCACCCCGAAACCAAGCCCGGACGCAAAAGGGGCGGCCCTTTCAGGGCCGCCCCGCTTGAAATCGTGCGATCGGCCACCGAGGGGCCGGAACCGAGGGACCTATTGGCCCCGAGCCTCCGGTGACAGGGCGAGAATCGTGCGGCGCTGGTTAAAACCGCCATACCATTCATGGTTACCATGGGGTTACCCATCGATTCGCGCGGCTGGAGCGCGAAAGCGGGGTGAAACGAATCTCCCGCCTCTCTTAGAGTCCGTTCTTGCGCTCGATGGTCACGTCCGAATCGCGGCACCATTTGCCCTGCGGGCAAGCAAAGGCGGCCTTTGCCGCAGAGTCGCCGCGCAACTGCCAAAGCAGCCAGTCCACTACGATCGCCGCCCCCTTGCCGCCGTTCGGCTGGTTATAGGTGCCGCCGTGGCCGGTCGGGATGTTGACGAGCATCGCCGGGACGTTTTCGATCCGGGCGAAGTCGTCGGTGCCGTTGCCATAGGCGATGTCGCTCGGTCCGCCGAGGAGATAGAGCACCGGGGAATGCAGCACTCTGAGCTGGTCCTTCGACATGTTCATTTCCATGAACGGGCTGGGCTCCGAGAAGATGCCGCTGTTCTGCACGATCATCGTGTCGACCCGCGGATCGTCCGCCAGCCGAAGAGCCTGGATGCCGCCGCAGCTATAGCCGGCCAGTGCGATCGCATCGGGGTCGATGAGGCCAACGTAACGGCTGCCCGAGCGGCCGTTCTCGGCCATCGCCCAGTCGAGTGCATAGGCTAGGTCGGTCGCGCTGGTCGGCGAATCGGTCGAATCCTTGGGCCGAACGGCCGTGCGCGCGACCTTCGCGTTGGGACCGCTCTGCCAGGTGCCCGGCGCTATGGCGAGGAACCCGTGGCTGGCGATCTCGGCCAATTGCTGCCGGGCGCTGGTCGCGTCCGCGGCGCAGGCGCCGTTACCCCACACGAACACGCCGAGCTTCTCCGAGGAAAACGGCGTCAGGTCCGCGGGGCGATAGACCACGTACCCAGGCAGGTCGGGATCGATTTCCATGATTGCGGGGTAAGGGCCGGTTCCAGGCGTGTCCGGCACCTTGTCCGCCGCGGCCATCATTTTCGCGGCGTCCGATTGCGGCCCCGTAGCGCAGCCGCCGGCGGCAAGGACCAGTGCGGCGCCGAGTGCGAGGCGTTTCAGCATCGTTTTCCCTCCCAGGTTCGGCTCATTCGTACCAGTAGCACGTGCCGCGCATTTCCAGGCTCACGCGCGGCGGGGCATCGGGCCCGGCGAGCGGATTGTCGAAGGCCCCGTGCGGCATCAGCTGGGCGCGCGCCGGGTCGCTTTCGCTGGTCTTGAAAACGATCGCCTCGTCGGGCCGCATGTCGGAATAGTAGAACCACTCGTGCGTCGGATTGGCGGCCAGCAGGTAGTTGCCGAAGCTCCATTCGGGGCTCCCGTCGAGCGGGTCGAAAATCGCGTCGCACTCTATGAGGTCCTCCTCGGCGACGCTGGGGTAGGCGCACAGGCCGAGCGGCACGTCCTGCGTCCCGCCGGCGAGCGAGCGCCACACGTTATACTGGGCGCTGCGGACCGGCGTCTTGCCCTCCGGCGCACCGCGGTCGCGCATCGCCCTAGCGGCCTCCTTCGACATGTCGACATGGACGAAGCGCGCCGGATGCGAATTGTCGTGTTCGGCATTGGCGCCGCTCTTTTCGGAGAAGCGCAGAATGCCCATCGGCGTCATCACCACTTCGTCGCATCCCGTCAATCGCTCGAGCAAGTCGGCTATCTCGCTGCGGTGCACATTGGCCACCTGATCGAGATCGGTCAGGTCGGCCACCGCGCTCTTGTGCTCCACCAGCGCGAAACCCTCACGGTCGAGACCGGCATCGATGTCGCGCGCGTCGCGGATCGTCACCTCTGCCGGCTTCAGCGGCACGAAGTCCTTCTCGTGCGCGTTGGCGTAGAAGTACGGCTTCTGCTCGGTGCGTTCGGAATATCCGATCGCCGCCTTCACGTCTTTCATGCGTCCTCGAACTCCTCGGTGTCGATCGTCGGCCTGATCGCTTCGTGATAGCGATGCCCGCGCACCGTGTCGTGATTGATAATGCACCCGGCCTCCGCGATCGCCTCGGCGGGTATCGCCAGGTCGGCGGCGGCATAGTTTTCTTCGAGGTGCGCGACGCTTGTCGTGCCCGGAATGACGTGACAGTTGCTGCCCTGCTCGAGCACCCAGCGGAGCGCCAGCTGCGCCGGGGTCACGCCGTGATCCGCAGCGAGTGCGGCGAGCCGCTCGACGAGCTTGAGGTTGTGCGGCCAGTTGTCGGCGTCGAATCGCGGCATCTTGGTGCGCAGATCCTTGTCCTCCAGCCTCGATGGGTCCTTGAGAACGCCGCCAAATGCGCCGCGGCCGGTCGGGCTGAAGGCAACCAGGGCGATGCCGAGTTCCTTCGTCGCCTCGAGCACTCCTATCTCGACGTTGCGGGTCCATAGCGAGTATTCTGGCTGCACCGCAGCCATGGGATGCACCGCGTGCGCTTCGCGCAGATGCCCCGCGCTCCACTCGCTGACCCCGTAAGCGCCGATCTTGCCCGCCTCGATCGCCCGGACCATCGCGCCGACGCTGTCGGCGATCGGGACTTTGGGATCGAAGCGGTGCATGTAGAAGAGGTCGATGTGATCGGTGCCGAGCCGCTCGAGGCTCGCATCGAGCGAAGCGGCGATCGCAGCCGGGCTGCAATCGACACCGCGTTTCGCCCCATCGACGACGATACCGACCTTGCTGGCAAGGAAGAACTCCCGGCGCCGGTGCATCACCGCCTTCTTCAGCAGAGTCTCGTTCTTGCCGCCGCCGTAGATGTTGGCGGTGTCGAGGTGGTTGTAGCCGATGTCGAGCGCGCGGTTCAGCAGCGCGATGCAGCCGTCTTCGCCGGGCGGGGTGCCGTACGCCCAGGACAAGTTCATGCAGCCGAGTCCGACAGGGTGAAGCGGTCGTCCGGCGATCGTGCGCTGCATGTTCGATAATTCCTTCGTCAGTGGAGTGAAAAGCTCGTCCCGACCCACCGATAGAAGTCGTCCTGCACCGAGTTCAAGCCCTGCGCCGAACGCATGTAGCCCTCGACGTCGTCGTCGATCGACTGCAGACGCCATTTCGCCTGATGGTCCGCCAGGGCCTGGCGCAAGGCGAAGAAGCGCGCGGAAAAATCGTCCCTCAGCGCCGGATCGGTCTGCAGCCGTTCGTCGGTCTTCACGTCCTGCAAGATTTCGAGCATGAGCATCGCATAGCGGCTGCGCAGCCTGACGATCTCGTTCTTGCCATCGGCGTCGCCGGCTTCGGCGAGCGCGCGCATCTTGCGATACATCGTCTCGGCTTCGGCCAGCGTGGAATCCAGCTTCCCCATCGGTCCCTCTCCCCTGATCGACCCCCTTTTCGGAGGTTCTCTCCCGCTATTATGCGGGAATCAAGGTTGGGAAATGGTTACGACCATCCATCCTGCGCTTCGAGGCTCGCCGCCAGCTCGCCGATGACCCGGTAGCAATCCAGCACCTGCGAAACGGAGGAATTGGGTTCGCGCCCTTCGCGGATCGCGGCGATAAACTCGCGGTCTTGCAGTTCGATGCCGTTGTTTGACACCGCTACGCCGGAAAGGTCGATCGGCTCCTCGCGCCCGGTGACGAGATCGTCGTAGCGGGCGATATAGGTCGCGGTGTCGCCGATGTAACGGAAGAAGGTGCCGAGAGGCCCGTCGTTGTTGAAGGACAGCGCGAGCGTGAGGATCTGCCCCGCTTCGGTCTTGAGCTGGATCGACATGTCCATGGCAATGCCGAGTTCCGGATGGCGCGGGCCCTGGATCGCGTTGGCGGTGATGACCTTGCTACCGGTCATGTACTGGAAGATGTCGATGGAGTGCGCCGAGTGATGCCACAGCAGGTGGTCGGTCCAGCTCCGCGGCTCGCCCTTGGCGTTCATGTTCTTGCGGCGGAAGAAGAAGGTCTCGATGTCCATCGCCTGGATGGTGAACTCGCCCGCGTCGATCCTGTTCTTCACATACTGGTGGCTCGGGTTGAAGCGGCGGGTGTGGCCGACCATGCAGACGAGCCCGGTTTCCTTCTGCTTGGCCTCGACGGCCTGAGCGTCGGCCCAGCTGTCGGACAGCGGTATCTCGACCTGCACATGCTTGCCCGCGTCCATGCACTGGATCGCCTGTTCGGCGTGCATCTGGGTCGGCGTGCACAGGATCACCGCATCGACGTCGTCGCGCTCGAGCGCTTCGGCAAGGTCGGTGCCCGAATGCTTCGCGCCGTATTTCTTTGCCACGTCGGCCGCCTGTTCGGCGCGGCGCGAGATGATCGAGGTGATTTCCACCCCGTCGATGTTCTTGAGGCCGTCGAGGTGCTTTTCGCCGAAGGCGCCGGCGCCGGCGAGTGCGATACGCATGGGGTGTCTCCTGTAGCGGTCGTCGTTGGCTGGCCGGGCGCGCGGATCTGCGGCGCCCGACCGGATTTGCGAATGTGGCTCAGGCCGCGTCGGCCAGGCTGTGGCCGCTCATGATCCTGCGCGGTTCGAGCGCCTCGCCCGCGGTGTCCTCCGGCTGGAGGATCAGCGCGCCGAGTGCGGTGTTCGAAGCCGGGATGTGGTAGAAGGTGTAGAGGTCCTTGACCTTGTCCCCCAGCGCACCGCGCATGATCAGCCACATCACCAACTCGATGCCTTCCGACCCGCTTTCGCGCAGATACTGGATATGGGGCATCTTGCTGAGCGTTTCCGGGTCGTTGATCAACTGGTCGATGAAGTTGAGATCGAAGTCCTTGTTGATCAGGCCCGCCCTGGGCCCTTGCAACTGGTGGCTCATCCCGCCGGTGCCCCAAACGTGCACGTTGAGGTCCTCCGGGAAGCTCTCGACCGCCGCCTTGATGCTGTCACCGAGCGCGAAGCAGCGCGCGCCCGACGGTGGCGGATAGGTCACCACGTTGACCGGGAAGGGGATGACCTTGCACGGCCATTCCTTGACGTCGCCGAACATCATCGACAGCGGCACGGTGCAACCGTGGTCGACGTCCATCTGGTTGAAAATGGTCATGTCGAAATCGTCGAGAATCAGGCTCTGGGCGATGTGCCAGGCGAGGTCCGGGTGTCCGATCACGTCGGGCACGGGGCGCGGGCCCCAACCTTCATCGGCCGGGGCGAAGCGCTCGGCGCATCCGATCGCGAAAGTCGGGATTACGTTCATGTCGAATGCCGACGCGTGGTCGTTGTAGACCAGCACAATGACGTCCGGGGTGTTCTCGGGCTTGGCTATCCATTCGCGGATCGGGTCGTACCCGGCGAAGACGGGGCCCCAGTAGTCGTCGCGGTCCTTGCCGGTCTGCATCGCTGCGCCGAGCGCCGGAATGTGGCTCGAGGTGATGCCTGTGGTTACGCGGGCCATGTCAGTACTTCCCCTTGATCGAGCGGGCGCCTTCGGGCGAGCGGCCGCCCTTGAGCATCATTTCGGCATATTCTTCCTGCGTCATGCCGGTCATCGATCCGGCCGCGAACTGGAAGCTTTTGCCGTCGGTAGAAAAAAGCTTCGACAGGAAGTAGACGTTCCCGCCTTCGTCGATCATCGCGTTGTAATCGCGGTCGAGCACGGCCTGCTTGGCCGCGGGCGAGAGGCTCCACTCGTCGAGATAGGCGCGTTCGTCCTTCTTGAACCGTTCGCGGTTTTCCGCCTTCATCAGGCTCATGGCGAACTGGTTGAGCCAGTATCCCTTGCGCGCGCGCTGCGCTGTGAACACGCGGGTACCGGGAATGTCGTCGAACTCCGCAAGGTACTTGTGGATGTCGATCCGTTCTTTCTTCTTTTCGGTCATGACTGGTCTTTCCATTCGTATGCCAGCGGGGCCTCGCGGAAGGCGAAGCGGTCGATGTGGCGTTCGATAACGCCGCGCATGCGTTCGTTTTCTTCCGCGTCTGCCGTGGTCAGCGTGATTCCGATCCCGTCCTTGTGCGCGGTCATTACGGCATTGGTGTGCTCGCTGAACGGGAACAGGCCCATCCCGTCTCCCTCGTCGTAGCTGGTGGCGAACTTGTGGCCCCAGTGACTGACAAGCTGCTGGATGTAGCGCTCGGGCTTCTCGCAGGGTGCAAACCCGGTGGCGGTGGCGCTCATGGACGCTGCTCCTTCAGTCCTCGTGTGTTGAGGATCGCGTCGAGCCTCGGGTAAACCCGGCGCGCATTGCCCTCGAAGATCATGTGCCGATCGAGGTCGGAGATATCGAGAGCGTCGACATAGCGCTTGGTGTCATCGAAATAGTAGCCGGTTTGCGGGTCGATGCCGCGCACCGCTCCCACCATTTCGCTGCCGAACAGGATATTCTTGTTGTCGATCACATCGGCCAACAGGTCGATACCCGGCTGATGGTAGACGCAGGTATCGAAGAACACGTTGTTCATCAGGTGCTGTTCGATGTCCGGCTGCTTGAGCATGTCGGCCAGGCCCCGGTAACGGCCCCAGTGATAGGGCACCGCGCCGCCGCCGTGCGGGATGATGAGCTTGAGGTCGGGGAAACGGCTGAACAGATCGCCCTGCAGCAATTGCATGAAGGCGACAGTGTCTGCCGCAAGATAGTATCCGCCTGTGGCGTGCATCGCCGGGTTGCAACTGCCCGAGACGTGGATCATCGCCGGGACGCCGAGGTCGCACATCGCCTCGTAGATCGGGAACCAGTACTCGTCCGTGAGCGGCGGGTGCTGGAAATAGCCGCCGCCCGGATCGGGGTTGAGGTTGCAGACGACGAAGTTCAACTCCTCGACGCAGCGGCGCAGTTCGCGCACGCTTTCCGACATGTCCGATTTCGGACTCTGCGGGAGCATGCAGCCGCCGATGAAGGTATCGGGGAAGAGCTGGGTGACGCGGTAGATCAGATCGTTGCAGCGCATCGCCCATTCGCTTGCCACCTTCTGGTCGCCGACATGCGGCGCCATGGCCGATGCGCGCGGGCTGAAGATGGTGAAGTCGGCTCCGCGTTCCTTGATCAGGCGGAGCTGGTTTGCCTCGATCGTCTCGCGAATCTCGTCGTCGGAGATCTCAGGGTAGGGCGGCGGCTCGGTGCCGTTTTTGTACGCCGCCTTCTGCTCCTCGCGCCATGCGTCATGGCCCTTGGGGAGCACCGTGTAGTGGCCGTGGCAGTCGATGATTAGGCTCATGCCGCTTGGTCTTTCCTTGTTCTGGCGTTCTCACCCGCGCGGCGCTGCAACGCCACCGCGCCTTCGCTCATCACCGGCTCGACGCCGAGCCCGGCGAGAGTCTTGCACACTTCTTCCATTTCCGCCGCGCGGCGCAAGCCATGCGTGTCCATTCGCTCGCGGTTGTAGGCGACCTTGTCGGCCCAGCCGGTGGCTTTCTCGCTCGCGTCGAGCGAGGCCATGACTTCGTCGAACACGCCCGCCGCCTCGGCCGCTGCGGCGCATTCGCTGGTCAGCGCCTCGAGGCCCTTGACCATGACCGAGCGGATCATCTTGATCGCGCTCGCCCGCCCAACCTCGTCGCCGACAATGCGGGTCTTGCCGAAGCCGAGCGCGTTCAAAGCCGCTTCCGCGTCTCCGGCGCAGGGCCCCGCCAGCAGCAGCGGCACATCGAGCGCAGCCGGGTCGACCGGGGCCATGACGGCGACGTCGACGTAGCGTCCGCCCGCGCTCTCGATCGCTTCGGCCGCAGAACGCTTGGTCTGTGGCGCGACTGAGTTCATATCACACCACAGCGTGCCCTCGGGCACCAGCGCAGCATAGTCCCGCGCGGCCGGAAGGGCGGCATCCGCGGTGACGAGGCAAAGCGCGATGTCGGCGTCCACCAGCGCGGATGCCGGGTCGCCGGCAGCATTGATCCCGCATTCGGCCATAAGAGCGCGGCGCTCGGGCAGCAGGTCCCAGCCCCTGGCCCGGCCGCTCCAGCCGCCTGCGCGCGCAAAGGTGGAACCAGCCTCGCCGAAGCCGATCAGCGCCACATGCGGGGGCGTTTGGGGTGGAATCGTTGTTGGCATCCTCTTCGCGTTCGTCTTACAGACTGTATGTGTTACTTACAAGTTTGCGGACCGGTTCCGAGCACCCTTGACGGAGCCGGGGGAGGCAGTCCACCGCAGCAAAAATTTTGCCCAGGAGAGTCGAGCTTATGGCAGGCGTTGTCGTCCAGAACATCGAGCGTGCGGATCCCGAGGTCGTTTCCGCCCTTGGCAGGTGCGGGGTGGCGACAGTACACGAGGCACAGGGCCGCACCGGCCTGCTCGCCAGCTACATGCGGCCGATCTACCCGGGCGCGCGGATCGGCGCTTCGGCTGTGACCATCTCCGTACCGCCGGGCGACAATTACATGGTTCACGCCGCAATCGAGCAGTGCCGCGAAGGTGACGTGCTGGTCATCGCACCGACTAGTCCATGCGAAGACGGCTATTTCGGCGACCTGCTGGCGACCAGCGCGCAAGCGCGCGGGGTGAAGGGCCTGATCATCGATGCCGGGGTACGCGACGTGCGCGACCTGCACGAGATGGACTTCCCGGTCTGGTCGAAGCGGGTGTTCGCGCAGGGCACGATCAAGGCGAGCCTCGGCAGCGTGAACGTCGACGTCGTCTGCGCCGGCGCTTTCATCCGCCCGGGCGATATCATCGTCGCCGACGACGACGGCGTCTGTGTGACCCGGCGCGAGGATGCCGAGGCGGTGCTCAAGAAGGCGCAGGCGCGCGAGGCGAACGAGGAAGAGAAGCGCCAGAAGCTCGCCGACGGCGTGCTCGGTCTCGACATGTACGGCTTCCGCCAGAAGTTGACCGACATGGGGCTGAAGTGGGTCTGAGATGAACTCGACTCCCGTCATGTGGATGCGGGGCGGCACGTCGAAGGGCGGCTACTTCCTCGCATCCGACCTGCCCGAAAGCACCGAAGAACGCGACGCATTCCTGCTCGGCGTGATGGGCTCGCCCGACCCGCGGCAGATCGACGGCATGGGCGGGGCCGATCCGCTGACCAGCAAGGTCGCGGTCGTGAAGCCGTCCGAGCGCGAGGGCATCGACGTGGACTATTTGTTCCTGCAGGTCTTCGTCGACCAGGCGATCGTCACCGATCAGCAGAACTGCGGCAACATCCTTGCCGGCGTCGGCCCTTTCGCGATCGAGCGCGGGCTGGTCGCGGCAACCGGCGAGGAAACCAGCGTGGCGATCTTCATGGAAAACACCGGCCAGGTCGCCGTCGCCAAGGTTCAGACGCCGGGCGGCACGGTCAATTACCGGGGTGATGCGCGGATCGACGGAGTGCCCGGCACCCACGCGCCGATCCCGCTCGAATTCCGCGACACCGCCGGCTCGACCTGCGGCGCGCTGCTGCCGACCGGCAACGCGGTCGATGTTATCGAGGGCGTGCGGTGCACGCTGATCGACAACGGTATGCCGTGCATCGTGTTCAAGGCCGAGGACGTCGGCGCGACCGGTTACGAAACCCGCGAGGAACTGGAAGGCGACGGCTTCGCGCCGATCCGCGAGAAGATCGAGGCAATCCGCCTCGCCGCCGGGCCGCTGATGAACCTCGGCGACGTGAGCAAGAAGTCGGTCCCCAAGATGACCCTAGTCGCGCCGCCCAAGAACAGCGGTGCCGTCACCACCCGCGTGTTCATCCCGCACCGCGCTCACGCCTCGATCGGCGTGCTCGGCGCCGTCACCGCGGCAACCGCCTGCCTCGTCCCCGGTTCGCCCGCCGCCCAAGTGGCCGAAGTACCCGAGGGACGGCGCAAGACGCTCAGCATCGAGCATCCCTCGGGCGAACTGACCTGCGTCATTGAAGTCGATGCAGCGGGCGAGGTCGAGACCGCCGCCCTCCTGCGCACCGCACGCAAATTGATGGATGGAACCGTCTTTGTCTGATCGCATTACGAGCTGGCACCGAAACCCCTCCAAGCCGACTTTCACTCCGCCCCCCGGTGCGGTGGACGCGCATTGCCACGTCTTCGGGCCGATGGCGCAATTCCCGTTCAGCGCGAAGGCCAAGTACCTTCCCGAAGACGCCGGGCCCGAGCAATTGTTCGCCCTGCGCGACTTTCTCGGCTTCTCGCGCAATGTCATCGTCCAGGCGAGTTGCCACGGCACCGACAATGCCGCGACGCTCAACGCGATCGCCAAGTCGAACGGCAAGGCGCGCGGCGTGGCGGTGGTCGATCCGGCGATCTCGGAAGAGGAACTCTATGCGCTTCACGAAGGCGGCATCCGCGGCATCCGCTTCAACTTTCTCAAGCGGCTGGTGGACAATGCCCCGAAGGACAAGTTTCTCGAGGTCGCCTCGCGCCTGCCCGCCGGCTGGCACGTGGTGATCTATTTCGAGACGGATATCCTTGCGGAGCTGCGTCCGTTTATCGATGCGATCCCGGTGCCATTGGTTATCGATCACATGGGACGCCCCGACATGACGCAGGGCCCCGATGGGCCCGACATGCGCGCCTTCCGGGCGCTGCTCGACAGCCGGAGCGACATCAACTTCAAGCCGACCTGTCCCGACCGGCTCGACGCCATCAAGGAAGGCGGCGCGGGCGACCCGTGGGACAATTTCGCTTCCGCAGTTGCGCCCCTCGTCGCCGATTACGCCGACCGCTGCGTCTGGGGCACCGATTGGCCGCATCCCAACATGCAGGACGAGATTCCGGATGACGGGCACGTGGTCGACATGATTCCGCGCATCGCCCCGACGGCCGAACTTCAGCACAAGTTGCTCGTCGCGAATCCCCAGCGGATGTACTGGTCGGACTAGATCTGCGTCGACGACGCGGAACACTACCATCGTCCGCTGGTTTCCACGTTTGAAGCGACGCTGCCGACCGGATCGAGCGCGCGCGAAAACAGGGAGTCCGCCTTCTGTACAAGCTAAAACTCCGCCACCTGCTCCTCGCTGCGGGTACCGGCGCAATCGTCTCCGCACCTGCCAATGCGCAGGACAAGGACCCATGGCGCTACCGCGTCGCTGCCGGTGCGCAGGTCAAGCCGCAATACCCTGGCGCCGACGGCGTTGCGCTGAAACCGATGATCGACGTGGACCGCGCCCGCGGCGATGCGCCTTTCGAGTTCGAAGCGGCCGATGACAGTTTCGGCTTCAACCTCGTCGAGGCGGGCGGGCTCGAAATCGGTCCGGCGGTGACGATGGTCAGCCCGCGCAAGGCCAAGGATGTCGGCGCCGCGGTTCCGAAGGTCGCTCGCACTTTCGAAGTGGGCGCCTATGCCAACTTCTGGCTGAGCGACAATGTCCGGCTGCACAGCGAAGCACGCCGAGCGGTCAACGGGCACGATGGCTGGGTGGCAGATGGCGGTGCGGACGTAGTCATGCGCGACGGCGATGCCTGGTTGTTTGCGATCGGCCCCCGGGTGACCTGGGCCGACGGCTCCTACCACGACGCCTATTACAGCGTGACCCCGGCGACGTCGCTCGCCACCGGCCTTACGGTATACGACGCCAGGGCGGGGATCGAATCCTACGGCGCGACCGCCAGCGCGGACTTCGCCTTCACCTCGCGATGGGGCGTCTCGCTCTACGGCAAGTACGACCGGCTCACCGGCGATGCGGCGGCTTCGCCGATTGTTCGGCAGTACGGTTCGCGCGACCAGTTCTCGGCCGGCCTCGCACTAAGCTACACCTTCGGGGGCGGCACGCGCTGACCGCCCAGGGGCATAAGGTCTTTGGCTTGCATCACCGGTGGGCTAAGCTGCGGTCCGTGACGTCGCAGAACGTCACTGGAGAGAGGCAATGGCAGACATGGGCCGCAGGGAGATCCTTGCAACCAATCCGGGCGACACCACGGCTCTGACAGCGATCTCGCCGGCTGCCGGTGGCCGCGCCGTCGGCAATTGCAGATCGGGTGCCGAGGGCGGCTGCGCGAGCAAAACGAAATGAGCGGCAAGCTCGAGAGGGCGCTCGCCAATTCTTTCGAAGGCCACGCGGTCCGCGACGTCACTATCGGCGACCTGCTGCGCGAGGCGGCGGCGGCCTGGTCCGAACGAGAGGGTCTGATCGAGGGCAAAGCCGAAGGCACCGCCGGACGGCGCTGGACCTTTGCCGAGATGCTCGACGATGCTGAACGAATCGCCGGTTCGCTCGCCGGACGCTACCGGCCGGGAGAGCGGATCGCGATCTGGGCGCCCAACATGCCCGAGTGGGTCCTGCTCGAATATGCGGCGGCGCTCGCGGGGCTCGCCCTTGTCACCGTCAATCCCGCCTACCAGGCGCGCGAGCTCGACTATGTGTTGCGCCAGTCGCGCAGCGTCGCCCTTTTCCTCGTGCGCGAGCACCGCGGCAATCTTATGCGCGAGATCGCCGAGCAGGTCGCCACCGAAATCCCGGCTCTGCGCGAAATCGTGGACATCGAAGACCAACAGGCCCTGTTCGGGAGGGGATCGAGTGCTTCATTGCCCGAGGTCGGCACCAACGAACCGGCGCAGATCCAGTATACCAGCGGAACGACAGGCTTTCCCAAGGGCGTGGTGCTGTCGCACCGCAATCTCGCCAACAACGCCCGGATGTTTTCGATCATGGGGAAGCTGGAGGAGGGCTCGAAGATGATCGGCCTGACGCCGCTTTTCCATACAATGGGTTGCTCGATGGGCGTGCTGGGCACGGTCCAGCTCGGTGCCGCCTACGTGCCCTTGCGGGTATTCGATCCCGACGCCGCACTCGACCTGATCGAAAGCGAAAGGATTGGCTGGACGTTGTGCGTCCCGACGATGGCCCAGGCCCTGGTCGAGGCGCAGCGGCGCAAACCCCGAGATCTTTCACATTTCGCTTACCTCGGCGCTGGTGGGGCGATGGTGCCGCCCGAGCTGGTCCGCGCCATCAAGCAGGTTATCGGTGCCGACATTCGGGTCGCTTATGGCCAGACCGAGAGCAGCCCGCTGATCACCGCCTGCCGCCGCGAGGACGATTTCGAGGACGTGTGCAGCACCATCGGTCGACCCTCGCTCGAATGCGAGGTCGGCATCTTCGATCCGGCAACCGGCGAGATCCTGCCCTGCGACACGGTGGGTGAAATCCGCTGCCGTTCCTATGCGACAATGATCGGCTACAACGACAATCCCCAAGCGACTGCCGAGGCCGTGGACGCCCAGGGCTGGCTCCACACCGGCGACCTCGGTACGATGGACAACCGCGGCTTCGTGCGCATCACCGGGCGGGTCAAGGAGATGATCATCCGTGGTGGTGAGAACCTGTTTCCCGCGGAAATCGAAAACGTCCTGCTCGAACATCCAGACGTCGCCGAAGCGGCCGTTGTAGGCGTGCCGTGCCCGCGGCTGGGCGAGGCTGTCGCCGCCTTCGTTCGTCTTGAGGATGGTGCTGCGCTCGACGTCGAGGCGCTGCGCCAGCACTGCCGCTCGCAAATCAGCCCGCAGAAATGCCCGGCGCACTGGCAGGCGGTGGAAAGCTGGCCGCTCACGGGCAGCGGCAAGATCAAGAAGTTCGAGCTGCGTGACAGGTGGCTGGCGGAAAACGCCTAGCGGCGCTCGCTGCGTCGCGCCCGCCGGCGGCGCCACCACCAGGTGCAGCCGCAGGCGGTGCAGCCGAGAAGGAACGCGCTCCCCCCGACAACGAACGCTCCGACCGCCAGAGCTCCGGTAATCGTCAGGACGAGCTCGGTCAGAAAGTGAAGCAACCCGCGCATGGCGTCCCTGCCTAGCGGACGCGGCCTGGCCGCGCTACGCCGCTAACCATGTCCCTGCTCTTCATCGGCCGCAGCACGTTCGATCTCGGTTACGTTTGCCCGGCGTTCCCGGAGGAGAATTCGAAGCTTTCGGCCGCGAATTTCTGGACCGGAGCCGGCGGCTGCGCGCTCAACGCTGCGGTCACCGCGCGGGCGCTGGGCAGCGAAGTGCGGCTGCTAACCCTGCTCGGCGGGGGGCCTTTCGCTACAGCCGTGCACGAGGAACTGGTGCGCTACGAGGTTCCGGCGGAGGATTTCGCGCGCCCGGGGGATGAGGTCCTTCCGGTGTCCAGCATCGTGGTCGTACCGGCCCATGGCTCGCGCACGATCATCAACCAACAGCCACCGCAGGGCATCGTCCGCGAGCCAGACATCGCCGCTTTGCTCGACGGGGTGGCGATGGTGCTTGTCGACGGCCACCTGCCCGATCTCGCGGTGCCCTTGTGCCGCGAGGCGCGCTCGCGCCGAATCCCGGTGGTTCTCGACGGCGGATCGTGGAAGTCATGGACCGGTGAGATCATGCCGCATGTCGACTGCGCCATCGTCTCCGCCGGGTTTCATCCGGGCGGCGTGCAGGCGAGCGATCTGCTTGCTGCGGTCCACGCGCTGGGTCCGGGCGAAGCGGCGGTGACCCGCGGCGCGCGACCGCTCGAATGGAGTGATGGCAAGCAGCGGGGCGAAATCGCTCCGCCGCAGGTCGAGGCGATCGACACCCTCGGTGCGGGCGATATTTTCCACGGCGCCTTCTGCCATTTCCGCGCGAGCGGCGACGATTTTCCGACGGCTCTGGAGCGGGCAAGCGATGTCGCCGCGGAAAGCTGCCGCCATTTCGGCACGCGCGCCTGGATCGACGCGCTCTAAGGGCTCACCCCTCGAGCGTCATCCGAACGAAGTCGACCGTGCCGCGGGTCGCCTTGGCGAACTCCGTCGCGGTGGCCTGGAAGCTGCCATAGTGGCTGAATTCGATTGGCTCCATGCCGTCGTATTCGTAGGCCTGGCGGAAACTGGGCAGCTTCATCAGCTTCTCGAGGCTCGCCGCGTTGGGCTCGCGCTCGATCGCCTCTGGGTCGAACGGCGCGAGTTCGTCCTCGACTTCCATCAGCTGCAAGATGTAACCCGGCGGACAGGTGTAGACCATGTCGCTGCCGGCGAAATCGGAGATGTGGCGGCTGACCGTGTTGCCTGCATCGTCCTTCTCCACCCGCATCGAACACTGCAGCATCGTGGAGGGGTGGTCGTTCTCCTTGCCCCACCAGTAGGCGCGCTTGAGCACGGCTTCCTCGCCGTCGCGAATTTCCATCAGCGAGAGATCGATGCCGCGAGCCTTGGCCTCGGTCTGCCAGTCGCTGAGTTGGCCGAGCCGGCTCGACATGTGGGTGACGACGCTGCGCCATTTCGACAGGTCGACCCCGTCGGCCTTGGCGCGTTCGATCCCCCGGCTGACGGCATTCATGCAGGCGAGGTACTGCGGCACGGTGAAGCTGGTGGTGTTGTTGGTGCTGATTCCCCGTGCCGTCAGCTCTTCGATGATCTCATAACCCTGCGCCGAGCCGGGAATCTTGACCATTACGTTGGCGCCCTGTTCGGCGATCGACAGGCCCTGTTCGAGCATGGCCTCGCCATCGGTGACGAACCTTGGATCGACCTGGCCCGAAAGGAAACCGTACTTGCCGCCGGACTTGTCCCAGACCGGGCGGATCGCTTCGGCGCCGCGCTTCACCAGATCGAGATACATTGCCCAGTAGACGCCCTCGACGTCGAGCGACGGATCGGCCTTGGCGATGCCGAGGATGGCGTTGCGCCAGCCTTCGGGATCGACCTGAATCGCCTGCAGAGAGAGCGGCGGATTGGTGGTGACCCCGCGGAAACCCATCGTGCCTTCGCTGGCGACCGTCTCGGCGTCGTAGAAGCGAGACAGCTGCGATTCCCAATCGGCGCGCTTGTTCGCGGGCGCCTTCGCCAGCGTTTCGGCTTCCCAGCTCGGATAGATGAGCGGAGACGAATCCCACCAGATCTCGGCATCGGGATTGGTGGCGGCGAGCTTTTCGAGCGGATGTTGTGTCATGGTCTCTCCAATGCACAACTCGGCCGGGTATGGTCCAGCCATTTCCGGCCATGGTCGGCGAAAGCTGCGCTTGTGCGGCCAATCGTGTCAAAGTGTCACGGTGTTACTCCGCGGCTTGCCCGCTGCGGGCAAGCGGCTAGAACCGGCTTCATGACGATCGTTCTGCCGCGCCTTGCCTTTTCGCTTGTCTTGCTCGCCGCCGCACCGCTCAGCGCGCAGGGGGCGGTGCCGGCGGAGAAGACAGGCGATGTCTGGGGCGGAGCTGAGATCGTCGTCACGGGGCGCAATTCCGGTGAAGTCGACGGGCGCGAGGTGACCCGGCAGGCTCGCGCCATCACTCGCGAAACCAATCTCCGTCACGAGCCGATCGCGCGCTTCGCCGATCGCGCTTGTCCCGGCGTTATCGGCATGAAGCTGGCTCACGCACAGACGGTTGTGGCGCGCTTCCGCTTGGTCGCCGGCGAACTCAATATCCCGCTGGCCGACGAAACCACCTGTCGGCCCAACATCATTATCGGCCTGAGCAAGGACCCCGCCGCCTACATGAAGGCTTACAACGCGCGTACCCTCAAGCTGTCGCGCAACCTGACAGCCGCCGAGCGGCGCGAGCTTACCGAGACCGCACAGCCGGTGAAGGTGTTCTCGATCGTCGACGACCGGATGCGCAACGGTCAGACGCTCGCGCGCAAGCAGAACCTCGCCGAAGTGCCTGTCGGGCTGCAGGAAGGGGGACAGTCGCTCATTTCGAACGGTATAAGGCGCGCTATCACCTCGGCGATGGTGATTTTCGACACCGATGCAGTCGAGGGCACGAGTCTGCGCCAGATCGCCGATTACGCAGTGATGCGTGTCTTCGCCCGAACCCGCGACGCCAGCGGCGCGAAGGCGCCGGATTCGATCCTCAGCCTGTTCGACCCGAACGCTTCGCCGCCGGACGGCCTGACCGACTTCGATCGGGCCTTTCTGTCGGCAATCTACGAAGGCAGCCCCTACGGAGACGGGCAGCACAGCGTGCAACGCGTGGCGCAGGTCCTAAAGCGGCAGCTCAGCGCAAACGACTAGGCGCGGCGCAACCGCCGCGCCCGGTTTGCTCAGATGTCGTCCTTTGCCCCCACGTTGCGGTACTTGATCAGCCATTTGCCGTCGACCTTGACGAGGTCGTCGACCCCGTTGCCGGCGGCTACGATCTTGGGGGCGTCCTTGTCGCCCGGACGGCCGAAATCGCCAAACACCGATTGGTGGTAATAGTGATACTTGGCCGTCGTCGGCCCGGTGAACTCGATGTACTGGTTCATGGTGAAGTGACGCATCGTTCCGAGCGAGGTCCCGTCGGTGTCCTGCTTGGCGCGGCTGGCGACCAGGTCGGTGATCATCTTTTTCAGCGCTTCGTGCCCCTTGGTTTGGCCGAACGCGCCGTCCTCGGTGAAGTGCGCGGCGTACTTGTCGGCATCGTACATGTCGAGACTGCGGTCGTAGGTCCACATCAGGTTCTCGATCGCCTCACGGTCGGCGACCCGCTCGGCGGCCTGCTCGGGCGTCAGCGGTTTGACGGCGTTCGACGCCTGTGGCTTGGCCGGCGGCAGCGTGGCCGGGTCCCAGTGCTCATCGGCTTTGCCATCGACGAAGCGCCAGGTGTCGAACCATGTCGTGGTGTAGGTGTCCTTGGGGTCGCTGCCGTAGGGCACGACACGCCGGGTCAGAACCGTGACATAATCGCCTTCCGCGTTGACCGCGACGACACCGTTGGGATCGTCGGCGCTGAGCGCCGGGCACGGGTCGAGCGGCTTGCGCTTGGCGACTTCGGTGAAGTAATAGATCACGCCCTTCAGCCCGCTGGCGGCCATCGGGTTGTGCTGGATATACTTGTCGGTCAGCCATTCGCCGGCCCGGTTCCACTCGTTGCACTTGAGCAGTTCGCGCATGATGTGCAGCGCGGCCTGCTTGTTGCGGTTGAGCGTGGGATCCTTGCTGGTGAACAGCGCTTCCGGGTTCGGCGCCGGCACGACCGGGTCGGACAGCGCGCGCATCTGCGCGGCGGCGGGTGTCCCAGCGAGCACGGCAAGCGCGGCAGCGGCGGCGAAAAGGCGTCTCATCGAATCTCTCCCTCGAACGATTTGTCGCCCATGATGCATGAGCCGGCCGCTTTGTCCATCGCCCGCACTTGTTGCATCGCAGCAATGGCGCTATGGGCGCCAGCGAAACCTCGCTCCCGAAAGCACCTGAAATGACTTCGCTCCGCAACGTGGCGATTATCGCCCACGTCGATCATGGTAAGACGACCCTCGTCGACCAGCTGTTCCGCCAATCCGGCACCTTCCGCGACAACCAGCGTGTCGAGGAAAGGGCTATGGATTCCAATGACTTGGAGAAGGAGCGGGGGATCACGATCCTGGCCAAGCCGACTTCGGTCGAGTGGGCGCCCGAGGGCGGGCACGAAACCTACCACATCAACATCGTCGACACGCCCGGCCACGCCGACTTCGGCGCCGAGGTCGAGCGAATCCTCTCCATGGTCGACGGGGTGATCCTGCTGGTCGACGCCGCCGAAGGGCCGATGCCGCAGACCAAGTTCGTCACCGGCAAGGCGCTCGGCCTCGGGCTCAAGCCGATCGTCGTGGTCAACAAGATCGACCGCCAGGACGCCCGCGCCAGCGAAGTGCTCGACGAGGTGTTCGACCTCTTCGTCGCGCTCGAAGCGAACGACGAACAGCTTGATTTCCCGGTGCTTTACGCCTCAGGCCGCGCCGGCTTCGCCAGCGAGGACATCGACGCGCGCGAGGGCGACCTGACGCCGATGTTCAAGCTCATCGTCAGCCACGTCCCGCCGCCGGACCTCGACGAGGACGGCGAGTTCGCCATGCTCGCCACCCTGCTCGACCGCGATCCGTTCCTGGGGCGCATCCTCACCGGGCGCATCGAATCCGGGCGGCTCGAGGTCGGCATGCCGATCAAGGCGCTCGACGTCGCCGGCAACCAGGTCGAGGCCGGCCGCGCCACCAAGGTCTTCGCCTACAACGGGCTCGACCGCGTCCCCGTGCTCCACGCCAAGGCCGGCGACATCGTCGCCATCGCCGGGCTGACCGAGGCGACCGTCTCCAACACGCTGTGCGCGCCGCAAGTCTCCGCCCCGATCCACGCCCAGGAAATCGACCCCCCGACCCTCGCCATGAGCTTCGCGGTCAACGACAGCCCCTATGCCGGGCGCGAGGGCGACAAGGTGCAGAGCCGGGTGATCCGCGAACGGCTCGAGCGCGAGGCCGAAGGCAACGTCGCCATCCGCCTGACCGAGAGCGCCGAGAAGGACGCCTTCGAGGTCGCCGGCCGCGGCGAACTGCAATTGGGCGTGCTGATCGAGACCATGCGCCGCGAAGGCTTCGAGCTCTCCATCAGCCGCCCGCGCGTGCTGTTCCGCGACGGCCCCAGCGGCCGCGAGGAGCCTTACGAAACGGTCGTCATCGACGTCGACGACGAGCACTCGGGCACGGTCGTCGAGAAGATGGCCCAGCGCAAGGGCGAGATGACCGACATGCGCCCGAGCGGCGGCGGCAAGACCCGCCTCACGTTCAGCGCGCCGAGCCGCGGCCTGATCGGCTACCACGGCGAGTTCCTCTCCGACACCCGCGGCACCGGGGTGATGAACCGCCTGTTCGACCGCTACGGCCCCTACAAGGGCCCGATCCAGGGCCGCCAGAACGGCGTGCTCATCTCGATGGAGCAGGGCGAGGCCGTGCCCTACGCGCTCAACGCGCTCGAAGACCGCGGCGTGCTGTTCATCAAGCCGGGCGAGAAGCTCTACGAAGGCATGATCATCGGCGAGAACGCCAAGCCGCAGGATCTCGAGGTCAACCCGCTCAAGTCCAAGCAGCTGACCAACTTCCGCAGCACCGGCAAGGACGACGCCGTCCGCCTCACCCCGCCGCGCAAGATGACGCTCGAACAGGCGATCGCCTACATCCAGGACGACGAACTGGTCGAAGTGACGCCGGAGAGCATCCGGCTGCGCAAGCGGTACCTCGATCCGCACGAGCGGAAAAAGGCGTCGCGGTCGGCGGCTTGATTTGGGCCGTTAGCAGAACGTCCGGTTTCGGCATATCTGAGACAGATGCAGACATCTTCTTGGAATAGCCGCAGCGGAAAGGCGGATCAGGAATGCCCGCACCAATCAGCGACAGATTCAAGGTGTCGGCAGCTGCTCCCAGAGTTTCCTGCGCGTTTCTATCATGCGGATACGATCCGCCTCCGGCATCACACTTAGGAAGTCTTTGAGGAGAGCATCGACCGCGTCCATCACGCGGGCGCTCGTGCCGCGAAACCCCTTTAGCGTGCGGAACGCGATCGGTTCGACCGCAGCGACTGAGTCGAAGCGAGCGATGCGCTCATCAGCTGAGGGATGTGTGTCGCCAGTCGGCATTGCAGCCCCAAGCGCGTGTTCAAACCGACGCAGCATCTCAAGCGCCTTGAGCATGATTACGCCGCCCGCACCAGAGGCCAGATACGGGTTCCATATCGGAGTGCGATCGCGTTCCCCCATCGGCCTACAAAGTCTCAGCGCGAACTGGTCGGCCTCAAACTCTTCTGCGCGAGCGTCTGCAGCCATGTCTCGGCCATGCCCATGATGATGGTGTCCGTATTCGTGCGCTATGACAAATATTTCCATCGCACGGGCTACTTGTTCGACAAGTGGAAGCAGAGCGGGTTCCGATGGTTCGAACGGCACTGTGCCGTTAGTTCCAGTCATCGCGAACGACATGAAGGTGCGGTTCCAATAAAGTGCGAGAGGCATATTCGTCCGCAGGAGCAGTTTGGCCTCTGAGAGCGCGAAAGAATCCGACTGCCAATAAACTGGATCAAGCATAATCGTGCGATAGAAAGCCTTTGCGACAATGCCGCAAAAGCGGAAGGTGAATGCACCAACCGAGACAATGCTTTGCTCGGTCATTATCACGCCTGCTTTCGATGCAAAGGGCCCGGTGATTGGCTCGATGCCTCGTGCGACACTACGATAGGTGTCTAGGCCTTGTCGCGCCATCTCGGCCTCGACGTCGTCGCAAAGCGATGCGTGGAAGGCTTCGGCCGAGCGATTGACGCCGGGGCTTGTAGACGGAGCAGCCTCATCTCGTCGTGAGCTTAACGCAAGAAGCTCATCGGCTTGCTGCTCACTCCAACCAGCTGCTTTGAAGCTTGCTCGTGCATGCTCCTCGTCGCCGCGAGGATCATATTCTGGGTCCATCACAGCGGCGCCAGGGTGGGCGGCTGCACGCTCAAACATTTGCGACCAAAGGTCCGTTGCAGCTTCGTTGCTTTCTTCATCCATAGTGTTGGAATAGCACCGCGCGGTGGCAGGCAAAATGCATAGTCGGAAATCTATTCTCCTTCGGTTGTGATACTCGAAGGACTTGAGAGTCTGGAGACATGCCGATCGATCGTTACGTAAGTCCTGCCATCTCAAGGTCATTTGAGATGTTGATTTACGTTTTTCGGCACTTTGCAACCTAAAGAAATTGGAGCACTGTCAGCTTTGGAAAAATGACAAGCGCACCCTCCATTAACTGGACTAACTCCTCGGTTCGGGCCTTCGCCAAGAACAGTGATCCACGCATAGCTATTGAAAAGGCGGCGCGAGAGCTCGTTTTGAAAGCACGCGAGAAGGGTTGGGAAGGCCCGCCATTTAACCCCCTACACATCGCTGAAATGCTCGGGGTCCAGATGGAAGCTAATTCAAGCGTGGCCGATGCCCGACTGTTGGCAACCGATGTGGGACCTAAGATTCAGTTCAATCCTCAACAACCGAGAGAGCGAGTGCGTTTCTCGATCGCTCACGAAATCGCACACCTTCTCTTCCCTGACTGGTCGGAGCAGATTCGCAATCGAGGCGGGGATACAACACCTGACGATTGGCAGTTGGAAATGCTGTGCAATCTGGCCGCTTCTGAGTTCGTGCTTCCAATCGGCAGCCTATCAGCCACAGAAAACATTCTTCCAATCGAAGATTTGATGCTCCAGCGCCGAGAATTTGACGTTTCCGCTGAGGCCTTTCTTATCCGATTGGCAAAGATATCTAGTCGACCGATAGGAGTTTTCGTCTCGTCGCCTACGGTTCTTGAGGACGGGACCCGCCACTACAAAATCGACTATTTCGTCAGCTCGCCCACCGCGCCAAGGGTGCGATTGTCGGGGATGACTATCCCGGACGATAGCATCGTGCATCGGTGCACTGCCATAGGGCACACGGATCGCTCGGTTGAATATTGGGTGACCGATGCTCCAATCCAGATCGAATGTGTTGGCCTAACGGCATATCCGGGAAGCATCTACCCAAGAGTGGCTGGTCTGCTCAGATTTGACCGGACCCAAGAGAACCATCTTCCGATACGTTTGCTGCATGGAGATGTTCTTGAACCTCGCAATGGTGGCAAGAAGATCATTTGTCAGCTGGTCAATGACAAGGCCATCAAATGGGGAGGTGGCGTCGCGCGGAAGATTGCGAAACGCTTCGCTGGCGCGGAAGAGGCATACTCCGAGCAAGTCAAACAAATCCGGCAGCGCGATCGTTTGGGAAGAACGATATTTTCAGAAGCCAATGACAACCTAACCATCGCAAGTCTGATAGGGCAGGAGGGATTCGGACCATCCCTTTTCCCCCGAATTAGGTATTCCGCACTACAATCCTGTCTTGAACAAGTTGCCGATCGTGCTGCAACCATTGGGGCGAGCATTCATATGCCTAAGATCGGGACGGGCTCGGCGGGCGGCGACTGGTCCACTATTGAAGAAATACTTGATGATGTAATGGTTCGGGCAGGTCTGTTTGTGACCGTATATGATGTCCCACCGAAGCGCGTGCAGCTGGAGTTGTTATAGGTGGCTGTGGGGGGCGCAAATCTTCGCATCGTCTTACTTTCTGGGCCAATCTGTTCCGGCAAGTCGGCCTTGGTACGGCTCCTAGAGAAAAAGCATGGTGCCAAGATCATTAAG
Source organism: Croceibacterium aestuarii (assembly GCF_030657335.1). Lineage (NCBI taxonomy): Bacteria > Pseudomonadati > Pseudomonadota > Alphaproteobacteria > Sphingomonadales > Erythrobacteraceae > Croceibacterium > Croceibacterium aestuarii. The sequence goes on from NZ_CP131039.1 coordinate 1,105,365, forward strand.
ACACGAGAGCTCATACTTAAGAAGGCTCCTAGAACTAAACGAGAGCGCAAATCCCTTCAGCGGGCGGGTCAGAAGCTCGACCGAGCGGACGGCGGTGCGTGGGTCGGTGAGGCACTGCAGCGTACCATCGACAGCTCTGCGACAGGACGGACGCCTAAGGGCCTCTATGTCGTCGACTCTGTCCGCATCTTAGGTCAAATAGAGGCTATTCGGCGCGCATACGGTGCCGAAGTTCATCACATTCATCTAACCGCTACGGAAGAGGAACTTCGCAAGCGCTACGAGGATCGTAGCAGGGAAGACGATGAGGCGGTCGAGTATGACGACCTGAAGCGAAATCAGACCGAACGTCAAATCGAGAGTCTCGCGGAAGTCGCGGACATCGTCGTCTCGACGGATCGCTGCAGTGAAGAAGCCGTCCTTGTTCGGGCAACCGCGCTTCTAAACCTCTATCCGCGGTCAAATGATGCCCTCGTTGACGTGCTGATTGGAGGTCAATTCGGCAGTGAAGGCAAGGGAAACATCGTGGGGCACATTGCGCCGGAATACGATCTTCTTGTGCGGGTCGGCGGCCCTAACGCAGGGCATCAGGTTTACGCAGAGCCTAAGCCGGAAAAATACTATCATTTGCCTTCGGGCACGCAGCGGGCGCCGAACGCGAAGCTGCTACTCGGCCCTGGTGCCGTAATCTACCCGAAAAAGCTTCTCGCAGAGATTGTAGAGCACAAAATCAATACTGAGAGGCTGACGATCGATCCGCGAGCCATGATTATCACTGACGCGGACCGCGAAGAGGAGGAGGAGCGGTTTGGCAGCATTAGCTCGACCGCACAGGGCGTTGGGATCGCTTCAGCGCGAAAAATGACAGGTCGGTCGGACTATAAAGACAAGAAGGCCGCGTTCCTCGCCCGCGACTGCGAAGATCTTCAGCCTTTTTTGGGAAGCGCGCGTCAACTTTTGGCAGACGCTATCGTGGCCGGCCAACGCATCCTGTTGGAGGGCACCCAAGGCACGGGACTAAGTCTTCACCACGGTGACTATCCCCATGTCACTACGAGGGATACGACGGTGTCGGGATGTCTCGCTGATGCCGGTATTGCACCTTCAAACGTACGGAAGATCATTATGGTCTGCCGCACATATCCAATTCGAGTGGGTGGGCCGTCTGGTCCGATGGCACATGAGGTAGATATGGCGGAAATCCATCGGCGCAGCGGCATTCCGCTCGAGGAACTCGAGAAAAACGAACGGACGACCACTACTGACAGGCCACGTCGAATCGCCGAATTCGACTGGCTACAGTTTCGCGACTCAGTCCAGCTTAATGGTCCGACCGACATCGCGTTGACATTTGTCGACTATTTCGACGTGAAGAATCGAAAGGCATATCGTTTTGAGCAGCTCTCAGATGAGACAATTAGCTTCGTGGAAGAGATTGAGAGGATATCAGGTCGGCCCGTCTCTCTCCTCTCTACGGATTTCAACTGGCGAAACGTCATTGATCGGAGGGCGTGGTGACCGAAGCAGAGCTTGAAGAGCTGATCAATGAATGCCCTACGCTTTATCACATGGCGGAGCGAGGCTCATGGGATTCGATACAGCAATTCGGTCTTATGAGTACCAGCGCTCTCTTGGACCACTATTCCGTCAACCCGCCGAAGCGCACCGAGATCGAAAGTCAACATCGCCCCGAAAGCGTCGAAGTGACAGGTAATGGCCTGCCACGCGCCGTCGTGCGTGACCAAATTCCGATGAGCGACGCGGGTCTGAGACGGGCCTTGCCCGACCGGCTCTCTCCAGCGGATTGGTATGAGCTACTGAACGCGAAAGCATTTTTTTGGCTTTCGGAGAAGAGGCTTCACAAGCTCACAAATGCCAAGGCGTACCGTGACCAAGAGCACGATGTCCTTGAAGTTGATACACGATCGCTAATTGAGGCTCATCGAGATGCAATTTGGCTTTGCCCGATCAACAGCGGGTGCACCAAACCGATGCCGCATCCCAGAGATGAAACTATTTTCGCGCGCATATCAGACTATCCCTATTCTCACTGGCGGGAAAGACGTGGCCGTCAAGAGCGCGTAGTCGAATTGGCCGTTGATCATTCGGTCGAGGACATTCGCAACCACGTGAAGCGCGTCGTCGTTAAGCGAGGCACCGAGGTCTTGAGAGTCGTTCAATGAATTAAGATGAATGAAACCATGGAGGAGAGCTCCTGATGCAGGCGAAGGTGTCCGCTTTCGGGTTGCAGCGATTTTGGCACGAACGTCGGACATGGGGCGCAAAGCGGTCGGAAGGGGTTCGCCACTAACTTTAAGAAACCATTTTCCTACAGCCCCCCATTTGTGCCTTACCCTGTTCGATTGGCTCGCGCCGATCCGCGATTCTCGCCATCGATCAGGAGACCCGCCCATGCGCAAACGCGGCACCGCCCTTCGCGAAGTTCAGGCCGCGATCGGCCGTTGTGCCGACGACACAGCTTCGCTTCCGACAGGCTCAGGACAGTCGGACGTAGCGAAGCCCCCGCTCCCCGAGTTCGAGCCCGTCCCGCGCCGCTATCGCCATGACGGGTGGACGCCCGAGCGGCAGAAGGCGTTTATCGAGGCGCTGGCGGATTGCGGCTCGGTCACGCGGGCGGCGGCGATGGTCAACATGGCGCAGGCCAATTGCTACACCCTGCGCCGCGCGCCCGGGGCCGAGGGGTTTCGCGCGGCGTGGGACGCGGCGCTCGATTTCGGGGTCGCGCGGCTCAAGGACATCGCCTTCGAACGGGCGATCGAGGGCCAGCTCCACCCGGTGATCCGCGGCGGCAAGCTGGTCGGCTATCACCGCAAGACCAACGACGCGCTGCTGATGTTCTGCCTGCGCCACTACGGCAAGGACGCGAGCGGCAAGCGCACGACGATCAACTACTTCTCGACCAAGGCGGTGGCGGGGGCGAGCGCGGGCGGCGAGGACCGTGCGGCCTCCGGTACCGAGGCGAGCACGACCACCGTGCGCACGGTGATCGCCGGCGACGGGGCGGCGGGCGCGGGGCGGTCGGTCGAGGCGGCGGCGGGGGCGCTGGCGGGGTTCGAGGGGCTGCCGCTCGACGCCGAGGCCCATGCGGCGATCGCCGCCGCGCTCGAGGCCTGCGCGGCGCGGACGCGGGCGGCGGGAGAGGCGCGTGGCGAGGAGGCGGCGGACTTCGCCGCGGACGATCCGGACGAGCCCTTCGTCCCGCTGCTGCCCGGCGGGAACGCGTTTCGCGGCACGCTCGAACCGCCGGTCATGACGCAGGAGTGGGTGCGCTTCGCCGAAGGAGAATCGCCGTGGGAGCTGGCCGGGGCCGCGCTGCCCGACTGGGCGGCGGAGTCGCCTGAGTCAGTCCTCGACCCAGCCGCGCCGGAGGCTGGGGCCGGCGAGGGCCATGAGCAGGGCGGCGAGGGCGTAGAGCGAGAGCGCGAATAGCATCGACATGCGCAGCGCTTCCGCCCCGTAGACCGGAGTCAGCGCGTCGGACAGCGCGCCGAGCGCGTAGATGCCCGCGCCGAGGCCGATCAGGTTGTTGATCAGCAGGAACAGCGCCGAGGCCATCGAGCGCGCCGGCGGCGCTACGAGATGCTGCACGGCCGAGAGCACCGGGCCGAGCCAGACGTAGGCGAGCGCCTGGGGGACGAGCAGGAGCAGGAACGCGGCGGTCACGCTCGAAGTCGAGATGCCGAGCGCGAAGAGCGGGGCGCCGAGCAGGAAGGCGGCGCCCGGCAGCCAGGCGAAGGCGGCGCGGTCGCGCTGGCCGAGCCTGTCGCCGAGCCAGCCGCCGGCGAGGATCCCCGCGACCCCGCCGAGCAGCAGCAGCGCGCCGAAGAACTGCGAGGCGCCGACGAGGTCGAGCGCGAAGCTGCGCTGCAGCAGGCTCGGCAGCCAGAAGGCGATGCCGTAGCCGCACATCGAGCTGGCCGAGGCGCCGAAGGCGAGCAGCCAGAACGCGGGCTTGCGGGCGAGGACCCTCGCGGTTGCGCCGAGGGTGGGGGCGGCGGGGCGCTCGGCGGCGCGCGCCTTGTCCTTGACCAGCAGCTTGAAGGGCAGGGCGATGAGCACGCCGGCGAGGCCGACCGCGAGGAACGCGAGCCGCCAGTCGACTTTCGCGGCGATGTAGCCGCCCGCCAGCACCCCGGCGGCCGAGCCGAGCGGGATGCCGAGCGAATAGATCGAGAGGGCGAAGGCGCGCTTCTCGCTGGGGAAATAGTCGCCGATCACCGCGTAGGAGGGGGCGACCCCGCCGGCCTCGCCGATGCCGACGCCGAGGCGGGCGAGGAAGATGTGCCAGAAGCCCTGCGCCAGGGCGCACAGCGCGGTGAAGCCGCTCCATGCCACCAGCGAGACGGTGATGACCCAGCTGCGGCTGGTGCGGTCGGCGAGCACGGCGAGCGGGACGGCGAGGGTCGAATAGAGCAGCGCGAAGGCGACCCCGCCGAGGAGGCCCATCTGCGCGTCGGTCAGGTGCAGGTCGGCCTGGATCGGCGCGGCGAGGATCGAGAGGATCTGGCGGTCGACGAAGTTGAACACGTAGACCAGCATGAGCATGGCCAGGACCACGCCCGAGCGCGGCTGCCGCGTCGGGAAGGGCGTGCTCACGCCGGCCAGTACCCGGCGAGGAACGCCTCGATCGCCGCGACCGCTGCGGGCTCGTCGAGCAGCGGCGCATGGCCGCGCTCCGGCACTTCGGCGTGCTCGAACGGTCCTGCGTGGCGCTGTTCCATCTCGGCCACCGTAGCAGCCGAAAGCAGATCCGACAGCGCCCCGCGTATCGCCAGCACCGGCGTGGCGGAAATCGCCTCCCACAGCGGCCAGAGGTCGGGCGGGGCGACTTCGCCCTGACCCTCGAACCCCCGGGCGATCGCCGGGTCGTAGGCGAACGCGACGCGGCCGCCCGCATCCTCGCGGCAGGTCCGCCGGGCGAAGGCGAGCCAGTCGTCGCGGCCGAAACCGGGAAAGGCGACGGCGTTGCTCGCCGCACAGGCCTGCGCCGCTTCGTCCCACGAGGCGAAGGCGGAGCCCGCGCCGACGTAGCCGGCGATGCGCGCGAGCCCCGCGGGGTCGAGCGCCGGGCCGACGTCGTTGAGCACGATGGCGGGAATCCGCGCCGGGTCGGTCGCGGCCATGATCATCGCCATCAGCCCGCCCATCGAGGTGCCGATCACGCCGCAGCGCCCGATGCCGAGGCCGCCGAGCAGTGCGGCCATGTCCTGCGCATAGACGTCGGGCCGGTAGCTGGCCGGCTGCGGATCGTGGTCCGACAGCCCGCGCCCGCGCTGGTCGGGCACGATCAGCCGGTAGCGCGGGGCGAGGTGCGCGGCGAGCGGTTCGAAATCGGCGCTGTTGCGGGTCAGCCCGTGGAGCAGCAGCAGCGGCGGCCCTTCGCCCCCGTAATCGCGGGCAAAGAGCCGCAGCCTGCCGTCGGCGGAGGCGTAGCGGTGTTCGCGGTACGTCATGCGCCGCCGGACCTTCTGACCGGGAGGAGGGTCAGAACCGGTAGGTCGCGGTGACGAAGACCTGGCGCGGATTGCCGTAGAACGCGGTCAGCACCCCTTCCTTGCCCAGCGCCGAAGTCGGGTAGCCGTTGCTGCCGTAGGCGAGGTCGCCGGTCACCGGGTCGGCGAGGTTCATGAAGGTGTAGCCCGAAGTCTTGTACTGCTTGTCGCTCAGGTTCTTGCCGTAGAGCCCCAGGCTCCAGCGGTCGCCCGGCGCGTTATAGACGATGCTCGCATCGACCAGCGCGTAGCCGTTCTGGTCGAAGTAGGGGTTCGGGATTTCGAACTGATAGGTCTTCGACTTGTAGGACAGCGAGGTGCCGACGTAGAGATCGCCCTCACCCACAGGGGTGGTGTAGCTCAGCGTGCCGCTGGCGGTCCACTTGGGCGTATTCTGCACCTTGCGGTACTGCGCCACGTCGGTGGGCACGCCGCCGATGAGGGTGACGTATTCGCGGTATTCGGCATCGATGTAGCCGACCGAGCCCGCAAAGTTGACACGGTCGCCGGGCGTACCGATGTCGCGCGCGAGCCGGGCGTTGGTTTCGAATTCGAAGCCCTTGAACCGGGCCTTGCCGGCGTTGGACACGACGCCGCAGAATCCGGGCAGCCCGCCGATCGTACAGGCGACCGAACCGGGAATCTGCACGTCGGTGTAGTCGGCATAGAAGCCGGCCAGCGCGACATAGAGCGCGCCACCTGCGAGGTTGCCCTTGTAGCCGACTTCGTAGCTATCGACCGATTCCGGGTCGAAGCTGAGGAAATCGGCGATCTCGGCGTCGCTGAGCGAGCCGTTGCCGTCGAGATCGGGCGCGTTGACGCCGGTCCCGCGCGGATCGAAGCCGCCGCCCTTGAAGCCCTGCGAATAGCTTGCGTAGATGTTGTGGTCCGGATTGGGCTGATAGCTCAGCGAGACGCGCGGGGTGAACTTCTTGAAATCGGCCGAGCCGTCGAAGTCGGTGGCCGCGCCGCCGAGCGGGACGCCCGCACCGCCGAACACCGGCGAACCGCCGCCGAGGTAGTTCTGTTTGAGGATCGAGGCGGTACGCTTGTCCCAGGTGTACCGGCCGCCGGCCGACACGCTCCACTGCTCGGTCAGATCGTAAGTGAAGTCGGCGAAGACGGCATAAGTTTCGGTATCGACGTCGGCCTCGGTGAAGCCGGTGAGGCCGGCCAGGCTGGTGAACAACCGCACGTCGAAGGCGGTGTCGGCCTTGGCGTTGAGGTAGTAGGCGCCGACCAGACCCTTGAGCGGCCCGCCGTCGTCATAGAGTGCCTGGAATTCCTGGCTGAACTGCTTGTTCCTGTAGATCGCGGGGACGTCGAAATCGACCGGGGCGAGGGCATCGAAGTCGATGGGCGAGGCGCTGTCGTCCTTGCGCCAGCCGGTGATCGAGCGCAGCGTGATGCCCGAGCCGACCTCGACCGAGGCGTTGAGGCCCATGCCGTAGGCTTCGACGTACTGCTTGGGATCGACCAGCCCGCCGCGCGTGTCGTAGACGTCCTTGAGCACCGGAGCGTCCGACTGCAGGCCTGGAATGAGGCGGTGCCCACCGCGCGGGTTGGAATTGTCCTTGGTGTAATCGCCCGACAGGCGGATCGAATAGGGCGCGCCGTGGCCGCCGGCCTCGATGGTGCCGCGCGCGGCCCAGACATCCTTGTTGTAGTTGTCTTGGCCGGTGGTCAGGTTGGTGCCGAACCCGCCGCGCGAGAGCCGGGCGGCCGAGGCCCCGACGCGCACGTCGCCGCCAACGGGGGTCGAGGCAGTGATGACGCCTTCCGCCTGGTCGTAAGTCCCATAGGTGGCCTTGACCTTGACCGAAGGCTCGTCGGGCAGTTCGCGGGTCACGTACTTGACCGCGCCGCCGATCGTGTTGCGGCCGTAGAGCGTGCCCTGCGGCCCGCGCAGCACTTCGATACGCTCGACGTCGTAGATGTCGAGCACCGCGGCCTGCGGCCGGTTCAGATAGACGTCGTCGAGATAGATGCCGACGCCCTGCTCGAAGCCGGAGACCGGGTCCTGCTGGCCGATGCCGCGGATGAAGGCCGAGAGGGTCGAATTGGTGCCGCGCGAGGTTTCGAGCGTGGTGTTGGGCGCGAACTGCGCGATGTCGGTGATGTCCTGCGCGCCGCGCTCGGCGAGCTGCGCCTCGCTGAAGCTCGAAACGGCGATCGGCACGTCGACCAGGCGTTCCTCGCGGCGCCGGGCGGTGACGATGATCGCGCCTTCGCTCGCATCGCTGCCCGAATCGGCCTGCTGGTTGGCGGCAGCATCGTCCTGCGCGGCGGCCGGAGCAGCGGCGAGGGTGCAAAGGAGCACGGTGGCGATGGGGGCGAATGCGGTGGAATGCCGCAGCACTGCGAGGTTCATTGTCATCTCCCGACCTATTGTCTTGTTGCCCGGGGCCAATAATGAAACATGAACCGACTTTCAACTTTAATCTTTTGCCACGAGGCGTGCAGCGCGGTAGCTCATGCCGATGGCAAGTGACCAAGAGCCGATCGCAGGCGCCGGCGAGGGCAAGCAACCGCGCACCGAGCGCGGCCGCAAGACGATGCGCAAGCTGCTCGATGCGGCTGCCGCCGAGTTCGGCGAAAAGGGTTTCCACGACGGCTCGATCAGCGCCATCACGCGCCGCGCGGGAACCGCGCTGGGCACGTTCTACACCTACTTCGATTCGAAGGACGAAATCTTCCGCGCGCTGGTCAACGATCTCAGCGGGCAGGTCGGCGCGCGCGCCGCGGCGGCGCTGGCGAGCGAGACCGAAGCGCTGGAAAAGGAACGCGCCGCACTTGCCGCCTTCCTCCGCTTCGCCCGCGAACATCAGGAAATCTATCGCATCATCGACGAGTCCGAATTCGTCGACCCGCAGGGCTTTCGCCACCACTATGAGACAACCGCAAGCCGCATCCTCGCCCGCCTGCAGCAGGGCATCGCAGCGGGCGAACTGCGCGACGACCTCGGCGAGCCGGAGGCCTGGGCGATCATGGGTATGAACGTGTTCCTGGGCCTGCGCTTCGCCATCTGGAGCGACGAGATCGCTCCCGAAACCGTGTCCGCCGCCGTCAATCGCCTGTTGCGCGAAGGAATCGGGAAGAAAGCCTGAGGGCTAGCCCGCCAGGTCGCGGGTGAAGTTCTCGGTCCAGCGCTGCACGTTCTCGTCGCGCACGCATTCGAACATCGGCTGCCAGCGCGCCTTGCGCTCTTCGAGCGGCATCTCGAGCGCGTCGCGAATCCCGGCGGCGATGTCGTCGGGGCTGTGCGGGTTGACCAGGATTGCCCCTTCCGTCTCCCCCTTCCCGCCCAGCTGCTGTGCGGCGCCGGCGAAGCGGCTCAGGATCAGCACGCCCGGATCCTCCGGGTCCTGCGCGGCGACGTATTCCTTGGCCACCAGGTTCATCCCGTCGCGCAAGGGCGTGACCAGGCCGATCTTGCAGGCCCGGTAGACGCCGTAGAGCTCGGCGGTGGTGTGCCCCTGATTGACGTAGCGGATCGGCACCAGGTCGATCCTGCTGCGCGCACCGTTGATTTGCCCGGTCTTCTGCTCGAGCTCGGCGCGGATCTTCTTGTAAGAACCGATATCGGCGCGGCTCGGCGGGGCGATCTGGATGAAGACGAGATCCTTCACCCGCTCGGGATAACGATCGAAGAACCGGCCGAGGCCGTCGATCCGCTCGGGCAGGCCCTTCGAATAGTCGAGCCGGTCGACACCGATCATGGCGGTGCGCCGGCGCGTGCTGGAAATGACCCGCTGCTGCGCCTGCCGCGCCTCGCCGGTCTCGCCCTGGGCGGTGAAGTGCTCGAAATCGATACCGATGGGATAGGCCCGGGCGATCGTCGTTCTGCCTTCGAACGTAATCCGGCCGCTCTCGGTGTCGACCTCGGCCCCCAGTTCCTTGCGGCAATAGTGCAGGAAGCTTTCGAGCCACTCGTCGCACTGGAAGCCGATGAGGTCGTAGGCCAGGAGCGACTGGACCAGCCGCTCGTGGTAGGGCAGCGAGACGAACAGCCGGGTCGGCGGCCAGGGAATGTGCAGGAAGAAGCCCATCCGGTTCTTGACCCCGCGCCGGCGCAGCCCGTCGCCGAGCGGCATGAGGTGGTAATCGTGCACCCAGACCAGGTCGTCGGGCTCGATCAGCGGGGTCACCCGGTCGGCGAACAGCTCGTTGACCCGTTCGTAGCCGCGTCCGGTCTCGCGTTCGTATTCGGTCAGATCGAGGCGGTAGTGGAACAGCGGCCACAGCGTCGAGTTGGCGTAGCCGTTGTAGTATTCGTCGACATCGTGGGGCTCGAGGTCGATGGTCGCCATGGTCACGCCGTCGTAGATCCCGACGGTGGGTTCGGGCGACGGCTTCTCCGCCTCTTCGCCCGACCAGCCGAACCACAGCCCGCCGGTCTTCTTGAGCGCGGCGTTGAGCGCGCCGGCCAGCCCTCCTTGGGCGCCAGCGGCGCCGCGCGCCTTGGGCACCGCGACCCGGTTTGATATGACGACGAGACGGCTCACGTCAGCGAATTGTACTCCAGCTCTTGGACAGAAGTCCGGCGCAGTTGATCACTCCAACCAGCGAATATGTCTGGGGGAAGTTCCCCCACAGCTCGCCCGTCTCGAAGTCCATGTCCTCGGACAGGAGGCCCGACGCGGTGCGGTGATCGAGCATGGTCACGAACAGCTCGCGCGCCTCGTCCTCGCGGCCGCAACGGGCCAGGGCGTCGATCAGCCAGAAGGTGCAGATGTTGAACGCGGTCTCCGGCGCGCCGAAATCGTCTTCCTGGGCGTAGCGCAGCATGTGCTCGCCGCGGCGGAGCGCCTTTTCGACCTGTTCGAAGGTGGAGAGGAAGCGCGGATCGTCGGGCGCAAGGTATCGCAATTCGACCATCTGCAGCAGGCTGGCGTCGAGGTAGTCGCTCTCGAAGCTGGCGCCGTAATGGCCGCCCGCGCCGTTCTCGACCCAGGCCTCGGCATCGATCTTCTCGCGGATCGCCGCGGCGCGTTCGGCCCAGGCCGCGGCGCGGTCTTCCTTGCCGAGGTGCCGCGCGACATTGGCTAGCCGGTCGCAGGCCGCCCAGCTCATCACCGCCGAATAGGTGTGCACTTCCTGGCGGGTGCGGAATTCCCACAGCCCGGCGTCGGGCTGATCGTGCATTCGCCAGGCCATCTCGCCGACTTGCTCGAGGCTGGCGAAGTCGCGCTCGTCGGCCATCCGCAGCAGCCGCCGGTCGAGAAATCCCTGCACCGTGGGCAGCACGATCTGACCGTAGCAATCGTGCTGGACCTGCATGTAGGCGGCGTTGCCGACGCGGACCGGCCCCATGCCGCGATATCCGGCGAGGTGGGGTGCGGTCGTCTCGCCCAGCTCGCCCTGGCCCATCACCGAATAGAGCGGCTGGATCTGCCCGCCGGCGGCTTCGTCGACGATGTTGCGCAGGTAGGCGAGGTACTTCTCGAGCACGTCGAGCGCGCCGAGGCGGTTGAGCGCCTGCACCGTGTAGTAGGAATCGCGGATCCAGCAGTAGCGGTAGTCCCAGTTGCGCTGGCTGCCCGGCGCCTCGGGGATCGAGGTGGTCAGCGCGGCGACGATGGCGCCGGTTTCCTCGTGCTGGCACAGCTTGAGGTTGATGGCGCAGCGGATGACCTCGTCCTGCCACTCGTAAGGCGTGGCGAGCCCGCGCGCCCACAGCTTCCAGTACTTGCGCGTGTCGGCCTCCATGCGCCGCAACTCGGAGCGGATGTTGCCGCTGAACGGCTCGTCGGGGCCAAGGAAGAAGTGCTGATCGCTCTCGACCCGGTAGGTGCGGCTTTCGAGCAGGTAACCGACCGGCGCATCGGTCGAGAGGCGCATCGCCTGCGCGCCCAGGAGGTAGCGGATGTGATTGGTGCCGCTGGTCGTCTCCGGCGCTTCGGCGCCATAGTCGCGCATCGGCTGCAGCGTCACCTTGAGACGCGGCGAGCCGGCCACGGGGCGCACGATGCGCGTGTAGGCGACGGGGCGGTACATGCGGCCCGAGCGCTCGAAGCGGGGGCAAAAATCGGTGATCTCGACCGCGCTGCCGTCGATGGCCTCGAGCCGGGTGACGAGGATAGGGGTGTTGCGTTCGTAATGCTGGGTGGCGGAGACCTGGCCTTCGATCTCGAAGCGCCACACGCCCCGGTCCTGCCGCTCGCCGTTGAGCAGCGCGCAGAACACCGGGTCGCCGTCGACCCGCGGCACGCAGCCCCAGACGAGCCCCGCCGCCTCGTCGATCAGGCCGGAAACCTGACAGTTGCCGATCGTCCAGAGTTCGAGGCCGGGCTGTGCGGGTACGCTCACAGCTCCAACCAATGGTGCACTGCAGCAGGATCGGCAAGCCCGTAGCGCGCATTTTCGGTTGCGCGCGGGCCGACCGCGACGGCGAACCCGCCGAGCGCGGCGCAGGCGGCAAAGCCGTCCTCGTCGGTGACGTCGTCGCCCACGAACACCGGGATCGCCCCGGCGAAGGGCTCTTCGGCCATCATCGCCTGCACCGCGCCGCCCTTGTCGGCACCGGGCCGGACCAGCTCGGCCACCCGCTTGCCGCGCTTGACCGCGAGGCCGTGGCGCCGTGCCACTTCGTCCAGGAACAGGGCGCAGGCCTCCTCGCGTTCGGGCGTCTCGCGCGAATGCAAGGCCGCGCCGTGGGCCTTGGTCTCGTAGCGGACTCCATTGGCGGCGGCGAAACGTTCGACTTCGGCAATGGCCGCGCCGGGAAGCGCCAGCGCCGCTTCGCCCAGAACGGTGCCGTCGGCCGCGCGCCGCGCCGCGCCATGCGACCCGGCGCAGGCGACGCGCAGCGGGCCGCAATGCGCCTCGAGATCGTCGATCGCCCGTCCGCTGATCAGCGCCAGGCGACCGCCGAGGCGCTCGGACAGCGCCGCGAGCCGCTCGCCCAACCCGGCGGGGACCGCTATCGCGCCGGGAGTGGGGGCGATCTCGACCAGCGTGCCGTCGAAGTCCAGGAACAGCGCCAGCGGTCCGGCGGACAGCAGCGTTTTCAGCGGGGGCGGCGGGGGAAGATCGGGTTCAACGCTCATGCGCGGCCCGACATAGGCGGGCAGGCGTGTGGGTCAACGCCTGGCAAGGCGAGCGCGGCCTTTGCGCCGGGCGAGGACCTTTTCGGAGCGGCCACCCCGCCCGCGCAAGGGCGCAAATGGCCGCTTGCAGCACCCGCCGCGCAGGAGGATAGTGCGACCGGGGGCCGACTCTCATCGGGGAGATGGAACGTGCCGTACCGAATTCTCGCCACGCTCGCCGCCGCGGCGGCATGCTTCGCCGCCTCGCCGGCATCCGCCGAGGTCTACGGCGGCGCGGCGCGCGAAGAGCCCCTGCCGCGCTTCGAGGATCGGCTGTGTCCAGGGGTTATCGGGCTGCAGCGCGATCAGGCAGAGATGGTCGTCGGGCGCATTCGCGAAACCGCCGCGACCCTCGGCATTCCGCTGGCCGATACGCAAACCTGCGAGGCCAACATGGTGATCGCGGTGTCGAACGACGGGCGCAAGTTCATCAACGAACTCCGCGAACGTCGCGGATACCTGTTCGAGAACCTCGACAAGGACCAGAAACGGCGCCTTTTCGAAGAGGAAGGCCCGGCCCGCAGCTTCGTGCGCGTGGTCACGCGTACCCGCGACGGCATGATCGTCGAGCGGGCCAACGGCCTCACCGCCCCGCCGCAGGCGACCGCGGCGATGGCGCATTCGAAGATCTACGTCGCGACGCGGCGCGACATCGTGTCCGGCACGGTGCTGGTCGACGCGGCGGCGCTGGCCGGTCGCGGTATCGTCCAGCTCGCCGACTACGCCACGATGCGCGCACTGGCCGGCGACAGTGCCGAGGCGGTCGCGATGCCGGGCGGCTCGATCCTCGCGCTGTTCGACGACGCGCAGGCCGCCCCGTCCGAACTGACCGCGGGCGACAGGATTTTCCTGCGCACGCTCTACGGCACGCAGCCCAACATCCCTGCGGCGCAAACTCTGGCGCTAGCCCAGCGCCGCATCGACGAGCAGACGCTCGCCGAATAGCGGCGGTTGGCTACTCGCCCGGCGTGATCCGCAGCACCGCGCCGGTTGGTTCGTCGGTGAGGAGGTAGACCGAGCCGTCGGGCGCGACATGGGCATCGCGGAAACGCTGCTTGAGGTCGGCGAGCAGGTACTCGGGCTCGCCTTCGGGCATGCCGTCCTTCATTTCGAAACGCAGCACACCCTTGGTGAAGCTCGGCAGGAGCAGGTCGCCCCGCCAGCCGGGGAACATGTCGCCGGCATAGAACACCGGATTGCCGGGATTGAGCGATGGCGGGCCGAAGGCGAGCACCGGGTCGGTCATCCCGGGCACGTTCCTGATGCCCTTGGCCGGCTCGCCGTTGTAGTGGTTGCCCTGGGTGACGTCGATCCAGCCGTAGTTCCGGCCCTTCTCGATCCGGTTGAGCTCGTCGCCGCCGCGCGGGCCGAACTCGGTTTCCCACATCGTCCCATCGGCCGGGTTGATGGTCAGCCCCAGCGGGTTGCGGTGGCCGGTGGTCCAGATTTCCGGCTTCCAACCGGCCTTGCCGACGAAGGGATTGTCCGCGGGGACCGAGCCGTCGGGATTGAGGCGCATGATCTTGCCGAAGTCGTTGTCCGGCTTCTGGACCATTTCGCCGTAGTTCCGATCGCCGCTCGTGACGTAGAGCTTGCCGTCGGCGCCGAACAGGATGCGCCCGCCCCAGCTACCGCTCGCCGGCCCCTGTCCGCAGCATCGCTCGGGCCAGGGCTGGGCGCCGTACCAGGCGTCGGCGACGAAGATGTCGTGCACGTCCCTCAGCTGCGCCGTGCCGTCCCAGGTCGCGCGCATCACCGCCAGCGTGGTCTGGTCATGGTCCGGCTCGGCCGGCTTGACGTAGCTCATGTAAAGGTAATGGTTGCTGGCGAAGTCGGGGTCGAGGACCACGTCGTATAAGCCGCCGATGCCGGCCGGGTTGATCGGCGGCAGGCCGGCGACCGCGACCGGATCGAGCTTGCCGTCGCGGATCACCCGCAGGCGCCCGTCGCGCTCCGTCACCAGGATCTCACCGCTCGGCAAGAAGGCGATGCCCCAGGGCCGCACCAGCTGCCGGGCGACGACCTCGACGTGAATCTTGCCGTTCCGGGTCTCGTAATCCCATGGGCCGCGGCCGAGCTGGGTCGGGGCCGGAGGCCCGGCCGGACGCGGTGGCTGGGTGGCGGGTGCCGCCCGGGCGGGAGCCGGAGCATCCTGGGCCGCTAGCGGCTGGGCGAGCGTTCCCGCGAGCAGCGAGGCGGCGAGCATGGTGGCTGGTGAAATGCGCATTCGTGTTCCTCTCCCGGCCGAGACGTTGACTCGGTCCGGCACCTCTAGGGTCTTCGGCCGCGCGGCACAATCGCGCTTCCGGTTTCGCTTGGCCGGGGGGTCTCCTCCGGTTAGGATATCGCCTAACGAGGAGGGAATTGCGATGGGTCCGTTCCTGATTGCCCTGTTGGGTTTGCTGATCATCTTCCTAGTCATGGCCGTGCGTGTGGTGCGGCAAGGCTACGTCTACACGATCGAGCGGCTCGGCAAGTTCACGCTCGCCGCCGAGCCCGGATTCCACCTCATCCTGCCGTTCATCGACCGCGTCGGGCAGAAGGTGAACGTGATGGAGCAGGTTCTCGACATCCCGGGCCAGGAAATCATCACCAAGGACAACGCCATGGTCGGCGTCGATGCGGTGGTGTTCTTCCAGGTGCTCGATGCCGGCAAGGCAGCTTACGAGGTGCACAACCTCTATGCCGCGATCATGGCCCTGACCACCACCAACCTGCGCACCGTGATGGGCTCGATGGACCTCGACGAAACGCTCTCGAAGCGCGACGAGATCAATGCCCGGCTGCTCTCCGTAGTCGACCACGCGACGAGCCCGTGGGGGGTCAAGATCACCCGCGTCGAGATCAAGGACATTCGCCCGCCGTTGGACATTTCCGAGGCGATGGCGCGGCAGATGAAGGCCGAACGCCTCAAGCGCGCGGAAATCCTCGAGGCCGAGGGCGAGCGCGCCAGCCGCATCCTGCGCGCCGAAGGCGAGAAGCAGAGCGCGATCCTTTCGGCCGAAGGCAAGAAGGAAGCCGCCTTCCGCGATGCCGAAGCGCGCGAGCGCGCCGCCGAAGCCGAAGCCCAGGCCACCCGCGCGGTCTCGCAGGCGATATCGGAATCCGGCAACCAGGCGATCAACTACTTCATCGCCCAGGAATACACCAAGGCGGTCGGCAAGTTCGCCACCAGTCCCAATGCCAAGACCATCCTCTTCCCGGTCGAGGCGACCCAGCTGATCGGCACGCTGGGCGGGATCGGCGAACTCGCCCGCGAGGCGCTGAGCGATGGAAACAGGTCCGCGCCGGCGAGCGACAGCGGCACCCCGCTGCCGCGCTCGGCCCCGCGCTCTGCGGTTCCGCGCACCGGCGGCGAGTGATGGACTGGCTGACCGGTATCGAGCCGCACTGGGTCTGGCTCACGCTCGGCCTGGTGCTCGCCGCCCTCGAGATGCTCGTGCCCGGGGTCTATCTGATCTGGCTTGCGGTCGCCGCGCTGGCCACCGGCCTGCTGACCGCCGCGTTTGACATCTCGCTGCCGCTGCAGGTGGTCGACTTCGTGTTTCTCTCGCTCATCGCCGCGTTTTCCGCGCACCGCTTTTTCCGCGACCAGCCGATCGAGAGCAGCGACCCGCTGATGAATCGCCGCGGCGCGCGCATGATCGGCGAGACGGCGCTCGTGGTCACCGCCATCGAGCACGGCAGCGGGCGCGTGCACATCGGCGACAGCGAGTGGATCGCCCGCGGCCCCGACGTCCCAGCGGGCGCGCGGGTGCGCATCACCGGAACCGACGGCTCCTCACTGCTGGTCGAGCCGGTGGCGGTTCTCGGCGAAGGCGCACCGCCGCCCGCGCAGGCCTGACGGTCCCGCTTGTCGTCCTAGCCTGTCGTTCAGGCCGCGCTGGCATCGCCGAAGCGGCCGTGCTTGCGGAACCGGACCATCCACCTGTCGAGGAACAGGCCGAGCGGGTGGGCCTGAACCTCGAGCTGCTTGAGGCCGGGCAGCGCCCCGGAGGCCACGTTTCCAGCCTTGAGCATGCGCCACTGGTCGCCGTTCATCGGCGTCAGCGGCAGCGCCGCGAACAGGCCCGAGAGTGCATCGGGCACGGCGACGAAACTGCGCCGGCGCCCTTGGGCGGCGGCTATCCGCCGGTGGAGATCGAGCATCGAAATCTGCTCCGGACCTGCCAGCTCGTAAGTCTTGCCGCCGTGTTCCGCGGGATCGGCGAGCGCCTTCGCGAGCGCTTCGGCCACGTCGTCGACCCACACCGGCTGGATCTTCGCATCGGGCCCGAACACCGGCAGAACCGGCAGCGCCGAGATCAGCCCGGCGAACATGGTGATGAACCGATCGTCCTCGCCGAACATGACCGAGGGCCGCACGATCGTCGCCCGAGGAAACGCTGCGCGGACCTGCTCCTCGCCGCGCCCCTTGGTCGATGCGTAGCCGCTTTCCGAATCCGGATCGGCGCCGATTGCCGAGACATAGGCGAAGGCACTGGCGCCGCCCCTCGCCGCGGCCTGCGCCGCCCAGCCGGCGGCATCGGCCTGGAGCGTCTCCAGGTCGCCGGCGAAGGCGCCGACGAGGTAGGCGGCGGCGTCGGCCCCCTGCATCGCCAGCTCCACGCTGCGCCGATCGGCGACGTTGCAGCGGGTGAACTGGATCTGGCCCAGCTTGGCCAGCGGCCGGAGCGAATGGGCTTTTTCGGGATGGCGATCGGCAATGCGCACCCGCGCGCCGCACTCGAGCAGCGCCTGCACGAGGTGCCGGCCGACGAAGCCGCCGCCACCGATCACAACCACCAGTTTGTCCTCGAGCGGTCCGTAGGTCGCCATGATACCTGTAAATCCCTCTTTTCCGCGGCCGCTTCGGCATCGGCCCCGTGCTGAGGGGGCCATGCCGCAACCCGCCGAGCGCCGCAAGCCGCCGACTTTTGTTTTGACAAGACCGCCGCGCCTTCGCTATCGGCCCGCCCCTACCCGCCGCTCGGCCCAAGAAGACCGCGCGGCCCGTGCCCAGATGGCGGAATTGGTAGACGCACCGTCTTCAGGTGGCGGCGCTCGCAAGGGCGTGGAGGTTCGAGTCCTCTTCTGGGCACCATTACTGGCATATCGCATCGTCTCGCGAACCCGGTGGCGGTTCTTCGGCCCTGATCCGCGGGCTCGACGCCCTTGACATCATTCGGGTTTCTGCGCGATGAAGAGTCGCGACGGGAGGGCTTGGCTTGAGGAGGCCGGCCCGAGAATGCCCTATTGCGGCGCACCGCCTTTGCCCGACAGCCTGTGGCTGAGGTGGAATTTCGATCCGATTCTCATTGTTGCCCTGGCGCTGCTGGCCGGGGTGCATCTGCGCCGCTGCCCGGCGTCGCGCCGCACGATGGCAGCGGGCGGTTGGGCGATAACTTCGTTGGCTCTGATTTCGCCCCTCTGCGCGCTTTCGGTTTCGCTGTTCGCGGCGCGAGTCGGCCAGCACATGATCATGTTCCTGCTGGGCGCGCCGCTCGTGGCAGCGGCCCTGCCGGCCGCGCGCAATTCGCGCTGGCTATGGCCAGCCACAGCCGCGTTCACCGCATTCCTCTGGCTGTGGCACATGCCCGCGCCGTACGACGCGACGCTCCATTCCGACGCGATCTATTGGGCGATGCACACCACGCTGTTCTTCAGCGCGGTGCTGCTGTGGCGTGAGCTCCTGCCTCTCGGCGAGCGGCCAATGGGGCTGGTCGCGGCGGGTACGGTCGCCTCGATGCAGATGGCCTTCCTCGGCGCGGTTCTCACACTCGCGGGACGCCCGCTTTTCTCGTGGCATTATATCACGACCCAGGCTTGGGGCTTCACGCCGCTGGCCGATCAGCAACTCGGCGGCACGCTGATGTGGGTGCCTGGCGGGATCCTCTTCCTGTGGCTGGCTCTGCGCACGACCGCTCACGTTCTGCGCGATCGGGAGGGCTTTGCCGTATGAGCGGCGCGCCGCTCGGATACCTGACCAGCAACGGGGCAAGGGCGGACGCGACCGTTCCGTTGACCTGGTTTCTCGTGCTGCTCTCCAGCGCGGTCTGCCTGATCATCGCCTACATGCTGTGGCGCGCCGTGCGCCGGGGCAGGGCGGTGGAGGCCGGCCTGCCCGCGGTCGCGCGCGGGGTCGGCGGCGTCCGCCTGATCTTCATCGGCCTCGGCATATCCTCGCTGTTCCTCCTCGTGGCGCTCGGCTGGACGATGATCGCGCTTGGGCACGTCGCGCCGATGCCGCGGCGGCCGGAAATCACGATCGACGTCACCGCGCATCAGTGGTGGTGGCAGGCGGACTATGGCGGGGCGGTGCCCAGCGAGCGCTTCACCACGGCCAACGAAATCCACGTGCCCGTCGGCGCCAAGGTGCTCGTGCGGCTGCACGGGGGGGACGTGATTCACAGCTTCTGGGTGCCCAAGCTGACCGGAAAGACCGATGCCATTCCCGGCCAGGTCAACCTGACCTGGCTCGAGGCCGACGAGCCGGGAATCTATCGCGGGCAGTGCAGCGAATACTGCGGGTTGCAGCATGCGCACATGGGCTTCGAGGTGGTCGCCGAAAGCCCTCGCGAATTTGCCAAGTGGCGCGCGGCCCAGCTGCAGACCGCGCCTCCGCCGGTCACTCCGGAGCAGGCGGAGGGCCTCGCTCTGATGGAATACCGCTGTGCGCTGTGCCACACCGTTCGCGGCACGAGCGCGGGGTCGAACGTCGGGCCCGACCTTACCCATCTCATGAGCCGCAGGCTGATCGCTGCCGGCACCTATCCCAACAATCGCGCCAATCTCGCCGGGTGGATCGAGGATCCGCAGGGCGCGAAGCCTGGCGCCCAAATGCCGCCCCAGCACCTTACGGGGCCGCAGCTTCAAGCCGTTGTCGCTTACCTGGAGACGCTGGAATGAGCGCAGCCGACCTCACCGCCGGCCGCGAAGGGCCGCTGGCCGATACCGACACCCGCCTGTCGCGCACCCCACGCGTCGCCGTGGCCGACGCCGCCCTGCGCGATCGGCTCGAGCGGATCTGGCGTACAGAGCCGGGACTGAAGGGATGGTTCGGCACAGTCGATCACAAGGAAATCGGCAAGCGCTACCTGGTGACGGCCTTCATCATGCTGGCGATCGGCGGGATCGAGGCGCTGGTTCTGCGGCTCCAGCTTGCCGGGCCCAACAAGCACCTGCTGACGCCAGAACAGTACAACGAACTGTTCTCGACCCACGGCATGACGATGATCTTCCTCTACGCGGGGCCGGTCCTGTCGGGCTTTTCGAACTACTTTTTCCCGCTGTGGCTCGGCGCGCGCGATATGGCGTTTCCGCGAATGAATGCGCTCAGCTACTGGATCTACCTCGCCGCCGCGCTGTTCCTCTACGCCGGGCCGCTGGTCGGGGCGGGGCCGAACGACGGCTGGTTCAACTACGTCCCTTACGCCGAAAAGGCCTTCAATCCCGGCATCAACGAGGACATCTACGCGCTGGGCATGGTCTTCCTCGGCATCTCGACCAGCGTCGGGGCGGCCAACTTCATCGTCACCGCGGCGCGCTGCCGGGCGCCGGGAATGTCGATAAACCGCCTGCCGATCATGGTCTGGGGCACGCTGACGGCGAGTGCGGCCAACCTGGTGGTCATACCCGCCGTAAGCCTGGCCTTCTTCCTGCTGTGGATGGACCGCAACCTGGGGACGAGCTTCTTCACCGTCGCCGGCGGCGGCGAGCCGCTGTTGTGGCAGCACCTGTTCTGGCTGTTCGGCCATCCCTGGGTCTACGCCATCGTCCTGCCGGCGATGGGCATGGTATCCGACGGGCTGCCGACATTCTCGCGGACCCCGCTGGTCGGTTACACGCTCGTCGCGCTGTCCACCGTGGCGACGATGCTGCTCGGCTTCGGTGTCTGGGTGCACCACATGTTCGCCACCGGCCTGCCCGGTCTCGGCCTGGCGTTTTTCTCCGGCGCGTCGATCATCATCACCATTCCCAGCGCGGTCGCGGTGTTCGCGTGGCTGGCCACGATCTGGCTGGGCAAGCCGGTTTTCACCACGGCCTTCAAGTTCTTTGCGGGGATGATCCTGCTGTTCGTGATCGGCGGCGTTTCGGGCTTCATGACCGCCAGCGTGCCGGCCGACTGGCAGCTCACCGACACCTACTTTGTTGTCGCTCACCTTCACTACGTGCTGATCGGCATCAACGTGTTCCCGGTCTGCGGCGCCACCTACATGTGGTTCCCCAAGATGACCGGGCGGCTGATGGACGAGCGGCTGGGGTGGTGGAACTTCTGGACCATGTTCCTGGGCTTCAACCTCGCGTTTCTGCCGATGCACCTGACGGGGCTGCTCGGCATGCCGCGGCGGATCTACACCTACGACGCCGGAATGGGCTTCTCGGCGCTGAACATGATCACGACGATCGGCAGCTTCGTCTTTGCGGTGGGCGTGCTGATGTTCTTCTGGAATGTCATCAAGTCGCGGCGCAGCGGCGCGATCGCCGGTCCCGACCCGTGGAGCGGGCCGTCGCTCGAATGGACCATCCCCTCGCCGCCGCCTCCCTATAATTTCGCCGTGATCCCGACCGTCGCGAGCCGGCATCCGCTGTGGGAGGATCAGCTCGACGAGACCGAAAACCGATCGAGCTTCGAGGAGGGCATGACCCTCGACGAAGGCAAGGAAGCGCTGGCCGTATCGATCCTCGATGCGGAGCCCGACCGGATTCTCAAGATGCCGAGCGACACGACTGCGCCGTTCTGGCTCACGGTGGCGACGGCGGTGCTGTTTGCCGGGCTGCTCGGCAAGCTGTGGTGGCTGGCGGCGCTCGGCGGCATCGGTGCAATCGCCTCGCTGGCGTTCTGGAACGAGCCGCGCACGAAGCTGCTCGAGCGCGAACCGGACGCGCATGAGGAGAGGCGCAATGGCTGAACGTATCGTATCGCGCCCCGAAGCCCTGCCACTCGGCCCCATCGGTGGCCGCGGAATCGGCTGGAACGGCATGGTCATGCTGGTCGTCGCCGAGGCCTCATTGTTCGGCTACCTGCTGTTTTCCTACTACTACCTGGCGGTATCCAACCCCCCCGGTTGGGTGCTCGAAAGCGAACCCAGTCTCAAGCTGGCTCTGCCCAATACGTTCCTGTTGCTCGCATCGAGCGTCGCTGCCTGGTGGGGCGAGCGCGGCATTCGCAAGGACGACCGCGGCCAGGCGCTCGGCGGCATCGGCCTGGCGATCGCCATGGGGGCGGTGTTCGCGATCGTCCAGGGTTTCGAATGGAAGGACAAAGCCTACGGCCTCGGAACGAGCAGCTACACCGCGCTCTATTTCGTGACGACCGGCTTCCACATGGCTCACGTCATCGCCGGGCTGATGATTCTCGGCGCGCTCTGGCTGTGGACCTGGCGGGGGTTCTTCTCGCCGCTGCGGATGCTGCCGATGGCCAATGGCATCGTCTACTGGCACTTCGTCGACGCGGTGTGGCTGGCGGTCTTTTCCACCTATTACCTCTCTCCCTATCTCGGAGTCGGACAATGACCCGCGACCAGGACGAAGGCGCTCATCCCGCGCCCCACCGGGGCCGGGTGGAAACGCACGAGGCGTTGTTCGCGGTCTGGGCCGCACCGCTGGCCTGGCTCGTCCAGCTTTCGGCGATCTATGCCTTTTCCTCGGCGCCCTGCTTCTATTACGGCATCCGCCTGACCACGCACCCCGGGGTCCAGCCCTGGCCGCTGATCATCGGCTGTGTCTGCCTCCTCGTTGCGCTTGCCGCACTGTGGCTGGGCGTGGTGCTGCTCCGGCGCACCAAAGACGAAACCGGAGGCAGCAAGCGTCATCTGTTCGAGACCGGGCAGGGCCGCACCCGTTTCATGGCCTTGTGGGGCATCGCCTTTTCCGCGGTGTTCGTCTTCCTGATTGCCGTCAACATCCTCCTGCTGCTGGGAATGCCGGTATGCGAAAGCTAGTCGCCCTGGCGCTGATCCCGCTGGCCGCCTGTGCGGGCGGCAGGGACGACGACACCACCGAGCTCGCCAAGCAGGTGATCGCCGATCACTGCGGGCTGTGCCACACGGTGCCAGGGGTGATCCAGGCGCACGGCAAGGTCGGGCCGAACCTCGAAGGGATCGGCAGGCGCGAAGTCATCGCCGGCAAGTTGCCCAACAGCCGTCCCAACCTGCTGCGCTGGATCACCCACGCACAGACGATCGCGCCCGGATCGGCGATGCCCGACATCCCGCTGACGCCTGAGCAGGCGAACGCCGTCGCCGACTATCTCTATTCGCTGGACTGATGCCATGAAGACCAAGACCATCCTCCTCGCCACGTTTGCCGCCGTCGCCGTCGCGGCGCTTCCGGTCGTGGCTGCCCAGACCGGGATGTTCCCGCAGCGCGCCGGGGCCAAGCCGCCGCTGCCCAAGCCGGTCCCCGCCGGCGACGTTTTCACCCGCGAGCAGATCGGCCACGCGCTGGCGCCGCCGACGCCCGGGGCCGGGCGCACGGTCGCCCCCGCGGCCGCCGCGCCGCAGGATGACGGGCAGTGGACCATGCCGGCCAAGAACTATGCGGCGACGCGCTACACCTCGCTCAACGAGATTACCCCGGCGAATGCCAAGAACCTGCAAGAGGTCTTCAGCTTCTCGCTGGGCGTCAACAAGGGTCAGGAAGCCGCGCCCATCGTCGTCGACAACACGATGTACGTCGTTAGCGCCTTTCCCAACCACGTCTACGCGCTCGACCTGACCAAGGAAGGCGCGCCGCTCAAGTGGAGCTACAATCCCAAGCCCGTGCCGGCCGCCGCGGGCGTGGCCTGCTGCGACGTGGTCAATCGCGGCGGCGCCTATGCCGACGGCAAGTTCGTCTTCAACACGCTCGACGGAGCGACGATCGCGCTCGATGCCAAGACCGGCAAGGAGGTCTGGCGCACCCAGCTGGGTGACATCAACAAGGGCGAGAGCGTGACGATGGCGCCGCTGATTGCCGGCGGCAAGGTCCTGGTCGGCAATTCGGGGGGCGAGTTCGGCGTTCACGGCTGGCTCACCGCGCTCGATCTCGGCAGCGGCAAGATCGCCTGGCGCGCCTATCACACCGGGCCCGACGACCAGGCGCTGATCGGCAAGGACTTCCATCCTTTCTACGCGATGGACCGGGGCAAGGACCTGGGCGTGAAGAGCTGGCCGGCGGGTGCCTGGCAGATTGGCGGCGGCACGATGTGGGGCTGGATCGCCTACGATCCGGCGACCCAGACGATTTTTTACGGCACGGCCAATCCTGGCCCGTGGAACCAGCTCCAGCGGCCCGGAGACAACAAGTGGACCGCCGGCCTGTTCGCGCGCGACGTCAACACCGGCCAGGCCAAGTGGTTCTACCAGATGAACCCGCACGATGAGCACGACTATGACGGCATCAACGA
Source organism: Croceibacterium aestuarii (assembly GCF_030657335.1). Classification (NCBI taxonomy): domain Bacteria; kingdom Pseudomonadati; phylum Pseudomonadota; class Alphaproteobacteria; order Sphingomonadales; family Erythrobacteraceae; genus Croceibacterium; species Croceibacterium aestuarii. Next base: position 1,129,334 of record NZ_CP131039.1, read on the forward strand.
GCAACTGCTGCTCGACATGCCATTCGGGGGCAAGATGCGGGAGGTCCTGCTCCACCCCGATCGCAACGGCTACGTCTACGTCGTCGATCGCGAGACAGGCCAGGTGCTTTCGGCCGATCCATACGGCCCCGTGAATTCGTCCAAGGGGGTGAACCTCAAAACGGGCCGGCTGATCGTCAATCCGGCGAAGGAAACCCATCTCGGCCAGGTAGTGCACGACATCTGTCCCACCGCGAGCGGGGCGAAGGACTGGAATCCCTCGAGCTTCAGTCCGCGCACCGGGCTGGTCTATATCCCGCACGAGAACCTGTGCATGGACTGGATGAATCTCGAGGTGAATTACATCTCGGGCACGCCCTACGTCGGGGCGGAGGTGAAGATGAAACCCGGGCCGGGCGGGCATCGCGGCGAACTCACCGCGTGGGACCCTGTGCTGCGCAAACCGGCCTGGACGATTCGGGAGGATCTGCCCGTCTGGTCCGGCACCGTTTCGACCGGGGGCGACCTCGTGTTCTACGGAACGATGGACGGCTGGTTCAAGGCCGTCGACGCGCGCACCGGGAAGCTGGTCTGGAAGCAAAAGCTCGAAAGCGGCATCATCGGCCAACCGATCAGCTACAAGGGGCCCGACAGCCACCAGTACGTCGCCGTGCTGTCCGGCGTCGGAGGCTGGTCGGGCGCGATCGTGTCGGGGCCGCTCGACCCGCGCGACGGCTCCTCCGCACTCGGTTTCGTCAACACGATGACCGACCTTCCCAACCGCACGACCGCAGGAGGGACGCTCCATGTCTTCGCACTTCCGCATTGAGATCGCTGCCGCAATGACTCTCGCACTCGCGCTGGGGGCCTGCGATCAGGCCAAGGACGATACCTCGACCGGCACCTTCGCTCCGGCCGGCCCGGGCGCCCCCGCGCAGCGCGACGTGGCGCTGGTTCCCGGCGGCGGCGATCTGGTCACCGCGCCCGATCGGCGGGCGCTGCCCTACCTAGACAATGCCGCGGCCGTGACCGAGGGGATGCAGCTCTACAACCAGATGAACTGCGTGGGCTGTCACTTTAACGGGGGCGGCGGAATCGGGCCCCCGCTGATGGACACGAGCTGGACGTACGGCGGCCGGCTCGATCAAATCTATGACACGATCTATTTCGGGCGCGCCAACGGCATGCCGGCCTGGGGCGGTAAGCTGACCGACGACCAGATCTGGAAGATTGCCAGTTATGTCCGCTCGATGTCGTTGCCCGAGACGATTGCCGCGAACGGCAACGGCACGCCCTCGCAGCATCCCGCGCCCGTTCCGAGGGAAGCTGACGCATTCGACGGATGGCACGTTCCCAAGGAAGCCGGAAGTTAGGTCGCTCCCTGCCCTGTTGGCGCCAACCCTGGCGTTGGCGCTTGCCGCGTGCTCTTCGTCCGAGCGGGGCGGCGACCGCGTTTTCGTCTCGGACGAGGAGGCCGACGTGGTTCACGTCCTCGACGGTGCGAGCGGCGAGGTCGAGGGGGCTTTGCAGACCGGCGAGCGTCCCCGCGGCCTCGCGCTCTCCCCCGATGGCAAGACGCTGTATGTCGCGGCGAGCGAATCCAACCGCATCGAGGCCTGGGACAGTCACTCGCTGCGCAAGCTCCGCGAACTCGGTTCGGGGAGCGATCCCGAGCGCATCGCGGTCAGCCCCGACGGGGCGACGATCTACGCGGCCAACGAGGACAAGAGCGCCGTTTCGTTCATCGACGTCGCCAGCGGCAAGGTGGTGCGCGAGGTGCGCGTCGGGCCCGAACCCGAAGGCATCGGCGTCTCCCCCGACGGCAAGTTGTTGATCGCGACCAGCGAAGTGGCCAGCGTCGCCCATTTCATCGACGTGGCCAGCGCCAAGGTAACCGACAACCTACCCGTCGGCAGCCGGCCGCGCGAAGTGCTGTTCCTCAAGGGCGGGCGCGAGGCCTGGGTCTCGTCGGAGCAGCGCGGAACAATCGCGGTGTTCGACACCGCTTCGCGCGAGATGAAGCGCACGATCGACCTCGCCGCGGCCTTCCCCGACCTCGAGAATCCGCAGGCGGTCGAGCTCGAGCTGACCCGCGACGGCAAGCGCGCCTTCGTCGCCATGGGGCGCGGTGACCGCGTCGCGGAAATCGATCCGGTGAGCTACCGCGTGGTCCGTTCGTTCCCCACCGGCCACCGCACTTGGGGAATCGCCCTCTCGCCAGACGACGCGCGACTCTATGCCGTCTCGGGGCTCTCGGGCACGGCAACGATCATCGACCTGGAGAAGGACAAGGTCGCCCACACGGTCACGCTCGGCGGCAAGCCGTGGACTGCCGAGGCTGCCTCGCGATGAAGCGCGCCGGGTTGCTCACGCTCCTGCTGGCAGCCTGCGCCCCCGATCCGCTCAAGGTCTGCGCCGATCCCAACAACCTGCCGTTTTCGAATCGGGCGGGCGAAGGGTTCGAGAACAAACTGGCCGAACTGATCGCCTCCGACCTCGACCGGCCGATCGCGTACACCTGGTGGGCCCAGCGGCGCGGATTCGTGCGCAACACGGTGGGCGAGGGCGCCTGCGACATCTGGCCCGGTGTCGCCGCGGGGCTGGAAACGCTCGAGACCACGCGTCCATACTACCGCGCGAGTTACATGTTCGTGACGCGTCAGTCCGACGACCTCGCGGGCCTGACGCTCGACGATCCGCGGCTGAAACGCCTTTCGCTGGGCGTGCAGTTGGTGGGCGACGATGGCGGCAACACTCCGCCGGCGCACGCCCTCGCCCGGCGCGGCATTATCGGCAACGTCCGCGGCTACATGCTCTATGGCGATTATACGCGGCCCAATCCGCCCGCCGCGATCGTCGACGCGGTCGAAAAAGGCGAGATCGATGCTGGCCTCGTCTGGGGCCCTCTCGCCGGCTACTTCGCCCGGCGAAGCAAAGTGCCCTTGCGGCTGGAACCGGTTACTCCGTGGCTCGACGACAACCAGTGGCCGATGGCCTACGACATTTCGGTGGGCGTGCGAAAGGATGATCCGCAGCTGAGGGATGACGTCGATCGCGTGCTCAAAGCCCGCAAGCGCGAGATTGCCAAGCTGCTCGAAGATTATGGGATCGAGCCGATCGGGCCGCAGGCGACCGCGCCCTAGACCGCGAATGCCGTTTGGCGGCGCATTGGCTTTTCATTCACCGTTCGACGCCCTAATTGCGCAAGCGATCGGATGCCTGCCGCAATGTCGCAAGACCCCCCACGCACCGGGCTCGAGGGCGCGTTCTTCGAGCATCGCGAGCGCCTCGTGCGCTTCCTTGCCGTGCGCGGGGCGGGCGAGGCGGCCGAAGACCTCGTGCAGGAGGTCTGGCTCAAGATCTCGACCAGCCAGGCGGGCCCGGTCGCCGCGCCGCTGCCCTATCTCTATCGCGTCGCCGATTCGCTGATGATCGATCGCTTCCGCTCGCAGCGGCAGGCCGCGAAGCGCGACCGTGAATGGACCGACCTCTCCGCCGGAACCGTCACGGGCACATCCGATGCGCCATCGGCGGAGCGGGTCGTCGCTGCCCGCGATTTCGTTCGGCTGGTGGAGGAGCTTCTTGCCCGGCTCGAGCCGCCGCGCGTCGCCGAGGTCTTCCGCCGGCACCGGGTCGACGGCGTACCCCAGCGGCAGGTGGCGGCGGAATTCGGCGTAAGTCTGTCCACCGTGGAGAGCGACCTGAGGGTGGCCTATCGCGCGCTGACCGAGCTCAGGGAGCGCCACGATGAGGTCTGAGCGTATCGACTCCGTCAAGTCGTCAGGAGGACTGCTCGATGCAGCGTGACGAACGTATTCGCGACGAAGCCGCAGCCTGGGCGGTCCGCGCGGGAGACCCCGGCTTTGCCGATTGGGACGCCTTCGAACACTGGCTCGGCCGGTCGCCGGAGCACGCTGCCGCCTACGACCGCGTCGCGGCTGCGGCGGCGGAAGCTGCGGAGGAGCTGCGCGCGGCGCGCCCGGCTTCCGCGAACGACGATGACGTGCCGCAGCCGGCGCGGGTTTCGCGCCGCTGGTTTGACGGGGCGCTCGCTGCCGCGCTGGTGGCGGTGCTCGCATTCGCGGTTTGGCCGGGCGGCAGCACCTATTATGAAGAAACGGCACCGGGCGAGATCCGCATGATCGCGCTTGGCGGCGGCGACCGGATCGACCTCGCGGGTGGGACGCGCATCGAGCTCGACCGCGACGATCCCCGGTTTGTACGGCTCGAGAGCGGCCGCGCACTGTTCACCATTCGCCACGACGAGGCGCATCCGTTCCGCGTCGTGGCCGGCGACGACGCCCTGCTCGATGTCGGAACGGTGTTCGACGTGGCGCTCGACGAGGCGAACGTGCGCGTTGCGGTGGCCGAGGGGGCGGTCGTGTTCAATCCCGCGCGCCAGGCGGTCCATCTCGCGCCCGGCGAGGTACTGCGCAGCGCTCGCGGTTCGGACGCTTACCGGACGAGCACGATCGCGCCCGCCCAGGTCGGCGAATGGCGCGAGGGCCGGCTGAGCTTCGACAATGCCAGCTTGGCGGAAGCGGCGTCCGATCTGGCCCGGGCGACCGGCGTGGCCTTCCGCGCGGCGCCGGGCAGCACTGTGCGGATTTCGGGCAGCATCGTCATCGCTCAGGTACGCGAGGATCCGCGCGCCGCCGGGGCCCTCCTCGGCGTGCCGGTCCGGCGCGAGGGCGACGACTGGGTGCTCGGCGCGAACTGAGATGCACCGGACGCTGCCCGTCCTGCTTGCGGCAAGTGCCGCTCTCGCCGCCAGCGCGGCGCACGCCGAGAGCGTGGCGATCGACGCGCCCGCCGGGCGCGCGGCCGATGCAGCCATTGCCATCGCCCGGCAGACCGGCACGAGCATCGTGATTACCGACCCGGCGGTCGCGGATCGCAAGGTGAGGGCGATCCGCGGCACGATGGGTGCCGGCGACGCCGTGCGCAAGCTCGCCCGCTTCGCGCGCGTTCGCGCCGTGGCCGCAGGCCGCTACGGCTGGCGGCTGATCCCTGCACCCGAAGCGCGCCGACCCATACCGAACGCACCGGCGCCAAGACCGGTCCGCGCGGGACCCGCGCCGCCGAGCGAGATGAGCGAAGTCGAAGGAACGCCGATCATCGTCGAAGCGAGTAAGCGCGACCTCGCGCTGGGCGATTTTCCGGGGCAGGTCTCGCTGCTCGACGGGGAGGCGCTCGAACTCGGCGGGATCGGCGGGACCGAGAAGATAACCCAGCGGCTGGCCACGGTATCCTCGACCCACCTCGGCAGCGGCCGCAACAAACTGTTCATTCGCGGCATCGCGGATTCGAGCTTTACCGGTCCGACTCAGGCCACCGTGGGGCAGTATCTCGGCGATCTGCGATTGAGCTACAACGCGCCCGACCCCGACCTGCGTCTGTCCGACCTCGACCGCGTCGAGGTACTCGAAGGACCTCAGGGCACGCTTTACGGCGCCGGATCGCTCGGGGGGATCATCCGCCTGGTGCCGAATGTCCCCGATGCCGGCTTCGCCGCCGCCTCGGGCCAGGTCGGCCTCGGCTACACCCAGCACGGCAGCGCGAGCGTCGACGCAAGCGCGACGATCAACCTGCCGCTGGTCCGCGACCGCGCCGCGCTGCGCATTACCGCCGATGCCGCACGCCAGGGCGGCTACATCGACAAGCCGCTGCTCGGCCGCGACAACGTCAATCGTACCGACCTGGTGGGAGGACGAGCGATGCTCCGGGTCGAACTCGCGCCCGGCTGGCAGGTCGATGTCATCGGTCTAGCCCAATCGACCGACAGCGCCGACAGCCAGTACGCCGATCGCCAGGGGCCGCCGCTGTCCCGCCAGGCCCGCGTCGCCGAAGGGTCGCGGAGCGACTATGCGCAGGCACAGATCGTCGTCTCGGGGGAAATCGGGCTGCTGCGTTTCCGTTCGTCGACCGGATACACCTCGCAAGACCTGCTCGAGCGCTACGACGCGACCGCCCAGGGCGCGCCGCCGCGCCTGTTCCTTCAGTCGAACGACACCGAGATGTTCGCCAACGAGACGCGGCTCTGGCAGCCTCTGGGCGACAATATCGGGTGGGTTCTCGGGGCGAGCTATACCCGCAACCGGATGCGCCTCTCGCGTCGGCTCGAAGACGAGCAGACGGCAATCGCGACGACGGTGACCGGCGTTCGCAACGGGATAGACGAACTCACGGTCTACGGGGAGGGCAGCCTGCGCCTGCTCGACCGGCTGATCCTGACCGGCGGCGCCCGCTACACCCACTCGAAGCTGAGCGGCACGGGCGAAGACGTTCAGCCGATGCTGTTGGCGGCGCTTGCCGGCATAACCGCCGGTCGCACCGAAACCGCGTTCTTGCCCTCGGCCTCGCTCCTCGCCGACGTGCTGCCGGGCACGGTGCTCTACGTCCGTTACCAGGAAAGCTTCCGGCCCGGCGGCCTCGCGGTCGCGGGGCCGATCGTGCGACGCTTCGACAACGATAACAGCGCCACCTTCGAGATCGGCGCGCGCCACGGGAATCGCGGCCGGGGCCCCTTCGATCTCGCCGCCAGCGTTTCCTATACCCGCTGGGACGATATCCAGGCCGACTTCATCGACCTGTCCGGCTTCCCGAGCACCGCCAATATCGGCGACGGGCGGGTCTGGACCGCCACACTGAGCGGCGGGCTCGAAGTCAGTCCGGCACTGCGCCTCGACGCCGGGGCGAGCTGGAACAAGAGCAAGGTCGACGAACCGCAGCTGGCCTTCGCCGCGCGAATCACCCAGGTGCCGAACATCGCGGCATTCACCGGCCGGGTCGGCTTCGATTATCTGCACGAGTTGTCGGGCGGCCTCGAACTGACGGCGCAGGGCTGGGTCAACTACGTGGGCAAATCGCGTCTCGGGATCGGACCCGAGCTGGGCGAACTGCAAGGCGACTATCTCGACAGCGGCGTGACCGTGCGCGTCGGTCGCCCCGAGCTCGGCCTGACGCTCGGCGTGGCCAACCTCGCCGATGTCCGGGGCAACCGCTTCGCGCTCGGCACGCCCTTCGCCATCGGCCGCGACCAGGTCACCCCGCTGCGTCCGCGCACCGTTCGCCTCGGCTTCGACGCGTCCTTCTAAATTTTTTTGCGAGGCCGCCAAGGCTGCGCGGCAAGGGCTCCGTCCAGTCCGTCGTAATCGACGGGAAGGACCTCCATGCTTCGCTACCTGCTTGCTTCGACTGCCGTTCTCGCCATCGCGGCGCCTGTCTCGGCCGAGACCATTTCCACCACGGTGACCACGCCGCTGAAGACCTCGACGGTCAAGGCCGGCCAGCCGGATTCGATCACCGTCGCCACTGCGGGCTCCGTGGTGCTGACGAGCGGCACCGCGATTACCATGGACGACGACCACAGCGTCACCGTGCAGGGGGACCTGACCGTGACCGGGGCAAGCAGCTCTGCCGGCATCGTCGCCGTCGCCGGCACCACGGGTGACATTAGCAATTCGGGCAAGATCACGATCGACGAGGCTTATACGGCCACCGACAGCGACAACGACGGCGACCTCGACGGCCCGTTCGCCGTGGGATCGGACCGCTACGGCATTCGCACCGACGGCGCGCACACCGGCAAGGTGGTCAATTCCGGCACCATCACCGTCGAAGGAAATGATTCGTACGGCATCCTGCTCGGCGGGCCGCTCGGCGGCGAGCTCAGGCACGACGGCAAGACGACCGTGTTGGGCGACCGCAGCGTCGGCGTGCAGGCGGGTGCAGTCTCGGGCAACGTGCGCCTCGCCGGCCAGGTTCAGGCCACCGGCAAGGACGCCGTCGGAGCCCGGTTCACGGGCGATATCGGCGGAGCGATGGTGGTTCAGGGCGGCATCGTCTCGACGGGTTACCGCTTGACCACCGTGCCCTCGAACACGAGCAAGCTCGACTCCGACGACCTCTTGCAGGGCGGCTCGGCGCTGGTGATCGAAGGCAGCGTGGCAGGCGGCGTCGTCCTGGCAATTCCGCCCAAGGAATCGAACGCGAACAGCACCGACGACGATGGCGACGGAATCGAGGATTCGAAAGAAGGGTCGGCGCAGATCACCACCTACGGTGCAGCACCCGCCATGGTCGTCGGGTCTAGCGGGCATGACATAACCATCGGCGCTGTGGCAGGGACGGCGACGCAATTCGGCCTGCAGGTCGACGGCGGCATTGCCGGGCTCGGGCTCTATTCCGGCGTCGACGCCAACGGCCTGCTCATCGGCGGGCGCGGCGGCGCGGTGACGATTGCCAACGGCATTGGCGTTTCGGGAAGCGTCGTGGCGACCTCGAACGGCGCCAACGCTACCGCCCTGCGCCTCGGCGCCGGCGCCTCGACCCCGGTCCTGCAGGTCTCCGGCAAGGTCGAAGCGAGCGGCGGCAACAGCGCCAGCGCCTTTACCACTGCGGTGCAGATCGACGCGGGTGCGGTCCTTCCGGCGCTGCGCAACAGCGGCTCGATCAAGGCCACGGCCGGCACCACGGGCAATGCGACCGCGATCCTCGACAGGAGCGGAACCCTGGTGCTGATCGAGAACAGCGGCTCCATCGCCGCGGCCGGCCCAGCGGCGGATTCGGGACGGCTCGTTGCGATCGACCTGTCGGCTAACACAGCCGGGGCGACGCTTCGCCAGACCGAAGTCGGCAGCGGCTTCACGGCGCCGTCGATTACCGGCGATGTCCGCTTCGGCTCGGGCAGCGACGTGTTCGAAGTGGCCGACGGCACCGTCAAGGGCGCCGTCCAGTTCGGTGCCGGCAACAATCGCCTCTCGCTTTCGGGTGACGCCGCGCAGACCGGCAAGGCGGTGTTCGGTGCGGGCGACGACACGGTAAGCCTGGCCGGGACCTCGGCCTACGCCGGCACGATCGACTTCGGCGGCGGCAACGATGTGCTGACGCTCGCCGGAACCTCGCTGCTCAGCGGCAAGCTGCTCAACGCCGGCGGCCTCGCCGTCACCGTCAACGGCACGCTCGACCTCACCGGGCCGGTGACGCTCAAATCGCTCGACGTCGCTTCGGCCGGCGTCCTCGACGTGACGCTCGACAAGGCGGCGGGCGCCGGCACGTTCTACAACGTTACCGGTACCGCTTCGTTCGGCACCAACGCAACGCTGGCGCTGCACATAGCCGACGTTGGCGACGCGGTTGGACGATACACGATCCTGCAGGCCGGCACGCTCGAAGGCGCGGCCGGGATCAAGACCACGACCGCCACGATCCCGTTCATGTTCAAGAGCACCCTGGCGAGCGATGCGCCCGCCAACACCCTTGCCATCGATGTCGGGAAGAAGACCACGAGCGAGCTTGGCCTCAACCGGTCGCAGAGCGCGGCCTATAACGCCGTGTTCGCAGCCGTCGGCGCCGACGACCAGATCGAGAAGGTTTTCCTGGGGATCACCGACGGCGACGTGTTCCGCAATTCGGTCAAGCAGATGCTGCCCGACCATGCCGGCGGGGCTTTCGAAGGCGTTAGCCTCGGCAGCCGGGCCTTCATCGCGCAGGCCTTCGAGCCTGTCGGACCGCTCTACTCGGTCGGCGGGCTCGACATCGTGCTCAGCGCGGTCGGCTGGGCGACCGACAAGGACCAGGGCGCGACTGCGGCTTACAATCTCGACGGCCTCGGCTTCGGGGCTTCCGCCGAAATCGACACGGGGATCGGCAGTTTCGGCGGATCGCTCAACTGGTACTGGAACGAGTACGACAACGGCGGCGACCAGAACCGCGTGCTGTCCGATACGTATGAACTCGCGGCTTACTGGCGCGGCAAGTGGGGCGGCTTCTCGGCCTTCGCGCGGGGTTCCTACGGCCTCGCCAATTTCCAGGGCCGCCGGACCTTCACCGGCGAGGCGGGGAGCCAGCACGTCGAACGCAACGTCATCAGCAAGTGGAACGGCAGTGTCGTCACCGCAAGCGGCGGCGTGTCGTTCGAAGGCGGCGGCAGCCATCTGTTCTTCCGCCCGACGGTGACCGCCGACTACCTGAAGCTCGACGAGGACGGCTACACCGACCGGGACGGCGGCGGCCTCAATCTGGTGGTCGATGGCCGCAAGAGCGACGAGTTCGCGATCAACGGCGGGCTCGCACTGGGCGTCGACTTCACCGGCAATTCGCGGCGCGACGAGAACTGGTTCCGCGTCGAAACCGAAGGCGGTTGGCGGGAAATCGTCGGCGGCGCGCTCGGCTCGACAACCGCCAGGTTCGCCGGCGGCACGGCCTTCACGCTCGACCCGGAACAGCGCGAAAGCGGCTGGTACGCAAAGCTGCGGGCCCGCGGCGGCGCCTCGGGCTTCGAACTCGGCGGCGAGGCCGGAGCAGAGGATCACGGCGGCAACACCGCCTACACCCTGCGCGGAACCTTGCGCCTGGGGTTCTGACGCAAACCTTTCGGCAGGAGCGCAGACCGGCGGCCACCCTCCGTTCAGGGCCGCCGGACCTGCCGGCACTGGCGCCGAAGCCTCAGCCCCCCGGCTTCGGCGCCACTTTTTTTTACAGTCGCAAGCTCAGTCCAGCGCGACAACCTCGTCGGCGAGCCGTTCGACCTCCGCTGGCGAATGGCTGACCAGCAGGGTCGGCAGCCCCAGCTCGGCGCCGATCCTTTCGAGCAGCCCCGAAATTTCCTCGGCGCGCGGCGGGTCGAGCGACGTGAGCGGCTCGTCGAGCAGGAGGAAACGCGGTGCGCTGACCAGGGCGCGGCCGATGGCGACGCGCTTGGCTTCACCGCCCGAGAGCGTGGCCGGCATTCGACCCGCCAAGGCCGCGACGCCGAGAAAATCCAGCGCTTCTTCCGGCGTCATCACCGCGCCCTCGCGGTGTCCGTAGGCGAGGTTGGCGGCGACCGTGCGGTGCGGGAACAGGCGCAGGTCCTGGAAGACGTACCCGGCGCGGCGCGCCTCGGGCGGCAGGTCGATGCGCGCGGCGGAGTCGAACAGCGTTTCCCCGCCGATGCGGACATGGCCCGCGCGCGGTCGGCGCAGGCCGGCGATGCAGCCGAGAAGCGTGGTCTTGCCGCTGCCCGAGGGGCCGGTGACGGCCACGGTGCGGGCACTGCTTGCCAGGCGAACCCGGCGCTCGCGCTCGCCTGCGCGGTAGGTCAGGTCGAGATCAAAGGACATGCGCGCGCCTGCCGTGGCTGCGGCGGACCAGCAGCTCGCTCGCCAGCAGGGCAGCGATCGAGAGAAGCACGGCGACGATCGCCAGCCGGGCGACGGCGCCCTCGCTCCCTGGCACCTGCAGGTCGGAGTAAATCGCCAGGGGCAGGGTACGCGTCTGGCCCGGGATATTGCTGGCGAAGGTGATGGTCGCGCCGAACTCGCCGAGCGAGCGGGCGAAGCCGAGCATGGTCCCGGCGAGCACGCCGGGCAGGCTGAGCGGCAGGGTGACGGTCGCGAAGGCCCGCCACGGCGTCGCCCCCAGGGTGCGCGCCGCCCCCACCAGCCGGCGGTCTACCGCCTCGATCGAGAGCCGCATCGCCCGCACCATCAGCGGCAGGGCCATGACCGCGGCGGCGAGCGCCGCGCCCGTCCAGCGAAAGACGAGCACGATTCCGAAGGTGTCGTAGAGGAACCGGCCGACCGGCCCGCTTCGGCCGAAGGCGAGCAGAAGAAGCCAGCCCGTGACCACCGGCGGAACGACCAGCGGCAGGTGGACCAGCGCGTCGAGCAGGACCCGGCCCGGGAACTGCCGCTGGGCGAGCAGCCAGGCGAGCGCATAGGCGACCGGCAGGGTCAGCAAGACCGCAACGAAGCTGACGCGCAGCGAAAGGGCGACGATCGCCCATTCGGCCGCACTCGGCCAGTCGATCACGGTGCGGTGAACCCGTGGGCGCGCAGGATGGCCTGTCCTTCGGGGGATAGCAGGAAGGCGCGGAATGCGGCGCCGCCCGGATTGCTCGATGCGGCGAGCAGCGCCAGCGGATAGCGGATCGGCGGGTGGCTGCCCGGCGGCAGGGCGGCGACCACTGCGACCTTCGCCGAAGCGCGCGCGTCGCTGGCGTAAACGAGGCCGAGCGGAGCCTGTCCGCGCTCGACCAGCGCCAGCGCCGCGCGGACGTTCTCGCTGGAGCTGACCGGTACCGGCAGGGGCCAGAGCCCGAGGTGTTCGAGCGCGGCCTTGCCGTAGCGGCCGGCGGGCACGCTCTCGGGATCGGCCATCGCCAGCGGACCTTCGCCGAGTGCGCGGGCAAGGCCGCCGCGTGTCAGCGCCAGCGGCGCCGCGCGGGAGGCCGGGGCGATGAGAACCATCCCGTTGGCGGCGAGATCGGCGCGGCTGGCGCGGTCGATCTTCGCGGCCTGCTCGACGCGGTCCATCCACGCCTCGTCGGCCGAAATGAACAGGTCTGCCGGCGCGTCGGCGAGCACCTGCCGCGCCAGCGCCGGGGTCCCGGCAAACGATACGACAGGGGCGGGATGGCCTGCATCGGCATAGGCGTGGGCCGCCTCGGTTATTGCTTCCTGCATGCTCGAGGGTGCAAGAACGATCGGGCCGGATCCCGCATCGCGGCTGCCGCAGGCGGCAAGCAGCAGGGCGCAGAGGGCGGCGAGAACGAAGGCGGTCGAGCGGGTCATCGTGGCGCGGCTATATACAGGGGAATATAGATGGTCCAGCACGAGGGAGAGCTGAAATCGCCCGGCTGAAACTCAAGCTCCAGCTCTATTGCGGCGAGGAGATCGCCATGGGCCCGGGCAAGGCCGCGCTGCTGCAGGCGATCGACGAAACCGGCTCGATCTCCGCCGCCGCCCGCACGCTCGGAATGAGCTATCGCCGTGCCTGGCTGCTGGTCGATACGATGAACCGCTGTTTCGATTCTCCTCTGGTCGAAAGCACGGCCGGGTCGGGCGCGCGCGTGACCGAAGCGGGCGCGGCGGCGCTCGCCGATTACCTCGCGCTGGCCGAACAGGTCGAAGGCGCCGCCGGCGGCGCTGCATACGACAGGCTCCAGCGCGCGATCAGAGGTTCGCCTCGCTGAGATACTTCACGTTGAGATATTCCTCGATCCCGTGGTGCGAGCCCTCGCGCCCCAGGCCCGACATCTTGACCCCGCCGAAGGGGGCATAGGGCGTTGAAATCAGCCCGGTGTTGATGCCGACCATGCCGCTCTCGATGGCGCGGCCCATGCGGGCGATCGTTTTCGGGTCCTGCGAACAGAAGTAGGCAGCGAGCCCGAACGGCGTGTCGTTGGCCATGCGGATCGCGTCCTCGATCGTCTCGAAGGTCACGACGCCCGCGAGCGGACCGAAGGTTTCCTCGGTCGTCAGCAGCGCCCCTTGCGGGACGTCGGCCAGAAGCGTCGGGCAGACCATCCGTCCGTCAAGATCGCCGCCGCCGGCGACGACGCGCGCGCCGGCCTTCAAGGCCTGTTCGCGGTGTTCGAGCACCTTGTCCTTGCCGGCATCGTCGATCATCGGCCCGATGTCCGAGCTTTCGTCGAACCCATCGCCGGGCCTGGTGTTCGCCACGACCTTGCCGAAGGCTTCGAGGAAGGCATCCCTGATCCCTGCCTGCACGTAATAGCGATTGGCCGCGATGCATGTCTGGCCCGAGTTGCGGAACTTGGCCACCCGCGCGGCCTCGACCGCGACGTCAAGGTCGGCGTCGTCGAAAACGATCATCGGGGCATTGCCGCCGAGCTCCATCGAGATCTTCTTCATCGTCGCGGCGCAGGCCCGGTAGAGTTCGACGCCGACTTCGGTCGAGCCGGTGAAGGAGAGCTTGCGCACGGTGCTTGACGAAGTCAGCGCCTCTCCGATTTCGCGCGCGCTGCCGGTCAGGACGTTGAACACGCCCTTGGGCACGCCCGCTTCTTCGCCCAGCTTGGCGAAGGCGAGCGCGGTCAGCGGGGTAGCGCTGGCCGGCTTCGACACCACCGTGCACCCGGCCGCGAGCGCCGGGCCGACCTTGCGTGTTAGCATGGCGAGAGGGAAATTCCACGGGGTGATGAGGCCGCATACGCCGACCGGCTCGCGCGTGGCGTAGAGCGCGCGGCCGGGTTCGTGCGGCGGAATGATCTCGCCCTTGGTGCGGGTCGCTTCCTCCGCGAAGAACTGCATGAAGCCGTTGGCATAAGCGACTTCGCCGCGCGCGTCGGCCAGGGTCTTGCCGTTCTCGCGCACCATGATCCGGGCCAGGTCCTCGGCGTGCCGATCGATCAGTTCAAACCACTTGCGCAGGACCGCGCCGCGGTCCTTCGCCGGCATGGCGGCCCACCCGGGGAAGGCATCGCTCGCCGCCTCGATCGCCTCGCCCGCGGCGCGCTTGCCGAGGCCGGGGACTTCGGCGATCTCCTCCAGCGTATAGGGATCGTCGACCTCGACCGGCTTGCCGTCGCCGCCAATCCACTTGCCCCCGACGAAGGCCTTGGAGATCAGGAGGTCGGGTTGATCGAGCTTGCCGCGCGTCGCAGTCATGATGGTATTCCTCGTTTCAAGTCTCTTTGCTCAACGCAGCGCTCAACGCCAAAGGTCCAAATCAGGCCGTCACGGCTCTCGATCCAGCTTTGCTCTGTTTTTCATTGGCAGCAAAGATCCGCCACGCGATCAGTCCCGCCGCCGCGAAGCCGGCGAGGTTGCAGGCCAGTTCCGCGAGGTAGATGGCCGAGGCGCCCATTTGCCCGCGCAGCAGCCAGGCCACCGGTATCATCACCAGGAGGACCCGGCCCAGCGAGAGCGCCAGGGCGGTGCCGGCGCGGGCGATGGCGTTGAGCGCGCCATTGACCACGATGAGCACTCCGTATCCGGCGTAGCCCCACACCGCGATGGCGAGATACTGCGCGGTCTGGTCGCGGGTGGCTGGATCGCTGCTGAAGCGGGCGGCGAAGAAGTCACGGCCGAAGAACAGGACCGCCGCCGCTGCAAGCCCATAGGCGAGGCAGAAACCGTTCGCGAGCAGCAGCGCGCGCTTGGCGCGTCCCTTTTCATCCGCGCCCCAGTTCTGTCCGACGATGGCGCCGATCGAACTCGAGAGCGCGAGCAGGGGCACGACCGCGAAGGTTTCCAGCCGCCCGCCGGCGCCGAAGCCCGCCACCGCCGCGCTGCCTTCGCTCGCCAGCAACGAGGTGAGAATGGCGAGGCCGGCGGGGTTGATGGCGTTCGAGAATGCCGCCGGACCGGCGACGCGGGCGAGAGCGGCGACGCCGCGATGCCAGCCCTGGTGAATGGCGGCGGCGGGGTGGAAGCCGATCTTCGTGGTGCCGAGCAAGGGCACGGCGACGATCACGCCCAGCGCCCACCCGGCGACCGTGGCGTAGGCCGCGCCGTCGAAGCCGAACGCGGGCAAGCCCAGTCCGCCGTTGATCAGCAGCGGATCGAGGAACCAGTTGGCCCCGGAAAAGGTCACCAGGATGATCGTGCTGCGCACCGCCGCGCCTTGTCCGCGCATCGTGCCGTTGATGCCCATCAGCACCAGCAGGAGCGGGAAGCCGAGCGCGTAGCTGCGCATGTAGCTGTCGATCAGCGGCAATTGGGCCTCGCTCGCCTGCATCAGCCGAAACAGCGGCGCGCGCAGGAGCAGCAGCAATCCGGCGACGGTAATGCCCACGGCCAGGCCGACCAGGATGCCGAGATTGCCGCGCTGGCGCGCCTTGTCCTCGTCGCCTTCGCCCAGTGCGCGCGAAACGACCGAGCTGACCCCTGCGATCACGCCGACCCCGAGGCTCGAAAGCGCGGTCGTCACTGGAAAGATGAAGCTGATCGCGGCCAGCTCGCGTTGGCCCAGCTGGCCGAGGAAATAGGCATCGATGATGCCGACCGACATGATCGAGGCGACGCCCAGAACGATGGGCGCGGTCTGACGCCAGAGATGTCCGGCAATCGAGCCGTCGGCAAGCTTCGCGGTGTCGGACATCTCCCATCCAACGCGCCAGGGCGCATCGCGTTTCGCGCTAAGGCGCGATCAGCACCTTGCACTGGCTGGTGCGGTGCTTGAGACTTTCGAACACCTCGGGCACGGCGGCCAGCGAGATCGTGTCGGTTACCAGCAGACGCGGCTCGATCGCTCTGGACGACAGGGCTTCGAGCGAGGCTTCGTATTCGGGCACGGTGAAGAATGCGGCGGTGACCAGCTTCACCTCCTTCGACAGCATGGCGAACGAGTTGAACGTGTCGGGCCGGGTGCACAGCCCGAGCAGCAGGATCGTGCCGCGCGGCTTCACCTGCTCGACCCCCTGCGCGATCAGGCCGGGCACGCCGACGCATTCGAAGACGATGTCGGCCTTGCCGCCGAGTCCGCGCTCGGCGCTGCCGACCGGGTCGGCCGGATCGACCACGAAGACGTCGGCGCCCATCTCGAGGGCGCGGCTTTCCTGGAACTCGGCGATGTCCTGCACCGCGACCGTGCTGGCTCCCATCCGCTTGCACCAGAAGGCCACCGCAAGGCCGATCGGACCCGCGCCGAGCACCAGCACCTTGTCGCCCTTCTGCAGCCCCGAGAGGTTGACCCCGTGCAGCGCCACGGCGAGCGGCTCGATGATCGCCCCGTCGGCCAGGCTCAGGTCGGAACCGAGCCTGACGCACTGGTTGGGCCGCGTGACCGCGTATTCGGCATAGCCGCCGCCCTGCAGGCCGAAGCCGTCGCACCACTGGACCTCGCCCTTGCGGCAATGTTCGCACTGGCCGCAGGATTTGAGCGGGATGACCGAAACGAGATCGCCGGTCTTGAGCCCCGTTACGTCCTTGCCCAGGCCGACGACTTCGCCGGCGAATTCGTGGCCGAGCACGTCGCCGTGCCTGCAACCGTATGCCGCATCCTCGGTCATGTGCAGGTCGCTGCCGCAGATGCCGCACCGGCCGACCTTGACCACCACCTCCCCGGCTTCGGGCGTCGGGTCGGGCAGGGTCTCAAACTTGAGCGGGGTGTGCAGGGCCTGGAACGTTGCGGCACGCATGTAGGGGTCATTCCTCCCACGGGGGTTGGACGCCCATCGCCACGTCGGCGGAATTGGGCAGGATGAAATTGTTCAGCACATCGATCGCCTCGGGGAAGGCGGTCTTCGCTTTGGCCTGCAGGTCGGACGAGCTCTTCGCCTCGGCGACCAGCTTCGGCCAGGCATCGAGGAAGGCCTTGCTGAAGGCGATCCCGCTTTGGTCGTTCGGCAGCCCCGGCTTGGCGTGTCCGGCGACGACCATTTCGGGATGCAGCGCATCGAGCGTGTCGAGCGAGGCGCGCCAGGCGGCGACGTTCTCCGGCTCATGCTCGCCGAGCCACAGGAACACCTGGTTGAACACCAGGTCGCCGGGGAACAGCGCCTTAATGTCGGGCGCCCACAGCGCGGTGGCGTGGACGTGGTCGCCCTGCATCGGGCCAAGCACCTTGAGTTCGTGGCCCTCGAGCCTGATCGTATCGCCTTCGAGCGCCGCCGGTGCGCTCGGGTGCGCCGGGCCGTTGGCGCCGAGCATCGGGCTCCAGCGCACGACCTTGTAGGGCAGCGAGCGCCAGATGTCGGCAACCACGGTGGGATGGGCGACGATCTTCGCGTCGGGGAAGGCCTCGGCCAGCACGTCCATCGAGAAATAGTGATCCGGATGGTCGTGAGTGACGAAGATGTATTTGAGCGTCTTGCCGCTATCGAGCACCATCGCCGCGACGCGGTGCGCGTCGGCCTTGGTGAACGGTGGGTCGACCAGCACCGCATCGTGCTCGCCCATGATCAGCGCGGCGTTGGAGTGGAGCGAGCCGGCACTGGTGCGCAAGACCTCGACGGTGAGCGGCGGCTTGTCCTGCGCCGCGGCGGGTGCGGCCAGCGCCAGTGCCAGTGCGATACCTGCGACGATTCGCGCCATTTCGTCCTCTCCTAGTCGTTCAGCGGCTTGACCGGCCCCAGCTGCATGCCGCCATCGATCATCACGTGGGCGCCGGTGATGTAGCTGCCGGCGTCGCTCGCCAGCAGCAGGGCGAGCGGCTTGATCTGGTAGGTTTCGGCCATGCGCCCGACCGGCACCAGCTCGTCCCACGCCTTCTTCGCCGCCGGGTTCTTCTTCACCCACCCGTCGCCGATATTGGTCACGAACGGGCCGGGGGCAATGGCGTTGACGCGGATGCCGTAAGCGGCGAGCTCGTAGGCGGCGTGGCGCATGAAGTGCTTCACCCCCGCCTTCGCCGCCATGTAGGGTACGCCGACGATCGCCTCGTTGACCTCGGCGGCGTTCGAGCTGGTGATGACGATCGCGCCGCCGCGCCGCTGGCCGCCCGCCTCGTTGGCCTTCATCGCCCGCGCCGCCTCGCGCACCGTGTGGAATACGCCAGTGAGGTTGATGCCGATCGACTTGTACCAGCGCTGCGGGTCGTAGACGTCGATCTGCCCGGCGGGGTTGCGCCGGCCTTCGGGCGTCCAGAAGCCGTTGCCGACATCGAGGCCGGCGTTGGCGAAGCAGATGTCGAGCCCGCCGAACGCAGCGACGTGATTGTCGATCGCCTGCGCCACCTGCGCGAGGTCGGAGACGTCGCACAGGTCCCAGCGCGCTTCGTAGCCTTCGTCGACCAGCCGCTGCGCCTCGCGCTCGGCGCCTTCGGCATCGATGTCGGTCAGCGTCACTTTCGCGCCGGCCTCGGCCATGCATTCGGCATAAGCGAGCCCGATCCCGCTCGCCGCGCCGGTGACCAGCGCCGAGCGGCCGCGGATATCGAACTGGTCCAGGGTTTTCGGGCCTTCGGTCATTCTCGTCCTTTCGAACTGCCTTCATTTATCATCCCGGACTTGATCCGGGATCCCGCTTCCTTGTCCTGGCGCGGGTCGGAGAAAAGCGGGACCCCGGGTCGAGCCCGGGGTGACGATAGGTTAGAGGTAGAGCTTCGGGTTCACCGCGATGCCCTGCTCTTTGCAGTAGCTTTCGTAGTGGTTGATCATCCACCACACGTCGACCGTCTCGATCAGTTTGGCCTGGTTGTCGTAAAACTCGATCGGGCCGACCATCCAGCCCCACAGCTTGCACCCTTCGGGGTGGTCGGTGACGAGGGTGTGGCTTTCGCCGGGCACTTCGAAGATCAGCCCGCCCGGCGAGGCGACCCAGTCGTATTCGAGATAGCGCACCGAGCCGGTGATGCAGACCATGGTGACCGTGCCGCGGTGGAAATGCGTGCCGATCGTGCCCGGGCCCTTCATCCACAGGATGTTCGAATAGGCGTTCTGGCGCACGTCGAACGCCAGATGCTTGATCGCCGCGGTCTCGCCGAACGGCACCCACGGGCTGTCCCTGTCGCTCTCGGCGTCGATGTAGCGCCCGCCCGGCGTGTGCGCGCGGACGAGGTCCTTGTAGTTGAACGGGACGTCGACGATCCGCTGTTCGGTGTTCGGCGGGGCTTTCATCTGGCTGGCCATGGAAGTTCCTTTGTTCTTGGCCCGCTCCCCCTCGAGGGGAGAGGGTTGGGAGAGGGGGAGTCCGGTTTCATCCCCTCTCCCTCCGCCGCTTCGCGGCTCCTCCTTCTCCACTGAAGGGGAGAGGGCAGTATCATCCTACCGCATCAGGCTTTCGAGATAGGCGCCGCCGACCCCGTTGCTCTCGTAATGGGCGCGGGCGTCCTTGATGTAGTCGAACACGTCGTAGTGGCCGACGGTGTTGCCGTGCTCGTCGAGCCACATCAGCGGGCCCGAGACGACGAAGAAGACTTTCATCGGGTCGGCGTGTTCGTAGCTCACCAGCGTGTGCGCCTCGCCCGGGGTCTCGAAGATGAAATCGCCGGCGGTCGCGGTCCATTCGTGCTCGAGGTAGGCCCACTTGCCGCTGATCGTGTAGGCCCAGATCGGTTTGGGATGGTAGTGCCGGTTCACGATGCACGGCTTCTTGGCCATCAGCACGTCGGCCCACATGTTGAGCGCCGGGCTGATCCACACCGGTTTCGAATAGACGTCTTCGACCGCCGGGCGGCCGATCGGCACCCACAGCCGCTCGTCGCCCTCGGCGATCTTGGCCATGTAGGCCTCGGGCTTGGCGCCGGGGCGCAGCGCGTGCGGGATGGGCGGGGTTCCGGCCCAGGGTTCGGTTGTCGGTGCTTCGGGCATGGTTCTTCTCTCTCCAGCGGCCCCGTTCGGCGGGGCTCGTTCAGCCAATTGTGCGCGCAACCCGGCAGGCGGGCAAGGTCAGGCGATCAGCGGGTGCAGGCCGCGCTTGTGGCGCACCGTCGGCGCGCTTTCGACCATGAACAGCGCCAGCACGAAGCTGGCAGAGGTCAACACGATGAGGAACCACATGACTGCGGAAATCCCGTAGCTGTCGGCGAGCGCCCCGGCGAGCGTGGGGCTGAACACCCCGCCGAGGACTTCGCCGATGCCCATGACGATGCCGGTCAGCGTGGCGGTCAGGCGCGGGTCGACGCTTTCGGCCGGCACCGTCGCCATGAACAGCGGGAAGATGCCGTTCAATGACCAGCCGAAGTAGAACAGGATCGCCATGAACAGCCACGAGCCGCCGTCGTAGTAGAGCGCGGCGAGCGGCAGGATCAGCCCCATCACGCAGACCGCGATGAAGGTCGGCTTGCGGCCGATGTTGTCGGAAATCCACGGCACCAGGAAGGCGTTGACCCCGGCCGAGATGCCGAGCGCCGCCATGATCCAGCCCATCACCGTCTCGTCGAACCCGAGCGACTGGGTCAGGTAGAGCGGCATGAAGGCCCAGGTGACCACGAGATAGCTGACCAGCAGGATGGCGATCAGCGTGCAGATCAGCACGTTGCGGTTGGCCAGCGCCTGCTTGATGGTGACCTTCTCGCGCTCCGGCTGGCCTTCGTTTTCGAGGCCCTTGGGCGGTTCCCGCAGGGTGAACCAGATCAGCCCGGCGGAGATGAGGCCCGGAATGGCGGCGAAGAAGAAGCCCTCGCGCCAGGTATAGGCGATCGCGATCGGCACGAGGATCAGTGGCGCCGCGGTCGAGCCGAGCAGGTTGGAGCCGAGGTTCTGGCCGACGCCCATGGCGGTTCCGCGCCACTTGGGCTTCACTTCGGAAACGATCATCGCGTGGCTCACCGGCATGACGCCGCCTTCGGCTGCGCCCATCAATAGGCGTGCGCCGAGCAGGAGCAGGAACGATCCGGCGATGCCGGAAAGCATCGAGCACAGGCAGAACAGCACGGTTGCACCGATGACGATCGGCTTGCGGCTGCCGAGCTTGTCCGACAGCGGCCCGACGGTAAGCCCAGACAGCGCCCAGGTCAGCGACAGGCCGGACGATAGAAGGCCGACCTGCGTGTTGCTCAGCATCAGGTCCTTCTGGATGAAGGGCATCATGAAGTTCGCCGCCTGGCGGTCGAAGAACAGGATGCCGAAGTTGAGGCTCAGCAGCAGCGTCAGCCAGGTCTGGTAGCCGTCGCTGCGCCGCCGCACGGTCGAGGTGGTGATCATGTGGGGCATCCTGTCAGAGGAACGGGCGAACGGGGTCGCTGCCGTCCCAGCCTTGCGAGGCTTTCCAGAAGCGGGTGAAAGTCTCGTCCATGCCGGGGGTCACCGGCAGCAATTCGAGGAAGCCCCACTGCGGGGCGTTGCCGTCGTCGAGATAGACCACCTCTCCGCCCGTCGGGACCGCGGCGCGGAACGCCTCGACATAGCCGCGCTGCTGGTAGTCTTCGCTTGCCGCATCGACGTCGGCGCAGGCGAGACCGAAGTGGTGAAAGCCGTGGCCGCGATGGGCGATAGTTTCCTTGTAGACGCTCGGATGATCGTCGAGCGGCTGGATCAGCTCGATCAGCATGTGCCCCGCAAAGCCCATGCCAATGGTGATGTCGGCCTTCGATTCCTCGCCGCGGTAGGTCTGTCCGGGGACCAGGAAGTGGGGTAGGACGAAGAACGGACCCGCCCCGGTGTTGGTGGTCCAGTGATCGATCGCCGAGCGCAGGTCCTCGACCACGAACGCGGTCTGCGCGATTCCGCCCATCGGCTGGCCGTAGCCCAGCTCGTCTGCCATTCGCCTCTCCCCTCGCCGGCCGCGCCGGTCTGGTGGTATGGCTCGCCAATCCGCAGGACAAAGTCAATCGGCTTGCTGCGCGCCGGCGCGATTGGCGCAGCACCAACGGGCCATTGGCGAGGACCGCCGCAAGCGCTAAGCACTGGCGGCAAACGGAGAGAACCCATGGCGACCCAGCTCAAGCCCGACATCACTTGCAGCGAGGCCGAATGGCAGGCGCGGCAGGACCTTGCCGCCTGCTATCGCATCTTCGCGCACCTCGGCTGGTGCGAAAGCATCTACAACCACATCACGCTGCGCGTTCCGAGCGAGGACAACGCCTTTCTCATCAACCCCTACGGACTGCTGTGGGAGGAGGTCACCGCCAGCAACCTCGTCAAGATCGACGGCGAGGGGAACAAGGTCGGCGACAGTCCCTACCCGGTGAACCTCGCCGGGTTCACCCAGCATTCGGTGTTCCACAAGAGCCTGCCTTACGCGCACGCCATCGTCCACACCCATACGCCGGACACGATGGCGGTGTGCTCGACCGAGGGCGGGCTCGAGCCCTCGAACTTCTATTCCTGCTTCTTCGAGGGCGCGATCGGCTACCACGATTTCGAAGGCATCACCGTGCGCTCGGAAGAAGGCGAGCGGCTGGTCAAGAACATCGGCAACCATTTCATCCTGATGCTGCGCAACCACGGCCCGGTGGTCATGGGCCGCACGATCCAGGAAATGTTCCTGATGTACTACATGCTGCAGCGCGCGTGCGAAGTGCAGGTCAAGACCGCGAGCATGGGCAAGCCGATCGTCGTGCCGCCCGAGGTCATCGAGACTCACCAACGCGACCGCGACAAGCAGCTGACGACCGATTTCGGCAAGCTCGATTTCGAAGCGTGGAAGCGCAAGATCGACACTATCGATCGGAGCTGGCGGGATTGAGCAAGTCCTGCCCCAAGTGCGGGGGCCGGATGGACGCCGGGCTCCTGCTCGATCTGCGGGACGGCAACCAGAAGGCTGTGACCGAATGGGTCGAGGGCGCTCCCGAGCGCAAGTGGTACGGGCTCGTCACTCGCGGCAAGCGCAAGCTGACGGTGGAGACGTGGCGCTGCTCGCGTTGCCACCTGCTTGAAAGTTACGCGCCAGGATGACGGCCCTGACCGTCAACGAGCGGCCGGTGCGCTTCGACCTCGATCCGCAGACGCCGCTGCTCTCGGCGTTGCGCGATGCGGCCAACCTGACCGGCACCAAATACGGCTGCGGGGTCGGCGATTGCGGTGCCTGCATGGTGCTGGTCGACGGCGAGGCGCTGCGCTCCTGCCTCATCACGCTGGCCGAAGCCGAGGGCCGCTACGTCACGACGATCGAGGGCCTGAGCCGCGACCGCAGCCATCCGGTGCAACAGGCTCTGGTCGCGGAGCAGGCGATCCAGTGCGGCTTCTGCACCCCGGGCATCGCCATCGCCGCCGCTTCGCTGCTGGCGCGAAACCCGGCGCCGAGCGAGGACGAAATCAAGGCCGCAATCCCCAACTTGTGCCGCTGCGGGGTCTATCCGCGACTCGTCAGGGCGATCCAGCGCGCCGGGCGGGTGGCGCGGCGGCAGGAACGGATCAGCGCCGCGCCGGCTCCGGGCATCGACCCCGAAGACGCCGCGGCGGCAGTCCCGGCGATGCGCCACTCGGGAGAGTGACTCAGCGCCGGAGAGCCGCGCGGAGGCTTGACATTTCGTAATTGCAAATCATTCGCGTTATATATTGATGCGAGGATTTGACCAATGATCAACATCGAAGGCATACTCGATGCTGAGGCTGTCGCCGAGGTGCGCGAAATCGTCGACACCGGACCGTGGGTCGACGGCAACGAGACGTCGGGGCACCAGTCGCGCCTGGCCAAACGCAACCGTCAGCTCAAACAGGGCTGCGACGAGGCGGCGAGGGCGGGCAGGATCGTCCTCCAGGCGCTCGGCAACGCACCCGAGTTCATCGCCGCCGCGCTGCCGCTCAAGATCTTTCCGCCGCTGTTCAATCGCTATGAAGGCGGCGAGGCCTTCGGGGCCCATGTCGACAACAGCATCCGCGGCGTGGCGGGATCCGATTTCCGTATCCGCAGCGACCTGTCGTGCACCCTCTTTCTCGAGCCGCCCGAAGCCTACGAGGGCGGCGAACTGGTGGTGGAGGACCTGTTCGGCGAACACAGCGTCAAGCTCGGCGCGGGCGACATGGTGCTTTATTCCGCTTCCAGCGTGCACCGGGTCGAGCCGGTGACCAGGGGCGCGCGCACCGCGTGTTTTTTCTGGCTGCAGAGCATGGTGCGGGACGGCGGCGCTCGCGAGCACCTCTACCGCCTCGATCGCAGCATTCGCACGCTGAGCGAGGAGCGCGGGGGTGGTGACCGCGTGGTCGTCGATCTGACCAATCTCTATCACAATCTGATGCGAAGATGGGCCGACACCTGATTACTATTGCTACTCATTCGCATTAGTGTTGACACGCAGCTTCGCGCCTCTATCAGGGCCGCCACCACGAAGCTGCGAAAGAGAATCATGACCCTTCCC
This sequence comes from Croceibacterium aestuarii, assembly GCF_030657335.1. Taxonomy (NCBI): domain Bacteria; kingdom Pseudomonadati; phylum Pseudomonadota; class Alphaproteobacteria; order Sphingomonadales; family Erythrobacteraceae; genus Croceibacterium; species Croceibacterium aestuarii. The sequence goes on from NZ_CP131039.1 coordinate 1,153,724, forward strand.
CGTACCGCCGCCGCCCATGGATTCGTGGCGCTGAGCTGCGTCGGCTTCATAGCCAGCGCGCCCGCCTCGGCCGATGAGGCGCCGGGTGAATTCGGATCGTCGATCCTGGTAACCGGGGAGCGGGACCGCGGCACGTCGTCCGCCAAGGATACCGCGCCGATCGTCAATACGCCCCGCACCGTCTCGGTCGTCACGCAGGAGACGCTCGAGAAGACCGGCACCTTTTCGCTCGAGGATGCACTGCGCACCGTTCCCGGCATCACGCTCGGCGCGGGCGAGGGCGGCACGGCCAGCGCGGACATGCCGCTGATCCGCGGCGTCGATGCCACCGGCGACGTGTTCGTCGACGGCGCGCGCGATGTCGGCTCGCAAAGCCGCGAGTCCTTCGCGCTCGAATCGATCGAAGTCTTCAAAGGCCCGAGCGGGACCTTCGGCGGACGCGGCACGGCCGGCGGGGCGATCAACCTGGTGAGCAAGGTCGCCCGCATGGACACCTTTGCCAGCGCGCAAGTCACTGCCGGAACATCCGACATGATCCGGGTTACCGGCGACGCCAACCGGCAGGTCTCGCCCGACGTCGCGCTGCGCGTTGTGGGCATGTACCAGGATTCGATGGTCCCGGGCCGCGATCATGTCTCCGACGACCGGTGGGGCGTTTCGCCGTCGATCGCCTTCGGCATCGGCGGCCCGCTCACCGCGACGCTGGCCTATTACCACCTGCAGACGAGCGGCATTCCCGACTACGGCATCCCGCTTACCTCGCGGGGCCAACTCAGTCCCGATCCGGCGACGCCGGACATTCGCCGGCCGGCCGACGTCGACCGCGACAACTTCTACGGCCTGCTGGCGCGCGATTTCCAGAAGACCAACGTCGATGCGGTGACGGGGCAGTTCGAGATCAGGCTGGCCGACGACGTGACCTTGTCGAACACCACGCGCTATAGCTGGACCGTCAACGACTATATCGTCACCAACCCCGACGACAGCGCCGGCAACGTCGCCAACGGCCTGGTCTGGCGCAACATCAAGAGCCGCAATTCGCACAGCGAGGGCGCGGTCAGCAACACCAACCTCGCCGCCGATCTCGTCACCGGCCCGGTCGGCCACAGCATCGCCGCCGGGTTCGAGTACAGCGACACCGACGCGCGCAACTTGCCCTACGAGGTCGACACCGGCGACCGCGCCTGTCCCGCCGCGGCCATTGCCAGCTACAACTGCACCAGCCTCTACAATCCCAACCCGCTCGACCCCTGGACCGGCACTGTGGCCGCCGGCACCAGCCCCTCGTCGGCGAGCGCCCGGGACTACGGCGTTTACCTGTTTGACACCGCGACGATCGTGCCGCAGCTGCTGCTCAACGGCGGTCTGCGCTGGACCTCGTTCAAGGCGGCGGCCGATGGCTTCAGGCGGGGTGTGCCCTACGACGCCGTCAACAGCGGGGAGTTCTGGTCGTGGCAGGCCGGAGCGGTCTTCAAGCCGAGCGCGAACACCAGCCTCTATTTTTCCTATGCGGATTCGAAGACCCCTCCCGGAACGACCGTGGGCGAGGGTTCGGAAAACCTCAGCGGTTCGAACGCGCTCTACGAGCCGCAGGGCACCGAGAACTGGGAGGCCGGGGCAAAGGCCGAACTGTTTGGCGGCGATCTGCTGCTGTCCGCCGCGGTCTTTCGAGCCAACCGCAAGAACATCCAGCAGCGCGATCCCTCGGGCGACGTCACGGAGGTTTTCGATTCGGCGCGGCTGCAGGGGCTCGAGCTCAGCGCCTCCGGGCGCGTGGGACCGGTTACCATGCTGGTCGGGTATACCTACCTCGAAAGCCGGCTGGGAGCCGACGCGGCGGCGGTGGATGGCGATCCGGCCACGGTCTCGAACCAGGGCAACGTCCTCCCGCAGACTCCCAGGCACAACATCGCCGCGACGATCGACTGGAAGGTTTCGCCGGCGCTCAGCATCGGCGGCGGCGCCTACGGCGCGTCGAAGCGCTATGCCGATGCGGCGAACCTGATTTCCGCGGACGGCTACCTGCGCCTCGACGCCCACGCACAATACGATTTCGACGAACACTTCGGCCTGCGGGTCAACGTCAGCAACCTGACCGACCGGCGTTACATCGTGAAGCTGCGCAACCCGCATTTCGCCGTCCCGGCCGATGGCCGGCAGGCGCTGGTTACCCTCATTGCCCGCTATTGAGGCGGGCAAGGGTTTGCGTTAGCGGGCGGCAGCGGAGGATGGCATGAAGGCGACGATCTGGCACAACCCCGGCTGCAGCAAATCGCGCGCCGCGCTCGAAACGCTGCAGGGACGCGACGATATCGAGCTGACGGTCGTGCAGTACCTCAAGGACCCGCCGAGCCGCGAAAAGCTCGCGCAACTCTATCGCGACGCGGGAATGGCGCCGCGCGAAGGGGTTCGCACGCAGGGAACCGATGCGAAGGAGCGCGGCCTGACCGAGGCCGACGACGCCAGCGTGCTCGATGCAATGGTCGCCGATTCCCGGCTGATCGAGCGACCCCTGGTCGAAACCGAAAAGGGCGTGCGCCTTTGCCGCCCGCCCGAGGCGATCCTCGAAATCCTCTGAGCGCCGCCCCGGCGCGGGTTGCATCGGACCGGCATATCTGCGAGGCGGCGAGACATGTTCGGGCCGGGCGCAGCTGGCCGCAAAAGGTGCATGCAGTCGATGGATGGAAGTGAACTGGCAACCGAACGTCGCGGCTCCAAGCTGACGCGGCGTGTCGCCCGGGCGCTCGGCCCGGCCGGCGTGTTCTTCCGCGGTTTCGTCGAACACCCGCGGATGGTCGGATCGATCATTCCCTCCTCCGAGCACACGATCCGCAAGATGCTCGCGCCGGTGAAGTGGGACGAGTGCAAGGTCTTCGTCGAATACGGCCCGGGGGTTGGCACGTTCTGCCGCCCGGTGCTCGACCGCCTGCCGCGCGACGGGATGCTGGTGGTGATCGACACCAACCCGCTGTTCATCGACTACCTCAAGCATACCATCGGTGACAGCCGCTTCCACCCGGTGCTCGGCTCGGCCGCCGACGTCGAGGAAATCCTCAAGGCGCTAGGCCAGGACAAGGCCGACTACGTTCTTTCCGGCCTGCCGTTCTCGACCCTGCCCGATGGCGTCGGCCCGGCGATCGCCGCGGCGACCCACCGCGTGGTGCGCAAGGGCGGCGCCTTCTTGACCTACCAGTTCAGCACGACCGCGCGCGACCTGACAGCGCGCCACTTCGCGCGGGTCGACACGGGTTTTGCCTGGTGGAACGTCCCGCCCTGCCTGCTCGCCTGGGGCTGGCAGGAGGGCTGAACGCCCTCCCTCCTATTCGAAAGTCTCGCTGATTTGCGCGTGGCTCGTCCCGCCGAGCTGGTCATGGACGGCCGATAGAACGGCGAGGAAGGCCGTGGCCCAGACCGCGTTCATCAGCGCCGCGGTGAGACCGCTGCCGAACACCATGGCTTCGGGGCCGAGCATGGCGAACAGAAAGGTCACCACCATCGAGATGACGATCATCACCACGGCGAGCGCGACCACGAGCAGGAAGTAGAACCCGAACAGGCGGAACGAATTGCCCTTGGTCAGTTGCCACGAACGAGAGAGCGCGGTGAACGGGTTGCCGACGTCTTCCTTCACCAGGACCGGCGGCACCAGCGAGAACTTGGTGAAGGCGTAGAAGACCAGCGGGATCAGCACCAAGACACCGAGCACCGCTGCAGCAGTCGAGGCAAGCGAAGCCAGTCCGACGAGCACGACCGCCAGCAGGCCGATGCCGAGCCCGACCAGGAGATAGGCGGCGATGTACGACAGCACCTTGCCGACCCCGATCTTGAGCGCCTCGGCCACCGTCGGCCGGCGATGGTCGGTCAGCAGCGCGAGGATGCCGAGCATGCCGATGCCCTGGACCACCGACAGCAGGACCAACAGCCACCAGTTGCGCTCGTAGAACCTCGTCATCTCGGCCATCGCACGCTCGCCGCTCGCCGGGTCGGTCATCGAAGCTGTCGCATCGGGCATCAGCAGCATGAACCCGAAATAGGGGAGGAAGAAGAACACCCCGGCCACGACGAACACGACGTCCTTGTTGGCGCCGATCAAGGCCATGGCCTCGTTCCACGCGCGGTTCATTTCCAGCTTCATGCTCGGCAACCCCTCTGTATGCTCGGCACTTGATAAACCCGGCAATCGTCGCCACGCAATCGCCGATGGCCAGCGCTCCCCAATCCGAGGTCGAATGGCGCCGCGACTATGCGGCGGTGCCCTATCGCCAGGCCCTCGCCGAGCAGGAGGCGCGCAACGCGGCGATCGCGGCTGGCGAGGCGCGCGAGCTCGTCTGGTTGCTCGAACATCCGCCGGTCTACACCGCCGGGACCAGCGCCGATTCGGCCGAGCTCGTCGATCCGCGCTTCGAAGTCGTCGAGACCGGGCGCGGGGGACGGTACACCTACCACGGCCCGGGCCAACGCGTCGGTTATGCCCTGCTCGACCTGACGACGCGCGGGCGCGACGTGCGTTGCTTCGTCCATTCGATCGAGGGATGGGTCATCGCCACGCTGGCGGACTTCGGGGTAGCGGCCTGGCGCGCCGAGGGCCGCATCGGCATCTGGACCCGCGACGTCGACGGCAGCGAAGCCAAGATCGGCGCCATCGGCGTGCGCATCCGCCGCTGGGTCACGATGCACGGCTTCGCCGTCAACCTCGCGCCGGACCTCACCCATTTCGGCGGCATCGTCCCCTGCGGAATCGCCGACTTCGGGGTCACCAGCCTCGAACGGCTCGGAATCGCGGTTGCGCCGGAGGAGTGGGATGAGGCATTGCTAGCCCGCGCGGACCAGTTCCTGGCCGCGCTGGGGAGTACGCAGTGCGCCGCTTGAAATTCCGTCACCTCGCCATCGCCGCCACGCTGTGCGCCGCGCTCGCCGCGTGCGGCGACAAGCAGAAGCAGACGACCGAAGGCGATGCCTCGGGCGAAGTGCTCGAGGGCACGATCAGCGACGACATGCTGCCGCTTGAGCGGCTGCAGTCGCGCCCGCCGCTGGTCGAACCCACCGCCGCCTCGTCGGGCAGCCCCGCTGCGGCCGCGTCAGTCGCGCCGGCGGAGGAGCCCGCTCCCGCCGCCGCAGCGGTCGAACCGTCGGGCGAATAGCTACTAACCGGCGCCTTCGAGCAGGCGCCGCGCCTGTTCGAGGTGCGGCTGGTCGAGCATGCGTCCGTCGAGCTGCAGCGCGCCCGCCCCGGGGTTGGCGGCAAAGGCGGCGACGATAGCGCGCGCCTCGGCAATTTCGGCGTCGCTGGGAGTGAACGCCGCGTTGATCACCTCGACTTGCGACGGGTGGATCGCCAGCATCCCGGCAAAGCCATCTGCCCTGCTTTCCGCCGCCACCCGCCTGAGGCCGTCGAGGTCGCGGAAATCGGCGTGCAGCGTGTCGATGGCCAGGACCTGGCGCGCATGGGCGGCGAGCAGGACCATCGCTCGGACCATGCGAAAGGTGTCGGTCCAGCGCCCTTGCGAGTCGCGCTTGCGGCTCGCGCCGAGCGCGGCGGAGAGATCCTCCGCGCCCCAGGTCAGGCCGGCAAGCCGCGGCAACTGGACCCCGGCATAATCGGGAATGCCGAGCGCCGCGGCAGGCGTCTCGCTGACCAGCGGCAGGATCCTCGTCGTCCCGCTCGGCAGGCCATGGCGACCTTCGAGTTCGTAGAGTTCCGCCGCCAGCGTCTGCAAGGCGGCCGGGCCCGCGGCCTTGGGCAGCATGATTCCGGCGGGGGCGGCGGGCATGACGGCGGCGAGGTCGTCACGCCAGATGCCGGTGTCGAGCGCGTTGATGCGGACCCAGCGCTGCGCGGTCCCGGCGCGCTCCTCGAGCCAGCTCGCGGCGGTCTGCCGGGCATAGACCTTGGCCTGCGGCGCCACCGCGTCCTCGAGGTCGACGATCACGACGTCGGCAGCCAGATCCGCCGCCTTCGCGAGTTTCCGTTCACTGTCGCCGGGTACGAACAACCAGGATCGCATCGCCATCGTCCACACTCCTTTGCCTGCGTCCTATAGCGTTGGCGCGGCGGGCCGCTAGAGCGGTGAGGTGGAATCGCTGCGCAAGCCTGCCCCGTGGCTGCTCCTCGCCATGCTGCTCGCGGGCAACGCCGCGCTGGCGCTGGGGCCGTGGTTCGTCCGGCTTGCCGATACCGGGCCGGTCTCTGCTGGCTTCTGGCGCGTGACTCTGGCCCTGCCGCTGCTGTTCCTTTTCGCCCGCGTGCAGGAGGGGGCCAATCCGCCGCAGGTCCCGCGCAAGGCGGCGCTTGCCATCGTCCTTGGTGGTACGCTGTTCGCGCTCGATATCGCCAGCTGGCATATCGGCATCGGCTTCACACGGCTCGGCAACGCGGCGCTGTTCGGCAATTCGGGAAGCCTGATCCTGATGGTCTGGGGCTTCGTCCTGGTCCGCCGCTGGCCCGCCGGGCGCGAGTGGTCGGCGATCCTTGCCGCGCTCGCCGGAACGGCGATCCTGCTCGGGCGCAGCTTCGAGGTGTCGCTGGCGACGCTTTCGGGCGACCTGTTCTGCCTTCTGGCGGGCGTGCTCTATGCCGGTTACCTGCTGCTGCTGCAGGATGCGCGCAAGGCAATGGGCTCGTGGCGCCTGCTCTCCCGCTCGACCGCCGCCAGCGCGCCGGTGCTGCTGCTCGTCGCGCTGCTCCATGGCGAACCGGTCTGGCCGCACGACTGGGGGCCGGTCGTCGCGCTCGCCCTGCTGAGCCAGGTCGCAGGACAGGGGCTGCTGGTCTTTTCGCTGCGCCATTTCCCGCCGCTGGCCATCGGCCTGGCGCTGCTGACACAGCCGGCCGTGGCCGCGCTGGCCGGGTGGCTGGCCTTCGGCGAAACGCTGGCGCCGGTCGACGTGTTCGGCATGGCGCTGCTCGCCGCAGCGCTCGCCATATCGCGCGCAGCGGGGGAATCGACGCCGGCCGAAGCCGCTGGTAGATCGTCTGCCTGAGGGAGACATCCGGCGCGGCGTGTGTCGGGAACTGGGGGGAAATACCATGCAACAAGAGGACACATCCGCGCGCTGGGATACCGGCTACGAATGGAAGATCATCCTCATCCTGAGCCTGACGTTCGGCCTGGTCGGGCTCGACCGATTCATTCTGCCGGTCCTGTTCCCGGCGTTCATGGACGAGCTCGGACTGACCTACGAGGATCTCGGCAACCTGGTCGGCATTCTCGCCGTGTTCTGGGGCATCTCGGCTTTCGCCATGGGCTTCCTCTCGGACAAGATCGGGCGCCGGAAGGTTCTGATCCCCGCCGTGGTCATCTTCTCGCTGATGTCGGCACTGTCAGGTGCTGCCGGCGGGCTGGTCAGCCTGCTGCTGATCCGCGCGGTCATGGGCCTCGCCGAAGGTCCGGTCGCCTCGACCGGGGTCGCGGTGGCGGTCGAAGCCTCGCACCCCAAGCGGCGCGGCATGAACAACGGCATCTTCCAGTGCATGATCAGCTTCTTCGGCAACGCCATCGGCCCGATCATCGCCACCCAGCTGCTGCTGGTCACCGATTGGCGAACCGTGTTCATGCTGGTCGGTATTCCCGGCCTGATCATGGCGACGGCGATGTTCTTCCTCGTGAGGGAGCCGGCGCATCATGCGGTCGGCGGAACGCGGATCGCGCGGACCAGGTTCTTCGATCTGTTCAAGCACCGCAACGTGCCGCTCGCCATGCTCACGCTAATGTGCGCGATGGGCGGGATCTTCGTGATGGGGGCGATGATGCCCAACTACCTCACCGACTATCTGCACCTGTCGATCCAGGACATGGGCTTCGTCGCTTCGGCGATCGGCTTCGGGGGCGCGATCGGGCAGTTCGCCATGCCCACGGTCTCGGACTTCATCGGCCGCAAGCTGGCGACGCTGCTGTCCTACATCCTGGCCGCGGTGTTCACCTACTTCTTCACCCAGGCCGGCGCAGACGACCTGACCACGCTGTTCGTGCTGCTGTTCTTTGCCGCGCTGTTCAACTTCTCGGCGCTGGCGATCCTCGCCGGCCCGGTTGCGGCCGAGGCCGCACCGCTCGGCATGGTCGCGTCGGTGGCGGGGCTGGTGATCGGGGCGGGCGAAGTGTTCGGCGGCGGCGTCGCCCCGGCGATCGCCGGACGGATCGCCGGATCGAGCGGCATCGAGCACGTCTTCACCTTCACGATTTCGAGCCTCGTGCTCGGCTTCCTGATAGCGCTGTTCCTCAAGGAAACCGCACCGCGCAAGACCGGCCAGGTCTAGCTCCCCCCGCCGCCTGCATAGCCTTCCGGCGGGGAGGTGACGCGGCACGCGGGCGCTGATAGGCGGTGGTCATGAGGGAGATCCGAGCGATGACGTCCACCAAGTTTGCAGCCGGCCTTGCCGCCGCGCTGCTAGCCGGCTGCACCACCGTTCCGGCCCAGGCGCCTCCCGCCACCCCCGTCCCGGCAGAGGTCATCGCCAGCCCGAGCGACGCCGAGGTCAACGCGACGTTCGAGAAAATCGGTGCGAGCTACATCGATATCTACACCGCGCTCAATCCGGTCGCCGCGACCGCGCTGGGCGATCACACTCACGACGCGGAGCTGCCGGCGATCGGGCCCGAGGCGCGCAAGACCGAAGCGATGATGTATCGCCAGCTGCTCGCCGCGCTCGCACAGATCGACCGCGCCCGGCTGACGCGCGCAAACCAGGTCGATTACGCGATGCTCAGGAACGAGCTCGAATACCAGCTCTGGGCGATCGAGGTGCTGAAGACCTGGGCTTCCGATCCGCGGCAGTACAACGACGTTGTTTCCGGTTCGATCTACACCCTCATCGCGCGTGACTTCGCCCCCTGGCCCGAGCGCTTCGACAACATCGTTTCGCGGATGGAAAAGATCCCCGCCTATCTCGAGGCATCGCGCGAGCAGATTGAACCGTCGAAAGTCTCGAAGATCAGCGCCGAGACGCTGTCGCGGCAGAATTCGGGCATTCTCGAGATCGTCGATGCCGCGCTCCTGCCCGAGGTCGAAGCCAGCGACGTGCCGCGCAACCGCTTCGATGCCGCGCTCGATGCGCTCAAGAAGGCGGTGGCCGAGCAGCAGACCTGGATCGACGAGGTCCTGGTCCCCGGTGCCAAGGGCGACTTCCGCCTCGGCCCGAAGCTCTACGACCGGAAGATGAAGTTCGCCCTGCAGAGCGACATGACCCGCGCCGAGCTCAAGGCGAAGGCGCAGGCCGCCTTTGCCGAGGCGCGCTCGCAGATGGAGGAGGTCGCGCGGAGCTTTCCCGACTGTGCCACCGGCTCGCAGCAGGCGGTCATCGAGTGCGCGCTCGACAAGACCTACGCCAGTCGCGCGCCGCGCGACGGGCTCGAGGACGCGGCGCGCGAGACGCTCGCCGCCGCTACGGAGTTCACGCGCCGGCAGGGCTTCGTCGGCATGCCGAGCGGGCCGGTCAAGATCATCACCATGCCCAAGTTCCAGCAGGGCGCCGCGGTCGCTTACGACGATCCACCCGGCGCGCTCGAACGCGACCAGCCCAACTTCTTCGCCATCAGCCCGATCCCGGAGGACTGGAGCGACGAGCAGGCCGACAGTTTCCTGCGCGAATATAACACCTACATGCTGCACGAGCTCTCGATCCACGAGGGCGTGCCCGGCCATTACCTGCAGCTCGACCACGCCAGCCGTACGCCCGACTTTCTGCGCGGCGTGCTCTGGTCGAGTCCTTTTGCGGAAGGCTGGGCCGTTTATTCCGAGCGGCTCATGGCCGAGCACGGCTATCTCGGCGGGCGCGACACGGTCGAAGGGCGTCTGTTCGAGCTGACCATGCTCAAGATGCGGCTGCGCTCGATCGTCAACACGCTGCTCGACATCGGCATCCAGACGGAGGGCATGACGCGCGAGGAGGCGATGAAGCTGATGATGGAAGGCGCCTTCCAGCAAGAGCGCGAGGCGGCCGGCAAATGGGTCCGGGCACAGCTTTCTTCGGTTCAGCTGCTCAGCTACTTCACCGGTTACGAGGAGCACCTCGCGCTGCGGCGTGAGGCGGAGAAGCGCTGGGGCGCGGACTTCGACGAGCGCAAGTACCACGACGCGTTGCTGAGCTTCGGCACGCCGCCGGTGAAATACGCCCGCGCCTTGCTGTTCGACCTGCCGATCCCGGCAGAATAGTCAGCCCGGCAGCGCCTGGGTGAACAGGATGTAGTGCGCTTCGATATCATGCAGGTCGGGGCCGTCGATCTCGGTCCTAACCTGCTGCATCAGCAAGTCGCCGTGTTGCCGCAGGAGCCTCACGCGGCTCTCGTCGTCGATCGACCTGGCCGTGTTGCGCAATGTATCGAACATGACCAGCGAGGCGGTGTGGCTGGCCGCCACCGCACCGCGGATCGCGCCGAAGCCGCGGCGCAGGTAATGGTCGAAATCGTCAGCCAGCGGAAACACGTTCGTGGTGCGGTCGCCCTCGCTGTCCCGGTCGAGGTCGCGCCTGAGAAGGTCCCGGCCGCCCAGTTCGGCCGTGGCGGCGCCCAGCCAGTGCAGCGCGGTAATCGCGGTGAACGGATCGTTGATACCGGGCGACAGCGCCCGCAACCCTATTTCGACCAGTTCGTCGATCAGGAACTGCGGGTCCTGTTTCGGTGTGCGGGAGGAGCCGAGGCTGAAACATCCGGCGAGATCGCATTTCTCCTCGTCCGCGCCGATCACGCGGGCGAACGTCACGCCTTCGTGGACGAAATCTCCGGTTCGCACCTCCAGCACCACGGTGGCTCCGTGATCGCGGGCGAATTTGCCCAGCCCTGCGTAGTCGATGAACTGGACATAACCGGTACGCTCGGCCTTCATCTTGATGCCGCCTTCGGGCGCCTGAGGAGCAATTTCACCCCCGTTGCGCTCGGGAAAGCCCTTGCGCACCGCGTCGAGCAAGCGCTCGCCGATGCCCTTGAGCACGGTGTTGATCCGGATCGAGCTGGGAATGTGGTTGAGAAAGAAGACCAGCACCGCGATCGACAGCGCCATCAGCGCGTAGGCGACCAGCAGCGAGAGCTGAGGCACGAAGCCGGGCAAGATGGTGCTGGCGGCATCGGCTGCGCTCGAGGCCTCCTCGTTTTCCGCCCGCACCGTGCGCAGCACGGTGATGGCGTAGACGAAGGTGCCGATGAAGGTCGCCAGGCTGAGCTGGTTGCCGCGGTCCTCCATGAAGTTGGTCAGCAGGCGAGGGCCATAGTTGCCGCTCGCGTAGGCCACCGCGGCGATGGTGATCGAAAACACCGTCGAGGCGACTCCGATCATCGACCCGGCGATGATGTTGAGCATGGTGGAGGCCGATTGCGGCCGAGCCGGAACCAGCCAGGGTTCGTCGTTGAGCGAATCGGCGAAGCCGTGCCGGTCGAGGTAGATCAGACCCAGCGCCAGGGCGACGCTGGCGAGCGAAAACAGCGCTGGATAGAACCAGTATGTCGAGTTGAGCCGCGCCCAGAGCCGGCGGATGTCTTCCCTCATGCGGGCTTCAACGCACGAGGCCGCCGCGGGTGCCTAGACCCGCCCGAGATCGCCCTCGCCGATGGTCCCGCTGGCCATCTCGAGCATCCGGTCGAGGCTCTGCTTGGCTTTCAGCCGCAGCCCTTCTTCGATTTCGATGCGCGGTTCGAGGTCGCGCAGGCAGGCGTAGAGCTTCTCCATGGTGTTGAGCGCCATGTAGGGGCAGATGTTGCAGTTGCAGTTGCCGTCGGCCCCGGGCGCACCGATGAAGGTCTTGTTCGGCAGCGCCTTTTCCATCTGGTGGATGATGTGCGGCTCGGTCGCCACGATCAGCGTGTCGCCGGGGAAGGTCTTGGCGAACTGCAGGATCGAGCTGGTGGAACCGACATGGTCGGCGTGGTCGATGATCGTCGGCGGGCATTCGGGGTGCGCGGCGACCGGGGCGCCGGGATACTGCGCCTTGAGCTTCATCAGCTCCTTCTCGCTGAAGGCCTCGTGGACGATGCAGACCCCGGGCCAGAGCAGCATGTCGCGGTCGAACTTGCGGTTGAGATAGCCGCCGAGATGCCGGTCCGGGCCGAAGATGATCGGCTGATCCTCGGGGATCTGGCTGATAATCGTCTCGGCCGACGAGCTGGTGACGATGATGTCGCTGAGCGCCTTCACCTCGGTCGAGCAGTTGATGTAGGTCAGCGCGATGTGGTCGGGATGCGCCTCGCGGAAGGCCTTGAATTTCTGCGGCGGACAGGAATCTTCGAGGCTGCACCCGGCATCCATGTCGGGCAGCACGACGATCTTGTCGGGCGAAAGGATCTTCGCGGTATCGGCCATAAACTTGACCCCGCAGAACGCGATCACGTCGGCGTCGGTATCGGCCGCCTTCTTGCTCAGCTCCAGACTGTCGCCGACGAAATCGGCGAGGTCCTGCAGTTCGGGCTTCTGGTAGTAATGCGCCAGGATGACCGCGTTACGCTCCTTGCGCAGCCGGTCGATCTCGGCGCGCAGGTCCGTGCCGGTGGGGTTTCTCGTCTCGACGCTCATCAATGTACCAACCTTCCGCAGTCCAGATGGCTCCGCGAAGGCCAGTGATCAACCCGTAAACGAATTCGCGAACGCGACCCATGGCGGCAGATCGCTGAGCGTGAAGAGCGCCGCCATCCACCCGACGAGCGCCGCAGCGGTGATGAAATGCGCCGGGTGAACCCGTCCGTGGAGACGGCGGTCGAGCAGCATCGCAGCGCCCAGATGGGCAAGCAGGATTACGACGACGAGCGCGATTGCCCGCTGGTCGAAGAATTGCGGAAGGACCAGCCGGCCCCAGGCGACCGACATCAGGGTCAGCATCCCGCCGAACATCAGCCGCTTGTGCCAGTCGGGGCGGCGGCGCAGCGCGATCCCGGCTCCCGCCAGTCCGGTGAAGATGGCCAGATTGAGCCAGTCCATCATCAGGAACCAGTTGGCGGTAAAGAACGGCGGGTAGCGCCCGGCTGCCACGGTCTGGGTGATCGCCCAGAAACTGTAAAGAACGAGCCACGCGCCGAGCGCCGCACCGAGCGCGCCGAGCCGCTTATGGGTGGCGGGGTCGCCGCGATGGACCAGCCAGGTCTGCACCACGTAGAGCGAGAGGAAGGCCGTCATCGTTACAGCGTGCACGTGCACCCACCACGGTGAGGCGAAAGTCGAAGCTCCGATAACGAAAAAGAACCCGAACCCCCCGACAGCGGCCGCGAGGAAGAACAAGGACATGACGAAATAGAAAGTCCGCTCCCGCTGGAGCGGAGAAGTAACCGGTGCAGCGATCGTCGCCATAACGCCGACTCCCCCCGAAGAAGCGCCCTGGCGACTATTTACTCCGCGGCGGTACCGCCGGCAATCGCTTCACTGCGCCGGGGCTTTCTCCCCGTCGAAGGTCACGTTGACCGTGACATCGCCGTAACCCGCGACCTGCAGCGGAATGGCGAGGTTCTGGCGCACGGCGTCTTTGGCCGCCTTGCGCGCCATGGCCAGCATTTCCGGGTTGCGGGCGAATTCGGACGCCTTGCGTTCGGCCTGGGCGGAGTTGTTCTTGAGCATGTCCTGCGCGGCTGCGCCGATAACGAAGTTGCCGTCGGTGAACAGCCGCGCCGACTTCTCGTCGAGATTGGGAACGGTGGTCTGCAGCGGCGGCAGTTTGATGGCGAAGGTGTCGCTGCCGTCGTCCCACGTCATTCTGTCCCGGCCCACCCGGCTCAGGTCGACGCGGTATTCGACCGTCGCGGGCACGATCATCGCCTGGTGCGCCTTGAGGATCGGCACGCCCAGGACCCCCCGTTCGTCGGTGCTCTCGGCGACAACCTCGAAGCGGCTGGCAAAGACGGTGAGGGCATTCTGCTTCTCGAAGGCGAGCATGGCGCTGGCCACGGGATCGCCTTCGGCGCGTTCGAAGTAGGCTTTCCAGGTGAGGAAGCCGACCGCGGCCAGCAGGACGATAGCGATCAGCCATGGCACGCGCTGTACGCGCGCCAGCGAATGCTCGCGCTGCGGGCGGGGCTCGGCGGCAAGCGTTTGGCGCTCGCGCTCCGTCAGGGTCTCGTTTGCCATGTCTCTCCCGAACGGCCGACCATGCCGCGACGTTCCAGATCGTTGAGATGCGCCGTCACCGACATCGCCGCGGCAGCCCAGAGGTATTCGGGCACGCCCTTGTACATCTGCGGCACCAGCTGCCCGACCTCCTGCGGAGCGTCGCCGAGCAGGCGCAGGATCTGCCGCTCGCGCTGGCGGCGATGGCCGATCATTCCGCGCACCAGCTGCCGCGGGTTGCCGATCGCCGGGCCGTGCGCCGGGAAGTAGATGCGGTCCTCGCGCGCCTGCAGCTTTTCGAGGCTGGCCATGTAATCGGCCATGTCGCCGTCGGGCGGGGCGACGACGGTGGTCGACCAGCCCATCACGTGATCGCCGGTAAATAACGCCCCGCTCTCCTCGAGCGCGAAGCACAGGTGGTTCGAGGTATGGCCTGGCGTGGCGAGCGCGGTCAGCGTCCAGCCGGGCCCGGCGACCTGCTCGCCATCGGCCAGCACGCGGTCCGGGGCATAGCTCTCGTCGAACGGCGCGTCGGCGCGCGGGCCCAGCGTTTCGAGCGCCAGCGGCGCGCAGCCGACGATCGGCGCTCCCGTCGCTGCGGCCAGCGGCGCCGCGCCGGGCGAATGGTCGCGGTGGGTGTGGGTGCACATGATCGCCACCACCGGCGCGGTGCCGATCGCCCGGGTGAGCGCGGCGAGGTGATCTTCGTCGGCCGGGCCGGGGTCGATCACCGCCAGCCCATTGTCACCGCCGACGAGGTAGGTCTGGGTGCCCGTGTAGGTGAAAGGCGATCCGTTCGGCGCCAGCACGCGGCGCACCAGCGGTTCGAGCCTTTCGACTTCGCCGGTCGGCCAGGGTTGCGGCGGTATTGCCATGCCCTGCATATGGCGCGTGAGAGAGAGGATTGAAATGACCGAGCCGCTGATCCTGGTCCTTGACGAAGGCACCACCTCAACACGGGCGATGCTGTTCACCGCGCAGGGCAAGCTGCAGGGCGCGGCGCAGGAGCAGCTCGCCCAGCACTATCCGCGCACCGGTTGGGTCGAGCACGATGCCCGGGAGATCTGGGACAAGACGCTGGCCTGCGCACGGGCCATGGTGGCACAGGCCGGCGGGGCCGAGCGCATCGCGGCCATCGGCATCACCAACCAGCGCGAAACGGTGGTGGCGTGGGACAAGGCCAGAGGCGAGCCGCTGTGCCGCGCCGTCGTCTGGCAAGACCGCCGCACCGCCGAGTTCTGCGCCGAGCTGCGCGCTGCCGGACACGAGGAGGCGGTGCAGGAGAAGACCGGGCTGCTGCTCGATCCCTATTTCTCGGGCACCAAGATGCGCTGGCTGCTCGGCAACGACGACGCTGTCGCCGAGGCGGCACGCGAAGGGCGGCTGGCGCTCGGCACGGTCGACAGCTGGCTGGTGTGGAAACTGACCCGGGGGCGGAGCTTCATCACCGACGCCAGCAATGCCAGCCGCACCCAGTTGCTGGCCCTGGAGGGCGCCAGCTGGGATCCGGCGCTGTGCGACCTGCTCGGCGTGCCGATTTCGGCGCTACCCGCGGTCGTCGACAACGCCGGTCCGCTCGCCGCCACGCACCCGGACTTGTTCGGGGCGCCGATCCCGATCACCGGCATGGCCGGCGACCAGCAGGCGGCGACCATCGGGCAGGGCTGCCTTGCGCCGGGCGAGACCAAGGCGACCTTCGGCACCGGGGCTTTCGTGCTGGCCAACAAGGGCGCCGCGATCCCCCGCTCGGCCAACCGCCTGCTCGGCACCGTGCTGCACCAGCTTGGCGGACGGCGGCACTATGCACTCGAAGGATCGGTCTTCGTGGCCGGAAGCCTGTTCCAGTGGCTGCGCGATTCGCTGCAGATGATCGTCAGCGCGCCCGAGAGCGAGGAACTGGCCCGTTCGGTGCCCGACAGCGCCGGTGTGGTGGTCATTCCCGCGCTGTCCGGCCTCGGCGCGCCGCACTGGCGCGCCGACGCGCGTGCGGCCATCACCGGGCTCAGCTTCGCGGCCACCCGCGCCCATGTGGTGCGGGCGGCGCTCGAGGCGATCAGTCACCAGACGCAGGACCTCGCCGCCGCCTTTGCCGCCGACGGCGCCGAGTGGACGACGCTCAGGATCGACGGGGGAATGAGCTCGAACGACTGGCTGGCGCAGGATCTCGCCGGGCTGCTGCAGGTGTCGGTGGTGCGCCCCGATTTCGTCGAGACCACCGCGCTGGGGGCGGCCATGCTGGCCGCGCTCGGCGCCGGACTCTACGGCTCGCTTGCGGAAGCGGCTGCGGCGATGATCGGCTCGGGCGAACGGTTCGAGCCGGGCATGGACGATGCGGTTCGCCAACGGCGCCTGGCCGGCTGGCAGGCGGCGCTGGCGAAGCTCTAGCGGGCGCCCATTTCGGCGCCGAGACGGTCGCGCAGTCGGTGGATCGCGCTGGGATACATCGCGAAGCGATCGCGCCAGGCGGCATCGAGCCGGGCAATCCGGGCGTGGAAGCGTTCGGTGTGGCGGATCAGCGCCACGAGATCGGGTCCGAGCATCGCCAGTTGCCGCTCGTCGGCGACCGGCTGGCCGGGCGGCAGCCGGCCATGGTGACGCAGCTGGAATTCGCTCAGTTCGCCGGAGAAGTAAGCCCGCTGGTTGAGCAGCCAGGCGATGGCATGCATCATTCGCGTCGTGGTGCGCAGCGCCTCGCACGACAGCGCCACGCGCGCCAGGTCTTCGTCCTGGCCGGCAAGGTCGAGCCGGCCCGACAGGTCGAACGCCGCGCGCACTTCGTCGGCCAGTTGCAAAGCCTCGCGGTAAAGCGATTCGACGATCGTCGGACTGAGATCGGCCGGTTCAGACATCCGGTGTGCTGGCTAGCCTCGCGAACCTGTTTGCGACCAGCGCGTTAACCATGGTTATCCTCCGTCATTTGACCTTGTCCCGCAATCGCACGGCCGGCCCGCCTCGCGTCACGCGGTGATATCGGGCGTCAGGAAATCCTCCAGGGCGGCAATCTGGTCCTTCAGTCCGAGCTTGCGCTTCTTCAATCGGGCAATCTGCAACTGATCCTGGCTGCCCGCTTCGGTGAGCGCGGAAATCGCCGCGTCGAGATCGCGGTGCTCGGTCCGCAGCAACGCGAGCCGGCGGCGCATTTCGTCCTCGCTTGCCCCTGCCATGCTTGGCGCCTTTCTCGACGTATCGATCCTTCCGCCCGGTTCGGCGCGGTTCGGTTTGGCGAATTAACGATTGTGTGATTTGATGACAATCGCGGCTCCGGCCGAAATAGCCTGAGTCGCGTTTAGCGAGCCAGCCGCCCTTGGCGCATGGCTTGAAAGATTGACCAGGAGAACGCCATGGACAATTCGCACGTCGCCGCCCTTCAGGCTAAACATCAGGGTCTCGATCGCCGCTTGCGCGATGAACTCAACCGACCGGCTCCCGACGAAACGATTGTCCAGGCACTCAAGAAGCAGAAACTTCAGATCAAGCAGGAAATCGTCGGAGTGCACTAGCGCCAGCGTGGCGCCCGCGCCGCAGAAACCTGTTCAAAGCCGGCGGTATGCGATAGGCGGCGGACGATGTCCGCCGCCGCTGCCGCCCGTTCGATCCTGACCCAGCTGCACGAGCTGATGGCCTCGCGGATTTCCGCGCAGGGCAAGCTCAACCAGGTCGTCGATATCATCGGAGAGGCGCTCCATAGCGAGGTCTGCTCGATCTACCTCCTGCGTGAAGGCATGCTCGAGCTGTTCGCGACGCGCGGCCTCGAGCAGGCCGCGGTTCACGTCACCCGGCTGGGGGTCGGCGAAGGGCTGACCGGCACCATCGCCGCCAACATCGAAACGCTCAACCTCGCCGAGGCGACGACCCACCCCGAATTCCAGTACCGGCGGGAAACCGGCGAAGAGAAGTTCCACTCGTTCGCCGGTGTGCCGATCGTCCGGCGCGAACGGGCCATCGGGGTGCTGACGGTTCAGCACGTCGACCCGCGGCGCTACGAGGACGTCGAGATCGAGGCGCTGCAGACGGTCGCGATGGTGCTGGCCGAACTGCTCCACAACGCGGGGTTGGTCGACAACGAGTCGGCCGGCGGCACGTCGGGCAACCATACCGGACAGGAAGTCCTGCACGGGTTGCAACTGGTCAAGGGTCTCGCGCTCGGCCAGGCGGTGTTCCACCAGCCGCGCATCACCATCGAGCAGACAGTGGCCGAAGACACCGAGGCCGAGCGCCAGCGGGTCTACCTCGCCTTCGACAGGATGCGCGAGCAGATCGATCACATGACCGGCCAGGCCGAGTTCGGCGTCGGCGGAGAGCAGGAGGAGGTTCTCGAGACCTATCGGATGTTCGCCTACGACGAAGGCTGGAGCCGGCGCATCAACGAGGCGATCGATTCCGGTCTTACCGCGGAGGCGGCCATCGAGCGCGTGCAGCAGCGCACCCGGATGCGCATGCGCGAGATCGACGATCCCTTGCTGGCCGACCGCATGCACGACCTCGAGGATCTGGCAAATCGCCTGCTGCGGATCGTTTCGGGTCAGCTCGGCACCGCGGCGAGCCAGGGCCTGCGCCACGACGCCATCCTGATCGCCAAGAATCTCGGCCCCGCCGAGCTGCTCGAATACGACAAGCGCCGTCTGAAGGGCGTGGTGCTCGAGGAAGGCAGCCTCACCGCGCACGTGGTGATCGTCGCCCGGGCGATGGGCGTGCCCGTGATCGGGCGGCTGCGCAACGCGCGTGGCCTGATTCGCGAAGGCGACACGCTGCTCGTCGACGGCGACGCCGCGACCCTGACGATCCGTCCGGCGCAAGGCGTGCTCGACGCCTTCGAAGGGCGCCTGCTGAGGAGCCGCGAACGCCAGGCCGGCTACGCCAAGCTGCGCGACGTCGAGCCCTTCACCCGCGACGGGCAGCGGGTGCAGGTGATGATGAACGCCGGCCTGCGCGACGACATCGCCATGCTGAACCTGACCGGCGCCGACGGCATCGGTCTGTTCCGCACCGAATTCCAGTTCCTCGTTTCCGCCCAGTTGCCTTCGCGCGACATGCAGAAGCGGCTCTACAAGGACGTGCTCGACGCCGCCGGCGAACGCCCGGTGATCTTTCGCACGGTCGACATCGGCGGCGACAAGGCGCTGCCGTACACGATCACCGAAAGCACCAACGAGGACGAAAACCCGGCGATGGGCTGGCGCGCGCTGCGCCTCGCGCTCGAACGCGAGGGGCTGCTGATGGGCCAGGCCCGCGCGCTGCTCGAGGCGGCCGCCGGCAAGACGCTCAACGTCATGTTCCCGATGGTCTCCGAGCCGTGGGAGTTCGACGCGGCAAAGGAGGTGTTCGATCGCCAGCTCGCCTATCTGCGCGGGCTTAAGCGCACCTTGCCCGAGGCGATCAACTACGGCGTCATGCTCGAAGTACCGGCGCTCGCCGAAATGCTCGACGTCCTCGCGCCGAAGGTGCGGTTCATCTCGATCGGCACCAACGACCTGACGCAGTTCCTGTTCGCCGCCGACCGGGCCAATCCCAAGCTGGCCGAGCGCTACGACTGGCTCAGTCCGTCGATTCTGCGCTTCCTCGCCCGCGTCGTGCAAGGAACCAAGGGGCACAAGATCGACCTCGGGGTGTGCGGCGAGATGGGCGGGCGGCGGCTCGAGGCGCTGGCGCTGATCGGTCTCGGCATCCGGCGCCTGTCGATTACCCCGGCCTCGGTCGGCCCGATCAAGGAACTGGTGCGGCGCATCGATACGGAGGAAATCGGCGCGGCGATGCAGGGCTTGCTGGCCAGCCCGCCGCGCGACATGCGCGCGGCGCTGGCGCAGTGGGCTGCGGATCACGAAATCGATGTCGATTAACCTTGCGATTGCGAAGCGCTCTTGACTTGTGCCGCGCGGACCCGTCTCTTCGCGGCAAGTAGGGTTCGCGATTGAACCATGAACCGCAACAGGGGCGGACATGGACGAAACTGACGTGACGGAAGCAGTTGAATTGCCCCAAAGGGCCGGGCCGAGGCTACGCGCGGCGCGTGAAGCCAAGGGTCTGACGCTCGAACAGATCGCGGCGCAGACGCGGATTCCGCAGCGACATCTCGAGACCATCGAAGAGGGAGCGTTCTCCGACTTGCCCGGCCGGACCTACGCCGTCGGTTTTGCGCGAACCTATGCCCGCACGGTCGATATCGATCAGGATGAAATCGTGGCGATGGTCCGGTCGGAACTCGACGAGCAGGGCGACGAGCGCGATTGCCATGCGCCGGCAAGCTTTGAGCCGGGCGATCCCGCGCGGGTCCCCTCGCGCAGCCTCGGCTGGTTCGCGCTGTTTGCGCTGGTGCTGCTGATCGTCGGCGGCTTCTTCTTCTTTCGGCAGATGTTCTCCCCGGCGGCCGAGCTGCCGGCTCTGGTCGATAGCGAAGACACCGCCGGGGCCCCGCAGCAGCCGGCCGCAGCGGCGACCTCGGCGGTCAATCCTGCCGGAGCCGTCGCCTTTACCGCGCTCGAGGAGGGTGTCTGGATCAAGTTCTACGATGCCAGCGGCCGCCAGTTGATGCAGAAGCAGATGGCCAAGGGAGAAACCTACGTGGTCCCGCAGGACGCCGATGGCCCGCAGGTGTGGACCGGGCGGCCCGATGCCTTCCGCATCACCATCGGCGGGCGCGAAGTGCCCAAGCTGGCCGAGGAAGAGCAAATCATGAAGGACATTCCGGTCACTGCCGAAGCACTGCTGGCCCGGCCGACGGCCGCCCCGCAGCCAGCGGGGGAAAACGCCGCCGTTCCTGCGCGCTGAACGCCGCGCTTACTCGACAAGCGAGTCCCGCCTTGGCACAACGCCGCCTGCATGCCGCCGCGATGAGCGGGCGCCGGCCCATGCGCAAGAGTTACTGTGGACGGAGCTGATCCCGATGAAATTCACCCTTTCCCAGGCTTCGCGCGGCGCGTTGTCCGGCCTCGTCCTTGCCGGGTCGCTGACGCTTGCCGCCCCGGCAGCGGCGCAGTCGGTCGACGAGGCCCGGCTGCGCAAGATCGAAGCCGAGGTGCGCGCGCTCCAGCGCACGGTGTTCCCCAACGGCGACGGACGCTTCTTCACGCCCGAAGTCATCACTCCGAATGGCGCGTCGCCGGCGAACAGTGCGGTGGGCACTCCGTCGGAGACTGCGGTGACCGATATCCTCGCCCGTCTCGATGCGCTCGAAACCCAGCTCCAGCGGCTGACCGCCCGCAGCGAGGAAAACGCCAACAGGATCGGCGAGCTGCAGGCGCGGGTCGACGCGATGACGCCGCCGGCCGGCATCGCTCAGCCGGCGGCCGGCGCCACCCAGCCCGCCACCGGCACGCTCGTGGCGGCACAGCCGGCGCCTTCCTCGTCCGGCGCGGCGGCTGCTCCCGCCCGGGCGCCGGAACGGGCGGCGACACCGGCCGGATCGGGACCCTCGGCAGAGCGGCTCGCCGCGGTCAAGGCGATCGAAAAGCCCGCCACCGGTGATCCCGGCGACGACGAATACGTCTATGGCTTCCGGCTGTGGGACGCTAAGTTCTACCCCGAGGCGCAGCAGCAGTTGCAGCTGTTCGTCGACAAGTATCCGAACCATCCGCGCATCAGCTTCGGCCTCAATCTGCTCGGACGCGCCTATCTCGACGACGGCCAGCCGCGCACCGCGGCGACGTACTTCTATAAGAACTACACCGAGCACCCCGACGGTGCGCGAGGGGCCGACAGTCTCCTGTACCTCGCCGAGTCGATGATCGCGCTCAAGGATACACCGCGCGCCTGCCGTGCCTTGGCTACGTTCGGCGAGAACTTCCCGGCGCTGGCTACCGGGCGCCTCCAGGACCAGTATGACCGGGACCGCAAAGCCGTCAAATGCAGCTGACGCGGTAAGCGCCGAGCAATCCGCGCGCTTCGCCGCCGCGCTCGGCAAACTGTGTCCCCAGGGCGGACGGATAGGCCTCGCTGTTTCGGGGGGGCCGGATTCGCTCGCCATGCTGCTGCTGGCCCATGCCGCCATGCCGGGCGAGTTCGAAGCGGCGACGGTCGATCACGGGTTGCGCGCCGAAGCGGCGGAGGAGGCGGCTTTCGTCGCGCGGATTTGTGCGGCGCGCGGCATCGCCCACTCCGTGCTGCGGGTCGAAGTGGCGCCCGGCAATGTGCAGGACGAGGCCCGCCGGGCGCGCTACGCCGCGCTGGCTGCCTGGGCTCGGGAGCGGGGCTTCGCCGCGCTGGCGACGGCGCACCACGCCGACGACCAGGCCGAGACTGTCCTGATGCGCCTCAACCGCGGCAGTGGGCTGGGCGGCCTTAGCGGGGTGAGGGCGCGCGGGACGGTGCCGGGCGGCACGCTGCCTGTGCTGCGCCCACTGCTGAGCTGGCGCCGGGCGGAGCTGGCGGCCCTCGTCGCCGGCGCGGGAATCGAGGCGGTGAGCGACCCGAGCAATGCCGACCCGCGCTACGACCGGGTGCGGATGCGCACCGCACTGGCCGAGGCCGACTGGCTCGATGCCGCGGCGATCGCGCAAAGCGCCGCGTACCTCGCCGATGCGCAGGAAGCGCTCGATTGGGCCATGGAACGCGAGTGGGATGCGAACGTCGAGATTGTCGCCGGCGGCATCCGCTATGAGCCGTCCGCGCCCAGGGCCATCGTGCTGCAGGTGCTGCGGCGGATCTTCGCGGGGTTCGGTGCAGACCCTCGCGGCGGCGAGATTGCCCGGCTCGCCGACGCCCTGTCCGAAGGCGAGACGGGGACGCTCGGGGGCGTCGTCGCGCGGCCGGAAACGGGCGGCTGGACCTTTCGGCCCGAACCCCCACGCAAGTCCGCTTAGCCTTCGATCAGTGCGTCGCCCACCGTGGCGGTCTTGCCGCGGGTGATGATGACCTTGTCGCCCTTGCTGGCGGAGGCGAACAGGCGGCTGGCGAATTCGTCGGGTACGCCGATGCAGCCGTGGCTGGCGAAGCCCTTCTCGACCAGGCGGCCGCCATGGATGGCGACGCCGTCGCTGGTCAGGCGCAGGGTCCACGGCATCGGCGCGTTGCCGTACTTCTCCGACACGTTGTGGCGCTCCTTGCTCATGATCGGGAACGTGCCGGTTGGGGTCGGGTACTCGTCGGTGCCGAGTAGCGCCGCGGTGGCGCCGATCTCGTAGCCGCCGCGGAAGGCGCTGATCACGCGCGCGTCGAGATCGACCGTGATGACCAGCGGGCCATCGGGCACGCCGGCGTCGTCCCAGAACCACTGGCCGTACTTGATCGGCCCGGCGATCGGCAGCACGCGCTTGATGACGAAGGGGCTGTCCTGCGCGGCAACGACCGCGCTGGGCGAGGGCGCGGGTTCAGGCGCGGCGAGCGCTGCCGCCGTGTCCGCCTCGTCTGGGCCCAGCACGTCTTGCGACGTCAGCCAGGTCGAGGTGTCCGTATCCTGCGCCTCGATCGATTGCCCGGCGAATACCGCCGCGCCCAGGGCGAGCACCACGCCGAGAGTTGCGCCGCCGATCCATTTCACCGCCTTGTCCATGTGGTGCTCCATGCCGCAAGCCCGCCGGATTTCCAGCGCCCCGCGCGGGCGCGTCCCGATGCGGGACTCGGGCGCGGCAAAGGTTAACACGAAAATTCCTCCCGGAAACGGGGAGGAGCAGGTGCTATCCGTGCGCGCCGAACAGGTTGGCGATGGCCCGGCCGATGCGCAGCGACAGGCCGTAGGCGCCCTCGATCGGGTCGATGAAGCGGGCGCGCAAGGCGCCATAGCCTTCCTCGCCGCTGTCCGGGTAGTCGCTCGGCTCGCTGACCGAGAAATCGCGCAGCCGCGGGAATTCGGTCGGGAAGGTGCGCCGCAGCTGCTCGAGCGCCTCTTCGATGCGCAGGGTGAAGACCATTTCCAGAACGTCGTCGCGGCTGATGTCGTTGGCGCGGCTGAACGCCGGGATCGATACCGCGCAGATGAACATGTGCTGGAACAGCGCGAGGCGCAGCGCCTGCAGCACGCCGATCATCCGCCGCACGTCCTCGCGGTCCTCGCGGGCCACCTCCGGCGGGATCAGCGCGTAAAGCCGGTGCAGCTTGAGCGCGTCGACGCGCAGGCGGCTGGCGAGGCGGCGGAACACGCCGTTGCGGTCGTCCTTGACCAGGTATTCGGCCAGCGCCTCGCAGGGGCGGGCGAGATTGTTCTCTGTTCCGCGATAGGGGCGGCTGGCCCAGTAGGCCGAATTGAACAGCTCGCCGAACGCGGCGACGGTCTTGACGCTGGCCAGCGCGTCGGCCGCGCGCACCAGCCGCATCAGCTGCCGTCCGCGCGGGCTGTCCGAGAGCAGCGCCGCCAGTTCCTCGTAGTTGCCTTCCGCCGCACTGCCGACCCCGGCGATGACGTTAACCGGATAGCCGAGCTGCTGCAGAATGGCGTTGTGCGGGATGGCGCGGATCTGCCGCAGGCTCATCTCGCGGTCGGCCGAGAGGTCCGACTGGCGGCGCGAGACGCGGCTGCCGGTCGGATTGAGCATGCCGAGCCCGAAAGCGGTGATGGCACGGCTGTAGGTGCGGCTTTCGAGGTGCTCGCGCTGCTGGTCCTTGATCGCCCGGTAGAAGTCGAGGCTGAGATCTGTGCGGCGATAGAACGGATCCGGCGCCGCGTTCTTGTCGGTCTGCGCGGGATGCAGTTCGGCGATGCGGGTCAGGGTGGCGAGCGCCAGCTCCGATGTGGCGAACCACAGGTAGCCGTCGCCGCCCTGGAAGCTGACCTCGGGTTCGAGGCGAATGCCGGCGCGGGCGAAGCGCCGCCGCGCCCACGGGCTCAGCGCCCATTCGAGCCGGTCCTGCATGCCGTTGGGATGCGCCCCGCGGCCCATCGATTCGCCGTGGGTGTCGAAAATCAGCGCCGCGACATCGGTCAGATTCGACGCCTTCATCGCCTCTGCCAGCCGTCCCTGCAGCCGCTCGATGGCGAGACTCGCGGGGATCTGTCCGACGAAGCGCCCGGCGTCGGAAAACCCGGTCTGGATCGCCACCCGCCCGCGCACCCTGGCGTAATCCTGGTACTCCTTTTCCGCCAGCAGCTCGTCGAGAAAACGCCCGCCGTGTTCGAGCGCGCTCTCGGTTTCGAACAGCGGCGATATGTCGACCTTGCCCTCGATTCCGAACAGCTTGGCGAAATAGAGCGCGGCGAGCATCGTCGCCGGCTCCTCGCACTCGGCCACCAGCATGCGGATCGGCGCGTCGCCGTCGACGTGCTGGAGGATCTGCGCCATGGCCAGGAACTGACGGATCGCGGTCGAGCTCTCGATCGCCAGCGCGGCGAAGTTGCTGCGCAGCGGTTCGACCTCTTCGATGGCCCGCCGCAAGTGGACGATCGCGCCCTTGGTGGCGAGGTCGAGTTCGCCCTTCGGGTCGATCCGTCGGCGGATCGCGTTGTGCAACTGCTTGGCGTTCACCCGGAAGTGAATCCAGCCCATGCCCAGCCCGTCGGCGCGCATTGCCGCGGCCAGCGTCTTGAGCGCGACGGCGCGCCCCGCTTGCGCATCGCGCGCCTCGTCCTCCAGCGCCTCGACGAACGGCGCGAGGGTCAGGCACTTGCGCGGATCGTTCGCGGTCAGCCGGTTGGCGGCGACGGACAGCGCCGCGGGGTCGGTCAGGTCGGCGGCGAATTCGGCCGCGCGGTCGGCGGCATAGCCCGCCGCCGGCTTGAGTTCGCCGAGCAGCGGGTGGGCGGCATCGATCGCCTCGAGCGAGGCGACGTAGCGGTGCAGCCGCTCGGCCTTTTCCGCCAGCCGGAAGCCGATCGAGTGGAACCACTTGATGTCGGTCCGACCATCCATGTCGTATCCGACCCAGGTGGCGAAGCGGAACGGCAGCGGCGCGAGTTCATGCCACTCGCCGGGCCAGCGCTCGCGGGCGATATCGAGCAGCCGCGCGACGATCCGGTCGCGCGCGCCCTGGGCGTTGGCGATCGCCTTCATCGCCTCGGCATGTTCGTAGGCGAGGGTGATTTGCGGACGTTCGGGGGCGGTGACACAGGCGCTGCCGGCACCTTCGGCGGCGCGCGCGGCGACCGCTGCGGTCTCCGCGGGCGCGAGCAGGAAAGTCGGGTGGGCGGTGAACACCGCGTGGAGCTGGGGCGCCTCCCACGCGGCGCGAAAGCTGGCGAAATCGTTGGCGGGAGAGCACGCGGCGAGCGCTGCGAGGTTGGCGTCCGGATCGACCGGTTCGACCAGGCGGTGGAGCCGGTCGGCGCGCCGGTCGAGCGCGGCGCATTCGAGTTCGGCTATCAGCGCGGCGCAGTCGTCGAGCGTCAGCCGCCCGCTCTCCAGATCGCGCGACAGGTCGAGCGAGAGTTGGAACACCGGGTTGAACAGCGGCGTCTCCGCGGTGCGCGCGTGCAAAGCCTGCAGGCGGCCCAGGAGATCGGCGACCGAGGTCATGCCAGGTGCTGGCGGGCGAAGGCGGCAGCCGCTCCGTAAAGCCCGGGCTGGGGGTGGACGATGAGCTTGACGGGGATGCTTGCCATCAGGCCCGCGAAGCGTCCCTTGGCGCGAAAGCGCTCGGCAAAACCCGAGGTCAGCAGGATCTCGCGGATGCGGTAGCCGAGACCTCCGGCGATGACCACGCCGGCGAAGCCGCCCTGGGTCAGCGCGACGTCGCCCGCGGTGGCGCCGAGCGCGAGGCAGAAGCGGTCGACCGCGGCCGCGGCGAGACTGTCGCTGCCCTCTATGCCGCGGGTCCAGATCGCGACGTCGTCTTCGGAAGGGACCGCGCGGCCTTCGAGCGCGGCGAGCGTCTCGTAGATGTCGACGATTGCCGGGCCGGAGACCACGCGTTCGACCGAGACGCGGGTGTGCCGCCTGCGCAGGCGCGAGAGGATCGCGTCCTCGATGGTGTCGAGCGGGGCGAAATCGGCGTGCCCCCCCTCGGTTGCCTGAACGTGGTAGGTGCCCGCCTCGGCATCGCGCCACAGGTGCGCGACCCCCAGGCCCGTGCCGGGCCCGAGCACGCTGATCGTGCCCTTGGGTGCGAAGGGCTCGTCCGGGCCGGCGAGGTGGAGGAACTCGCTCGCGTCGGCGCGCGCTACGGCGTGCGCCACCGCCTCGAAATCGTTGACCAGCGTATAGCGCGTGGCGCCGAGCTTGGCCTCGATCTGCGCCGGGCGGATGATCCACGGGTTGTTGGTGAAGCGGATGACCTCGCCGCCCACCGGGCCGGCAATGGCCATGGCGACGTCGCTCGGCAGAGTTCCGCCCATGCGCTCGCGGAACGCCTCCCACGCGGTCTGGAAGCTGGCGTGATCTTCGGTGTGCAGCGTTTCGGGTTCGCCAAGCTGGATCGTGCCGTCGGCGGCGATGGTGGCGATGGCGAAGCGGGCGTGGGTGCCGCCGATATCGACCGCGACGATATCGGTCATCCTACGGCCCTCCCGCGGGCAGGTGGTGAGAATGGCGGCGAAACATCAAAGCCCCGCTTCGGCGAGCATGGCGCTGCCGCCCTTTTCGGCCTCGTCGGCGAAGCGGCGGAACATGGCGAAGAGCTCGCGGCCCGTGCCCTGTTCTTCCTCGCGCATGACAGCCGGTTCGCGCGCGGCGAGATCGGCACTGGTCGAGAGCGTGCCGTCGGTGGCGCTCAGCCGCACCACGTCGCCGTCGCGCAGACGCGACAGCGGGCCTCCGCCCAGCGCCTCGGGGCTGCAGTGGATCGCCGCGGGCACCTTGCCGCTGGCGCCCGACATGCGCCCGTCGGTGACCAGCGCGACGCGGTAGCCGCGGTCCTGCAGCACGCCGAGCGGCGGGGTCAGCTTGTGCAGTTCGGGCATGCCGTTGGCGCGCGGGCCCTGGAAGCGCACGACCACCACCACGTCGCGGTCGAGTTCGCCGGCGGCGAAGGCCTCGGCGACGGCATGCTGCGTCTCGAACACCCGGCACGGCGCCTCGACGGTCCAGCGATCTTCCTCGACCGCGCTGGTCTTGAATGTCGCCCGGCCGAGATTGCCCGTCACCAGCCGCATGCCGCCGTCGGCCTGGAACGGCGCCGAGGCGGGGCGCAGGATCGCATCGTCTCCGGCCTCGCCCACGTCGCGCCAGGCGAGCGTTTCGCCGTCGAGCCAGGGCTCCTTGGTATAGGCGTCCATGCCCTCGCCGTAGACGGTGCGGATGTCGCGGTGGAGCAACCCGGCGCCGAGCAGTTCGCGGATCACGAAACCGAGGCCGCCAGCCGCCTGAAAATGGTTCACGTCGCTCTCGCCGTTGGGATAGACGCGCGCCAGCAGCGGCACTGCATGGCTCAGCTCGGCAAGATCGTCCCAGTCGATTATGACCCCGGCGGCGCGGGCGAAGGCGGGCACATGCAGCGCGTGGTTGGTCGACCCGCCCGTCGCCAGCAGTCCGACCGCGGCGTTGACGATCGAACGCTCGTCGACGCAGTGCGCCAGCGGGCGGTAATCGTTGCCGGCTTGCCCCGATCCCGGATTGCGGGCGATCTCGGCCAGGCGGTGGACCGCCGCACGGGTCAGCGCCTGGCGCAGCGGCGTGCCCGGGTTGATGAACGCCGAGCCGGGCAGTTGCAGACCCATCATCTCGAGCATCATCAGGTTGGAATTGGCCGTGCCGTAGAACGTGCACACCCCGGGCGCGTGATAGGATCGGCTCTCGCTGTCGAGCAATTCGGCACGGGTCGCCTTGCCCTCGGCATAGAGCTGGCGGACGCGCTGCTTCTCCTTATTGGAGATGCCGGTCGGCATTGCCCCGGCGGAGAAGAAGATTGTCGGCAGATAGCCGAAGCGCAGGCCGCCGATCAGCAGCCCGGGCACGATCTTGTCGCACATTCCGAGCATGGCGACCGAATCGTACATCGCATGGCTGAGGCCGACCGTCGTCGCCAGGGCGATAACGTCGCGGCTGAACAGCGACAGCTCCATCCCGTCGGCACCCTGGGTGACCCCGTCGCACATCGCCGGGGTGCATCCGGCGACCTGCGCGGTCGCCCCGACCTCGCGTGCCCAGACCTTCATCTGCGGCGGATAGGCGCCGAACGGCTGGTGAGAGGAGATGGTGTCGTTGTAGGCCGAGACGATGCCGATGTTCGGCCCGCGCTGCGCGGCGATCGAGTCCTTGTCCTCGCCCGTCGCGGCAAAGCCGTGCGCGAGGTTGGAGCAGGGCAGCGCGGTATTGCGGTCCGCGTGCCGCTCGCCCTCGCGGTCCATCAGCGCGAGGTAGCCCCCGCGCGAGGCTTTCGAGCGTTCGATGATGCGGTCGGTGACCCGCGCAATCGTCGGGTGGAGGTTACTCATTCCAGGTGACTCCGTCGCGTTCGGCCAGCGCGATCGACGCGCTCGGGCCCCACGAGCCGGCGCTGTAGGGTCTGGGCTCGTGCTTGTCGGCGGCCCACAGCGCGCGGATCGCGTCGATCCAGCGCCACTGCGCCTCGACCTCGTCGCGGCGCACGAACAGCGTCTGGTCCCCCTCGATCAGGTCGAGCAGCAGGCGTTCGTAGGCAATGCGCCGCTCCTTGCCGGAAAAGGCGTCGGGCATGGCGATGTTGAGCGGCACCGCGCGCAAGGTCATACCCTCGCGGTCGAGCCCGGGGACCTTGGCCATCAGCGAAAGGGTGATGTTCTCCTCGGGCTGGATGCCGATTACCAGCCGGTTGGGCTGCATCTTGGCGCCGTTGAAGATCGAGTGCGGCACGCACTTGAACTGGACCACGATCTCGGTGACGCGCTTGGGCAGGCGCTTGCCGGTGCGCAAGTAGAACGGCGTGCCGCGCCAGCGCCAGTTGTCGACATGGGCTTTGAGCGCCACGAAGGTCTCGGTGTCCGAGGGCTTGCCCAGCTCCTCGTCGTACCCGGGCACGATCTGCCCGCCGCTGGCGCCGCCGCGGTATTGCCCGGTCACCGTTTCGCCGCTCTGGACCTGGCGCAGCGAGCGCAGCACCTTGACCTTCTCGTCGCGCACTTCGTTGGGCGACATGCCGCTCGGCGGCTCCATCGCCACCAGCGCGAGGAGCTGGAGCATGTGGTTCTGCACCATGTCGCGCAGCGCCCCGGCGCCGTCGTAGAAATCGACGCGGTCCTCGAGCCCGACCGTCTCGGCGACGGTAATCTGCACGTGGTCGATATGGCGCGCGTTCCACAGCGGTTCGAACAGGACGTTGGCGAAGCGCAGCGCGATGAGGTTCTGCACCGTCTCCTTGCCGAGGTAGTGGTCGATGCGGAAGATCCGCTCTTCGGGGAAGGCAGCGGCGACCGCGTCGTTGATCTCGCAGCTGCTGGCAAGGTCGGTGCCGAGGGGCTTTTCAAGCCCGATGCGGGTGTCGCCGGTGGTCAGACCGACCCGGCTGAGCCCGGCGATGGTGGTCTCGAACAGGCTCGGCGCGGTCGACAGGAAGATCGCCAGCTTGTGGTCCGGCCCGACCTTGGCGGCGAGCTGTTTAAACCCTTCGGGGGTGGTGACGTCGAGCGCCTGGTAGCTCAGGCGGTTGAGGAAGTCGGCCATCGATCCGCGGCGCTGCGCCGGGAGGAACTTCTCCAGCGCCTCACGCGCGAACTGGCGGAAATCCTGGTCGCTCATCTCCGAACGGGCGGTGCCGACGATGCGCAAGTCCTCGGCGAGCAGCTTGTCGTGATCGAGCGCGGCGAGCGAGGGAAGCAGCATGCGCCGCGAAAGATCTCCCGTGGCGCCGAACAGGATCAGCGTGTCGGCTGTGAATGTCATAGCTACCTTTTGATACCGCAACTTGGCCGCGCTGCAATGCAGCATGGCCCCCGCACGCGGGTATGTCACGAAACGCGGTAGCGCGAAAGGGCGGTTGGGAACGTTATCAGGAGAGCGGCGGCGAGCGGCGGCCGGGCGCTCTCACTGGCTCCCGCCGCCGTTCGCCTGCATGTCGACGATGATGCCCCGCAGCACCTCGGCGAGGTTCGCGGCGGCCTCGGGCTCGGTGGGCTGCGCGGGTTCGCTCGGCGGCGTCTGATCTCCGGCAAGATAGATCGAGGCCAGCTCCTGGTTGCTGCGCGCGTCGGCATCGGGGTCGCCGTGCGAAGCGATGCGCAAACGAAGCGAATCCGGGCTCCTTGCGGCGCCGTACTCGCGGCTGTCCTGCTCGGCGAGGAGCCGCTGTTCGGCGCTCAGGACGGGCGCGGTGGGAGCGTGAAACTCCCCGGCGCGGCGCTCGAGGATGCGGCGACATTCGGCCAGTTTCGCCCGGTCGAGCTGCGGATCGCAGCGGTCCGCTCCCTTGATCGGCGCTGCGGATTGCGGGCGGCTGTCGGCGCTGTTCGACACCGACGAAACCCGCACACCGGGCGCACCCGGCGGCGCGACCTGTACCGGCGCGGCTCCGTCGTCGGAGCTGGAGAGCTGGGAAATCGGCGCCGCGGAGGGCGCCTGCTCCTGGTCGGTCGTGACCTGCCGGTCGTGCGCCTGCGGCGGCGTTGCAACAGGATCGCCGCCGGGCGCGATCTGCTCGATGCCGGGCCGGTCGGGGCCCGCGCCGATGGCGAATTCGTCGACTTGCGTGCGCTGATCGGGCGCCGCCTGCGCAGGCGCGGCGAGGGCGGCGAGGCAGGCCAGGACGATCGGGCGCCGGACCATCAGCGGCTCTGCATCACCTGCATCGCCTGCCCGCCTGTCTGCTCGATCGCGACGTGCGACAGGCCGTCGCCGATCTGCGTCCATGCAAGCTGGTTGTTGTCGCCGCTCTGGCTGGCGTTCATCTCGTTGTCGGAGCCCTTCTGGACCAGCAGCGCCTGGTTGTTGTCGCCGTCCTGCGTCAGCGAAATCGCGTTGCCATCGCCGAGCTGGAGCGCGGCCACGCCGTTGCTGACCGCGCTGCCCTGCTGGTCGATGGCCATGTGGTTGCCGTCGCCGAACTGCTTGAGGAACGCAACCTGGGCGCTCTCGCCCGCCTGATCGAGCGTCAGCACGTTGTCGGCACCGAACTGGCCGACCAACGCGTAGTGCGCGCCGCCGCCGCTTTGCCCGACATCGGCACCGTTGCGCGCGCCGTCCTGGTAAATGCGGGCATATTGGGTGTTGGCTGACTGCGTGATCGAGGCACGGTTCTCCTCGCCGACTTGCGTGATGAACGCGCCGCTGTCGTTCCCCGGGCGGACGATGGCAAGCGGCGCGCCGCCGCCGTGAACGTCGCCGCCGTGATCGTCGCCGTCATGATCGTCGCCGTCATGATCGTGGCCGTAGCCGTGGCCGTTGCCATGGCTTTGGTGCCCCTGGCCGCGGCACCGGTTGTGTCCGTCGCACGAGTGGCCGCGGTCGTGATCGTCGTCGTGCTGCTGGCTGCTTTCGCCGTGCGACGACGGACCGTTGCCGTTGGCAAGCGCCGGCGCCGCCCCCACGAGGAGCGCGGCGGCGAGCGAGGTCGTCAGGATCGGCTTCCGCATGGTGGTCACTCCTTGCTCGGGCCCTGGCGCACGACGACGCGGTTGCCGCTGCCCGACTGGCTGACGGTGGCGCGATTGCCCTCGCCGGACTGCGCAAGCTCGGTGGCGTTGCAGGCACCGTCCTGCACCACGTCGGCTTCGGCGGAACTGCCGCTCTGGCGAATGTCGAGAACCTCGCCGGTGCCCGACTGGACGGCCAAGGTGGCGTGATCCTTGCCGTGCTGCTCGAGCCTGACGGTGCCGTCGGGATCGTTGCGCACGATCGTGGCGCTGTGCCCGGTCCCGGTGCGGATCACGGTGGTGCGGCCCGGCGCGCTGTCGCTCGTCATGGCGCTCTCTCCTGCGGTTTGATTGGGGCAGACAGGTGACGCGGCCTGCGCGGCCGCCGAAGCGCCGAGCGCGCCTGCGAGGGATGCGAGGTATCCGAAGGCGCGGTGACTCATCAATCCTGTCCTTACTCTAAAATCGGGTGGTTGGCGATCCGCGGCCCGGCGTAGATGCCGGGCCGCGGCGCCTGGAAGCGGTTAGCTCCCGCTTTGCGTTACGGTTGCGGTGTTGCCCGAACCGCTCTGCATCACCGTCGACAACGCGTCTGTGCCCGACTGTGTCACCGTCGCGGTCTGGTCCGATCCCGACTGCGTGATGTACGAGTCGTTGCCGGTCCCGCTCTGGGTCAGCGTCGCAGTGCTGTCGGTGCCCGTCTGGATGATCGACGAATAGCCGTCCTCACCCGACTGGGTCGCATTGGCGGTGTTGCCCGAACCCGAGTTGATGCCAAGGAAGCCCACGCTACCCTGGCTGATGTCGGATTCGTTGCCCGTGCCGGACTGGACGACGTTGGCGGTCTGGCTCGTGCCGCGCTGGGTGATATCCGAGCCGTTGCTCGTTCCATCCTGCGACACGTAGGCCACCTGTTGCGAGCCGGCGCCGATGCCGAACAAGCCGTTCGTGCCCTGGTCGATCGTCGAACGGGCCAGCACGCTGGTGCTGAGCTGCTCGACATAGGCCGACTGGAACCCGCCCGACTGCGTCACCGACGAACTGCCATGGTCGCCCGCCTGGTTCACGCCGCTGGCGGTCTCGTCGAAGTATTCGCCAGTGGAGTTGGCGAGGCCGCCCTGGCTCACCGTCGATTCGTTGTCGGTGCCTGTCTGCGAAACGTTCGCCTGATGGCCGCCGATCAGACCCTGGTTGATCGTCGAGTCGTTGCCCGATTCACTCTGGTAGACCACCGCACCGCTGAGGACCGTCGACGACTGGTTGATCGTCGATTCGTTATCCGAACCGGTTTGAGTCACCTGAGCGCCGTTGAGAACGCCCGTCTGGGTGACCCTGGAGGTCAGGTTCGTGCCGGTCTGGGAGACATCGGCCAGCGTTGCCGTGCCCGACTGGTCGACGTCGGACAGGTTCTCGTCGCCGCTCTGGCCGATCGTCGCCGCGTTGCTGTCGCCGCTCTGCGCGATCAACGACACGTTGGTGGGGGCGTTGGCAGGCGGGCTCTGGTTGGCGCCGTACTGCGTGACGGTCGCAGAACCGTTGGTACCGGTCTGGTCGATCTGGGACGCATTGCGCGCGAAGTCGCCCGTGACGCTACCCTGCGTGACTTCGGCCGAGCCGGTGCCGCTCTGGTTGATGACCGAGGTGTTGTACACGCCCGACTGGTCGACATCGGCCGAAGCAAGGTTGCTCTGGTTGATGCTCGAACGGTTGAGAATCCCGTTCTGCCCGACCGTTGCCGAGGCGCCGTCGGCCGACTGGTCGATCAGCGAGACGTTGTTGGCATAGGCTTCGCCCGCGCCGTTCGGTGGGGGCAGATCGGCGCCGTCCCAGGTGCGCGAGCCGAGCGTGTTGACCCCGCCGCCCTGCGAGACGTTGGCAGTGGCGCCGGCGCTCTGCGTGATGCGCGAGGTGTTTCCGTCGCTGTTCTGCACCGAGGTCGCCGAAGCGTTCTCGGCAGTGGCGGTCTGGTCGATCGTCGAGCGGTTGTCGTCGCCGTTCTGCGTGATCGAGGCAAAGGCCGGCACAGCGTCCTGCGTGATCGCGGCGGTATTGTCGTCGCCATTCTGGACCACGAATGCGTCGGCATTCACGTCGGGGACTACCGGCTCGCTGGCCGGGTTGGCATCGCCGGTCCCGTCAGCGCTCTGGCGGATGACCTTGGCGGTATTGCGGTCGCCGTCCTGCGCCACTGTGGCGTTCGAGAAGTTGCCCGCCTGGTTGATCTCGGCGAGGTTGAACGCGCCCGACTGCGTGACGGCGGCATTGGTGTTGTCGCCCGTCTGAGTGATCGAGCTGGTGTTGTCATCGCCACTCTGGAGCACGCCAACGAGGTTGGTGGGATCCGCGCTGGCGTAGTTGTTGTCGGGATCGCCGGCCGCACCGTTGATGCCGCTCTGGTTGACGGTCGACAGGTTGCGGTCACCGGTCTGCTGAACGCTCGCTTCGTTGTAGCGGTTGCTCTGCGTGATGAACGACGTGCTTGCGCCGCTCTGGTTGACAGAGGCATTCTGTGCGCCGCCCGACTGGGTGACAGTCGACTTGGCCGCGCCGTCGTCCTGGATCACGCTCGCGCGCTCGTCCTTGCCGGTCTGCGCGATTGTGCTGTTCGCGCCGTCCGTGTCTGCCTGCTGCTGCACGTTGGCGACGTTGTTGGCGTTGCTCTGCGTGATCGTCGAACTGCTGTCGGCACCTGTCTGAGTCACCTCGGCCGATTGGTTGGAGCCGCTCTGCGTTGCCGTCGAAGTGTTGTTCTGGGCAATTGCCGGCATCGCGATCAGCAAAGCTGCCGCCGAAGCCGAAGTCATAAGAATTTTCTTCATCGGAATTCTTCCTGCGGAAAAACCGAAAGGCCGGCGTCGCTAAGGACGCCGGCCGGTTCGATTAGAGACCCTGGGTGACGGTGACCGTGTTGCCGCTGCCGTCCTGGTTCACGGTCGAGGAATTGCCGTTCGACAACTGGGTCACCGTGGCGGTGTTGTCCATGCCGTACTGAACGAGCAGCGACTCGTTATCCGCGCCGCTCTGCGTCACGTCCGCGGTGTGGCCCGAACCCAGCTGATTGAGCTGGCTCAGGTTGCTCAGGCCCGACTGCGTGGTGCTGGCGGTGTTGCCGCTGCCACCCTGGATGATGTCAGCCTTGGAGTCGTCGCCACCCGCCATCTGGGTGATCGTGCCGGTATTGCCCGTGCCAGGAGCGTAGTTGTAGCCATACGTGCCCGGAACGATCTGCTCGTAGCCTTGGTAGATCGTTGCGCGCGACCGATCCGCTACCTGATCGACAGTGGCGGTGTTGCCGTCGCTGATCTGCTCGACATCGACGAAGTTGTAGCCGGTGTCGAGCGAAGCGGCCGTCCCCGACTGGGTGACGGTGGCGGTGTTGTCGCTGCCAGCCTGCCAGACGTAGCTGTCAGCATATTCGGACGTGGCCTTCTGCGTAACGGTGGCAGTGTTGCCGTCAGCCGTTTCCGGGCGAGGAACGTACGACTGGTATCCCTGGAACAGGGTGCTCACGCCGTTCGCGCCGCGCTGGGTGACCGAGCTGTCGTTGTTGGCGCCGTCGACCCGAGTGTAGTTCTCGGTGTTCGCGGCAGACTGGATGACGCCGGCGGAGTTGCCGTCGCCGTTCATCTGCACGCTGCTGTACGCGTTCGAGGCGCCGGCCTGCTGATCCACATCGGCGGAATTGCCGGTGCTGGCAGTGTTGGTCAGGCCCTGTTCGACGATGCTCTCGTTGTCGGTTCCCGCCTGCGTCACGATGGCGCTGTTGCCGTCGCCGTTTTGGTCGATGTCCGAAGTGTTGCGGAGGCCGCTCTGGTTGACGCTCGCATCGTTGTCAGAACCGCTCTGGTCGATGGTCGAAACCAGGTCCTCGCCGTTTTGGATGACCGAAGCGTCGAGCAGGCTCGGGTTCTCGCTGCTCAGCTGATTGATGGTCGACTCGTTGCTTGTGCCCGTCTGCGACACTGTCGCATGCGATGCAGCCGCCGAACCAGGGCCGCCAATGAGTTCCTGGCGGATAGCTGAGTTGTTAGCATCGCCATCCTGGAGAACGCTGGCAACGGCGCGGCTCGCCGGGTTCTGGTCGACCGTCGAGATGTTGTCGTTACCGACCTGCGTGACACCAGCCGAAGCGGTTTCGTCAACAGCATCGCCGACCGAGTTCAGCTGTCCACCCTGGGTGATCGTCGAATCGTTGCCGGTGCCGCCGCTCTGATGGACTTCGGCGGCGTTTGCGGTGCCAGCCTGAGAAACGCTCGAGGTGTTGTCGCCGTCCTGCTCGACGAACACGCGATTGCGATTGTCGATGCCGTCGCCACGCTCTTGTACGACGGTCGAGTCGGCGCTGTCGCCCGACTGCTTGACGGTGACCGTGTTGTTGCGGTCTGGCGTCTGCGAATTCACGGTCGACTGGGTGACCGACGACGTGCCGTTGGTGCCGCTCTGCGTGACGTTTGCATCGTTGCCGCTGCCGGTCTGAGTCACGGTGCTGCCGTTGCTCGAACCGCTTTGAGTAACCACGGCGCCGAGATCGGTTCCGTTCTGGTCTACGGTCGAAGTGTTCTGCGCGAACGCAGGGACCGCAACGAGCAGGGCGGCTGCTGATGCCGAGGAAAGAAGAAGTTTTTTCATGATGTTACTCCGTTGGAAACATTTGTGTTGAAACTCGTCCGCGGCAGAATCCCCGGGCGAGGCGTTGCGACACACGTCGACGAACCCGTGAGCGGGTTTCGATTGGGATGCCCACGCCATGCCCAGGCACGGCGGCGGTCCATTGCTGTTCCGAACGGGAGCGGGAACCGCGCGCCGCGCGCGCGGTTGACCATGATAGCGGGGGCGTATTTGCTCGCCTGGTTAACATGGTTGTAAAGCTCCCTTCGGAGTTTCATAACCATGCCTGTCTCGGCCCGAGGGCCGGGGCAGACACGGTTGTTCACACAGCAACTTCGTCAAATGGGGCGCGTCGGGGCTGCAACTCCGGCGCGCCTTTTGCATTGACCTTCGAAGAGAGCTGCAACTCTCCCTCGGGCCACCGGAAAACTCGGCTTTCACGGGGCAGGTCCGGCACCCGCCCCAGCCTTATGCTCACGCCGCGAGCGGCGTGTTCAATTCCTCGTCGGGGCGCGCGGGCGCCCCACGGCATCCTGCTCGGCCGCCTCGGCGGCGGCCGTGCGCTTGATCTTCAGCGGCTCCATCGGCGGCGCGTTCTTCAACGCGGCTTCCACCGAAGCCTGGTCGATCTTGCCCGCACGCTCCTGGCGATACTGCCAGAGCAGAGGCCAGCCGGCCTGCTGGTCGGCGAAATCCCACAGCTTGAGATCGACGCCTTCGAGCACGAGGCTGTAGACGGCTTTCTCGATGGCCTGCTGCAGCGCCAGCTGGTCGGGCTCGTTGGTGGTGATCCCGGCTTCGGCCTGAAGCAGTTCCTTGAAGGCGATGTAGCGGAAGGCGTTCGCGCCGATCGACTTGCTGGCGATCGTCTTGGAGGCGGTGACGGTGGTCAGCACCTCGCCGGTGCGGACCGAAACCGCGCGGAGGTAGACCGTGACGGTATCCTGGCGATATTCGGTCCGGCCGCCGATCCCGAGGAACGCGGCGCCGGCCCCGCCGGTAACCGTGTTGGTATCGTAACCGATCACGCCGCCTTCGAGCAGCACGCCGGCAAACAGCAGCGCGGGGAGGGCCTGCGGGTTGACCCCCTGCTCGCCGAGATAGCGCTCGCGCATCTCGCGGATGATCTGCCGTTCGTTGAGCAGGTTCTTGAGCGATTCGCGCTCGACGATGGTAAACCACTGCCGGTTGCCCGCGTCCTGCAGCGCCTTGATCAGGATCGAGGCGCCGCCCTGGCTGACCGCGCGCGACAGCGTCTGCCCGGTTTCCGAAGGCTTGAACTGCCCCGTCTGGTCGGAAAATCCGTACACCGCGATGGCGACCGGGCGGCTCGGCGCGGGGAGCGCGGCAAGCAGCGTCTGCGTCTGCGTCTGCGCGGGAATGAACGCGGTCGAGCGGGTTTCGGGAATCAGATCCCGCCCGTCTTCGGTAACCGTCATGCAGCCGGTCAGGGCGAGTGCAGCAGCGCTGGCAAAGAGTGGGGAGAGACGCATAATTCCGGGCCGTCTGCCTTCAGTTCACTTCGATGAAGGTGGGAATGACGATCGTCGTCACCTCCCCCGTTTCGTCGTTGGTGATGTTGAGGGTCACGTCCTCGAGACCGCGCGAGAAATCGATCGTCTGTCCGCCGAAGCTGATCGTGCCGCTCTGCTGCGGGTTGTCGCCAAAAATCGCGTCGACGATCTGCGAGGACAATGCCGAGAGCAGGCGCGACTGCAGCTGACGGGCGAAAATGTCGGCCTGTGAATTGGTGCTCCGGGCGTTCGGATCCTTGTAGTCGTTCTGGGCATTGGCGATGCCCAGCAGGTGCGCCGAATTGAACGGATTGCCGCCGAACGACGGGTCGATCGGCTGGTAGACCATGTCCTGCGCCGCTGCAGGAACCGCGATGAAGATCGCCAGCGGCAAACATGCCGCAAGCCGTGCCCTTGATTTCATGACATTGCCCCGTCCAAAACGCTTGCATGCCCCGGAGCTCTTGACGAACGCACGTCCGCCCGATCTCTCTAAAGTTAACCGGTTATTAACCTTTGAATTTGCGATTCGCATCCCCAATTTTGGTGAGGGTGGGGGGAAATGCGGTGAGTTGAAGCGAGTGTGTCAATTCGGAACACTACCTGCTCCGCACGGCTCCGCAGGGGCTCAGGCGGCGCAGTAGGTTCGCACCAGCTGGTGCAGCTGGATCCCCGATTGCACCGCGGCCTTCGAATAGATCTGCTTGAGGTGACTGCGCACGGTGGAGATCGAAACGTCGAGTTCGTCGGCGATGCCGCGCGGAACCTTGAGCTGGAGGAAGAGCTCGAGAACGCGGATTTCCGCGGGCGTCAGGCGCAAGTCCTCGACGATCCCGCTGTCGGAGATATCGCAGTGCGGCATCGAGAGATTGAACAGCAGGAAGATCAGGTTCTCCCATTGCTGCGGCCGCCAGGCGAAGACCATCGCCCAGTGCCCGTTCGACTTGGCCCGCAGCAGGAAGCGGCGCGGCGTGGCGTCGCACGATTGCAGGAAGCGGGCGAACTCGCCCGGCCGCTGCTCGTCCTCGATGCGCAGCCGATTGTTGCGAATCCTCACCGGCAGCGGATCGCGCAGCAGCGCTCCCGCCCGTCCGCATTGGAACTGCAGCGCCAGGTCGCTTGAAACTGCGATGTGCGGACGCCGGTCGATCTCGAGCCAGGTCCGCGCGAATTCCCCTTCGTAGTCGCTTGCCATCGTTCGATGCCGCAACGCTCGCCCACGCCGCCAAGCCTGGCGTCAGAGCCGATACGTGCAGGCTGCCCCTTTTCTGTCGCGACCCCCCTGGAGTTCGCCGCTCATGGCCATTAACCTTAATTAACCATTAGCCTCGTGGCAACAACCCGCGCGCCGGGCTCATGCCGAGCGGCTCACCGAAACCTCCTTGTCGCCGAATTCCGCCTCGCCGAACACCGTCATGAAGCTCACGTCGGCGGCATCGCGGCCGACGCCGATCTTCACCGTCTCGGCCGGGTCGGCCATGCCGGTGGCGTCGACCAGATACCAGGCGCCGCCGTGCGGGATCGTCGGATCGGCCAGGAACACCTCGGCCAGGGCGTGGAAGTCGGGCGGCGTCACCCCGGGGGCATAGGCGCTGACGTAACGCGCGGGGATCGCCGAGGCGCGGGCCATGGCGATCAGCACGTGGGCATAGTCGCGGCACACCCCGCGGCGCTCGACGAAGCTGTCGGTTGCGGTGGTGTTGGCGTCGCTCGATCCGGCGACGTAGCTGAAGTTCTCGGCGATCCAGTCGCGAATCGCGGCGATCCGCGCGCCGCCCGCGGTCGCTCCGAAGCGCGAGCCGACGAACGACTGCAGCCGCTCGACTTCGCAATAGCGCGAGGCGAGCAGGTACTCGATCGCCTCGCCGGGTAGCTCGTGCGGCTCGAGCGCGGCGAGCGTGTCGATGGTGGGGACGAGCCGGTCGACCTCGACCGTGGCGCTGTAGTTGACCTCGAAGCGCCCGTGCGCGCGCAGCCACAGCCGCTCGCCGATGGTGTCCTGCGCGGGCACCCGGGCGAAGTCGTCGGCCTTGCTCGTGCGGCAGTCGCTGGCGAGGATCCGCTGCTCGGGGATCGCCGCCGCCTCGAATTGCAGCAGCACGTCGCTCGCCTGCGGCAGGGTGAAGGAAAAGCTGGCCTTGATGTCGATCGGCATATGCTGCCCCAATGCCCGCGCCCGCGCGCTGTTCCTGACCGAATCCCGCGCCCGTCGCTTTGCCCGCCCGGCCCGCGCGCTCAATCCCCCATCGCGTGGCACGCGACATAGCGGCGGTGGGCTTCGGCGCGGTGCTCGGCGAGGTAGACCCCCTGCCAGGTCCCGAGCAGCATCCGACCGTCGGCGAAGGGCACGGTCAGCGAGGTTCCGGTCAGCATCGTCTTGATGTGCGCGGGCATGTCGTCGGGCCCCTCGCTGTCGTGCTCGTAGCCGCCGCCCTCGGGCGCCGCCATGTCGAGCCAGCGCAGGATGTCGCGGCGCACCGCGGGGGCGGCGTTCTCGTTGATCAGCAGGCTGGCGCTGGTGTGCTGACAGAACAGCGTCACCGTGCCCATCTGGATGTCGCTGGCGCGCAGCCAGCTGGCGATGTCGTGGGTCACGTCGAGCAGGCCCTGCCCGTCGGTCTCGAAAGTGAGGATGGCGTGTGCTTGGCGCATCGCGTTCCTATATCGGAAAAATGGCTCAGCAGTGCGATTTGTTCGGCGCGCCCCCGCCGGTCCCGGGGCTGGTCTTCGTCGAGGAGGCCGTCGGTCCCGCGCTCGAGGCCGAGCTGGAGCGCCGCGTCGACGCCTGCGCGCTCGCCCCGTTCCAGTTCGGGCAGTGGCAGGGCAAGCGGCTCACGGCGAACTTCGGCACCGCCTACGATTACCAGCGCGGCCACCCCATCCCGGCGCCGCCGCTGCCCGCCTGGCTGCTCGATCTGCGCAGCCGGCTCGCCGGCCTGGCCGGACGCGCGGCGGAGGATTTCGTCCAGGGCCTCGTCATCCGCTACGATCCCGGCGCCGGCATCGGCTGGCACCGCGACCGCCCGCAATACGGCGAGGTCCTCGGCCTCTCGCTCACCGCCCCCGCCACCCTGCGCCTGCGCCGCCGCACCCCCACCGGCGGCTTCGAGCGCCGCGCCGTCGAGCTGCCGCGCCGCAGCCTCTACCTGCTGAGCGGCGAGGTCCGCGACGCATGGGAGCACTCGATCGTGCCGATGGACGTGACGCGAAGGTCGATTACGCTGCGGACGATGCGGTAGGGGAAATCATCGGAAACCGAGTCGGCTACTGTTGGGTGTTCGCCCCCACGCTGCTAGCGAGTGCGGAAGGGAGTCCGCATGCCAACGCTCGATTTCAAGGGTAAGCCGTTTGTCTATTCGCACCACCTCTCGGTGCCCTACCGCGAACTGATCATCGACAAGGACAAAAGCTTGCCGGCCGAGAAGGAGGAGCCTTCGCTCGACGACAACCTGATCATCCACGGCGACAACCTGGAAGCGCTCAAGGCGCTGCTGCCCCGCTACGCTGGCAAGGTGGATGTGATCTACATCGACCCACCCTACAACACCGGCAACGAAGGCTGGGCCTATAACGACAACGTCAACTCGCCGCAGCTCAAGGAATGGCTCGGCAAAGTAGTCGACGCCGAGGATATGGAGCGGCACGACAAGTGGCTGTGTATGATGTGGCCACGATTGCAATTGCTACGAGAGTTGCTTGCGCCTGACGGAGTGATCCTGGTCAGTATGGACGAGACAGAGATCTCAAATCTATACTTATTGATGGATGAAGTTTTCGATCGCTCAAATCGATTTGAGAACTTGATTTGGAAAAAGCGTTACGGAGGCGGACCGAAGGAAAAATTCTTCGTGAATCTCCACGAGTATCTCTTGGTATACGCAAAAGACAAGCGGAATATTACACGAATTGATCGCCCTCTGACGCCTTCTAAGATAGAGCGATATTATCGCTGGACAGATAAGCAGTTGCCTGTCCGCGGCCCGTATCGTCGCCAGCCGTTGGAGGCGGCTAAGAGCTTGCAAAAAAGAGAGAATCTTCGATACCCAATAGAAGCCCCTGACTCTTCCAAGTTGTGGCCGAACTATCAGTGGCTGTGGGAAGAGGATCGGTATAAATCGGCGAAAGCAGATGATGAGATAGAAATACTACCATCGAACGGCGGTTGGTCGGTCCAATACAAACAGTATCTAAATGACGAAAGCGGGATTCAGAGAACCGAGAAACAGCAGAGTATTCTAAATGCTAACTCTGATTTTATTGACGGTATATATACACAGACAGGTTCGTCAGAGATACGATCTATCTTTGGAGGGGTGGACGCATTTCCGTACCCTAAACCATCATCATTGCTTACAACGATTCTAGAGGCGAAATTCCATCCTAAGGACCACGCAAGCGCTGTAGTCTTGGATTCATTTGCGGGCTCGGGAACAACCGCTCACGCGGTCCTTGCGGCAAATCACGCCGACGGCGGCAAACGCAAGTTCATCTTGATTCAGCTCCCTGAGATAATTCGTGAAGATCAGCCGGCATACGAGTTGGGCTTTCGGCAGGTTGTCGATGTAACCGCCGAACGCGTCCGTCGCGTGATCGGGGGTGTCCCGAACGCCAAGAACGACGCTTTGCGAGAAGGCCTCGGCGGTTCGTTCACCTACTGTAAGCTCGGCGAACCGATGGACATGGAGCGGTTCTTCGCCGAGGACGGCACCGCGCCCGAATGGGATCAAGTTGCGCGCTATGTCGCCTATACGGCTACCGGCGAAACGCTTGCGC
Source organism: Croceibacterium aestuarii (assembly GCF_030657335.1). Lineage (NCBI taxonomy): Bacteria > Pseudomonadati > Pseudomonadota > Alphaproteobacteria > Sphingomonadales > Erythrobacteraceae > Croceibacterium > Croceibacterium aestuarii. Next base: position 1,196,972 of record NZ_CP131039.1, read on the forward strand.
CAGCCGAAGGGCCGGACGGGTTTGCGGGCCATGCCGGCAAATATCGTCTGCACCTGCTCTATCGTCCCGATGCGGAATGGATGCGCTCGAACGAGGCGATGCTCGATCTGACCACCGCCGAACGGATTGCTGAAGCAGCGAAGGCGGACGGCGGAAAGCCGGTACTGATATTCGCCGCGGGTAAGCTGATGGGGCAGCGAGTGCTGACCGGCCTAGGCCTCACATTCTGCCAGCTTCCCTATTCGGTCCATCGCATTCTGGGCGACGGAACCGAAGGCGTGGCAGGCATCGATGCGGCTTAAGGAGTATCAGCTCGAAACGCTCGACAAGCTCGACGGCTTCGTGCGGCTGCTTGCGGAAGAGCGCCGCAATGAAGTCGAAACGCTGCAGTTCATCGCTAGCGCGCCGGAAGCGATGCAGGCCAAGCTCATGGAAGGTCAGGTCGACCCTTGCATAGCGGCTTGGAAGAAGGCGCAAGAACAGGAGATCGCCGCCTCGCCCGACCCGTGGCGCGAACTGCTCGATGGCTACGGTACGCAGGTCCCGCACGTCTGCCTCAACTTGCCAACCGGCTCAGGCAAGACGCTGATCGCCGGGCACGCGGTGGGCCGCATCCTTGGCGGCCTCGACAGCGCCATGACCGGCTTCGTCCTTTGGGTGATGCCGTCCGAGGCCATCTACAAGCAGACCCGCGCCCAGCTCCGCGACCGCGGCAGCCCTGTGCGGCAGGCGCTGGAAGTGGCCAGCGGGGGGCGCGTCAAGCTTGTCGAGAAAGCCAATGATTTCACGGCCGCCGATGTGGAGACGGGCCTCGTCGTGATGACGCTCATGCTCCAATCGTCGGTCCGGAAGAACAACCGCGAAGTGCTCAAGGTCTTTCGAGACAGCGGCAATTACGTCAGCTTCTACCCCGACATGGACGACAAGCTGGCGATGGACGCCCTGCTTGCGAAGGTTCCGAACCTCGAAACCAATGATCTTGGGGATGGCACGCCCGCGTCCGTCAAGCAGAGCCTTGGCAATACGCTGCGCATCGTGCGCCCGCTGATCGTGCTAGACGAAGGGCACAACGCCTACAGCGAAACGGCAAGGAAAACCTTGGGGGAAATGAACCCGCGGTTCCTGCTCGAACTGACAGCCACGCCTGACCGGGAGCAATCGAACATACTCGTAAAGATCGGTGGCCAGAGGCTTCGCGCCGCCGAGATGCTGAAGCTACCCATCGAACTCGTCTCGGACGCAAACGCTCCTTGGAAGGACACTCTCAAGGCGGCGCTCGACAAGCGCGCCGCTCTGGAGCGGCAGGCGCGGGAGCATCACGACCGCACCGATCAATTCATCCGCCCCATCCTGCTCGTGCGCGTCGAACGCACGGGCAAGGATCAGCGCGACGGGATGCACATCCACACCGAAGACGTGCGCGAAGAACTGTTGTCACATCCCGGTGTGCAGGAGGACTGGATCAAGGTCCAGACCGCCAGCGTCAAGGAGCTCGATGATACCCTTATGGATGAAACCAGTCAGGTTCGCGTGATCATCACTAAGGATGCCTTGCGTGAAGGGTGGGATTGCCCGTGGGCCTATGTGCTGGCTCTACTGTCAAAGACGCAGGCGAAGACCGCGCTGACTCAGATGATCGGCCGCGTCCTGCGCCAGCCCGGCGCGCAGCGGACCGGGGTCGACGACCTCGACAGTTGCTGGGTCTATTGTTCCGATATCGAAGTGAAGGACGCCGTCGAAAGCGTGCGCAAGGGGCTCGACGAAGAAGGCATGGGGGACCTGAAAGGCGCGGTCCGCGCAGGCGGCAACGTCGAAACCGAAATCCGCCGTGCCGAACGGCGCGCCGCCTTCAAAGGCGAACGGATACTAGTGCCCGCCGTCACCCATTCGGACGGAAAGGGTGGGTGGCGCCAGCTCGATTTCGACGGAGATATTCTCGGCGGGATCGACTGGGAGGCAGTTCGTTACACGGGCGGCAGGACCCTCGACCTAGCCAGCGCCGGGGCGGCGCGTGCCCGAACAAGCTTTGATTACGGGCAAGGCGGAACACTCGAAAAGCAAGGTTCTGTTGAGCGAACCTTGCTGGCCAACGACGTCGACCGTCCGGATCTCGCACGGCGCTTGCTTGGGCTGATTCCCAACCCCTGGGTTGGTATCCGCCTGGTCGACGAAGGCCTGGGGGACTTGCGGGCGCGGGGAATTGCCGACGAAGAGATAGCCAGAGGACGGCTGGACCTGCTCGCGGACATGCGCACCAAGCTGACGGCCGACATCGACGAGAGGGCGCGCGAAATCTTCGAGGCAAAGCTGGATGAGGGGCTCATTGCCTTCAAACTGACGGGTGCAGCCAACGATTGGGAAATGGACCCGTGGGTCGAAGTGGAGTTTGCCCCCGGCATCGATACCTGGATGCGCAACGCCGACGACGAGAATCTCCAGCTCTCGCTGTTCGACCAGGGTATCAAGAGCAGCGAGCTAAACGGGTTCGAACGCGAAGTTGCCCTGTATCTGGATGGGTCGGACGCGCTCGCCTGGTGGTGGCGGCTTGCGTCGCGCGGAGCGTGGGGACTTCAGGGTTGGCGACGCCATCGGGTCTACCCCGACTTCCTGATGAAGCTGTCGGGCGACGGCAAGCGATTGTTCGTGCTGGAAACCAAGGGCAAGCAGCTCGACAATTCCGATACAGCCTTCAAGCGCGATTTGATGCAGACGCTACAGGACGCCTACGAGAAGCCGTCGATGGGGGAAGTAGAGCTGTTCGATGACTCGCCCGACGAAGTCCGTTTCCGGATGCTGCTGCAGGAAGAGAATTGGCGGTCCGAACTCGGAACCGCCTTCGTAGCGAAATAACCACTTTCCTACACGCCCCCAACCTGTCTAGCCTTCTCGGCGCACGGTCCGGGGCCGGGCCGCCTTTCGATGTTCCAATCCACCCTTGCGGCGTGTTTTTCGCCTGAATCCCCGGATCTGTCACCCGGGCAAATTCGGCCTAACATCTTGGAGGACAAAGATAAAATGCGATAGAGGCCGGGTGACAGGGTGTAATTTGTGTCATCCTGCCGCGGGCCTTCAAATCCAGCCTAACGCTTCGCTGCTTGAGGCCTTTTGTCCGGCCTACGCTTCGCTGCATGAGGCCTTCTGTCTGGCCTAACGCTTCGCTGCTTGAGGCCGGTCAGGCCAGCACGCCGAACAGGTCGTGCTCGTCCGAATCCTCGATGATCGCCGCGGCGAAGTCGCCGGGCCTCAGGGTGGCTGGGACGTTGCGCAGGAAGACGTTGCCGTCGATCTCGGGGGCGTCGGCCTGGCTGCGCGCGGTGGCGCCGATGTCGCCGTCCTCGTCCGGCTCGCCGACCTCGTCGACGATCACCGGCAGCGTGCGGCCGACCTTGGCGGCGAGTTTCTCGGCGCTGATCCGGGCGGTGAGGTCCATCAGGCGGGCGTAGCGCTCTTCCTTGACCGCCTCGGGCACCGGGTCCGGCAGGGCGTTGGCCGCGGCGCCTTCGACCGGCTCGAAGCGGAACGCGCCGACGCGGTCGAGCCGGGCTTCCTCGAGCCAGTCGAGCAGGTACTGGAAGTCCGCCTCGGTCTCGCCGGGGAAGCCGACGACGAAGCTCGATCGCACGGTGATGTCGGGGGCGATCGCCCGCCAGGCCTTGAGCCGCTCGAGCACCTTGGCCTCGTTCGCCGGGCGCTTCATCGCCTTGAGCACTTTCGGGCTGGCGTGCTGGAACGGGATGTCGAGGTAGGGGGTGAGCAGCCCCTCGGACATCAGCGGGATCACCGCGTCGACGTGGGGGTAGGGATAGACGTAATGCAGCCGGGTCCACGGCACTTCGCCCTCCGGAGTGCGCAACTGGCCGAGTTCGCGGGCGAGGTCGGTCATGTGAGCGCGGACCGGGTGGCCGTGCCACATCTGCTCCTGATGGCGGATGTCGACGCCGTAGGCGCTGGTGTCCTGGCTGATGACCAGCAGCTCCTTCGTCCCCGCGGCGACGAGCTTCTCGGCCTCGCGCAGCACCGCGTCGATCCGCCGGCTCGCGAGCTTGCCGCGCAATTGCGGGATGATGCAGAAGGCGCAGGAGTGGTTGCAGCCCTCGGAAATCTTGAGGTAGCTGTAATGGCGCGGGGTGAGCTTGATGTCGGTGTCGGAGGGCTGGGGCACCAGGTCGACGAACGGCCCCTGAGTCGGCGGCGCGGCCTCGTGGACGGCCTCGACCACCTGCTCGTACTGGTGCGCGCCGGTGACCGCGAGGACCTGCGGGAAACGGGCGCGGATCGTTGCCGCCTCCTCGCCCATGCAGCCGGTGACGATGACCCGGCCGTTCTCGGCAATCGCCTCGCCGATCGCCTCGAGGCTCTCCTCCTTGGCACTGTCGAGGAAGCCGCAGGTGTTGACCACCACGACGTCGGCGCCCTCGTAGTCGGGGCTCATCGCGTAGCCGTCGGCGCGCAGCTTGGTCAGGATGCGCTCGGAATCGACCAGCGCCTTGGGACAGCCGAGGCTGACCATGCCGATGCGGCGCTGCTCGGGGATTCGCGTTGCCATGATGCGCGCGCCCCTACACCCGGCGCGGCGATTGGGCTAGACGCGAGTGCAAGGGGTCGGTCGGGAGAGGCAATATGGGCAATGTGAATCTGCTGGCGGTGTTTCTTGGCGCACTGGCGTTCTTCGTCATCGGTGCGCTGTGGTACGGGCCGCTGTTCGGCAAGACGTGGAAAGACCTGATCGGTTACGACGGCGACAAGCTGCCCTACCCGGCGTCGAAGAATCCGATGCCGGTGATCATGGGGCTGGCATTTCTGCTCGAGCTGCTCGTCGCGCTGATGCTCGGGCACAACATCGCCCGGACCGATCCGCCGCCGTGGGTCATCATGATGATGGCGACCGGCTTCGGGGCGGTGATCATGACCCCGGCGCTGGGCATCCACTACTTGTTCCAGCAGCGCCCGGGCAAGCTGTTCGCGATCGACGCGGGCTACTTCGTCGTCGGCATGGCGGCGATGGGCGGGGTGTTCGTCGCCTTCGCCTAGCGCGGGGTGTCGCTCGGCAGCGTGCGGCGGATCTCGACGATGACGTCGCCCTCGCGCAGCGCGCCGGCCTCGTCTTCCCAGAAGCCGGTCATGCCGCCGTCGCGATAGACCCTGAGGCCGCGCCCGCCGGTGTCGAGCTGGTCGAGCGACTTGCCGATCTCGTCGGGCCTGACCGGGCGTTCGACGAGGTGGACGCGGCCGCTGATCGAGGCGAGGTCGGCGAGGTAGTCGGCAACGTGCGCGCCCTGCGCGCTGCCGGCCAGCAGCAGCCCGGTGAAGCGCACCGGGTTGATGACGTTGTCGGCCCCCGCCTGCCTGGCCAGCAGTTCGTTGTCGGCTGCCCGCACCACCACGCTGATCGGGACCTTCGGGGCGAGGTGGCGGACGGTGAGGACGATCAGGATCGAGGCGTCGTCGCGGCCGGCCGAAACCAGCACCGCGCGCGCTTCGGCGATGCGCACCGAGATGAGGTTCTCGTCGCGCGTCGCGTCGGCCTCGATCACGTTGCAGCCGAGCGCCTCGGCCTGCGCGAGCCGGTCCTCGTTCGGGTCCATCACCACGATGGACGAGGGATCGGCGCCCCGGGCGACGAGTTCGGCCACCGCCTCGGATCCGGAAATGCCGTAGCCGAGGACGACGTAGTGATCGGCCAGCTTGGCCTGGATGCGTGCCATGCGCCATTTCTCCCACGTGCGCTTGATGACGAAGCTGTACGCCGCGCCAACGAAGATGAAGATGACCGCGAAGCGGATCGGGGTAACAATGATCGCCTCGATGAGCCGGGCCCGGTCGCTGATCGGCGCGATGTCGCCAAACCCGGTGGTGGTGATCGAGATCATGGTGAAATAGACCACGTCGAGGAAACTGACATGGCCGTCATGATGGTCGACCAGACCGGCGCGATCCCACCAGTGGATCATCACCACGGCCATGATCAGCGCCATCACCGCCCCCATCCGCAGGCTGACGTCGGCCCACACCGGGACCCTGAGCGAGCGGCGCAGCGGGATGAAGCGTTGCGTCATGCGCGGACCCGGCTACCCGTCGCCTCGGCCATCAGCGCCCCGGCAGCCGCAGCAGCGGCGCCGGGTCTACCGGCTTGCCGCCGCGGCGAATTTCGAAGTGGAATTCGGGCTGCGCGGCCTTGCCGCCCTGTCCGCCGATGCCGACCCGCTCCCCCGCCTTGACCGCGTCGCCCACCGACACGGTGGTGCGGGCGAGTTCGCCGTAGTGGCTCTGCCAGCCATTGCCGTGGTCGATCACCACCAGCTTGCCCCAGCGGCTGGCGTCCGCGCCGACGGAGAGGACGATGCCGCCGGCCGCGGCGCGGACCATGTCGCCGGTGCCGACCGCGAAATCGAGCCCGGCGTGCCCGCCGCCGTCGGGGCGGCGCTTCCAGCCGAGAATCACCTTCCCGTCATGCGGGCGATCGAACCAGGGCTCGGCAGGGGCCGCGGCAGGATTGCGCTTGGGCAGGACCGCCGGAACGATCAGCTTCTGGCCGAGCTTCACCGTCCCTATGGAATCGAGCCCATTGGCCAGCGCGATATCGCGCGCCGGCACGCCATAGCGCTCGGCGATCTCGCTCAGCGTGTCGCCTGCTTTGACGGTGTGGGTGCGCTGGCGCGGGATGATCAGCGTCTGCCCGATCTTCACCGGGTAGGGCGCGGCAATGCCGTTGGCCTCGGCGATCACGGTTTCGGGCACGCCGGCGCGGTTCGCGATGCCCTTGAGCGTTTCGCCCTCCTCGACCACGTGCTTCGTCTCGGTCGCGGGATCGCCCGCTGCGACCAGCAGCGTGGCCGCCGGCAGCAAGGCGATCCACCGGATCATTCGGCGTAGCTTTCGGCCAGCTGGCCGATAGAGGCATAGTGGGTCAGATCGACGTGAAGCGGCGTCACGGCGATGTATCCGTCGTCGACGGCCTCGAGGTCGGTGCCGTGGTCGAGCGTGTGCTCGACGTCGTCGAGCCCGAACCAGAAGTAGGGTCGACCGCGCGGATCGGTGCCCTCGACCAGCGAGCCGCGCGCGTAATCGTGAAAGCCCTGGCGGACGACGCGAATGCCGCGCACGTCGCTCGCTGCGACCGCCGGGAAGTTGACGTTGACCAGCGTGCGCCTGGCGAGCGGCATGTCGAGCAGCGGCTGCAGCACGTTCGCGGCCCACTTTTCCGCCGCGGCAAATCCGTGGCCACCGTCGCGCAAGGCCTGGCTCAATGCGACTGCCTTCATCCCGGCCAGCGCGCCTTCCATAGCCGCCGAGATGGTGCCCGAATAAGTCACGTCGTCGGCCAGATTCTCGCCATTGTTGATGCCCGAAATGATCAAGTCCGGGCGGCGATCGCTGAACAGCTTGCGCAGCGCCAGGTTGACCGCATCGGTCGGTGTGCCGGTGACGGCAAAACGCTTCGCGCCATGCTCCTGCAGGCGCACCGGCATGTGCAGCGTAAGCGAGTGCCCGGCGCCCGATTGCTCCTCCGCCGGGGCGCAGACCCAGATGTCGTCGGACAGCTCGGCGGCGATCCGCTCCAGCAGTGCCAGGCCGGGGGCGTGGATGCCGTCGTCGTTGGTGAGGAGTATCCGCATCTGTCCCTTATGGCGTCACCCTGAACTCGTTTCAGGGTCCATGTCTTGGCTCGCAAGGACCGTGCATGGGGCACGATGGATGCTGAAACAAGTTCAGCATGACGAAACGAGATTACGAGTCGGGGACGAGGCGATCAAGGCCGCCCACATACGGCATCAGGGCCTGGGGAACACGAACCGAGCCATCGGCTTCCTGATAGTTCTCCAGCACCGCGACGAGCGTCCGTCCGACCGCGAGGCCCGAGCCGTTGAGCGTGTGGACGAAACGCGTGCCCTTTTCGCCATCCGGCCGATAGCGGGCGTTCATTCGCCGCGCCTGGAACTCGCCGCACCAGCTCACACTGCTGATCTCGCGGTAGGCGCCCTGGCCGGGCAGCCAGACTTCGAGGTCGAAGGTCTTGCGTGCGCCGAAACCCATGTCGCCGGTGCACAGCAGCATCTTGCGATAAGGCAGATCGAGCGCTTCGAGCACCAGTTCGGCCGAGCGGACCATGTGCTCGTGCTCGGCCTCGTGGTCCTCGTCGCGGCAGATAGCGACCAGTTCGACCTTGGAGAACTGGTGCTGGCGGATATAGCCGCGCGTGTCCTTGCCCGCCGCGCCGGCCTCGGAGCGGAAGCACGGGGTGAGGGCGGTGAGACGGATCGGTGTGGAAAGATCGTCGAGAATCTGCTCGCGCACCGAGTTGGTCAGGCTGACCTCGGCAGTGGGGATGAGCCAGCGGCCGTCGGTCGTCTTGAACAGATCCTCGGCGAACTTCGGCAGCTGCCCGGTGCCAAACATCCCCTCGTCGCGTACCAGCAGCGGCGGGATGCATTCGGTATAGCCCCGCTCCCCGGTCTGCTGGTCGAGCATGAACTGGCCGAGCGCGCGTTCGAGCCGCGCCATCGGCCCGCGCAGGAAGGTGAAGCGCGCGCCGCTCATTTCCGCCGCGGTGTCGAACTCGAGCCCGAGCGGCGGGCCGAGGTCTGCGTGTTCCTTAGGATCAAAGTCGAAGTTACGTTGCTGGCCCCAGCGCGCCTCCTCGACGTTCTCGGTTTCGTCGGCACCTTGGGGCACGCTCGGATCGGGCAGGTTGGGCAAGCCGGCGAGCAGCGCGTCGAGTTCTTCGCCCAGCGCCTTGCCCTCGTCTTCGAGCGCGGGGAGGGTGTTCTTGAGCTCGCCGACCTCGAGCTTGAGCTCCTCGGCCAGCTCGACCTCGCCGCGGCCCATCGCCGCGCCGATCGCCTTGCTCGCCTCGTTGCGCCGGGCCTGCGCGTCCTGCACGCGGGTGGTCACGGCCCGGCGCCGCTCGTCCAGATCGAGAATGCGGGCAGCGGCAGGCTCGGCCCCGCGTGCGGCTAGGCCGGCGTCGAAGGCTTCTGGGTTTTCGCGAATGGCGCGCAGGTCGTGCATGGCCGCGGCCTATCACGCAGGGCGAGGGGGTTGGCAAGGGGCGAAGGGCGCGTCAGGGAACCCGGTGCGGGGCCTGGGCGTCTGCTTAGCGATGCCGGCCGGCCCTGCGCACGGTTCGCGACACTGCAGGAAAGGCCCCGTATGACCAATCCTCCGCGGCGCACGCGCTTCATTGCTGGCCTGAACGCCGCCATGCGCATGGCTCGCCGCGCCGGTATCGCCGAACGCCCGGTGCTTGACCGCGAGCCGCTAATGCAGCGGGTCAGCGATGAAACCGGGCTCGCCGACTTCGGCGACGCCTGGTTCCACGAGCCTTACGACCGCCTCGTCGCATCGCTGCATTCCGAGGCCCAGCTCAATGCCGCCGGCGAATGGGCCGCGATGAAACAGTTCGAGAAGATGCTGCGCGACCGGTTGTGGGCCGAGCAATGGTTCGCCCGCCACCCCGAGATCCTTGAGCGCCGCCTGCCGCACCCGGTGATCGTCGTCGGCCCGATGCGCTCGGGCACGACGCGCCTGCACCGCCTGCTTTCGCGCGACCGGCGCTTCAACCACATGCGCAGCTTCGAGACGATCAGCCCCGTCCCGCGTCCGGACTTCGAACCGGGGATGCCCGATCCGCGCGTCAGCCTCGCACGGCGGATCATGGGGGTGGCGCGGCTGGCCAACCCGCGAACGCTGACCATTCACCCGACCGGGCCTATGCAGCCCGAAGAAGAGCTCGGTCTGCTGGTAAACAGCTTCTGGGGGATGAAGAACGAGGCGCAGTGGTTCGTGCCCGGCTATGGCCGCTGGTGCGAGCGGCACGACGCGACCGGGGCCTATCGCCAGATGGCGCGGCTCCTCAAGCTGGTCGGCTGGTCGCAGCAGGTCTCCAGCCTGCGGCCGTGGATTCTCAAGACCCCGCAGCACATGCTCGACCTGCCGGCGCTGATGAAGGTCTTTCCCGATGCGCGGCTGATCTTCACCCACCGCGACCCGCTGGCGATCGTCGGCAGCGCCGCCTCGCTCGCCTGGAACCAGACGATCATCTACTCGGATCACGCCGACCCGCGCCGCATCGGCGAGGAATGGCTGCGCAAGACCCGGCTGCAGATAGAGCGCATGCGCGCGGCGCGCGATGCCATCCCGCGCCAGCGCATGATCGACGTGCACTTCGACGACATGGAGCGCGATTGGCGCGGCGAAATGGCGCGGGTCTACCGATTTCTCGGCCTCGACATGGCGCGTGCGCTCCAGGGCATGGAACGCTACCAGCGGCAGACCCGCAAGCTGAAGCGCCGCCCCCACGTCTACAGCCTCGAGGCGTTCGGCCTGACCCCGGGCCGCGTACGCGAGGAACTGGGCGATTATGTGGAAACCTACGGCATCGCGCGCGAGGAGAGGCAGGCCGCGGGCTAACGTGCTTGCCGCCTCCCGCGCTATCGCTCGGGAAATGTCCGGCCGAAAACGTCTCCCGGACGTTTCGAGTCACGGAAACCTGGTGGGCGCGGCAGGGATTGAACCTGCGACCCCACCCGTGTGAAGGGTGTGCTCTACCACTGAGCTACGCGCCCGCCTCCGAGGCCGAGGGCCCGGGCAGGGGCGCGCCTTTGCCACGCAGGCGCGCCGATGACAAGACTCAGTCGAGCAGCAGCCTGGCGAGCAGCGAGCGCGCCTGTGCCGTCACCGCGCGGGGGCGTTCGTCGGCAGCAGCCACCGGGCATTCGAGGCAGCGCGCCTGCAGTCCGCGCATGCTCACCAGCGTGGCGAGGTCGCCGAACATCCGGCGGTCGAGCCCGGCCTGCTGGCCTGCGAGATACCCGAAGATGTCGCGCGGTAGGGCGGCTTGCGAGGTCCCGCCGCCTCTCATCAGGCCGGCGACGAAAGCGTCGAACGGGCTCGGCGGGGCCGAGAGGTAGCGCGCGTGCCATGCGCCGTCCTTGAGGCCGGCCTTCTTTGCCGCCCATTCGAGCGCCGTGTCGAGGTCGCCGAACTGGTCGACGAGACCCAGCTGGCGCGCCGTGCCGCCGTCCCAGACCTGACCCTGGGCGATCTCGTCGACCCGCTCGGGGCTCAGCTTGCGCGACTTGGCGACCAGCGAGACGAAGCGGCCGTAGGAGAACTCGACGGTCGATTGCAGCATCGCCTCGGCCTCGGGCGTGAGACCGCCGAGAATGTCTGGCTGGCCGGAGAGCGGCGTGGTCTTCACCCCGTCGGTCGAGACGCCGTAGTCGGCGAGCAGGCCTTCGAACGATGGAACCACGCCAAACACGCCGATCGAACCGGTGATGGTTTCCGGCTCGGCAAAGATGCGGTCGGCGGGAGTCGAGACCCAATATCCGCCGCTGGCTGCATAGGAGCCCATCGACACCGCGACCGGAATGCCTTTCGCCTTCTGGCGCAGGATCGCCCGGCGGATCGCTTCCGAACCGGTGATCGTCCCGCCGGGCGAATCGACCCGCACGACCAGAGCGGCGAGGTCGTCGTCGAGCGCATCGTCGAGCAACTTGGCGATACGCGCCGCGCCGGCTTCGCCCGGGCCGGCGTTGCCGTCGCTGATGTCGCCGGCAATGGTGATGACCCCGATTGGCTTGTTGCCGGTCAGCGACCGCATCCCGTCGCTGCCGTCCCCAATGTCGGCGAGCCACGTATCGTAATCGGTGTTGGCGAAGGCGCCGGGGCTGTCGTCCCATTCGTCCTTGCCGGCGACCTCGGCGACATGCGCGCCCCACTCCTCGCGCGTCCCGATCTTGTCGGCGAGGCCGGCGTCGAGCGCCGCTTTCGCCATGTCGCCGCCCGTCGCCTTGGCCCAGGCGACCATGTCGCCATCGAGGTAACCGAGCCGGGCCTTGGGCCGCGCCTGCTTCACGTTCGCGAGCCATTCCTGCCACACCGAATCGATCACCGGCTGGATATTGCTCTTCGCTTCGGGCGACATGTCGTTGCGAATGTAGGGTTCGACCGCGGCCTTATAGGTGCCGACGCGGAACACGTGCGCCTTGACGTCGAAGCGCTTGAGCAGGTCGCCGTAGTAGAGGTTGCTGCCACCCGGCCCGCGCACCGCGACCCCGCCCATCGGGTCGACCCAGACCTCGCTGGCGTGCGCCGCGAGCAGCATCGAATCGTCGGAATAGGCTACGGCATAGGCGAAGATCGGCTTTTTCGCGGTGCGGAAGCGGTCCATCGCTTCGCCGATTTCCTGCATTTGCACGTGCCCGCCGCCGAGAAAGGTGGTCAGGTCGAGCGCAATGGCTTTGATCCGCTTGTCCTTGGCCGCCTCGTCGATGGCCCGGATCACGTCGCGAGCGGCGAATTGCCGGTCGGGGAGCGCGCTGCTCAGCAGGCTTTCGAACGGCGGCACGTTCTGGACTTCCTCGACCACCGATCCGCTGAGGTCGAGCAGCAACGCGCCGTCGCGCACCGCCGCGGGGCTCGGGCGATTGCTCAGCACCGCGAAGAGGGCCCAGAAGAACAGCAGCAGGAAAACGAGGCTGAGCCCGTCCTTGATGGCGACGAGCAGATGCCAGACCTTGCGCGCGAAACTCATGGGGAAACCTCGAAATTCCTGTTCGGGGTCTCTTAGGGGTCTGGCGGGCGCGGTGCTACCCGAATCGGCCTGAGCCGCAATCCCGGCTCGACAAGAGACATTGCCAGCGGCGAGCGCTAGCCTTATGGGCTCGGCTTTAATGACATCGTCGGACGACACTTCACACGCGGGCCGCTATCCGGCCGGCGGGCGGGCCTTCCCGCACCGCCATCTGCTCGGCATCGGGCACCTTGAAACGCACGAGATCCTCTACCTGCTCGACGAAGCCGAGCAGTGGGTGCGATTGAACCGTCTCCCGCAAAAGCACTCGGACCGGCTCGCCGGCCTCACGATCATCAACGCCTTCTTCGAAAACTCGACCCGCACGCTGCTCAGTTTCGAAATCGCCGGCAAGCGGCTCGGCGCCGACGTCGTCAACATGCACGCCGCGCAGTCGAGCGTGAAGAAGGGCGAGACGCTGATCGATACTGCGGTGACGCTCAACGCCATGCGCGCCGATGCCATCGTCATCCGCCATGGCTCGAGCGGCGCGGTGGCGCTGATCGCCGAGCGGGTCGGCTGTCCGGTGCTCAACGCCGGCGACGGCCAGCACGAACACCCGACGCAGGCGCTGCTCGATGCGCTCGCGCTGCGCCACAAGCTGGCCGAGCAGGGCCGGCCGAGCAGCGACGGGATGATGAACGGCCTCGTCGTGACGATCTGCGGCGACGTCCTGCACAGCCGCGTAGCGCGCTCCAACATCCTGTGCCTGCAGGCGCTGGGCGCGAAGGTTCGCGCCTGCGCCCCGCCGGCGCTGATGCCTGCGGGGATCGAGGCGATGGGTGCCGAACCGTTCCACGATTTCGAGGCGGCGCTCAGCGGGGCCGACGTGGTGATGATGCTGCGGCTGCAGAACGAGCGGATGAGCGGCCAATTCATTCCGAGCCCACGCGAATATCGCCACCTCTACGGGCTGACGCTCGAGAGACTTCGGCGCTGCGCTCCGGAAGCCATCGTCATGCACCCCGGACCGATGAATCGCGGGGTCGAGATCGACAGCGACGTGGCCGAACTCGCCGGACAGTCGATCATCACCGACCAGGTCGAGATGGGCGTCGCCATCCGCATGGCCTGCCTCGACGTGTTGACCCGGCGCGAACGCGGCGTGCCCGGCTGGGGCGAGGGGGCGTGGGTATGAAGCAGACGCGCCCGCTGACGATTACCGGCGGCAGGCTGGTGCTTCCCGGCGGCGTCGCTCCCGGCGCGATCCGTTGTGTCGACGGAGCGATCGCCGCTGTTGGCGACCTCGCCCCCGAGGACGGCGACGAAATCGTCGATGCGCGCGGATTGTTGGTTGCCCCGGCGCTGGTCGATTTCGGGGTCTTCGCGATCGACAAGCCGGCGTTCCACTTCGGCGGCATCGCCCGCGCGGCGCTGATGCCCGACCGTTCGCCGCCGCTCGACCGGCCCTCGGCCGTGCGCTTCGCGGCGCAGAGCGGCAAGCCCGACTTGTGGGTCCACCCGCTCGCCGCTGCCACCGTCGGCCTCGAGGGCACGCACCTCGCCGAACTGGCGCTGATGCGCGATGCCGGGGCGAAGGCGGTGGCGACCGGGCGCAACTGGATCGCCGACAGCGGCACCATGCTGCGCCTGCTGCAATATGCCGCGATGCTCGACTTGGTGGTCGTGAGCCATGTCGAGGACGGCGGGCTGACCGGCAATGCGGCGACGACGGCAGGAGAAATGGCCAGCCGGCTCGGACTGCCGAGCGCGCCGGCCGAGGCCGAAGCGCTCGCCGCGGCGCGCGACATCGCGCTGGCCGAGATGAGCGGTGCACGGCTGCACTTGCGGCAGGTGACCACCGCCGCGGCGCTCGAGTTGGTGCGCGCGGCCAAGGCGCGCGGCGTCGCGGTGACCGCCGGCGTGACCCCGGCGCACTTCATGCTTTCCGACCTCGCGCTGCAGGACTTCCGCACGTTCGCCCGCCTTTCGCCGCCGCTGCGCTGCGAAGCCGACAGGCAGGCGGTGGTCGCGGCCATCGCCGAGGGCACGATCGACGTCATCGCCAGCGGTCACGATCCGCGCGGGCCCGAAGACAAGCGCTTGCCTTTCGCCGATGCCGAGCCGGGCATGGCCGGGGCCGAGAGCCTGCTGCCCTTGACCCTCACGCTGGTGCGCGACGGGGTTATCTCGATGGAGCGCGCCTTCGATCTGCTGGCGGGCGAGCCTGCTCGCCTGCTCGGGGTTGCGGCGGGCGAACTGAAGGCGGACTGCGAGGCCGACCTGGCGCTGATGGATCCCGAACGCCCCTGGATACTCGATTCGGCGATGATGGAAGCGACCGCCGGCAATACCCCGTTCGACAAGCAGCCGGTTCAGGGCCGCGCCACCGCATTGTGGAAGGGCGGGGTGAGGATCGACGATTGAGCATGGCTAGCGGCAAGACCGCCCTGATAACCGGTGCCGCCTCGGGCATCGGCGCGGCCTGCGCGCAGGCCCTGGCGGAACGCGGTGCAACTCGGCTCGTGCTGGTCGACCGCGACGAGGCCGCCCTGCGCGCGCTCGAGCTGGCGACCGAGGATGTGCTTCACGTCACCGGCGACGTCGCCGATCCCGCGCTGTGGGAAGAAGTCGAGGCGCTGGCCGGTCCGCTCGACCACGCCGTGCTCAACGCCGGAATCGGGCTCGGCGGGCCGATTGCGGAACTCTCGTTCGAGACATGGCGCGCGCTGATGGCAGTCAATCTCGACGGCATGTTCCTCTCGCTGCGCACGGCGATGCGGCTGGCCAACGACAACGCCGCCCTCGTGCTCACCGCCTCGGCCGCCGGGATCAAGCCCGAGGCCGGAAATGCCGCCTACGCGGCCTCGAAAGCGGCGGTGATCCAGCTCGCCAAGGTGGCGGCCAAGGAAGGTGCGTCCCGCGGCATTCGCGTCAACGCCATCGCCCCGGGCGGCGTCGATACTCCGATCTGGGACGCGATGCCGTTCTTCGCCGGACTGGTCGAGCAGCACGGCGGCGACCGCGCCGCGGCCATCGCCGCGATGGGCAAGGGCAGCGCGCCGCTCGGACGCTTCGCCACCGCCGAAGAAATCGCCGCCCAGGTCGCTTTCCTGCTGTCCGACGAAGCAGCGACGATCACCGGCACGGTACTGGTCAGCGACGGCGGCTATTCGCTCTAGGAACCTACCGGGCGACGTTCGCTGCAAGGTTACTCTTGTTACACCTGTAAACCTGCAACCTGACGGTTAACCGACTGAAATATCGCCTAATCCACCCACAATAACAGGGTTACGAAGCCCCGCTCCGCTATGGAAAACGCATGGGGTCGGCGCCGCAAGGGGAAGCGGACGATTCGAATGAGCGGCCAAGCGATGTTCCACGTCCGGGCCGTGTAGGACAGCGAAATATTGGCACCAGAAGATGCCCGCAGCCCGCCCCCAACACTGCAAACGAAAAACCCCGCCCGGTGAGGGGCGGGGTTCTCGCTGTTATCGTGGTTGCGCAGATCAGCGCATCGCCATCCGCACGCCGGTATCTATCGCTCCGGGCAGAGGCCGGTCCTGGGCGTAGGCGAAGCAGGCGTTGCCGCGGTTCTTGACCTGACCGCACATGGCCTGCGCACCGGCGAGGCCGTAGCCGGCGGCGGAGACGCGCCAGTAACGCTTGCCCTTCACCAGCGCCTCGGTGACGACCATCTCGTGCCCGGCCAGTTCGGGGTAGCGCTTGGCGTAGATGCCCCAGGCGCGGCGCGCGCCCTGTTCGCTGGCGAAGCTGCCGAGCTGGACGAGGTGCGAGCCGTCGGACTTCTTTGCCGCTGCGGCATAGGCCGGTTTCAGCGCGGCGCCCTGGCGCAAGGCCACGGTCTGGACGACCGGCTCCTGGACGAAGCGGACCGCGTCCTGCGCAACCTGGGCGAGCGAACCGCCCGCGGGCGCCAGCGTGGCGAAGGCGGCCTGGAAGTCGTCGGGCCGCTCGATGCTCTGCGCCGGATAATCCTGGTAGGCAACGCCGGCGGACCGGCCTGCCGACACGGCGGGAAGTTCGCTGGCGTCCTGCTCGCGGCCGGCGTAGGCCGAGGCCTCGGCGGCAAGCTGCTGCACCGACGGCGTGTTGGCGAGCGCCAGCGATACCGGCTGGCCGGCGTCCTGCACCCCGGCCGGCGCGCCGATCAGCGAGGCGACGCGCTGCTGCCAGGCTTCGGGCTGGGCCATCGTCGCCCATTCCTGCATACGGTCGCCGACCTGATCGGCCGGTACGTCCTGCGCGGCCATGACGCGCGCTTCGCGCCATTGCCCCGAGAGCGCGTAGGCATAGGCGAGGTTCTGACGGATTTTCGGCGTGTTGTAGCCTGCGCGGATGGCCTGAGACATGACCTGCACGCCGCGCTGCGGCTGCCCGGCGAGGGCATAGGCGAGGCCGAGGTCGGCCGGGGCGATGGCGTCGTCCCAGTCGTTGAGCACGGCCACGGCGTCGTTGTAGCGGGCCTCGCCCGACAGGGCGAGCGCGAGACTCAGCGCGGTGCGCGCCGAGTTGTCGCCCAGCGCCATCGCGTCGTTGAAACTGGTCGAAGCCGACGCGAAGCGGCCGGCCTCGAGGTAGGCCGAGCCCAGCATCGCGCGGTAGGCGGCGTTGCGCGGTTCGGCCTCGACCGCGGCTTCCGCGTTGGCGATAGCCTTGTCGGTCTTGCCTTCCGCGAGCGCGGATTGCGCCTTGCTTGCCGAGAGGTCGGCGCGCGGGGCGGAGCCGGTGGCGCAGCCCGCGAGGAGAACCGCGCCCATTGCGCTGGTGATGGCCAATCCCAGTTTCGGGCTGATCGCCCGGCCGATGCGGCTGGTCGTGTGCATGGTATCGATCCCCTTGCGGTATCTCGCCTGGTTCATGTCAGTCACGCCGGACCTGCGCGGCCAGGCTCTCGATTTCCGGAATGTCCTTGAGGAAGCGGTCGAGCGCTTCGGTAACGATCTGCTGCGCGCTGCGACCGCGCACCGTACTGGCGAGGCGCAACTTGAGGTGCCGCCTGGCGTCGAGGCGCAGCGTGAACGCGGCGCGGCGGCTGTCGTTGGCCGCCTCCCGCTTGGTCTTTGACTTGCCCGGCGCAGGAGCTGGCTCGGCGGCGATCGCGGTGAACTGCGCGGTCGCGGCAGCCACCGGTGCGCCGGCGTCCGTCTCGTCGCTCGCGGGCGAGGGCGGCGCGGATTGTTCGGCGGCCGGTTCGTCGACCGGCGGCAGCGCCTGGATCTTGGCGGCCTTGGGTTTCTTCGCCTGTTCTTCCTCGGCGAGGCGGGCGGCGAGCTCTTCGTGCATCGTGCGCACCTTGGGGCGCGGCGAGGCACGGTCGGTGATCGCTTCGGCTTCGGGGTTATGCGGCGACGGCGTGAGATGGAGCACTTCGGCGGAGTGATCCGCCGCGGCGTCCTCCTCGCCCATGTCGTCCCAGCCGAGATCTTCGAGATTCTGCGCCGCGGCCGAGCCGTTCATCGCCGGGATGCGGTTGGCCTGCGGGCGCATGGCGGGCTTCGCGCCGCCCTTGCGGGCCAGCAACGTTGCGCCGAGCGAGGCGAAGGGTTTGGGGTCGTTCATCCGACCTACCCTCCCGCTTTACTGTGCGACCCGGCGGCCGAAGCCACCCTGCGGGCGGTGCGAGCCCGGCATCTGCGACACGCTGTTCGGCGCAGCGAAGACGGTGCGGCGGAAATTCCGCTCGAGCCGGTCGGCGATATAGTGCCACAGCGCCGCGACTTCCTGCGCGCTGCGCCCCTCGGGCTCGACTTCCATGACCGTGCGGCCGTCGATCATCGAGGCGGCGAAATCGGTGCGGTGGTGAAGGGTGATCGGGGCCACGGTGCCGTGCTGGGACAGCGCGACGGCGGCTTCAGAGGTGATCTTGGCTTTCGGCGTGGCTGCGTTGACGACGAAGATCAGCGGCTTTCCGGCACGTTCGCACAGATCGACCGTGGCGCCGACGGCGCGCAGGTCGTGCGGACTCGGCCGGGTCGGAACGACGATAAGTTCGGCCACCGAGATGACCGACTGGATGGCCATGGTGATCGCCGGAGGCGTGTCGATGACGGCGAGCTTGAAACCCTGCTGCCGCAAGGTCGCGAGGTCGTTCGCCAGCCGCGCTACCGTGGTATGGGCGAAGGCCGGATATTCCGCCTCGCGCTCGTTCCACCAGTCGGCCAGCGATCCCTGAGGATCGATATCGATGAGAACAACCGGTCCCGCCCCGGCGCGCTGCGCCTGGACTGCGAGGTGCCCGGAGAGCGTGGTCTTGCCCGATCCACCCTTTTGCGAAGCCAATGCCAAAACGCGCAAGGCTATTCCCCCTGAGGTTGCGACCGGAGGGAAAATTCCGGCCCTTCGACAAGCGGGATCGCAGAACACCCCTAAATTTGAGTTAACGCGGGGCCACCGAGCGGAGGAATTCGCGGCTCCGGATCGGCAAATGCAGCGCGCAGGTCTCCGAGCGGCGATTCGGGCGTCGAAAAATCGCCCGGCATAAAGACTTTGCTAATGCGGCATTTACTATGGCACGCTTGAAACGAACGGGAGCGGGCGTGCGCAGGGGTTTGGCGATGATTGCGACAGTGAAGCGGACGGGTTGGGCAGGCATTGCCGCTGCGGCGCTGCTTGCGGCTGGCCCGGCGCTCGCCGACGTCAAGACCGGCGTCGATGCCTGGAGCCGCGGCGACTACGCCCTGGCGGTGCGCGAATGGCAAGGGCCGGCCGCGGCGGGCGATGCCGACGCGATGTTCAACCTTGCCCAGGCCTATCGCCTTGGACGTGGCGTCCCGACCGACCCGCGGAAGGCCGAGGCGCTCTATGCGCGCGCCGCGGCGGCCGGCCACATCAAGGCCGCCGATACCTATGGTCTGATGCTGTTCCAGGACGGACGGCGCGAAGCGGCCTTGCCCTACATCCAGGCGGCCGCCTTGCGCGGGGACCCGCGTTCGCAATATCTGCTCGGCATAGCTCACTTCAACGGCGACATCGTGCCCAAGGACTGGGTCAGGGCCTATGCCCTGCTGACGATGGCCAACAGCCAGGGCCTGCCGCAAGCTGCCTCGGCGCTGGCGCAGATGGACGAGAGCATTCCGCTGGTGCAGCGCCAGCAGGCGGCCGGGCTGGCGGTGCAGATGCAGCGCGACGCCGAAGCCCAGCGCGGACGGGCGCTCGCCTCGGCCGACCTTGGCGCGGGTGGCGCCGCTCCGGGCGCGAATACGCCGGCGCCTCAGAGCGTGCCGCCTGCCGCTGCCTCCCGTCTGCCGAGGCCCGTCGCCACGACGGCGGTATCGCCCTCGGTCGCCGCCGCCCGCGCGGCGCTGGCGCAGGCCGCCCAGGCCACCGGAACCGAAAGCCCCGCCGAAGCCGGCGCCTCGTTTGCCCGCGCTGCACCGGTTGCGGCGCCGAGGGCAGAGGTTGCTGCCGCCGAACGCAAGGCGCCGGTGCCTGCCGCTCCGGCTGCCCCGCGCGCTGTGGCCGGCAACCGCACCGGTCCGTGGCGGGTCCAGCTCGGCGCGTTCTCCGTCGCGGGCAATGCCGAGCGGCTGTGGTCGCAGCTCAGCGGGCGCAGCGAGATCGCCGGACGCCAGCGATTGCTGGTCCCTGCCGGGCGGGTCACCAAGCTGCTTGCCGCGGGCTATTCCACGCAGGCCGAAGCCGATGCCGCCTGTCGAAGCCTGAAGCGCGCCGGTCAGGATTGCCTTGTCACGCGCTAGGGCCCGGCGGTAATCGTGGCCCCCTGACAGGTGCAGGGGGATATCGATGGCCACAGTCGTTTCCGCAACGCCGGACGAAGTTCCCGCGGATGCGACGCCGGATCAGCCGGTCAAGGCAAACGAGCGGCTCGTTACCCTCGACCTGATTCGCGGGGTGGCCGTGCTCGGCATCCTGTTCGCCAACATCACGGCATTCGGGCATCCCCAGGCGGCTTATTTCTGGCCCGCCGCGCTGCCCGGCGGCGCCACCTTGGGCGACAAGCTGGTTTGGTTCGTCCAGCTCGTCTTCGTCGACCACAAGTTCCGCGGCCTGTTCTCGCTGCTCTTCGGCGCGGGCATCTATCTGTTCATGGAGCGGGCCTGGGCGCGCGGCAGCAGCCGCTGGCTGCAGTTCCGCCGCCTGTGCTGGCTGCTCGTCTTCGGCGCGATACATTATTTCCTCATCTGGCCCGGAGACATTCTCGGCACTTACGCCGCCGCGGGGATGATGGCGCTGCCGATGATGAAATGGTCGGACCGCAAGCAGCTCAGGACCGGAATTGTTCTCTACACGCTGGGCGTGCTGGCGATGCTCGCGACCCTGGGCGGAGCCTGGGTCGCAGCAAACAACCCCTCGGTTGCGGCGCGTCTGGACGACAAGCAGCGCCAGCAGATCGCGACTGCGGAACGCAGGACGCTCGAAGACGTCGGCAAGAACGTCACCTTCATGCGGTCGGCAAGCTACCCCGATTATGTGGCCGAGCGGGTGACGAAGCACTGGGGCGGTTTCGTGCAGGGGCTGGTGATCGTGCCGTTGATGGAAACGCTCGGCCTCGTTCTGATCGGCATGGCGCTCTACCGGCGCGGCTTCTTCAGCGGCGCGTTCGATCCGGGGAAGATGCGGCGCAACGGCTGGATCGCGCTGCTCGGCGGACTCGGGTTTACGGCGCTGGTGGCGCTTTGGCCCGAGCGGACCGGCTTCCCGTTCTTCACCACCATCTTGGTGTTCAACGAACTCGGACGCCTCGCCCAGGTGCCGATAGCGCTCGGTCTCGCCGCGGTGCTGATCGCCGAGGGGCCGCGCTTGGCCGAGACCGGATTCGGCAGCCGCTTCGCCGCCGCCGGCCGGATGGCGTTCAGCAATTACCTCGGCACCTCGCTTCTCATGCTGTTCGTGTTTCAGAGCTGGTCGCTCGGCCTGTTCGGCGAACTGCACCGCCTCCAGCTCATGCTGATCGTGTTCGCGGTGTGGGCCGGGATGCTGCTGTGGTCGAAGGCGTGGCTGGCGCGGTTCCGCTACGGCCCGCTCGAATGGCTGTGGCGCAGCCTGACCTACTGGCAGGTTTTCCCGCTGCGCCGATAGCGGGCCGGGAAATTCGCCGCATCTGAGGCGCGCTTGGCCGCTTTGTTCGGCGGCCGTGCATGGCGCGCGGGAACCGGCTGCCTTCCCGCCCCTTAGGCGGGAGAACGAGCCGGAGAATCAACGACATGAACGACAAGAGGACAAGCAGGGTCGAAGCCGCGGCGGGGCTGGGCCTCGCGCTCGGCGCGGCGGCGATCGGCGCATATCTCTCCACCCGCAGGGATCGCGGCGGCTGGGACGACGACGCACCTGGCTACACTGCGCGGCGCGGCTTCGGGAAATACGAGGTCAGCGGCCGCACCGTCACCATCGGCAAGCCGCGCGCCGAGCTGTTCGCCTTCTGGCGCGATTTTTCCAACCTGGCGCAGGTGATGGAAAATGCGGAAAAAGTCGAGACCCGGCCCGATGGCCGATCGGTCTGGACGATCAAGGCCCCTGCCGGCCAGACAGTCGAGGTCGAGACAGAGGTGGTGCGCGAGGTGCAGGACGAGCTGATCGCCTGGCGATCGGTCGCAGGCTCGCAGATCGACACCGAAGGGCGCGTGATGTTCAAGGATGCGCCCGGCGACCGCGGTACGCAGGTGACACTGATCGTCGCCTACGATGCGCCGGGCGGGAAGCTCGGGAAGGCGATCGCAAAGCTGTTCCTGCGCGAGCCCGAAATCCAGGCGCGGCACGACCTGAAACGCTTCAAGATGCTGATGGAATGCGGCGAGATCGCCACCTCGGCGCGGCGCCGGGAGGACACCCGCGCAGCGCGTCAGAACCAACACGAGAAGGAGGCAGCCTGATGCGCGCGCTCACCTGGCACGGCACCCACGACGTCCGCATCGAAACGGTCGACGATCCGGAGATCATAAACCCGCGCGATGCGATCATCAAAGTCACCAGCACTGCGATCTGCGGCTCCGACCTGCACCTTTACGATCACGTGATCCCCGGCCTCCTGCCCGGCGACATCCTCGGCCACGAGTTCATGGGCGAAGTGGTCGAGACCGGCGCCCGAAGCACGCTGAAGAAGGGGGAGCGGGTGATCGTCCCGTTTCCGATCAGCTGCGGCAACTGCTTTCATTGCCGGATCGAGCAGTATTCGTGCTGCGAGAACTCCAACCCCGCCGAAAAGCAGGACCTGACGCTACCGGTCTACGGCCAGCCGATGGGGGCGATCTTCGGCTATTCCCATCTCACCGGCGGCTATTCGGGCGGGCAGGCGGAATATGTCCGCGTACCGTTCAGCGACGTCGGCCCGATGGTCGTGCCCGACCACCTGGAGGACGACAAGGTCCTGTTCCTGACCGACATCCTGCCGACCGGCTGGCAGGCGGCGGAGAACGCCGACATCGGCCCCGACGATACCGTCGCGGTCTGGGGCTGCGGCCCGGTCGGTCTGTTCGCGGTCCAGTCCGCGCTGGCGATGGGGGCGGCCAAGGTGATTGCGATCGACCATTACCCGCACCGGCTGGAGCTGGCGGCGCAGCTTGGGGCGGAAACGATCAACTTCCGTTCGAGCAACGTGCTCGAAGCCCTGATGGAAATGAGCGGCGGCATCGGCGTCGACGCGGTGATCGATGCGGTAGGCATGGAAGCGCACGGCTTTGCGATCGATAACATGCTCGACGTGGTCAAGCAGAAGGTCGGCGTCGGCGCGGACCGCGCGCACGCGCTGCGCATGGCGCTTCTGGCGGTGCGCAAGGGCGGGCGCGTGTCGATCCCGGGCGTCTATGGCGGCCTGGCCGACAAGTTCCCCACCGGGGCGCTCATGGAAAAGGGGCTGCAGGTCCGCACCGGACAGACCCACGTTCAGAAGTACACCCGCAAGCTGTTGGCGATGATCGAGGACGGCACGCTCGACACCACCTGGTTGATCAGCCACCGCCTGCCGCTGGAGGAGGGGCCCACCGGCTACAAGAACTTCCGCGACAAGCAGAACGAGTGGACCAAGGTGGTGCTCAAGCCGGAAATGGTGAACTGAGCCAAGTCTGGAATTGCTGAGGCTTGCTATTGCAAGACATTCGCATTAAGTCTCGGCACAGGAGTCGAATGCGCCATGTACGTCTGCGTCTGCAATGCGATCAGGGAATGCGAATTCCGCCGCGCCGCCCACGAGCATCCCGGCGACGCGGAAGCGGTCTACGCCGCCCTCGGCAAGAAACCGCAGTGCGGCCAGTGCCTCGAGGAGGCCGACGAACTCCTGGCCGAAGAGCGCTTCGGGCAGCGACACCTCACGCTCGTCGCCTGAGCCGACGAGGTTGCGCAGCGCGGCCAGCCGCTTCTGCCCGCTGCGCCCCCCTTGCCATCGCGCCGTTGGAAAGCGCATGGTCTGCTGACACGCAGCAGCAATGGAGACGGCCGTGAAGGGTGACGAGAAGGTCATCGAGTACCTCAACAAGGCGCTCACCAACGAACTCACCGCGATCAACCAGTACTGGCTGCACTACCGAGTGCTCGCCGATTGGGGCGTGACCCGGCTCGCCGAATACGAGCGGCACGAATCGATCGACGAGATGAAGCATGCCGACGTTCTCGCCGAGCGGATATTGTTCCTCAAAGGCCTCCCCAACTTCCAGGCCATCCACAAGCTCAAGGTCGGCGAGACGGTCGAGGAAATCCTCCGGGCCGACCTGGCCGTCGAAGAGGAGGCGATCCCCCTGCTGCGCGAAGCGATCAAGCACTGCGAGGGCGTGGCCGATTTCGTCAGCCGCGAGATTTTCGCCCGCATCCTCGAAAACGAGGAGGAACACGTCGATTTCCTCGAAACCCAGTTCGACATGATCGAGCGGATGGGGCTGCCCAACTATGTCCAGTTGCAGAGCAAACCGGCCGGCGAAGGCGATTGAGGGCTGTTTCACACCCTAGCCGATTGCCGAATCCCTGCTAACCTCGCCCGGAAGGCCAGTTGGGGAGAGAGCAATGGCGATGAGGGGATGGGCCGCGCGCGGCTTGGCGGCTGCGGCTCTGATGGCGACCGGGTTGGCGCAGGCACAGTCCTCCAACGAGGACTTCGTCCCCGTGACCGACGCGATGATCCAGAATCCCGACCCGGCGGATTGGCTGAGCTGGCGCCGCACGCTCGACAGTTGGGGCTATTCGCCGCTCGACGAGATAAACAAGGGCAACGTCGATCAGCTCCGCCTCGTCTGGGTGCGTCCGCTCGAGGCCGGGCACCAGGAGGGCACGCCGCTGGTCCACGATGGACGCATGTTCTTCCCCGGGCCGAGCGATATGATCACCGCGCTCGACGCTGCTTCGGGCGACGTGCTGTGGACCCACAAGCGCTCGCTGCCCAAGGACATGGGCCAGTACCTGACCTTCCCCGATACCAACCGCAACCTGGCGATCTACGGCGACCTGATCATCGCCCGCGGATC
The DNA here is from genome assembly GCF_030657335.1 of Croceibacterium aestuarii. NCBI lineage: Bacteria > Pseudomonadati > Pseudomonadota > Alphaproteobacteria > Sphingomonadales > Erythrobacteraceae > Croceibacterium > Croceibacterium aestuarii. Next base: position 1,221,920 of record NZ_CP131039.1, read on the forward strand.
GGACGACCACATCTATGCGGTCAATGCTCTGACCGGAAAGCTGGCGTGGGACACCAAGATCCTCGACTATCGCAAGGGCGCCAAGCAAAGCTCCGGACCGATCATCGCCGAAGGCCTGGCCATCACCGGCCGCTCGTGCGAGCCGGAAGGCGGCCCCGACGCCTGCGTCATCACCGCCCACGATGCCAGGACCGGCAAGGAAGTCTGGCGCACCAGCACGATCGCCCGCGGCGACGATCCCAACGACAAGACCTGGGGCGGCACCCCGCTCGAAAAGCGCACGCAGGTCGGCGCGTGGATGAACGCCAGCTACGATCCCGAGCTGCACCTGCTCTACATGGGCACCTCGGTCAGCGCGCCGACGCCCAAGTTCCTGCTCGCCGGCAACGACCATACCTACCTCTACCACAACTCGACGCTGGCGCTCGACGTGAAGACGGGCAAGATCGTCTGGCATTACCAGCACATCGTCGATCACTGGGACCTCGACCACCCCTTCCCGCGCATCCTGCTCGACGAGACCGTCGCGCCCGATCCGAAGGAAGTGACGTGGATCAACCCGAAGATCGTCAAGGGCAAGACCTACAAGGTCGTCACCGGCGTTCCGGGCAAGACGGGGGTGGTCTACACGCTCGACCGGACGACCGGAGAATTTCTGTGGGCCCGGCCGACGGTGCAGCAGAACGTGGTCCAGTCGATCGACGGCAGGACCGGCAAGGTCACGGTCAATCCCGAAACCGAGTTCGAACGGGTCGGGCAGGAGCGCTACGTTTGCCCGTCCTCGACCGGCGGAGCGAACTACCAGGCGCCGGCCTACAGCCCCCTGACCAAGACGATGTATTTCCCCGAGCAGAACCTTTGCGAAACGGTCAGCGCGGTCGAGCCGGACTGGAACAACCTGGGGTACTCGATCTCGTCGAAGATCTTCATCCCGCCCGAGGCCGACAAGAAGCTCGGCGTGATCCACGCGATCGACGCGGTGACCGGCAAGACCAACTGGACCTACTCGATCCGCGCCGGGATGCAGTCGCTGCTGACCACCGGCGGCGGGCTGCTGTTCGGCGGCGACAGCGCCGGGCGCTTCCGGGCCATGGACCAGCAAACCGGCAAGGTGCTGTGGGAAATGAACCTCGGTTCGGCGGTGACCGGCTACCCGATCACCTTCAGCACCGGCGGTCACCAGTACGTCGCCGTCTCGACCGGGTTCTGGCTCGGCGACAGCTTCACCCCCGAGATTCTCAAGGGCACGCAGGGCACGCTGTTCGTCTTCGCGCTGCCCGACGCCGGGATTGGACGCAAAGGCCCCGACCGCGAGCCGGTCGACGCCCGCGCCGCCCCGATCGAGGTGACGCCGCCCAAGGCCGATTCCGCGCCGGGCGCGGGGGCGGCGGCTGTAGACGGGCAGGCGCTCTACACCGAGCATTGCTCCGGCTGTCACGGCGGCGATTACCAGGGCGGCGCGGGCATTCCCCCGGTGAGGGGCGCGGCGTTCATGGCCAACTGGAAGGGCAAGTCCGCCGACCAGCTCCACGCCTATCTCAAAACGGCGATGCCGCCGGGCGCGGCGGGCACGCTGAGCGATGCGGAATACCGGGCGATTGCCGCCCACATCCTCAAGGTGAACGCGGCCGATTGACGAGGGCAGGGGGGAAAGCATGATGAAGGCATCGATGATCCGGGCCGTTCTCGGCCTGCTCGCGGCAGCTTGCACAGTGCTGGGCGCAGGCCCTGCCGCAGCACAGGACACCGCCCCGGCGCGCGCGGCGCTCGAACAGGCGGCCGAGGCGATGGGCGGGCTCGACAGGCTGCGCGGCCTCGACAACGTCGTCATGACCGGGTTCGGCCAGCGGGTCTATTACGACGGCGGCGGGTTCATCACCGGCGACGAGCACGCCCCGCCCAAATGGATCTCGGTGACCGACGCGCAGCGCACCTTCGATCTCGCGAACCACCGCGCGCTCAACCAGGAACGGCGCAGCATGCAGTTCCCCTTCGCCGGGTTCTTCGGGCTCGACTTCAAGCGAAACGCCAGCCTGCAGACCGGCAGCGAGCTTCTCGACCACCCGCTCCCGGCGCTGCTCGCGGCGCTCGATCCTGCGACCAAGCTCGGGAGCGTCACGACCGACGAGGGCGCGATCGTGGTCGAGTTCACCATTCCCGGATCGCGCAGCCCGGCATGGATCGGCATCGATCCGCGCACGCACCTGCCCAAGTTCACCCGCTGGATTTCAGGCCACCCCAACCTCGGCGAGGTGACCACCACCGCCTGGTTCACCGGCTACCTGCCGTTCGGCGGCGTGCAGCTGCCGATGGGGCTGATGAACCAGATGGACTGGCGCAACCAGACCAGCCTGATGTTTCAGGTCGATTCCTACCGGCTGAACCTCGACGAGGCGCAGTTGCCCGTGTTCCCGGCCCCAGCCCCGGCCCCGGCCGCCGCTCCGGTCACCGCCAAGGTGACCAGGCTCGCCGACGGCGTGTGGGACGTGCGCACCGGCACCGCGGGCGGTCCGGTGATCGAGTTCGCCAGGCGGCTGGTTATGTTCGAGGCCTACGGCGGCGAGGCGCAAACGCTCGCGCGGATCGACGCCGCGAACAAGCTGGTGCCGGGAAAGAAGGTCGAGGCGGTGATCGTCACGCATCATCACTTCGACCACACCGGCGGCATCCGCGCTGCGGTTTCCCGGGGCCTCGAGGTCATCTCGAAGCGCGGCAACGAGGGGATCATCCGCGAAATGGTCACCCGCCCCGCGGTCTATTACCCCGACGCGCTCGCCCGCAATCCGCACGATCTCGCGTTCACCCCGGTCGACGAGAAGCTGGTGCTGGAGGACCCGGTGCGGCGGCTCGAGATCTACCACACGCTCGAACACAGCCACATGCCCGACGGGGTGTTCGCCTACCTGCCCAAGGAGCGGATCATGATGGAAGGCGATTTCGGCGACGAGGCTTGGCAGCTGCACTTCTGGGGCGGCGCGCTGGCGGCCAACATCAAGCATTACGGCATCGACCCGCTGACCGACGTCTCGGTCCACGGCTCGGGCCCGCTGACCATCGCCCAGACGCTGGCCAACGATCAGAAGCAGATCGACGCGGCCAAGGAATGGTGCCGCACCACCCAGGCCGGCGGGCGCTACGCCTTCGGCTGCCCGGTGCAGTACGACACGACGGGCCCGGTGCCGCTGGAGGCGCGGTGAGGGCTGGGAGGACTGTGACCGAAATGGGTGGGGAGCGGGCTGGCAGGTCTTATTGGAACAAGCAACTTTCAGTCGGTTTAGGCACGCCAGCGTTCGTAGATGCGATGCACCCATCTGATCGATGGTCGATTGGACCACTCTTCGAGTTGGAGGGAGAGTGATCGCGGCCACGCAATACCATCGGAGATGCTAAGTATAGGCTCGACCGTGAGCATTGCCATGGGTGCGAACAAGCTCGCTGCCGTCAGGTCGGCACGACCAAATTCCTCACCTACTAGGTAATCACCATTCCCAGCGAGTAGCTCATCGAACCAGTCGAGCTGCGTCTCTAGCTCACCCGCTAGCGATGGCAGTAGCTCGGGGCGGGCGCTCATTCCCGATATCATTGCTCGGCGCAGCAGGGGCCAAGTGACGCGACCGATCATGCCCTGAAATCGACTGGTAACCCGCATCAGGATGTCACGAATGCCAGAATGGGGATCGGACAGCAGACCCGAGTATAGATAGCGACGGATCAAAGGTCCTATAGTTTCCTCGAACCTTCTCTCTATCGCCTCGTCACCGCCGGCTAGGCCCGTCCAATCCAGAATGCGATCGCTTCCTTGAAGAATCAATCCATCGAGATGAACGAGAACAGGAAGCGACGTCGCTTCCAAAGAGAATTGCTTTACTCGCAGTATGTGCAACCCCGGCGCGAGGCGCTCTTCGTCAAAATCTAGCCCGCTGTGAGTGAGCGCCCAACGCGCTCTCTCGCAAAAGTGAGACGGTGGCAATGTGAGGAGACGCGGTTTCGGTCGTATCGCCATGCCTGGATCGCCAACTTTCGTTGCCTAAATCATATCGCCGGGACTCACGGAAGGAAAAGGCTATTACACGCAGTCGCTTTTAGGAGGAGACGCAACCGTTGCCGGATGACCGGTTTCGGTGTGCCTAACAAGCTTTTCGAACGTCCCGAAATTGGCTCGTTACCGACCATTCCCGCAGACATCCTCCCAAATCATTTTCCTACACGCTGTGCGCTGCATAAAGGTCTCGATTCGCTTCTTCCGACGGAGACCGGATCATGCCCGCGACAAGCGCCCGATTTCCTGGCTCAGCCAGCGTCACGCGGCTCGCATCGTCACAAGCTACGCAGCGTTTCCTCGACCGATCTTTGCGTGAACTTTGGCCGCGCGAGTTCTGGCTCAGGACAGTGTCAGGTCTGCCAACCACATCTGACCTTCACGGGCCGGAAATTTTCGCCCCTGGACCGTGTAACACGCGGTCCATGTCTGTAACCTTCGCGCCGCAATCCGCGTGCTCAGCCCTTGTCGAACGGGTTCTTCGGGCTCTTCAGCGTTAGCCGCACCGGAACCGCACCGAAGCCGAGGTCGCTGCGGATAGAGTTGAGCAGGTAGCGTTCGTAGCTCGACGGCAGATCGTCGAGCCGGGTGCCGAAGATCACGAAGCGCGGCGGGCGGGTGTTCGACTGGGTGATGTAGCGCAGCTTGATTCGCCGGCCGCCGGGGGCGGGGGGCGGATTGGTTTCGAGCGCGTGGTCGAACCAGCGGTTGAGCGCGGCGGTCGGCACGCGGCGGCTCCACGCCTCGCGCACCTCGAAGGCGGCGGAGAGCATCTGGTCGAGTCCCTTGCCGGTCAGCGCGCTGACCGCGACCACGGTCACGCCCTTGAGCTGGGCGAGCCCTTCGTCGAGCGCAGCGCGGATGCCGTTGAACAGGCCGCTGGGGTTCTCGGCCACGTCCCACTTGTTGATCGCGACGATCAGCGCGCGGCCTTCCTCGAGCACGAGGTTGGCGATCTTCAAGTCCTGCACCTCGAGCCCGCGCGTGGCGTCGAGCAGCAGGACCACCACTTCGGCGTAGTCGATCGCGTGACGCGCGTCGGCGACCGACAGGCGCTCGAGTTTGTCCTGGACCTTGGCCTTCTTGCGCATCCCGGCGGTATCGACGAGCTTCATCGGACGCACTTCGCCCGACTTCGGATGGGTCCACTCCCAGTCGACCGAGATCGAATCCCGAGTGATCCCGGCTTCGGGGCCGGTCAGCAGCCGGTCCTCCCCGAGCAGACGGTTGATCAGCGTCGACTTGCCGGCATTGGGGCGCCCGACGATGGCGAGGCTGAGCGGGGCGTTGGCGTCGGGCTCGTCATCGCCTTTGGGTTCGTCAGGCTCGGCCCACCCGTCTTCGTCCTTCTCGAGCAGCGGCCGCAGCGCCTGGAACAGGTCGGCGACGCCCTCGCCGTGCTCGGCGCTGACCGCCACCGGCTCGCCGAAGCCGAGCGCATAGGCCTCCATGATGCCGGCGTCGCCCGAGCTGCCCTCCGCCTTGTTGGCGACCAGCACTACGGGCACGTCCTGCTGCCGCAGCCAGCGGGCGATCTCGCGGTCGAGCGGGGTCAGGTCGGCGCGCGAATCGATCACGAACAGCGCCACGTCGGCGCCCTTGAGCGAGACCTCGGTCTGCGCGCGCATCCGCCCGGGCAGGCTCTCGGGCTCGTCGTCTTCCCAGCCGGCGGTGTCGACCAGCTGAAACTTCAGGCCGAGCAGTTCGGCGTCCCCGAAACGGCGGTCGCGGGTCACCCCCGGCTGGTCGTCGACCAGCGCCACGCGCTTGCCGACGAGCCGGTTGAACAGCGTCGATTTGCCGACGTTGGGGCGTCCGATGATGACGACCTGGGGGAGCTTGCGCGCGGCCATAGGCGGCGCAAGTGGCCGTTTGCACTCCCCTTGGCAAGTAGCATGGTGCGCCGTGTGACCCGGTCTTTACCCTTCGTTGACCATGTCGGCTCAGACGAAACTAACCAAATGTCGGATAGCCCGGACCGCATGCAGGTCGCATCGAAAATGGCCATTGCCGCCGCTCTCGGCATGATTGCCGCGCCGGCGCTGTCGGAACCGGCAAGCCCCCATACCCGCGAGCTCCCGCCCTATCTCGAATGCGTGCCTTATGCGCGCGCGGTCAGCGGCATCCAGATTTTCGGCGACGCCTATACCTGGTGGGATCAGGCGGCCGGGCGTTACCGGCGCGGCCATACTCCCAGGGCAGGCGCGGTCATGGCCTTCGAGCGGCATGGCAACATGCGCCTGGGCCACGTGGCCGCGGTCAGCAAGGTCGTCGATTCGCGCACCGTGCTGCTGCGCCATGCCAACTGGTCGCCGCTGGATGGGCGGGGCGGACAGGTCGAGAACGACGTCCGCGCGGTCGATGTCTCGGCCGCGGGCGACTGGAGCGCGGTACGAGTGTGGAACGCCGCGATCGGCGATCTCGGCACCACCGCCTGGCCGGTCGCAGGCTTCATCTATCCCGGCACGGCTGCGCCGGAGTTGGCCGAACCAGTCCAGCTTGCCACTGCACCCAAGCCCAAGTCGCTTGCCCCTCCGCGCGATTTCCTTGCGGCGTTCGCCGAGTTTGCGCAAACGGACGACCGCAAGCGGACCGCGCCCCCGGAAAGCGCGCGGCGAGCGACAGCGCGGGCCCGGCCCGTCGATCTGCTCGCGCAGCTCGGAGGCTAGGTCTCAGTCCTTCTTCGCAACCGGGGCGTCGTCGCCGAGATCCTCGTACCAGGCCTCGACCGGCCCGGTCAGCTTGACCAACAGCGGGCGGCCCTTGCGGTCGACCGTCTTGCCGGCCTGGACCTTCACCCACCCTTCGGAGATGCAGTATTCGTCGACATTCGTGCGCACCGCACCCTTGAAGCGAATGCCGATCCCTCGCTGCAGCTTCTCCGCGTCGAAGAAGTCGCTGTCGGGGTGGACCGAGAGGTGGTCTGGCGGAAAGTCGGGTGTGGTCTCGTCGCTCATGGCCACGCCCCTAACCGCCGCGCGGCAAAATGCAATCAGTCAGGCGGCGGGGCCTCGCTCGGCATGACCGGCTGCGCGGGGACTTCGGCGGGGGTTTCGCCTGGCTGGTCGTTATCGCCCTGGCCCGGTTGTTGTTCGGGCGCCTGGCGGCCGGGATTGTCGGTATCCCCGCCTTCGCCGGGCTGGACCTCGGGCGGAGCCTTGCCCGGGTAATCGTTGTCGCCGGCGTTTTCGATGGTCGGTGGAATGTCGTTTTGCATCGTCGGTTGCCTCGCTGGAATCGGTAATTGAAACGAACCGGCGCTCCGCAACGTTCCTTCGCAACACTCCACCTGCCGTGCCGCTTGCCCTTTTCGCCCCGGGCGAGTAACGGCGCTCGTCTGTGCGCAGGCCCAGCCTGCACGGGCACGTCGGGCCGCGGGCGTGGCGGAATTGGTAGACGCGCTGGATTTAGGTTCCAGTATCGAAAGATGTGGGGGTTCGAGTCCCTTCGCCCGCACCAGTTCCTGGCGTCCCTTGAGCAATGGAAGTTTTGGAAGGCTAAGAATGCAGATCGTCGAGACCACCAACGAAGGCCTCAAGCGCGCTTACAGCGTGACCATTCCCGCCAAGGATATCGAGGCGCGGATCGATGCCGAGGTGAAGAAAGTTGCCCCGCAGGTGCGCATGCCCGGTTTCCGGCCCGGCAAGGTGCCCGCCAATCTCATCAGAAAGATGCACGGAGAGGCGCTCCATTCCGACGCCTTCAACACCGCGGTGCGCGAATCGATCGACGAGTTGATGCGCTCGAACAAGCTGCGCCCGGCGCTGCAGCCCAAGGTCGATCTGGGCGACGGTTACGAACAGGGCAAGGACGCCGAGCTGACCGTCGAGCTCGAAGTGCTGCCCGAGATCGAGGTGCCGGCCATTGACGACCTCAAGCTCGAGAAGCTGGTCGTGCCGGTGGCCGATGCCGAAGTCGACGAGGCGCTCGCCAAGCTGGCCGAGAACCAGAAGAGCTACAAGGACGCGCCCAAGACGAAGAAGGCCTCCGACGGCGACCAGTTGATCATCGACTTTGTCGGCCGCGTCGACGGCACAGAGTTCGAAGGCGGTAAGGCCGAAGGCGCCCCGCTGGTGCTCGGCTCGGGCCAGTTCATTCCCGGCTTCGAAGAGCAGCTGACCGGCGTGAAAGCGGGCGATGAGAAGACCATCACCGTGACCTTCCCCGAGGACTATCCGGCCGAGCATCTCGCCGGGAAGCAGGCCGAATTCGACATCACCGTCAAGGAACTCAAGGTTCCCGGCGAAACCAAGGTCGACGAGGACTTCGCCAAGTCTCTCGGTCTCGAGAGCCTCGACCAGCTCAAGGGTCTCCTCAAGGGCCAGCTCGAGCAGGAAACCGCCGGCCTGACCCGCACGCAAATGAAGCGCCAGCTGCTCGACAGGCTCGCCGCCGACCATGATTTCGCCGTTCCACCGGCGATGGTGGAAGCCGAGTTCGACCAGATCTGGGAGCAGCTTCAGGCCGAAGCCGCCAAGGAAGAGGACCCGGCCGCCGCGCTCAAGGAGATCGAGAGCGAGAAGGACGACTACAAGCGGATTGCCGAGCGCCGCGTGCGCCTCGGCCTGCTGCTGTCCGAGATCGGCCAGGCCAACGGTGTCGAGGTCTCCAACCAGGAGATGCAGATGCTGGTTCAGCAGGCGGCCCAGCAGTACCGCCCCGAGGACCGGGAGAAGTTCGTCGAATACGTCCGCAACGAGCCGATGGCCCAAGCCCAGCTGCGCGCCCCGCTTTACGAAGACAAGGTCGTCGACTTCCTGTTCGACAAGGCCGAAGTGACCGAGCGCGAAGTGACTCGCGAGGAGCTCGAGGCGGCGATCGAGGCCGAAGAAGCGACCGACGAGATTACCCCTGGCAAGTCGGCGGAGAAGAAGAAGCCGGCTGCCAAGAAGCCCGCGGCGAAGAAGGCTCCGGCCAAGAAAGCCGAACCGAAGGCGGAAGCGACTGCCGCCAAGCCTGCGGCCAAGAAGGCTCCGGCGAAAAAGCCCGCTGCCAAGGCAGAGGCCAAGCCGGCCAGCGAAAAGAAGCCCGCAGCCAAGAAGCCGGCCGCGAAGAAAGCTTCGGCCAAGAAGTGATGTCCTGAGGGGCGGCCGCGCGCCGCCCCTTCAGAAGCTACCCGACACGAACAGGTTGAACACGTATCCGATGCCGCGGCGGCGGTCTTCGTGAAACAGCAGCTGCGCGCTGTCGCGCGGTCCGGCGTAGACCCAGCGGTCGAGGATGGACTTGCCGCGAAACAGGTTGGCGATCCGCGCCCTGACCTTCAGGCCGAGCAGATCCTTGTGTTCGATGAATAGGGCCCCGAAAGTCGGATTGTTGAAATCGTAGCCGAACTCGCTGATGCGGAAGTAAGGGGCGAAGATCGTCCGCCGGAATTCTGCGCCCCAAGCCAAATCGGTGCGCGGAACGTCGTGGCGGAAATCGAGCTCGATCTGTTTGCGGCGCGCCCGGTCGAACGAGCGCGCGATGCCGGTCAACGGATCGGCAAGATTCGAATCCTCGATCTGCATGCGCAAGTCCAGCTTGGCGCCAGTGAAACCGATCGGATCCATGCGCCAGGTCCCGTCGATCGAATAGCCGCTGCGGCTCGCGCTGGGCACGTTGCCGGTCGATTCGCCGCCGCCGGGCACGGGAACCACTGTCAGATAATCTTCGATGCGGTCGTGGAACAGGTGGATCGTGGCCGATCCCCAGGCGCCGAAATTCTGCGTCATGTCCAGACGGAATTCCCAGCTTTGCGGCGGACGCAGCTGGTTGTTGCCGGCGTCGGTGTTGTCATTCGACAGGTTCACCGCAGCGAGGAAATCGGAGAAGTTGAGCTGGCCGACCCGGCGGGCGACCTCGAACGACAGGTCGAACGCCTGGTTCGGCTTCCATGCAAAGTTGAGCGTGCCCTTGGGACGCAGGAAGGAGCGCGACAGGGCGTTGCTGCCGGTCTGCGAAATCGTGGAATGTTCGCCGCCGAGCGACAGCTGTAGCGAAAGGTTGCCAGTCAGCGGGCGTCCGTAAGTGAGGATTGATTCATAGCGATCCTCCCGCACCCCGCCGGTTCCGGCAGGGAAGGGAATTTCGACGAACGAACCGGAGGTGTCCAACAGATAGAGCGAAGCCGAAGTGTCGAGCCGGTTGAAGGCCGCCTCGCCCGAGAACTGCCAGTCGCCGCCGAGCATGGCCCAGCTGTATTCCGCCCTGCCGATCCGTTCACCCTCGTCGGTCACGCTCGTGTAGCGAGTGCCGAGATCGGGCCGGCCATCGGCGATCGAGAGGATCGACTGCGTTCGGAAATTGGCATGATCCGAGCTGTCGAGCGCGATGAGCTTCAGTCGGCCGGGGCCGAACGGGAATTCTATGTCTCCGCTGATCTCGTGGTCGCGGCCCGTATTCTTCGTTCGCAGCGCCTCGAGGAGCGGTGTCGCGCCGGGGTCGGGGCGGTGCTCGTCCTCGCGCGAATCGGACCAGCGCCGGCCATAGCTGAGATTCAGGTTGGCGGTGGCCTGGCCGAGGTCGAAGCGCACCGTCGCGCCGAGCTTGGGCGTGTCGAACTTGGAGGAGTTCTCGCTGTAGCGCGCGTCGATCACGCCGAAACGATCGGTGATGAAGTTGGGCCCGCCCGAACCGCCGTAGAACGAATCGTTGCGCAACGAGAGCGTCCAGGCCGCCTTGCCGGTCGTCCCGGAAACCGAGACGTCGCCCTGAGTCAGGCGTATCGGCGCCGGCCCGGTCGAAGCTTGCGGACGCCATTCGAAGCGGCCGGACATCCCGCTGGACTTGGCGATCACATTGGCAACCCGTCCGGACAGGCCAGGGATGTTGAGGTTCGAACCGTCGACGATCTCGATACGGATCACGTCGTCCGCCGCAATGCGGGCCAGTTGATCGTCGACGTTGGTCGACTTGCTGGTCAGCCGTTCGCCGTTGACGAGCACGTTGCCCGAGGCTTGGCCGAGGCCGCGCTGCTGGTTCCCGCCTCCGAAACCACCGCCCCCACCTTCGATACTGAAACCCGGCACGTTCTTGAGCATCTCGAGAGCGTTGCGCGGGGCGTAGCGGGCGAAGTCTGCGGGGGTGTAGACCTGCCGCTCGCCGATGGTGGCGTCGGCAGCGGCTGTGGCGCCGAGCTCCGAGTGCCCGGTGGACGGCGTTTGCTCGTTTGATGTGTCTGCGCCGGCCTGCGCCAAGGCTTCGCCAGTCGCAGAAACCTGTTCCTCGGTCGTGGCGGCGTCCTGCGCGGCGGCGGGGTGTGCGCCTAGCGCAATGACGAGGGCGCTCAACGGCGCCATGCCGATCGTCCCCCGCATCCTGTGCCCCGCTCGTTGACTTTGCCCGATCTGCCGGACGTTTTCGATTAGCTTCCCAGCGATACTGTGCCAACCCGCACCCGTGTATTATTGTGTAGCAGGCGGTTGCCAGCGTCCAAACGATGGCACGGCCAGCTTGGCGCTGCGGGCGCGCTCGTAAGCCGCACCGATTTGGAGCATGTCCGCATCGCGCCACTTCGCGCCGATGAAGCTGATGCCGACCGGCAAACCTTCGACCGCGCCCATCGGAACCGTCAGGTGCGGATAGCCGGCGATCGCCGCCAGGCTGCCTGCGCCGATCGAGCCGTTGTAATGGTCGCCGTTGACGAGGTCCGTGGTCCAAGCGGGGCCCACCGTGGGGGCGACCAGCACCGCGAGCCGGTTCTCGGCCAGCAGCTTGTCGATTCCCTCGGCACCCGCCAGCCGCAGGCTGTCGGCCCGGGCTTTGCGATAGGCCTCCGCGTCGGTGGTCTTTTCGGCCTGTTCGAACAAGCCCTGCCCGAACCAGCGCATCTCCTGCTCGACGTGTGCGTCATCGAAGGCGATGGCATCGGCCAGCGTGCGGATCGGAATCTCGGCCGGCGAACCGCCGAGATATGCCGCCAGGTCGCGGCGCAGTTCGTATAGCAGGACGGTCAATTCTGCAGCGCCCATTTCCTCGGGCGGATCGTAATCGAGTTCGACGATCTCTGCCCCGGCGCGCCGCATGTCGGCCAGCGCGGCATCGAACAACGCGGCGACCTTTCGGTCGTTACCGACCGCGCTGCGCAACACTCCCACACGCTTGCCCGCGAGCGAAGCGGTCGCGAGCCCGGCGGTGAAGTCGGTCAGGTGCTTGTCGGCGTCGGCAGTCGCCAGGTCGGCCGTATCGCTCCCGGCGATCGCGCTCAACAGCAAGGCGGCGTCTTCGACGCTCCGCGCCATTGGACCGGCGGTGTCCTGGCTGGCGCTTATCGGCACGATGTGAGTGCGGCTGACCAGCCCAACGGTCGGCTTGAAGCCGACGATGCCGTTGACGCTCGCCGGGCACGTGATCGAGCCGTCGGTCTCGGTGCCGATTGCGGCCCAGGCAAACCCGGCGGCAACCGCAGCTCCGCTTCCCGAGGACGAGCCGCAGGTATTGCGGTCGATCGCGTGCGGGTTCCTGGTCAGCCCGCCAACCGCGCTCCACCCGCTGGTCGAGTTCGATGAGCGGATGTTGGCCCACTCCGACAAGTTCGTCTTGCCCAGCACCACCCCGCCGGCCCGGCGCAGCCGGGCGATCAGCGGCGCATCGCGCCCCGTCCGGTTGCCGGCGAGCGCCAGACTTCCTGCGGTCGTGGGCCATTCGCGGGTCTCGACGTTGTCTTTGACCAGCACGGTGCGACCGCCGAGCGGCAGGCCGGCCCTCTCTGCTGCCTGCGCTTCAGCTGCGGCGGTCTCGGGATCGAGAGATACGATGACGGCGTTCAGCGATGGCCCATCGTCGTCGAGGGCAGCGATCCGCTCGAGATACGTCCTGGCGGCAGCGCCCGCGTCCGCATGGGCGGAGGTGGCGAGGGCGAGCGCCGCGAGCGACGCTGGAAGTGCGATCTTCATGTCCCGCACCCTGCCACCCCGGAGGGCGGGGCGGAAGGGGCTAGAAGTTACCCTTGATGGTGATGCGGTAAATCGTCGAAATGTCGTTTCGCACGTCTTCGACGAAGAGAAGCGGCGAGCGGTCGCGCAGGCCCGAGTAGACGTATCGCTTGTTGATCGATTCGCCGGCCGTGAGGTTGAAGACATTGAGGCTGGCGGTCAGTCCGAAGACATCCTTGTTCTCGATGAAGGCATAGGTGTAGATCGGGCCCTCGTAGTTCACTCCGGTCTCGTAGAGCCGAACGTAGTGTTCGTTGAGCTGCGACTGGAAGCCCGCACCCAGCGCCCAGTTGCTCTTCGGCACGTCCCAGCGCAGCGTCGAATCGTGGTTGAGATAGGTCTGGCCGCTGAACGGGCGGTGCTCGCCGGTCAGCGGGTCGGGCAGCGAGGTGTGCTCGTACGTCGTCGAGGTGGTAAGCTTGGCACCTTTCCACCCGAGCGGGTCGAGGTTGATGGTGGCGTTGAATGCCACGCCCAGAAGCTTGGCCGTACCGTCGATGTTGCCCGGCGATTCGCCTCCGGGCACGGGAACGATGTCGATGTAGTCTTCGATAAGCTGGCCATATCCGCGCAGCGTCGCCGAGCCCCACTTGCCGAGGTTTTTCTTGACCTCCAACTCGCCTTCCCAGGCTTGCTGCGGGACCAGCCGCACATTGCCGGCGTTGCTGTTGTTGTTCTGCAGGTCCACCGTGGCGAGGAAGGTGCCGAACGATAGCTGGCCCACCGTGCGCGCCGCCTTGAGCGAGAGATCGAGGCCTTTATGCGGCGTCCACGCGAGCGTCAGCGAACCCTTGGGGCGCCAGAACTCGCGAGTCAGGCCGTTCATCCCGGTCTGCGACAACTTGGAATATTCCCCGCCGACGCCGAACTGAAGCGTCAGGCCGCCGGCCAGCGTGCGATTGTGCGTCAGGATCGACTCGTAACGGTCTTCGGTCACGTTTCCGCCGCCGGCCGGCAGCGGCTGGTTGTCGAACTCGCCGTTAGGCAGGAGGGGACCGAAGGTTGCGATGCGGTTGAGGCGATTGAACGCCGCCTCTCCGTCGAGCTCCCAGTTGCCGCCGAGCATGTCCCAGCGATATTCGGCGCGGCCGATCCGTTCTCCCGACCTGCTGTCGGTCCAGAAGCGGCTGCCGATTGTGGGCTGGCCGTCGTCGAAGATGTAGTACGACGTCGCCGGGCCGTCGCTCTGCTCGAAACGCTCGATGCCGATCAGCTTTAGCCGGCCCGGTCCGAGGCCGAACTCGACGTCGCCGCTGATGTCGTAGTTGTAGCCTTTGTCGATGTTCTGGAAGTTGCGGCGGTAGCTCACGTAGCCGAGCGGGTGGCGATATTCGTTGTCCACGAAGCGGGTGTCGGAGAGGCCGTATGTGGCGCTCAAGTTGACGATCGTGTCACCCGGCGGCGTCCACTTGAGACGGCCACTAATCTGCGGGTATTCGCCCTTGGTATATATGAGTTTTTCGCGCGTTTCGATGACGTTGCCGGCCGCATCGTAGATCAGCGTACCGCGACCGCCGCCCGCTCCGCCGCGCCCCGTGCCGTGGGAGATGGCGGCGGACCAATCGAGCCTGTCGTTCGACCCGCTGACGGACACTTCGCCGCCGCCGTAGCTCGGGCGTGCGTACTTTGGCCTGAAGTTCGCGCGATATTCGAACCTGCCGCTGATGCTGCCACCCTTGGTGATGACGTTGGCGACCTGGCCGGACAGGCCGGGGATGCCGAACGTCGCGCCGTCGACGATCTCGATCCGCACCACCCGGGCGACCGGGATACGCGAGAGCTGGTCGACCACGCTGTCCGACTTGCTGGCCAGCCGCTCACCATTGAGCAGGACATTCTGGTTGGCCTGGCCAAGGCCGCGCCCCTGGTCCGTCTGGTTGATCGTGAAGCCCGGCACCTGCTCGAGCATGTCGAGCGCGCTGCGCGGGGCGAATCGGGCGAAGTCCTCGGGCGTGTAGACCTCGCTTGCGCCGGTCTTGCTGGCGCCGCCGCTGGCGTCGACCGCCGGTGCCGGGGTTGCTTGGTCTTCCTGCGCAAGGGCGGGAGCGGACGCCGCGCAAAGCGCGAGCGCGGCGCATGTGGTGAGGCACGCGATGACAGTTGTTTTCATAGCCCCTCCTAAGATTCGGCCGCCGCGCTCGCAGCGGTCCATCGACGGGCGGCAATATTCTCCCGATGTCGGGCGATTGGGCCGACCAACGGCCATGCCGGACCGACGAACTGCAAATCCTCCCCGCCATCCCTGCGCGCAACCGTTTGGGCAAGCCCCTTGAACATCGCGCGCCCAGGCGCGACATAGGCGCCGCATCACCACTCGAGAGGACTTATGATCGACCTGTTCGGTACCAGCAACGCGCAAGGCAAGTTTACGCAGGATCCCGTCACCGGCGCCCTGGTGCCCGTCGTCGTCGAAAGCACCAGTCGCGGCGAGCGCAGCTTCGACATCTTCAGCCGCCTGCTGCGCGAACGCATCGTGTTCGTGACCGGCGAGGTCGAAGACAACATGGCCTCGCTGATCGTCGCTCAGCTGCTCTACCTCGAGAGCGAGAACAGCCGCGACATCTCCATGTACATCAACTCGCCGGGCGGCGTGGTCACCGCCGGCATGGCGATCCATGATACCATGCAGTACATCAAGCCGCGGGTTTCGACCGTCGTCGTCGGCCAGGCCGCTTCGATGGGCAGTTTTCTGCTTGCCGCGGGCGAGCCGGGTATGCGCATCGCGCTGCCCAACAGCCGCATCATGGTCCACCAGCCGAGCGGCGGCGCGCGCGGCATGGCCAGCGACATCGAAATCCAGGCCAAGGAAATCCTGCGCATCCGCCAGCGAATGAACGAGCTTTACGTCAAATACACCGGCCAGTCGCTGACCGACATCGAGAAGGCGCTCGACCGCGACACCTTCCTCGAGGCTGACGAGGCGCTCAAGTTTGGGATTGTCGACAAGGTGTTCGAGACTCGCCCGGCGACCGACGAAGTCGGCGACACCAGTGGATCGGGTGGAGGCGCACCCGACTGATCGGCAAACGAAAGCTTGTCACCGACTGGCGAAAAACTGTAGCGTTTTGGCAACCCTGCTCCTTCAGGCTGGCGCAAGCTGGGGGGATTAAGGATGGGGCCAATTGATTTGAAAGGTCGGGGGTCTACATTGTCCCGACGAAACCCGCGCCACGTTTGGCGCGGGAACAGGATTGAAGAATGACGAAACTGAGCGGATCCGACAGCAAGAGCACGCTCTATTGCAGCTTCTGCGGCAAGAGCCAGCACGAGGTGAGGAAGCTCATCGCCGGGCCGACGGTGTTCATCTGCGACGAATGCGTCGAACTGTGCAACGACATCATCCGTGAGGAAGCCAAGGGCGGCGGCATCGGCAAGAAGGACGGCGGCGTTCCTACGCCGCAGGACATCTGCGGCACGCTGAACGATTATGTGATCGGGCAGGAGCGCGCCAAGCGCGTGCTCTCGGTGGCGGTGCACAACCACTACAAGCGCCTCAAGCACAGCGGCAAGTCTGGCGACGTCGAGCTGGCGAAGTCGAACATCCTGCTCGTGGGCCCGACGGGCTCGGGCAAGACGCTGCTGGCGCAGACGCTGGCGCGCACCTTCGACGTGCCGTTCACCATGGCCGACGCCACGACCCTGACCGAGGCCGGTTATGTGGGCGAGGACGTCGAGAACATCATCCTCAAGCTGCTGCAGTCGAGCGACTACAACGTCGAAAAGGCGCAGCACGGCATCGTCTACATCGACGAGATCGACAAGATTACCCGCAAGGCGGAAAATCCCTCGATCACGCGCGATGTATCGGGCGAGGGCGTGCAGCAGGCGCTGCTCAAGCTGATGGAAGGCACCACTGCCTCGGTTCCGCCGCAGGGCGGCCGGAAGCACCCGCAGCAGGAATTCCTGCAGGTCGACACGACCAACATCCTGTTCATCTGCGGCGGCGCCTTCGCCGGGCTCGAAAAGGTCATCGCCGATCGCCTGCAGAAGCGTTCGATCGGTTTCGGCGCCAACGTCGCCGATCCCGATGCCCACCGCATCGGCGAACTGCTCGAAAAATGCGAGCCGGAAGATCTGCTCAAGTTCGGGCTGATTCCCGAATTCGTCGGCCGCCTGCCGGTGATCGCCACGCTGCACGACCTCGATGTCGATGCACTGGTGGAGATTCTCAAGGAGCCGAAGAACGCGCTGGTCAAGCAATACCAGAAGCTGTTCGAGCTCGAGGACGTCGAGCTGACCTTCACCGACGACGCGCTGGTCGCGATCGCCCACAAGGCGATTAAGCGCAAGACCGGCGCGCGCGGCCTGCGCTCGATCGTCGAGGCGATCCTGCTCGATACGATGTTCGACCTGCCCTCGATGGAGGGCGTGACCGAGGTCGTGGTCGACAAGGATGTCGTGGACGGCCGCAAGGAACCGGTTCGCGTCGTTTCGAACGAGGGCAAGGGCAAGAAGGAAGCGGCGGCCTGATTCGGTGACGGATGCGGCCATCGTTGTAGTTTTTACCCTTACCGTCTTGTCAGCTATGCTGGCGCTTTCGCTGCAGGTGAATCGGCGGCTACCGCCCGAAGGCCCGGTGGCCATTCACTTCGACCTGCGGGGCCGGGGCGATCGTCTCGGCAATCGTTGGCTGGTTCTGCTGGCCATGCCGATCGGCTACCTGCTCTCCAGCGGCGTGACGATCGGAGCGGCGCTGGCCGCCGGCCCGGGACCACTATGGCAAGGGCTCGCCATCCAGGGCGGACTGGGCGCGGTGCTCTTTGCGGTGCACCTGTTCGTCATGCGCTTGCTGCTTCGCTGGCGTCGCAGCTCCGGTTCGCCGAGCGGACGCAGCTGACTTTTCGTACCGCACGCTATTCAGCGTCGCGGACGCCTAGTGCGGCCGATCGGGCCGCCTCATTCTCCCGCTGATCGGGAGCAAAATCAGGAGATAATCTATGCCCACCAATGCCCATCTGGCCGCCAAACTTCTGCGCGACGCCGGGGTCTTCTTCCGCAATGTCGCCGAGCAGAACCCGCCGATCGCCGAACAGATGAACGACAACGCCCAGGTCTACGACCAAGTCGCCGATCTCGTCGAAGGCGACCCGACCGGCAATCTGCCGGAACAGGCCGAACAATAGGCCTGACGGCCTAGCTGCCTTCGCCCGCCTTCCGGCGGGCGACCAGCGCCATCAGCCTGTCCCTGTTTTCCTGCGGCAGCACTTCGCGAAAATCGTAGTACCGTTCGAATGCCGGTATGCCTTCGGGGAGCGTGACCCACGGCATCTTGCTTTCCGTAAAGATCACGACGTCGGGCTTGATCGAGTCCGGATCGTCGAGCGAACCCGCGCGCACGCCTGCGCTGAGGGTGCCGAGGCGGGGATAATGGCTCCACAGCGCAGTGCCGCAGGCGCGGCATTGGCGGATCGTGTGCAACTCGCCGCTGCCGCCAGGCAACAGGCGGTCAATCAGTTCGCCTTGCAAAATCTCGATTCGGTCGGTTTCGATGAAGGCGTTGACCACGCTGGTCGATCCGCTTTCGCGCTGGCACAGGCGGCAATGGCAGTTGTGCACCATCATCGGATCGCACGTGATACGATAGCGGACCGCGCCGCAGCCGCATCCACCTTCCCGGATGGTATTTTTCGTCATCGCGAATCCTACTCGTGCGCCGCGTGCCCGAGCCCGCAGTTGTCCTCGCCGGTCTCCACCTGCAAGGTGACGTGGCCGATCGCGTGGTGGTGCTCGAGTTCGTCGGCGGCATGCTTGAGCACTTCGTCGCCCGGATAACCGCCGGGCATGACGAGATGCGCGGTCAGGGCGGTCTCGGTCGTGCTCATCGGCCAGATGTGTAGATCGTGCACCGCGGCAACGCCGGGCAAGCCCTCGAGGAAGGTGCGCACGTCGGTTTCATCGATGCCCTCGGGTACCGCCAGAAGTCCCATTTTTACGCTATCGCGGAGCAGGCCCCAAGTGCCGTAGCCGATGACCACGACGATCGCGAAACTGGTCGCCGGGTCGATCCACTGCGCGCCGGTCGTCAGGATCAGCCCGCCGGCGATGACCACGCCGAGGCTGACGAGGGCGTCGGCCGCCATGTGCAGGAAGGCGCCGCGGATGTTGATATCGTCCTTGCGCCCGCGAACGAACAGCAGCGCCGTGGCGGTGTTGATGACGATGCCGATCCCGGCGACGACGATCATCGTCCAGCCTTCGACCGGTTCGGGGTGCAGCAGCCGGTCGATCGTCTGGAACAGGATGGCACCGAGCGCCACCAGCAGCAGCGAGGCATTGGCCAGTGCCGCAAGGATCGAGCTCGCCTTGTAACCGTAAGTGAAGCGCGGGCTGGCGGGGCGCTGCGCCATGTAACTCGCTCCCCAGGCAATGAGCAGGCTCATGACGTCGGACAGGTTGTGCCCGGCGTCGGCGACGAGCGCCATCGAACCCGACCACATGCCAAACCCGGCCTCGATCAGCACAAAGACCGAATTGAGCACCACGCCAATGGCGAAAGCGCGATCGAAGTTCGCCGGCGCGTGGTCGTGGCCCCCGGCGTGGCCGTGCGAATGAGAATGCCCTGTGCCCATGCCGCTAGCCATAGATGCACGAATCGAGCCCGTCACGCCGGACAACGCCGATGCGCGCCCGGATGGTGTTGCCATAGCGGCGGGTGAAGCCGCCGGGGCTGATGACGGACCGCTCCTTCGGCAGAGGCAAAGCGGCGGCCATTCGCGCCGCCTCGGTGGGGGTCAGGCGCGCGGCGGAGTGCTTGTAGTAGCGCTGCGCCCCTGCCTCGACGCCGTAGGTGCCGATGCCGGTTTCGGCGACATTGAGGTAGACTTCCATGATCCGCCGCTTGCCCCAGATGTTCTCGATGAGGAGGGTGAACCAGGCTTCGAGACCCTTGCGGAAATAGCCGCCGCCCTGCCACAGGAAGACGTTCTTGGCGGTCTGCTGGCTGATGGTCGAACCGCCGCGGATGCGGCCGCCGCGGGCGTTCTTCTCGATCGCCTTTTCGATCGCCTCGCGGTCGAAGCCGTTATGGCTGCAGAACTTGCCATCCTCCCCGGCAATGGCCGCAGCGACCATGTTGCGGTCGATGCGGCTGAGCGGGGTCCAGTCCTTGGTGATGCCGTTGGGGTCGAGGATCATGGTCGCGGTCACGGGTACCGGCACGAAACGGAACAGCACCACGAGCAGCAGGCTCAGGGCGATGAAGCCGAGCAGGACCTTGACCAGGAAAAGCATTACGCGGGTCATGCCGGCCGACCTATCGCCGCTCCTCCTGCGCTGCAACGTCAGCCCTGGCCGCGGCGGGGCCGGGTCGCGGCGACGAAGAGCCAGAACAGCACGATGGCGACGGCCGGGAAGGCCAGTTCGCCAAACAGCATGGCGTTGGTACCGTACGCATCGTGTACATGGCCGTCGATCGTCGACATGAGGGCGATCGGAATGTTGGACAGCGAGGCCATCAGATTCCAGTTGGTCGCCGCGCTCTTCTTGCCGATCGCCTCGAGCACGATCGCGGCGTAGCCGGTGTAGGCCATGCCGACCATCGCCTGGTAAGCGAGGACGCCGCCGACGAACACCGTCGGCGTGCGCGGCAGCAGGATCAGCGAAACGGCCACGAGCCCGACGAGGAGGCCGAACATCGAATAGGCCTTCTTGAGTTCCATCCGGTCGCAGATGAAGCCCGCAACGAGGGCGCCGACGATCGAAGCGATGCCCCCGGCGATACCGTTGACGAAAGCCACCATGTTGCCCCCGGCGCCCCATTCCTCGGCGATCGCCGACCACGGAACCCCGCCCGAACCGATCGGCAGGAGCATGATGATCAGGGCCAGGTAGCCGAGCCGCGAGCGGGCGACCTGCCAGACGTTGACGAGTACTTCCTTGAGCCCCGCGAGGTAGTTGAGCCCCTCGGTCTTGACCACTTCGAGCTTCGGCAGGAGCAGGGTCGCGCCCCAGCAGGCGAAACAGACAAGCGCGATGACCACGCCGGAAATCCACGCTTCGGCGAGGTTTTCGGCGAGCACCAGCCCAACCCCGCCGCCGATGCCCGCGCCGCCGAGGTTGCCGGCCTGAGACCAGCCGCTGGCGCGCCCGCGCAAATCCGCCGGGACCTGGTTGGCCATGAAGATCTCTGTCGACATCGAGACGAAGGTCGAGGTGACCGAGGAGAGGACGATGAGCGCGGTGAAGATCGGAATCTCCGCCTGGGTCTTGGGCAGAACGCTCATCAGCAGGATCGAAAGCCCCACGGTGACCGTGCCAATGCCGTACCAGAGCTTGGGATTGCCGAAGGTGTCGACAATCGGCGCCCACAGCATCTTCACGGTCTGCGGCCAGACCGACAGGGCGATGATCGTGGCGATGATCGCCACCGGGATCTGTCCCTGGCGCAGCTGGAAGGCGAGGGTGACGGTGACGTAGCCGCTGGAGATGCCGAAGGGGGCGAACAGCGGGGCGAAGAGCCACGGCCTGCGGACCACCCCCCTGCTGACGTGCGCTTCGTCGACGGCGGGGCCGGCTTCGGCGTGTACGGTGGTCAAGCGGTCTCTCCGGATTGCGGCGCGCGCCGCCCGGGACAGTTAACGGCAAAGAAAAGCCGGGCAAGCAATTACTCGCTCGCCCGGCTTGTCGTTCGTTACGCTGCGCCGATCAGGCGGCCGGCATCGGCGCCGGGAGCAGCTTCTCGGTAGCGATGCGCTGCATCGCCTTCTGCAGCTTCTCGAAGGCACGCACCTCGATCTGGCGGATGCGCTCGCGGCTGACGTCGTAGACCTGGCTCAGCTCCTCGAGCGTCTGCGGATTGTCGGTCAGCCGCCGCTCGGTGAGGATGTGCTTCTCGCGCTCGTTGAGGCTGTCCATCGCTTCAAGCAGCATGTCGTGGCGCACTTCGGCTTCTTCGGCATCGGCGACCATCTCGTCCTGCAGCGGACCCTCGTCGGTCAACCAGTCCTGCCACTCGCCCGAACCTTCTTCGCCATTGCGCATCGGCGTGTTGAGCGAGCCGTCGCCGCCCATCATCATCCGACGATTCATGTTGACGACTTCCTGCTCGGGAACGCCGAGGTCGGTCGCGATCTTGGCGACGTCGTCGGGGTGCAGGTCGGTATCCTCGTAAGCCTCGAGGTTCTTCTTCATCCGCCGCAGGTTGAAGAACAGCTTCTTCTGCGCCGCGGTGGTGCCCATCTTCACGAGGCTCCACGAGCGGAGGATGAATTCCTGGATCGAGGCCTTGATCCACCACATGGCATAAGTCGCCAGGCGGAAGCCGCGATCCGGCTCGAACTTCTTAACGCCCTGCATGAGCCCGACGTTGCCCTCGGAAATGAGGTCGGAAACCGGCAGGCCGTAGCCGCGATAGCCCATGGCGATCTTTGCCACGAGGCGCAGGTGCGAGGTCACGAGCTGCGCCGCAGCGTCGGGGTCCTCGTGTTCCTCATAGCGCTTGGCGAGCATGTATTCCTGCTCGGCCGTCAGCACGGGGAATTTCTTGATTTCGGCGAGATAGCGGTTGAGGCTTTGCTCTCCGCCCAGCGCCGGAACGCTCGGTGTCTTGGCGTTGCTCACTGTGTCCTAAACCTTTCTTTCGTCGACCGCGGTGCTCAGGCCCCTGATGGGCACCCGCGCGGTGCAGCCACATCGAATACTGTATAGCAGAATTTCCTGTAAAACAGGGCGCAGTTCATCGATTTCAATGACCGGTTTCGTCGATAAGTTCCCTCATGTCGCTCGGCAATTCGCTCGAAAATTCCAGCCTTCGCCCGGACAGCGGGTGGATGAAGCCGAGAATTGCGGCGTGCAGCGCCTGGCGGCGAAAGTCGAGGGCCTGGAGAATCGGCCGAAGCGATGAATTTGCCC
Source organism: Croceibacterium aestuarii (assembly GCF_030657335.1). Taxonomy (NCBI): domain Bacteria; kingdom Pseudomonadati; phylum Pseudomonadota; class Alphaproteobacteria; order Sphingomonadales; family Erythrobacteraceae; genus Croceibacterium; species Croceibacterium aestuarii. Next base: position 1,244,723 of record NZ_CP131039.1, read on the forward strand.
TGCCATAGACAGGGTCCCCCAATAGCGCATGGCCGATTGACGCAAGGTGAACCCGGACCTGGTGGGTTCGCCCGGTTTCGAGCCGGCATTCGACGAGCGAGCAATTGGTCAGCTTTTCCAGCACCTTGTAATGAGTGACGGCATGTTTGCCGCGGTTAGCTGTGTCGGGGAGCAGGGCCATCTTCTTGCGATTGGTGTCGGAGCGGCCGATTCGCCCGCGAATCGTCCCTTGCGGGGGTAGCGGATGGCCGTTGCAGACCGCGAGATAAGCGCGTTCGATCGAATGGTCGGCGAATTGCCTAGCCAGCCCTTCGTGCGCGGCATCGGTCTTGGCGACGACGAGCAGGCCGGACGTGTCCTTGTCGATCCGGTGCACGATACCGGGTCGTGCAACCCCGCCGATTCCCGAAAGTCCTCCGGCGCAGTGGTGCAGCAGGGCATTGACGAGCGTCCCGTCGCGGTTCCCCGCCGCCGGGTGGACGACCATGCCTGCGGGCTTGTCGACCACGATCAGCTGCTCGTCCTCGTATACCACGGCGAGCGGGATGTCCTGCGGCCGGGCGTCGGGTTCGCAGGCGGCGGGCAGGGCGATGGAAAAGGGCGCGCCTTCCTCGTACTTCGCCGCAGCCTGCGAGGTCGGGGCGCCGGCGACCGAAACCGCCCCTTGCGCCATCAGCGCCTGAATTCGAGCCCGGGACAGTCCGGCTGCGTCGGCCAAGGCTTTGTCCAGTCGCGCGCCGCCAGCCAGCGTTCCGGTGATGATTTCCTCGTCCCCCATGCTAGGGAAAATGGGTGGCGAATATCGAGGTGACAAGAGGCGTGATGGAGCGCTTGCTGGCCGAGGCGCAGGCCGCAGCTCCGCACGAGGCATGCGGCCTGTTGCTCGGCCGCGGCATGCACATCGAGACGGCCGTTCCGGCACGCAACGTCCACCCGCGGCCGGCCACCCGATTCGAGATCGATCCGCAGGCGCTCGTCGACGCTCACCGCGCCGCCCGCGCGGGCGGTCCTGAAGTGCTCGGCTACTATCACTCGCACCCCGCGGGCACGGCCGAACCCTCGCCAACCGACGTTGCGAGCGCGGCAAACGACGGCAAGATCTGGGCAATCGTCGCAAACGGGACAGTCCGTTTCTGGCGTGCCGGGGACGGAGCCTTCGGCGAGCTTCCAACCGGCCTGCACAACGGCTAGGGGAGGCGGATGCCCGAAACGGTCGACCTTGCTTCCCTTCTCTGTTCCCGCCTCTGCCACGACATGCTCAGCCCCGTCGGCGCGCTGAGCAACGGCATCGAACTGCTGCGCGACGAGCGTGATCCCGAAATGCGCCAGCGCTGCATGGAGTTGCTCGAGCAGAGCGCTCGGATCAGCACCGACAAGCTCAAATTCTTTCGCCTTGCTTACGGCGCCGCTGGCGGATTCGGCGATGTTGTCCCCACTCAGGAACCGCGTGACCTCGTCCAGGGCCTCGTCGGCGACAATGGGCGGATCGTCCTGCAATGGGCGGTCTCCGATCCCGAGTTGCCCAAGCCGGCGGTCAAGGTGCTGCTCAATCTCGCCGCGATCGGTATCGATGCTTTGCCGCGCGGCGGCCAGCTCGACGTGGGCGCGGAGAAACGCGACGGCGCGACCGAGATCGCCGTCCGGGCAGCCGGCGCCAAGATCGCCTTCGACAAGTCCATAGGCATGGCGCTCGACGGCTCGCTGGCGGCTGAAGACCTGTCCGGCCGCACCGCGCCGGCGCACATGATCCGCCTGATCGCCGAGCGTTCGGGCGGCGGTGTTCAGTATGCGCTGAGCGACGAGGCGCTCGTCATGGGCGCAATCCTGCCCGACGCCTGACGCGGCTGGGAGCGAGGGGTATGGCTGACGAACTCGTCCACCGCGAAGTCCCTTCTCCGAACTGGAACGAGCGCGGCGGCGAGCGCGTGTCGATCGTCGTGCTGCACTACACGGACCTGCTCACCGCGGATGCAGCGATCGAGCGGATGTGCGATCCCGAAGCCGAGGTCAGCGCGCACTACCTGATTAGCGAGGAAGGCGAAGTCGTCCGCCTGGTGGCCGAAGACAAACGCGCCTGGCACGCCGGCGTGAGCTACTGGCGCGGGCATGCCAACGTGAACAGCCAGTCGATAGGGATCGAGCTGCAGAACCCGGGACACAGCAATGGCTATCGCTCTTTTCCCGAGGCGCAGATCGAAGCGCTGGTCCCGCTGCTCCACCGCATCGTCAAGACTCACGACATCCCGCGCGCCAACGTGGTCGGCCATTCCGACATCGCCCCGGCGCGCAAGCTCGATCCCGGCGAGCTTTTCCCGTGGGAGCGGCTGGCCGAATACCACCTGGCGCTGCCGCGCCCGGAAAAGCTGGAGCTGGGCGACCCGTTCGACAACGACGGCGCGTTCTATCTCGCGCTCGAGCGCTTCGGATACGACATTTCCGACGGCCACAAGGCGGTCGAGGCCTTCCAGCGGCGCTGGCGGCCACGCAAGATCGACGGCGAGGTCGACGGCGAGATTCGCGCGATCCTGTTTCAATTGCTCTTGGATCGCGATCGGGGACGCACTAGGTAGCGGCGTGCCAGGGGACCGGGCAGCCGCGCCCTTCGACCAGCTCACGACGAGCGGGTTGGAGATCGAGGAAAGTCCGGGCTCCACGAAACGAGGGTGGCGGGTAACGCCCGCCCGGCAAGCGTCCTTTCGGGCGCGGGCCGAGGGACAGTGCCACAGAGAGTATACCGCCGATGGCTCGCGCTCCTTCGGGAGATCGGAGCACAGGCAAGGGTGAAAGGGTGCGGCAAGAGCGCACCGGGTCCCTGGCAACAGGGTCCGCATGGCAAACCCCACCTGGAGCAAGACCGCATAGGGGTCTCGCGCCGACGTGTCGGCAGGAGTGTTTCGCTCCGAGAGACCCGGGTTGGTTGCTTGAACCGCATGGCAACATGCGGCCGAGATGAATGGCTGCCCCCGCGGCGTGGGTCCTTGCGGATACCGCCCGTGGGACAGAACCCGGCTTACAGGTCCCCTGGCACAATTCTCTGCAGATCAGGCCGCGAGAACACGCGGAGTTGCGCTGATCGCTCCGTCGAGCTCGACCGCCTCGATGTAGCGGCGCGTATCGCCTTCGAGCACGAGCGCGGTCAGGCGGCCGTTGCAATAGGCACCGGTATCGATGCCGATGCGGTTGCCGCGATCGTCGGGCTCGTCGAAGATCGTGTGGCCGTGAACGATAACCGCCCCGTGCGGAGCGGCGTGCGAGAGGAACGGCTCGCGAATCCACCGCAAGTATTTGCTGTGCTGCTCTTCCAGCGGCATATCGGGCATGATGCCGGCGTGAACGAACAGGTAGTCGCCGATGGCGATCATGTCCTCGAAACCGGCGATGAAATCGCGGTCTTCCTGCGGCACGCAGGCGTTCATCATCGACTGGACGTCGTCGATCTCGGCGGAGTTGTAGATGTGGCGATCGATGCCGTAGCTAAGCACCGTCTCGCGCCCTCCGAAACGCAGGAAATGACGCAGCATGTCGCGGTCGGTGAAGCTCTTGAGGAACATTTCCTCGTGATTGCCGGCGAGGATGCGCACCTTGCGGCCGCGCTGCCAGTCGCGGGCCCGGGCGACGACCCCGGCGCTGTCGGGCCCGCGGTCGACAAGGTCGCCGAGGAGAACAACGGTGGTATCGGCTGGGACTGCGCTCGCATCGTCGGCTTCGATCGCGTCGATCAGCGCGTTGAACAGGTCGAGCCGCCCGTGGACGTCGCCCACGGCGTAGACCCGCTGGCCCGCGGGCACCGACGCCGTGGGACGTTCGCCCTCGCGGCCGAAAAGATGGCGAATTGCTTTCAACATAAGTGCAGCGTCGCGGATGTAGGCCCTTTGCGTTTCAGCGCAATAGTGCAACCGGATGGGCGCCCCATGGGCCGTCGCCGATTGCTGCGGCCTTAATGTGATGCCGATTCGACACACATTGCTATCACCGATAGCGACCGGCGCAACTTTCTCTTGTGCAATGCAGCAACGGTGTGCAGTTTCTTGCTGCATCGCATGAAGCCCTGTCCATCCAAACGAGGCAGGCCGTGCGAATTCGCAGGTAGGGACGAAGCAGAGTTTCACACCCGCAATTGAGGAAATTGCCAATGCTTACGTCCATCCGCGGCCTTTGCGCCGCCACCGCGCTCGCCGGCGCGGCATTTCTCGCCACTCCCGCCATGGCGGAAGACGAAAACACTAGCGGCTTCTCGATTTCGGGCAACGCTGCGGTCGTCACCGATTACCGTTTCCGCGGCGTATCGCTTTCCGGCGGCGACGCCGCCATCCAAGGCGGTATCGACGTGGCCCACGACAGCGGCTTCTACGTCGGCACCTGGGGCTCGTCGATCGACGGCGGCGCCTACGGTTCGACCGAACTCGACATCTACGGTGGCTGGAGCGGCGATGTCGCCTCCGGTCTGTCGGCGGACGTCGGCCTGCTGTATTACTATTATCCGGGCGGTGTCGGCGGCGCCGATCTCGACTACTTCGAGCCCTACGCCTCGGTCAGCACGGCCTTCGGTCCGCTCGGCGCGACCGTGGGTGTCGCTTATGCCTGGAGCCAGGACTCGCTGGGTAACGACGACAACCTCTATCTCTACACCGATCTGAGCGCGGCGATCCCCAACAGCCCGATCAGCCTTTCGGCGCACCTCGGTTATACCGACGGCGTTCTCGCGCCGCCGTTCCTGGCGGGGACGACCGACGAGACCGGTCTCGACTGGTCGATCGGTGCCAGCGCCACCGTGCTGGAGAAGCTCACCGTCGGGGTGTCGTACATCGGCGTCGAAGGCCCCTCGATCAACGGCTTCACCGACGACGCAGTCGTGGGGACGCTCTCGGTCGCATTCTGATTGCATCGACGATGCACGATGGGCCCGTGCCGCTTCGGCGGGACGGGCCTTTCTCGTTCGCCTAACCGAGCGAGAAGTCGACCGTCGTGACCACGCGAACCTTCTTGTACGGCGTGTCGGCAGCGCCCCAGCCGCCGCCCTCGCCATCGCGCGCTTCGATGGTGAAATAGCCCTGCGTCGCATCCTTGATCGATCCGACCGAAGTGCCGCTGTCCTTGGCGAACTGTTCCGCCGACGCGCGCGCGTCCTTGGTCGCTTCGGCGACCATCTCGGGCTTTATGTCGTTGAGCTTGGTGAACGTATAGGAAATCGCCGAGCCTTCCTCGAGCAGGACGCCGCGATCGATCAGATCGAACTGTTTCGCCACCGCCTTTTGGGCGCGCTCCACGTCGTTGCTGCGCAGCGTCATGCGCTGGCGCACGGTGTAACGCGTCACGCCGTTGTCGGTGTAGCTCGAGACGTTGGCGCCGGTCGGCTGCACCGAGTCGGCGGGAAAGCCGAGCCCGGCGAAGAAACCGGTAATGGCCCGCGTGTCGGCCTGCGACTTGGCCTGGGCGGCGCTCAAATCGGTGCTGGTCGAGGAATAGCTCAGCGTCCATGTTGCCAGGTCCGCCATCACGTCGCGTTCGGCCAGGCCGCGTACGGTCACCGAGCGCTCGGCCTCCTTGGCCCTCAGCAAGCCGTTGCCGAGCAGGTAGCCGCCCACGATCATGCCGAAGGAAAGCACGGCAGCGCTGCCGAACCAGCGCAGTACGGTCCTGTCGCGCAGGAAACCCAAGCGGCCCGCAGGTGGTTCAGGCGCTTGATCGGACGGTGCAGGCATCGCTAGTCTCCCTGATATGCTACCCCGGTCCCCTGACCGAATGCACGACAAGTTGTGCAATTCTGTCGATGAACCGATTTTGAACGAAGGACACCCGCAATGGTGCAATACCTGCATTCGATGATCCGCGTCTCCGATCCCGAGGCGACGGTGGATTTCTTCAAGCTCCTGGGCATCGAGGAAGTGCGCCGCATGGAGAGCGAGAAGGGCCGCTTCACTCTGATCTTCATGGCCGCTCCAGGGCAGGAGGGCGTCGCCGAGGTCGAACTGACCTACAACTGGCCGCCCGAGGACGGCAGCGCGCCGGAGGCTTATTCCGGTGGGCGCAACTTCGGCCACCTCGCCTACCGCGTCGAAAACATCTACCAGACCTGCCAGACGCTGATGGACGCCGGGGTGACCATCAACCGGCCGCCGCGCGACGGACACATGGCCTTCGTGAAATCGCCCGACGGTATCTCCGTGGAACTGCTCCAGGACGGCCATCTCGAACCCCGGGAACCCTGGGCGAGCATGGAAAACACCGGCAGCTGGTGACCGGCCCGGGCCGATTGCCCGGTTTCCCTCGCATCGGCGGCGCGAATTTGCCAGAGGGGCGGGCATGACCGCCCTGCTCGTTACCGTATTCGTTCTCTCCTACACTGCCATCGCGCTGGAGGAGCCGCTCAAGGTCAACAAATCGGCTGCGGCGCTGATCGGCGCCGGGTTGCTGTGGACGATCTATGCCATGGCCGCGGGGCTGCCCGAGATGGTCGACGAGGAGCTCAATGCCTCGCTCGTCGACACGGCGCAGATCGCCTTCTTCCTGCTCGGCGCGATGACCATCGTCGAAGTGATCGACGCCCACGACGGCTTCGACGTGATAACCAGCCGCCTCCATGCCCGCACGCTGGCCACGCTGATGATATTCATCTGCGTGGTGACCTTCTTTCTCAGCGCCATTCTCGACAACCTGACCACCACTATCGTGATGATATCGCTGTGCCGCCGTCTGCTCTCCGAACGCACCGACCGGCTGCTGTTCGCCGGGATGATCGTCATATCCGCCAACGCTGGAGGCGCGTGGTCGCCGATGGGCGACGTCACCACGACGATGCTGTGGATCGGCGGCCAGGTTTCGACCACCGCGATCATGACCAAGCTGATCCTGCCCTCGCTGGCCAACATGGCCGTGCCGCTGGCAATCGTTGCCTACGGCCTGCGGGGCAAGCCGATCATGGCCGCAGAGAAGGATAAGTCCGTCGAAGGCGCGCGCGAGACAACGCCGTTCGAACGCAACCTGATTTTCACCGCCGGCCTCATCGCGCTCATCTCCGTGCCGGTCTTCAAGACTGTCACCCACCTGCCGCCGTTCCTCGGCATGCTGTTCGGCCTCGGCATCCTGTGGGCGCTCGCCGACCGCGTTCATGTGGAAAAGCCTTATGCCGAGCGCAAGCGGGTGACCATCGCCCATGCGCTGGCGCGAATCGATATGAGCGCAATCACCTTCTTCATCGGGATCCTGCTCGCGGTCGCCACGCTCGAGCATGCCGGTGTGCTCGAGGCGCTAGCCGATTGGCTCGATCGGGCCATCGGCCGCCTCGACCTAATCGTCATGGCGATCGGTTTCGTCAGCGCGGTGGTCGATAACGTCCCGATGGTCGCCGGTGCGATGGGCATGTATTCGATGGACGTCCATCCGACCGACAGCTTCCTGTGGGAATTTCTCGCCTATTGCGCCGGGACAGGCGGCTCGATCCTGATCATCGGCTCCGCCGCAGGGGTTGCGGCCATGGGCCTCGAGCGGATCGACTTCATCTGGTACCTCAAGCGCTTCAGCCTGCTGGCGCTGGTTGGTTACCTGGCCGGAGCCGGGGTCTACATCCTGCAACAGGAAGTTCTCGGCCACGCCGCGCTGGTCTAGCCGGCGGGCTGCTCCAATGGCGGCGCCAGCCGCAGGATTACGTAGCCGAACAGCAGCGAAAGCAGCGTGCCTGCGAGAACGCCGAGCTTGGCTTGCTCGTAGAGTGCGTCGTCGCCCCCGAAAGCCATGGTGGCGATGAACAGGCTCATGGTGAAGCCGATGCCGCACAGCGCCGACAGGCCCCAGACCTGAACCCAGCTCGTACCGGCAGGCCGCGGCGCGATGCCCAGTCGCTCTGCCAGAAAAACGGCACCGAAGACCCCCGCCTGCTTGCCAATCACGAGGCCGGCGGCGATCGCCAGTGGCAGCGGGGCGAACAGCGCGCCGACACCGAGACCGCGCAAGTCGACCCCGGCATTGGCGAAGGCGAACAGCGGAACCACCAAGTAGGCGTTCCAGCCGACCAACGCGTGCTCGAGGTTTTCGAGCAGCGGCGTTCCATCGTTCTGCCGCATCGGCACGGCGAACGCTGCAAGAACCCCGGCAATCGTGGCGTGGACGCCCGAGTGCAGAACGCAGACCCACAGCACCAACCCCCCCAGCACGTACCAGCGTAGCCGGCCGACGTGCAGCCAGTTGAGCAGCACCAGGCCGGCCCCGACAGCGACCGAGGCAAACAACCAGACGAGCTTGATCTTGGCGGTGTAGAAGAAGGCAATGATCAGCACCGCGCCGATATCGTCGACGATCGCAACGGTCAGCAGCAACAACCGGGCGGGCAGCGGCACGCGCTTGCCGAGCAGCCCTATCACTCCCATGGCGAAGGCGATGTCGGTGGCCGCAGGGATGGCCCAGCCGCGGTCGAGCTGTGGATCGCCGCCGACGATGGCAACGAAGATTGCCGCTGGCAGCGCCATCCCGGCGAAGGCGGCCATGACCGGCAGGCGCAGAGCCTGAGGGTCGGACAGATCCCCGGCCATCAGCTCGCGCTTTACCTCCAGGCCGACGACGAAAAAGAACACCGCCATCACCGCATCGTTGATCCACAGGTGCAGGGTGTCGAGCTTGGCTATCGGCGACCATGACAGCTCTGCATGGAACAGGTCGTGATAGGGACCGGCGAGCGCGCCGTTGGCCGCCGCGATGGCGGCAAGGGCGACCGCGATCAGCAGCAGGCCTTCCTTGGCATCGCTTTCGAAAAGGGCGCGGAACGGGCGAGCGGCCTGGGCCAGCAAACTGGTCTCGGTCATGGTTGTAGCCTTTCCGAAGTAGCGCGGGCGTTCAAGCAAAACCGAGGGTCCAATTCCGCGGAAGTTGCGAAGTCACGGGAAAGCTTGCCTTTTAGTGTGCAATAGGTAATTCTGCCTATGGGATACATCAGGGGCGCAATCTTGATGATGCAGGGGGCATGGGCACCGCTGGGGTGGCTGGCGCTTGTCGAGCGCGAACTACTTCTCTTTGCGGCTTCGTTCTTCGTTTTGGGAGCCATCGACGAGATCGCAGTCGATCTCGTGTGGCTGTGGTTACGCCTCACAGGCCGAGCTCGAACCGCGCAAGTCGATCGCGCCTCGCACGAAGGACGTCCGCTCGCCGGCCGCGCCGCGTTGCTTATCCCCACCTGGCGCGAGGAGAGCATCATAGCTGCGACCCTCGCCCACGCGCTTGCTGCTTGGCCTCAGAAAGACCTGCGCATCTATGTCGGCTGCTATTGCAACGATCCCCAAACGGTGCAGGCGGTGATGGAGGGCGCCGGTTGCGACAGCCGCGTTCGGCTGGTCATCAACGATCGATGCGGCCCCACGACAAAGGCCGATTGCCTCAACCGGCTCTATGCCGCGATGGAGGCCGATGAGGAGCGCTGGGGCGATCGCTACCGCCTCGTTGTGTTGCAGGACGCCGAGGACGTGGTCGATCCCGCGGCGCTTCCCTTGCTCGACGCGGCAATCGACCTCGCCGACTTCGTGCAGATCCCCGTGCTGCCGGAACCGCAGTCGACCTCGCGATTCGTCGGCAGCCATTACTGCGAGGAATTTGCCGAATCGCACGGCAAATCGCTGGTCGTTCGCCAGGCACTCGGTGCGGCTTTGCCCGCCGCAGGAGTCGGCTGCGCCTTTGCGCGGGACATGCTTGGCTGCATCGCGGGCGCTTCCCCAAGCGGCATGCCGTTCTCGGTCGAATCGCTGACCGAAGACTACGAGCTGGGGCTGCGCATCGAAGCGGCGGGCGGCCGCTCATGCTTCTTGCGGGCCCGCGGGGAAGATGGCCGCCTGGTGGCAACCCGGGCCTGCTTCCCGGCGCGGCTCGAACTCTCCGTGCGGCAGAAGGCGCGCTGGATTCACGGTATCTCCTTGCAGAGCTGGGACCGTCTCGGCTGGTCGGGCGGAGCGGTCGAGACCTGGATGCGCCTGCGCGACAGGCGGGGGCCGCTGACCGCTCTGGTTCTGTTCTGTGCCTATCTCGTCCTGCTGCTCGCCGGGGGGCTGTGGCTCGCCGGCAAGTTCGGACTCGGCCGGCCGTGGGAGCCCGACGGGCTGCTGCTGGTTTTGCTCTGGGCCAATCTCGCCAGTTTCGCCTGGCGTTCGGTGATGCGTTTCGCCTTCACCGCGCGCGAATATGGCGTAGGCGTGGGGCTGATGGCGCTGGCGCGGCTGCCGCATTCCAACGTCATCGCGATACTCGCCGGGCGGCGCGCGCTCTTTGCCTATGTCGGTACGCTGCTCGGCGCCGAGGTGCGTTGGGACAAGACTTATCACCACGCCCACCCGTCCTCGCTGCTCGTACCGGACAAGACGGCATGACCGGCGCAAGGACCCGCGGGCAGCCGCTGCTGGTTTTTGCGTCGATCATCGGGGTATGGCTGGTCGCCCGGGTGCTTTTCTGGGAAGCGCCTTTTCCCGCGCTGGCCAGCATCCCCCACCATTTGCCACCCGAGGAGCGGTCCGTCGCCCGCTCGTCGTCGCAGTCGGTCGGCCCAGGTTTAGCCCCAACCGCATTGCCTAACGCCGGCGGCCAGTACCAGACCGCGGCCGAAGGCGCGCCGCGGCCGGTCCCGACCGCTGCGTCGTCTATGGTCGAAGCGGCGGCCGCGCCGTTCGCGCATCTGGTTCTTGCCCCCGGAATAGCGGCGCTCGGTGCGGAGCGCGGTAAGGAAATCTCTGCTGCACCCGTGGCCGACCGGCCGCTGCTGAGCACGCGGCCCGCGCCGGTCGCAACCGCCCGGTGGTCGGGTGACGGTTGGCTGCAGTGGCGGGACGGCTCCGGGCGCTCGGTTGCGCCGGGCGCTGCCAGTTACGGACGCAGCCAAGGCGGAGCGGTGGTGCGCTACCGTCTGGCGGACGGCGGCGCGCGTCCCGAGGTTTTCGCCCGCGTGACGCACACACTCGAAGGTCCGCGCGAGGGCGAACTCGCTGCGGGGATTTCGGCCCGCGCGATCGTTGCAGTGCCGCTGCGCTTCGCGGCCGAGGCGCGGGTGACCGATACCGCAGCGGGGCGCGAGTTGCGTCCGGCGGTATTTGCGGTGACCGAACTGGTTCCCGCGCCTTTGACCCACACACTGCGGGCCGAGGCTTACGCTCAGGCCGGATGGGTCGGCGGCCAATTCGCCACGGGCTTCATCGACGGACAGGTTCGGGTGGATGGTCGTCTGGCCCGCTATGGCGCACGCGAGGGCGAACTGCGTGTCGGCCTCGCTGCGTGGGGCGGGGCGCAAAAAGGCGCAGCGCGGCTCGATGCCGGGCCAAGTGCGACGGTTGCACTCGGGCTGGGCGAGGTGCGCACACGCGTCGCCCTCGACTATCGATTTCGGGTCGCCGGCGATGCAGCCCCCGCGAGCGGGCCGGCACTGACCTTTTCTGCCGGTTTCTAAGGCCGCCGCTTCCAAGCTCCGCTGCGCTGCGATAGGGCTGGGGCATGGACGTTTACCTCCCCATCGCGAACCTCGCCGTGAATGGGCTGGTCATCGTCGCGCTGGGTGTGGTCACGGGCTTGCTGTCGGGCATTTTCGGCGTCGGGGGCGGATTTCTGACCACGCCGCTGCTGATCTTTTATGGCGTGCCGCCTACCGTCGCCGCAGCGTCCGCCGCATCGCAGGTCACCGGGGCCAGCGTATCGGGCGTGCTGGCCCACAGCAAGCGCGGCGGGGTCGATTATCAGATGGGCGCCGTGATGGTCGTCGGCGGTGTCTTCGGCTCGCTGATCGGCGCGGGGCTGTTCAACCTGCTGACGGCGATCGGCCAGATCGATACCGTCATCAACCTGCTTTACGTGATCCTGCTCGGCGCGATCGGCTCGCTCATGGGGCGTGAATCGATCCAGACGATGCGGGCGAGGAAATCGGGGGCCACGCGCCGTGCGGCCAAGCGGCGACACCACCCGTTGGTCGCCAGCTTGCCGCTGCGCTGGCGGTTCTACCGCTCGGGCCTGTACATTTCGCCACTGGCTCCGCTGCTGATCGGCATGGGCGTGGGCATTCTGACGATGCTGATGGGCGTCGGCGGGGGCTTCATTCTCGTCCCGGCAATGCTCTACATTCTCGGGATGAGCGCGGGCGTGGTGGTCGGCACCAGCCTGTTCAACACCTTGTTCGTCACCATGGCTTCGACCATGATGCACGCGCTCACCACCCACGCGGTCGACATCGTTCTGGCGGGCACGCTGTTGCTCGGATCGGTGACCGGGGCGCAAATCGGGACACGCATCGGGCTGAGCGTGCGGCCGGAAATTCTTCGTCTCATCCTCGCCGCGATCGTCTTGCTTATTGCCTTGACCATGGCTTTCCGACTCGGCGTCCGGCCCGACGAGGTCTATTCGGTGGTCCCGTTGTGAGACGCGCCGCGCTCGCGCTGCTGGCCTTCTTCGCGCTCACCGCCCAGCGCGATCCGATCCTGGTGCCAGAGGTCAGCCAGCACGAGATCGAGGTGCGGCAGGGCTTCACCGGGACCGAGCTGCTGCTCTACGGCGCGATCCTCGAACCCGACGGGCGGCGCGCCGGTCGCGACTACGACATCGTCGTCGTGCTCAAGGGTCCCACGCAGCCGATCGTGCTGCGCGAAAAGCAGCGCATTCTCGGGATCTGGGTCAACGCCGACAGCACCGATTTTCGCTCTGCGCCGTCGTATTTCGCGGTCGCCAGCTCGCGGCCGATCGACCGGATCGTCGATGCCCGCACCGCTGCGATCTACGAACTCGGTCTCGACTACCTGCAGCTTTCGCCCTCGGGCTCGATCGATCCGGAAGAGCAGCAGCGGTTCACCGCCGGACTGGTCGATCTGCGCAAGCGCGAGGGGCTCTACCGAGAGAATCCGGCGGGCGTGTCGATCAGCGAACAGGTGCTCTACCAGGCGCGCATCGCGCTTCCTTCGAACGTAACGACCGGGCGATACACCGCCGAAACCTTCGCCATCAACCGCGGCCGGGTGGTCGCCTCGGCGATCTCCGATGTCGAGGTCAAGAAAGTCGGCTTCGAACGCGCCGTGGCCGCTTTCGCCCAAGGTTGGGGCTTCTTTTATGGTGTCATCGCGGTCGCATTGTCGGTCTTCATGGGCTGGTTCGCGGGGCGGGTCTCCTCTTTCGTCTAGGTCCGCCGCATGCTTCGGTGACCCGATCTTAACCACCACCGGCTATGCCCGGAGGCGGTAAGATCGAGACCACGGGCGAGACAAATGAACGACATGACGAGGCAGCAATTCGAACGCGGCCAGCAGCCGGTCGAACAGCGCGGTGCACCGCAAGGCGCTGCGCAGCCCGCCCCGCGTCCCGCAAGCGCGCCGGCAGGCGACGCAAGAAGGGTTGCCTCGACCGACAATGCCGGCAAGCCGATCGGCGTGGTGCTCGAAATCGCAGGCTCGGGCTCGTTGATCGCGCTCGACCTGGAGCGCGTGACCGAATGCGCCGACGACGGCGACCCGTCGATTGCGCTGGCCGGCCAGGTCGGCAGCCAAATCAAGATCAAGACCAACGACGGCTGGCTGCTCGCCAGCGTGCGCAACCAGAAGCAGGACCGGCGCGCCGCGGGCATTCTCGCCAACATCGACTTCATGGGCGAGGGCGACGAGGAAAAGCTCACCGGGCGAATCCACAGCTTCCGCCGCGGCGTGACCCGCTATCCGATCCCCGGCGCGCTGGTCTATCCGGCCACCACCGCGGACCTCAGGCAAATCTACGCCTCCGACGGACGCAATGCGATCCAGGTCGGCACGGTCTATCCGACCACCGACATTCGCGCCGGCATTTACGTCGATGCGATGCTCGGCAAGCACTTCGCGCTGCTCGGCTCGACCGGTACCGGTAAATCGACCAGCGCCGCCCTGATCCTGCACCGGATCTGCGAAAGCGCGCCCAACGGCCACATCGTGATGATCGACCCGCACGGCGAATATTCCGCTGCGTTCAAGAACACCGGGACGATCTTCGACGTCAGCAACCTGCAGATGCCCTACTGGCTGATGAACTTCGAGGAGCACTGCGAGGTATTCCTGACCTCGACCGGTAACGACCGGCAGGAGGACAGCGACATCCTCGCCAAGTGCCTGCTCAAGGCGCGCGGCAAGAACCGGCTCGCGGAACAGATCGGCAAGATTACGGTCGATTCGCCAATCCCCTACCTGCTCAGCGACCTGACGACGATCATTACAGACGAGATGGGCAAGCTCGACAAGGCGACGAGCAGCGCGCCGTTCATGCGCATCAAGTCCAAGATCGACGAGCTCAAGGCGGACCCGCGCTACCAGTTCATGTTCTCGGGCATGCTGGTCGGCGACACCATGGCCGAATTCATCGGCAAGATCTTCCGCATGCCGGGCGGCGGCAAGCCGATCTCGATCATCGACGTGTCGGGCGTCCCGTCTGACATTACTTCGACCGTGGTCGCGGTGCTCAGCCGCATGGTTTTCGACTTCGCCATCTGGGGCCGCGAGGAGAAGACCCGGCCGATCCTGCTGGTCTGCGAAGAGGCGCACCGCTACGTGCCGAACGAGAAGAACGCCGACGGATCGAGCGTCGGGCGCATCCTTAGCCGCATCGCCAAGGAAGGCCGCAAGTACGGCATCAGCCTGGGGCTGATTACGCAGCGCCCGTCGGACCTTGCCGAAGGCGTGCTCAGCCAATGCGGTACGATCATCTCGATGCGTCTTAACAACGACCGCGACCAGGCCTTCGTCAAGGCCGCCATGCCCGAAGGCGCGCGCGGGTTCCTCGATTCGATCCCCGCGCTGCGCAACCGCGAATGCATCATCTGCGGCGAGGGTGTGGCGATCCCGATCCGCGTGGCGTTCGACAACCTCGAAGAGGTCAGGCGCCCGGCCTCGGAAGATCCCAGCTTCACCGATTTGTGGCGCGGCGGCGGCGGCGAAGAGGAAGCGGTCCACCGCACCGTTCAGCGCTGGCGCAGTCAAGGCAAGTAAGACCTCCGGTTGCGTGGCTGCGGCGGATGCCGTTGCCATGACCGCCCTTGCGCTGGTAATCGCGCGGCGGGTTGACGAGGACATTGCAATGAATTCGAGTGGCAAGAATGCCCCGCTGTTGCGCCGGTTCGGCTGGCGCGAGGGCCTTATTCTCGTCCTGTCGGCGGTGATCGCCGTGATGGCGTGGCGGATGGACGTCCAGGCGCGCGAGCGGTCCGATCTCAGCGACCGGTTGCTGCGCGAGACGCAGGCCCATGCGCTGACCAAGCTGCAACTCAACACCGTCGAATTCCGCGCCGCGAACCGCGTGCTGGCGACCGATGTCAGGCGCGACGACCTCGACAAACGGATCGTCGAGCAGGCGAAACGGGCCGAACAGCTCGAGGCCGAGGCTGAAGACTTGCGCCAGAGGTTGATCCGGGAGACGAACTGCGTGACTCCGAAGTCGATTCGCAACGCGGAAGGCTTGTGATGCGCCGCGCCCTCTTCCTCGCCCTGCTGCTGCTGCCCGGGTGCACAACCATGCCCGGCGCCGCCGAACCCGCGCCCCAGCCCGCGCCTTCGCCGGAGCCGGTCGCCTGCGTTGACCGCGCGCAAATTCCGGCCGAGCCGCCGATGGTCGGCGAGAGATTCAACGGCGACGCCAAGCACGATCTGCAGATCCTCGCTCCCAATGCGCAGGCGCTGCGCAAGTGGGGCGAGGACCTCAGAGCGCTCCTCGAAACCTGTGCCGCCGCCGGTCCGCCCCCGGCTCCCGCAGCCCCCGCCGCCGGCGCCACGCCTTCGGCGAGTTAAGGGCGCGCGCCCCGGCGCCTGACTAGAGGTTGGGCGCGTAGCGGCCGGCGGGCTGGCCGTCGGCCTGGGTTTGCTCCTGCGCTTCCTCGCTGGTTTCGGCGGAGGCGTGCTTGCGCCAACCCGAGTAGTGGTAGAACCACCAGGCGAGCACGAGGCCGGCGATCGCGCCGACGGTGAACGACCACCAGATGGCGTCCGAGCCGAGCGTATCGTAGGTCAGGAAATAGAAGCCCAGCCGCACCGGGTAGAGTGCCACGGCGATGATGACCAGCGGCACCACGACCGCCCCCCCGGCGCGCATCGTCGCCGAGTAGACCATCGTCACGCCGAAGAACATGAAGCTCCACACCGAGATCACCTGGATGTGGCGGCCGATCTCGACCGCCTCGCTCCCCGAACCGAGGAACAGCACCAGCGCGGCGCGGTCGAAGACCAGGAGTAGCAGCGTCAGCACCCCGGTCATCGCGAAGTTGACCAGCACCCCGGCGCGGGTGACGTGATCGAGCCGGTGCCACTTCTGGGCGCCGATGAACTGCGCGGCCATCGCACTGACCGCGCCGCCGATCGCCATGGCCGGCATCTGGATATAGGTGAACAGCTGCATCGCGGCGCCGTAGGCCGCGGTCATCATCAGCCCCTCGCGGTTGACCAGGCCGACGATGATGATCCCGGCCGCGCTCATCACCAGCATCTGCGCGCCCATCGGGATGCCCTTGAGGACGATGAACTTGAGTTCGTCGCGCACCGGTCTGAGGTATCTAAGCTCCGCCCCGCGCAGCCGCAGCGGCAGGTCCTTGGCGTATACGTAGACGATCATCCCGAAGAACGAGACCAGGCTGGCGACGATGGTCGAAAGCGCCGAACCGGCGATGCCGAGCTCGGGGAAGGGCCCGAAGCCGGTGATCAGCATCGGGTTGAGCACGGCGTCGATCGCCACGGTCACCCCCATGAAGATCAGCGGCGTGCGCGCGTCGCCGGTTCCGCGCAGGCCCATGGTGAGGATCACCGAGACCATCATGAACGGCATCGAGACGAACATCAGGCGGATGTAGGTCAGGGCCAGCGCATAGGCTCCGCCGGGCGTGTCGAGGACGGTCAGCAAGGCCGGCGCAGCGAGCCAGCCGACCAGCGCGATCGCCACCATGACGAAGACGGAAAATCCGACCGCGGTGCCGAAGGTCCGGCGGGCGCCGTCGATGTCGCGGGCGCCGTAGCGCTGGCCGATCTTGACCGTGCCGGCCATGCCGAAGCCGAAGGCCGCGCTGGCGACGAGAAACATGATGATGTTGGCATTGGCGGTTGCGGCGAGAGCGTCCTCGCCGATCAGCCGGCCGACCCAGATCGAATTGACCGTACCCGAAAGCGACTGCAGCATGTTGCTGAACAGCGTCGGCAGGGCGAAAATCATCAGGGTGCGCAGGACCGGCCCCTGGGTCAGGTCGCCGCGCATCGGCATCGCCGGTCTCGCGGCCGGTCCGCCGCCGGGCTGTTCGCCGCTCATGCAATCCCCCTCGTTGATAGCGCTCACGTCCCGCGCGTGTCGCCGTATAGCCCGATGTGCAACCTTTTGGACAGAGTCAAACCGTGTTTCACGCACAGCGCCGCAATCCATCTTTCGCGGGCGTCGAGCGTCTCGGCATCGGTGCCTTCGGCCATCAGCCAAATTCGCTCGCGCGGGATCGCGTAACGCTGGGCGAGGGCGAGCACTTCGTCGGCATCCGCGGGCTCGGCGACGACGAACTTGAGCGCGGCACGCGGCTCGGCGGCCCAGGCGTGAAGACGTTCGGGTGGCAGCGCGAGGTCGGCGGGATTGCCCGAATGGGCGAGCTTGGGGCTGACGTTGTACTGCGCGACGAGCGCATCGAGCGCTGGCGGCGGGGCGACGGTGCCGTTGGTCTCGATCTCGACCCGGATACCGGGCAGCAGTGCGAGCAGCCGATCCAGCATGCGGGCCAGCGCCGGCGCCTGCAGCAGCGGCTCGCCCCCGGTGACGACGAGGCGCGGCTGGCCGAGCGCGGCTATGCGCGCCGCGGCGTCCTCGGGCGCGAGGCTCACCTGGTTGGCCTTGCGGACATAAGTCTCGCCGCCGCGGTGCGGCCGGTTGTCGCCCTCGAAATGCCAAGTGTAGGGCGTGTCGCACCATAGGCAGGCGAGGTTGCAGCGGCTCAGGCGGATGAAGGCACAGGGCCTGCCCTGCGAGGGTCCTTCGCCCTGCAGCGAGGCGAAGATCTCGGGCTCGCCGTGGTCGTCGGTGGCGAGGATCAGCGCCATGGCGTGTTGGATTCGGGTGACACAAGCGACACCCTGTCAACCTGCCAAATTTGGACGTTCGACATTAAAAACAATACGATAGGCGTCGAAATGCCGGGTGACACTTTTGCGGGATCGGGGCGCAAAACGCAGTGAGGTCGAAGGAATTGCATCACCAGCCACGCTGGCAAAGCCCAAGCGTGTAGGAAAGCGTTTTTCGCGGCGTCCGCTTCATCAACAGCTCCATCCCGTCATGCTGAACTGTTTCAGCATCCATTCCTCGTCCGCTGCGGCGGTGCGGTTGGGGAAATGGACCGTGGAAGCGAAGCTGTGCAAGGCACAGACACGTTCAGGGTGACGAAACAGGAAAGCGGTTCGCTACCCCAGCCGCGCCAGTGCGGCTTCGAGCCGCTCGGCCTCGGCCGTATGGTGCGCGTGGTCGGCGCGCGCCTTCTCGACCGCCTCGGGCTTGGCGCGTTCGACGAAGTTGGCGTTGGACAGCCGGCCTTCGAGCGCCTTGGCCTCCTTGCGCGCGGCTTCGAGCGCCTTGGCGAGGCGGGCCTTTTCGGCCCCGATGTCGATCACGCCTTCGAGCGGGATGACGAACATGTCGCTGCCGGCACCGATCTGCATCGCCGCTCCGGCAGGCGCCTCGCGCTGGTGGATGGCCGAAAGCCGGGCCAGCCGATCGAGCGTTGCCGCGTTGGAGAGGATGACGCGGGTGGCGAGCGTGGAGGGCGAGGCGAGCCAGGCTTCCAGCTTGGCGCCCGGGGCAAGACCGAGTTCGTTCTTCGCCGTGCGCAGGTTGCGCGTGAGCTCGACGAGCCACTCGACTTCGGCCTTGGCCTCTGCGTCAACCGCTGCTTGCGGCGCCGGCCACCTGGCCACGATGAGGTCGTAGGGCCGTTCGTCCTGCGCATGCCACAGCTCTTCGGTGATGAAGGGCATGAACGGGTGCAGCATGACGAGGATCTGGTCGAGCACCCAGCCGGCGACGGCGCGGGTTTCGTCGGCCGACGCCCCCTCTCCCAACCCTCTCCCCTGAAGGGGAGCGGGCTTTTCGCTCAGCACGCCCTTGATCAGCTCGAGGTACCAGTCGCAGAACGTGTCCCAGACGAAGTGGTAGATCGCATTCGCCGCGGCATCGAAGCGCAGGTCGGCCATTGCCTTGTCGAGTTCGGCCAGCGTCTCGACCACCTCGCCGACGATCCACTTGTTGACCGCGAGCGTTGCCTCGGGCGCGGCCAGGGTCTGCGACGCACCGATCCCGTTGGCCTGGCAGAAACGCGTGGCATTCCAAAGCTTTGTCGCGAAGTTGCGGTATCCCTCGACGCGCTTCTCGTCCATCTTGATGTCGCGGCCCTGGCTTTCCATCGCCGCCATGAAGAAGCGCAGCGCGTCGGCGCCGTACCGGTCGATCAGGCCGAGCGGGTCGACCACGTTGCCCTTCGACTTGGACATCTTCTGCCCGTCGGGCGCGCGCACGAGGCCGTGCAGGTAGAGCCGCGGCCAGGGGATCTGCCCGGTGTTGTGCATCCCCATCATCATCATCCGCGCGTCCCAGAAGAACAGGATGTCGAAGCCGGAGATGAGGAGGTCGTTGGGGTAGTGCTTGGCCAGCAAATTTTCCTCCCCGGCACGGGGAGGGGGACCGTCCGCAGGACGGTGGAGGGGATTTGCCCCTCGCACCGACGCTGCAGGAGGAGAATCCCCTCCGTCAGCGCTCCGCGCTGCCACCTCCCCGTCCCGGGGAGGCAATTCGGCGTCCGGCCAGCCGAGCGTGGCGAAGGGCCACAGGGCGCTGGAGAACCAGGTGTCGAGGACGTCGGGGTCGCGGCGCAAGGGCGCGCCTTCTCCCGCTTGCGCTTGCGCTTCTTCCTCGGTCTCGGCGACGTAGACCTTGCCATCCTCGCCATACCAGGCCGGAATCCGGTGCCCCCACCACAGCTGACGGCTGACGCACCACGGCTGGATGTTTTCCATCCAGTTGAAGAAGGTCTTTTCCCAGCTCTTCGGGACGATCTCGATCGCGCCTGAGCGCACCGCCTCGATCGGGCCCTTGGCCAGCGTTTCGGCGTCGACGTACCACTGGTCGGTCAGCCAGGGTTCGATCGGCACGCCGCCGCGGTCGCCGTAGGGTTGCTGGATCGTGCGCGGTTCGGCGTCGTACTCGGCCCCGTCCTTGTCGACGTAGGGGACCAGAAAGCCGCCCGCCTTCATCGCCGCGACCACCGCCGTGCGCGCTTCGAACCGGTCGAGGCCGATGAATTGGTCGGGAATGAGGCCGTCGGCGGTCTGGATGACCTTCGCTTCGGCATCGAACATGTTGAGCATTTCGGCAGGCGCGATTCCGGCGCGCTTGCCGACCTCGAAGTCGTTGAAATCGTGCCCCGGGGTGACCTTGACCGCGCCGGTGCCCAGCTCGGGATCGGCATGCGCGTCGACGACCACCGAGATCGGCCGCCCGGTCAGCGGCAGGCGAAGCTGCTTGCCGACCATTGCCGCATAGCGCGGATCGTCGGCCGAAACCGCCACCGCCATGTCGGCGAGCATCGTTTCCGGGCGGGTGGTCTGGACCTCGATCGATCCCGAGCCATCGGCGAGCGGATAACGGAAGCGCCAGAAGTGCCCGGCGACCTCGCGCGTTTCGACCTCGAGATCGCTGATCGCGGTCTTGAGCTTGGGGTCCCAGTTCACCAGCCGCTTGTCGCGGTAGATCAGCCCCTGGTTATAGAGGTCGACGAAGACCTTCACCACCGCGCGGGTAAAGTGCGGGTCCATGGTGAACTGTTCGCGGCTCCAGTCCATCGAACAGCCCAGGCGGCGCAGCTGGCGGGTGATGGTGCCGCCGCTTTCCTCCTTCCATTCCCAGACCTTGTCGACGAATTCCTCGCGCGAATAGTTGGTGCGCTTGTCCTGCCGCTCCTCGAGCTGGCGCTCGACGACCATTTGCGTGGCGATGCCGGCGTGGTCGGTGCCCACGACCCACAGCGCGTCCTTGCCGCGCAGCCGCTCGTAGCGGACCACCACGTCCTGCAGCGTGTTGTCGAGCGCGTGGCCGATGTGCAGCGACCCGGTGACGTTGGGCGGCGGGTTGACGATGGTGAAGGGCTCGGCGTCCGGCCGCGCAGGCCGGAACTGGCCGGTCTCCTCCCAGTGGGCGTACCACTTCGCCTCGATGGCGGCGGGATCGAAGGTCTTGTCGAGCTCTGTCGTCATATGCGCGAGCGCCTTTGCCAGCGGCGAAGGAGGCGCGCAAGGCGCGCGTCGTGGCCGATCGGGCTTCGTGAGCCGCTTGCCGCCTGCGGTTTTTGCCCGCATAGCAGCGCGATATGCGCGAATGGGCGGACTTCTCCATCGAACAGGGCGATGGCGGCACGCAGCTGGTGCTGCACGGCCCGTTGGTCATTTCCAGCATCGGGGTGCTGGACGAGAAGCTGCGCCAGTACGAGGGCGAGGCGGCGCGCATCGACCTTTCGCAAGTGGAGCAGGTCGACACCGTTGGCGCCTGGACGGTGCTGCGCTTTTCCCGGGCCAGCGGCGCCAAGATCACCGGGGCGAGCGAGAAGGCGCAGCGCCTGATCAAGGCGGTCGAGGACGCCGAGAACACCGCCGACATCGAACCGCCGCGCCCGCGCCTGCTGCTGCGCGTGCCCGAACGGGTCGGCGAACTGGTGCTCGAATTCTTCACCGGGGCGCGGCTGATGATCGGCTTCGTCGGCGCACTGCTGGTGTCGGTCGGCGGCATTTTCCGCCATCCCTCGCGCTTCCGCATGAAAGCCTTCGTCCGCCAGCTCGAGCTGACCGGCGTCACCGCGCTGCCGATCATCGGGCTGATGAGCTTCCTGATCGGTATCGTCGTCGCGCAGCAGGGCGCCGCACAGCTCAAGCAGTTCGGAGCGGAAATCTACACCATCAACCTGACCGGGCGGCTGACCCTGCGCGAGCTCGGCGTGCTGATGACCTCGATCATGATCGCCGGCCGCTCCGGCTCGGCCTTCGCCGCGCAGATCGGGACGATGAAGCTCACCGAGGAAATCGACGCCATGCGCACGATCGGCGTTTCGCCGATGGAAGCGCTGGTGGTGCCGCGCGTGCTGGCTCTGGTGGTGATGATGCCGCTGCTCGGCTTCTATTCGAGCGTTCTCGGGATCATCGGCGGGGCCTTCGTCGCCGACCTTACGCTGGGCATCCCGTTCCTCACCTTCCTTTCGCGCATCCAGGAAGTCGTCCCGCTCTACGACGTGTGGGTCGGGACCATCAAGGCGCCGGTGTTCGGCCTGATCGTGGCGCTGACCGGCTGCTACCAGGGCATGCAGGTGTCGGGCGATTCGGAGCAGGTCGGCCTGAGGACCACGATGGCGGTGGTCCAGGCGATCTTCATGGTCATCGTGCTCGATGCGTTCTTCGCGGTGCTCTTCACCGAGGTCGGCTGGGCATGAGCGAGGCGCAGATCGAGGCCGAGGCGGCCGACGATGTCGGCACGCGCTACGACGGCGAGTACCCGATCGTGATCGAGGGGCTGCGCAACAGCTTCGGCGACCAGGTCGTGCACGAGAACCTCGACCTCAAGGTGCGGCGCGGCGAAATCCTCGGCGTGGTCGGCGGCTCGGGCACCGGCAAGTCGGTGCTGATGCGCTCGATCATCGGCCTGCAGATACCCGACGAGGGAACGATCGAGGTGTTCGGCAAGAACATCCTCGAATCCGAGCCGGACGAGGAAATCGGCGTGCGCAACCGCTGGGGGGTGTTGTTCCAGGGCGGGGCGCTGTTCTCGACCCTGACGGTGGGCGAGAACGTCGAAGTGCCGCTCAAGCAGTTCTACCCCGAGCTCGACCCCGAACTGAAGCACGAGATCGCCCGCTACAAGGTCGTGCTCTCGGGCCTGCCGGAAGATGCGACGGCGAAGTATCCCTCCGAGCTGTCGGGCGGAATGCGCAAGCGCGCCGGCCTGGCCCGCGCGCTGGCGCTCGACCCGGAACTGTTGTTCCTCGACGAGCCGACCGCCGGGCTCGACCCGATCGGCGCGGCGCGGTTCGACGAGCTGACCCGCGAACTGGCCGACACGCTGGGGCTGACGGTGTTCCTCATCACTCACGATCTCGACACGCTCTATGCGATCTGCGACCGCGTGGCGGTGATCGCCGACCACAAAGTGATTGCCGTCGGGACGATCCCCGAGCTTCTCGAAAGCGATCACCCGTGGATCCAGGAATACTTCAACGGGCCGCGCGGCCGCGCCGCACAGGCGAGCGAGAAGCGCGCGGAGCGGGCCAAGGGCGCCAAGAGCATGGACAACAGCGACAAGGCGGGGGCATAGGACAAGCGAATGGAAACCCGCGCAAATCACGTCTGGGTCGGGATCGTCACCCTGGTGCTGCTCGCGGCGCTGTCGGTGTTCATCGTCTGGATCGCCGGCTGGGGCACTAGCGACCGCAAGCAGTACGACATCTTCTTCCCGCAATCGGTCGAAGGCCTCGCCGAAGGCAGCCAGGTTACCTTTGCCGGCGTGCCGGTGGGCAAGGTCGAAGACATGAACCTGTGGGAAAAGGACCCGCAGTTCGTGCAGGTGCGCATCAGCGTCAAGGAAGACGTCCCGATCCTCGAAGGCACCACCGCCACGGTGCTCGGCAGCTTCACCGGGGTGTCGACCATCCAGCTCGACGGCGCCCGCGCCGGGCAGCCGCCGATCACCCAGATCGGGCGCGACGGAGTGCCGGAGATCCAGCCCAAGGCCGGCGGCCTCGGCGCGATTCTCGCCGGTGCGCCGCAATTGCTCGACAATCTTTCGACGCTGACCGAGCGGCTCAGCGACCTGCTCGACAAGGACAACCAGAACTCGATCAAGGGCATCCTGGCCAACACCAACCGGATGACCGACCAGCTCGCCGAAACCGGTCCGCGGGTGAACGAGGTGCTCGACCAGCTCGACGCCACGCTGGCGCAGGCCACCGAAACGCTGGCCCAGTTCGAGACGACGCTGGGCACGACCGACAAGCTGCTCAACCGCGACGGCGCCTCGACGATGCAGGAACTGCGCCGCACGCTGGTGTCCGCCCGCCAAGCGGCCGACGCGCTCAACGCCACGATGCAGGACGTGCGCCCCGCCGCGCGGCAGGTTTCGGAAAGCACCCTTCCGGCGGCCGAGGCGGCGCTGCGCGACTTGCGCAAGACCACAGCAGCCCTGCGTCAGATGGCCGAATCCATCGAGGCGGGCGGCGCCGGCGGCCTGATCGGCGGCCAGAAGCTGCCGAACTACAAGCCATGAGGCGTGATGCGATGACCAATTCCAGCCGGGCCCGCCTGGCCTTCCTGCCGCTCCTCGTGCTGGCGCTCGCCGGCTGCGTCAGCCTGGGCAAGGATCCGCCCGACAGGCTGCTCAACCTCACCGCCTCGAGTCAGGCGGCGGCGGGCACCGGGGCCGCTGGCAACGCCGACACGGCCCTGGCGATCCTCGACCTGCAGGCGCCGCAGAAGCTCAACGTGACGCGCGTGCCGGTGCTCACCGGCAGTTCCTCGCTGGCCTACCTCAAGGACGCCGAATGGGTCGAAAGGCCCGCCCGACTGTTCCAGCGCGTGCTCGGCGACACTATCCGCGCCAAGGGCAACCGGCTGCTGGTCAGCGGGACCGACCTCGAATACAGCGCCGCCTCAAAGCTCTCGGGCACCCTCGTGGCGATGGACTACGATGCCGACCGCATGGCCGCGGTGGTGCGCTTCGACGCCGTCCTGATGACCGGCGACAGCAAGGTCCTGACCCGGCGTTTCGAAGCGGTCGTCGAGGGCGTGCCGGCCAAGGCTCAACCGGTCGGCGCGGCGCTCAACGAAGCGGCCAACAAGGTCGCCGCCGAAGTCGCGGAGTGGGTCGGGTAAAGCGGCGCGACCCCCGCGCTGATTTGGCCGCGAACCCACTCGCCGCGCCAACCGGCTCTGCCCGCTCCCGGGAAAACCGCTCTCGGAACTCTTGCCCGAGTCTCCTCATTGTTTGGGTGTAACCCAACACAGGAGATTTCGATGAAAATTCCCATTGCAGCCGCAACCGCACTCGCCCTGACCGCCGTCGGCGCACCAGCCGCCGCGCAGCAGTCGAGCATCAAGGCCAAGAGCCCCGAGGTGGTGGAGCATAATGCGCGCGGTAAGGCCACCAAGGTCAAGGTCGACAACGTCGTCTACGACGTGTGCACATCCGAACAGCAGGACCACTGCATCCAACCGCGCGCTGCGGGCCTGCGCTGGGGCGACCGCCCGCTGAATTACTGGCCCGACCAGAAGCGCTCCTGAGCGCGGAACACCAGGCCGCTCTCGCGAAGTGGGCTTTCGTTAGCCCAGATCGCTTCGCGGGTGCCGCGCCGCCCACAGGCAGAACAGAGCCGCGCCGACGGCGCCGATCGTGTCCATGACCAGATCGCTCGCGGTGTCGGCCCGGCTGCCGATGATGCCGATCAGGTATTCGAAACCTTCCCAAGCAAAGCCGATAAGCAGACCGAGCGTGCCCACTTTCAGAAAGTACGTGGCGCGGTTCATGGCCGGCTTCGCCTCGTTGCGCTGAATGAGCAGCCAGGCAATTGCGGACACCAGGACGAACGGTGTCAGCACGTGAACCACTTCGTCGAACCAGACCGGCCGCTGCCACAGATCGAAGGCGTAACCCGCGCCGTTGAGCGCCGCAACGGCGGTAAACAGTAGCGTGAAAAGCGCGGGCAGGCGGTCCTGCCAGAGCAGGAAGGCCAGGGAGCCGGCGACCATTACGGCGAGTATGCCGGCGTCGGCGGCGCGTCCCGCCAGCACCAGGTATACAGCGCAAATGGCCGTCAGCGTTGCCAGCGCGAACGACCCAAAGCGCATCTGCCGAACATCGAACACTCTCACTCTCCCCTCGGCGGCGACTCAAATGCGCCTTGCCATACAGAAGCCGATCCGGGCCCCAGGAGTTCCTGACGTGCGAGCGGCGCGCGCCGCTCGATGCCCGCCGCTCAGTCCGCGGCGGGCTGTGCAAGCCGAGCGAATTGCGCGGCTTGCCGGAACGCGTCGAGTCGCACCTTTCGGCGCTCTTCGGCCTGTAGATCCCAGCCCCACTGTTCGGCCTGCCAGTCCTCCTCGCAGTTGGCCGCGGCAAACAGCGCATCGATGTCGGCGTCGTCTTCCAGCGCGCTCAGGCCGACAGCGAGCGAGGCGGTGAGGGTGGTCAGCATTTCCAGCGCGGCGAGGGCGAAGGGGTCCTTGGCGGCGAGCGCTTCGCGCAGGCGGCGCAGCGTTTCGGATGCTTGCGGGCGGTGGACCACACCGCTGACCCGTTCGAAGCGTACCCCGTGCCTCTGCTCAATGGCTGTCACCAGCGGCTCCCACAGCTCGAGCTGACGGCGGTAGAGCGGCTCATCCGGATCGGCGCGGTAGCACAGCGTATCGGTCTCGGCGTAGCGCAGCAGCTTGTCCGCGACCGTGCCCGGAGCGGGGGCGACCTGGTCGATGGCGTAGTCGGCCAGGTCGCGCAGCACGAAGGACTTTGGGTCGACCTCCTCGCCTTGCGCAGCCCATTCCCCCGCCAGCGCCTCGGCCAGCGCGGGCGAAGGGACGATCTGCGCCGCACCGCCCTGAGTCTTGAGCGGGCGCCCGTCGAGCAGGACGCGCCAGCCGCCGTCGGCGGCTTGGGTCGTGACGTGCTTCCAGAAGCGCTTCATTGCCGCGGCGTGCGCCACTTGCGGGCGAGGACGATGGGGACGAAGAACCCGTCGGCCAGGCCGATCAGCACGAGAGCATAGCCGAGAATGTGGTTGGCATCGCCGGCCCAGTTCATCACGTCCCGGGTCAGCAGCAGCCCGACGATGACCAAGGCAAAACCCATGATGCGCATAGCCTGCATCACCATCCAGCGATTGCGCGCGACGTCGTCGGTGGGTCGGTTTCTCGGCGGGCGGCTAGCCATCGAGCATCTCCTGGAGTTCGGCGGCGTCGGCGGCGACCGCTTCGGCTCCGGCGGCGACCAGCTCGGCGGGCGCGTGGTAGCCCCAGGACACCCCGAGCGCGCGGACCCCCGCGGCGCGGGCCATCTCGATGTCGTAGGTCGTATCGCCGATCATCACCGTGACTGCAGGGGCAACGCCGGCTTCGGCCATCGCCGCCTCGAGCATCGCCGGGTCGGGTTTCGATGGGTGGCGGTCGGCCGTCTGCAGAGTGGCGAACAGACCATCCAGCCCGTGCAGCGCGAGCAGGCCGGCCAGCCCTCGGTCGGACTTGCCGGTGGCGACGCCGAGCTGCCAGCCGGCGCGGCGCAGGACGCGGAGCAGTTCGGCCACGCCGTCGAACAGCGGTTCGGCGACGCGCCCCTCGGTGCGGGCGAGAAAGAAGGCGCGTTTGTAAGCGTCGACGAGCCGCGCGACGTCCTCTTCGGTGGAGTCGGGGGCGAGGCGGCGCACCGCGACCGGCAGGCTCAGCCCGACGATGCGGCGAACCTGATGGCTCGGCGGCGCGACGAGCCCGCAGGCGCCGAACGCCTGCGCCATCGCTCCGCAAACCGCGCCCTGCCCGTCGGACAGGGTGCCGTCGCAATCGAACACGGCGAGGCGCGTGGTCATTCGGCGAGGCTCCGCATCAGCGCGGCCATGCCGGGCGCTCCTTGCGCTTCGAGGGCGGCGATCACCGCCGCGCGGTCTTCCGGCGACTTGTTCTGCGAAAGCTTGAAGGTCGGCCGCCAGGCGCGCACTTCCATCTCGAAGCCGGCGATGCCGGTCAGCATCTTGCGAAACTTCGTCTCGTCCATCTTGGCCCGTGTCCACGGCGCGCCCTCGATGCGCGCTTCCTGCCGCGCCGACAGGCCGTCGAGCAGCGCGACGAGCCCGTCTTCGTCCATCCGTCGAACCGGGCCCTCGAGCTCGAGCGCGACGTAGTTCCAGGTCGGGACCTGGGCTGGATCGGCATACCAGCGCGGCGAGACGTAGGCGTCGGGGCCGTTCACCACCAGCAGCGCATCGTGGCCTGCGAGATGCTTCGTCAGGGCGTTGCCACGCGACAGGTGAAACTGCACCGCCCCGTCGCCGGTCGAAAGCAGCGCGGTATGCGCTACGCGCGGACCGTCCGGGACTTGCGCGAAGACCATGCCGAAGCCGATCTCCTCGACCAGTGACTCGTGCAGCGCCCGGTCCTCGTTGCGGAAAAGCGGGTTGGGATGCATCAGCGCGTCTTCGTCGGCTTCTTCGGTCTGCCTCCGCCGCTACGGGGCGATGTGCCTCCGCCGGTGCGGCGCGAGGTGCGCTCGCCGCGGCGGCCCTTGCGGACCTGCTTGGCGTGGGCCTTGGCGGCCTGCTTCTTTTCGACCCTGGTGCGCGGCGGCGGGTCGTGGCGGATCGGCGTCGCATCGCTCATGCCCGGATCGAGCCCGAGCTGGGCCATGCTCGCGGCAAAGTGGTCGGGGAGGTCGGCGGTGACGTCGAGCTTGCCCGAAACCTGGCCGTCGCCCGGCGGGGCATCGATGATCAGGCGCCGCGCGTGGAGATGCATCTTGCGGCTGATCGAACCGGTCAAGTAGGCGTCTTGTCCGCCGTACTTGCCGTCCCCGACGATCGGGTTGCCCATCGCCGCGCAGTGTACGCGCAGCTGGTGGGTGCGCCCGGTCAGCGGTTCGAGCTCGAGCCACGCCGCCTTGGTGCCGACGCGGTCGACGACGCGGTACTTGGTCCTAGCCGGCTGGCCGTTTTCCATGTCGACGTGCATCTTCTCGCCGCCGGTGCCGGGCTGCTTGGCCAGCGGGGCGTCGATCGTGCCCTCGGCGATCTCCGGCACGCCGACGACCAGCGCCCAGTAGACCTTCTTGGCGCTGCGGCCGGAAAAGCGCCGCGAGAAGAACGCCGCGCTGCCCGGGGTGCGGGCGATCAGCAGGACGCCCGAGGTGTCCTTGTCGAGGCGGTGGACGAGCCGCGGGCGCGGCTCGTCCGCTTCGGCATAGGCGTCGAGCAGCCCGTCGACATGGCTGTGGGTCTTGGTCCCGCCCTGCGTGGCGAGGCCCGGCGGCTTGTTGAGCACCAGCGCCGAATCGGTCTTGCGGATCAGCATCGCCTCGGCCTGGGCGCGCTGTTCGTCGCTCAGCGGGCGGACCTGGCGCGCCCGCGGCGCCGAATCGCCGCCTGGCGGCACGCGCAGTACCTGCCCGGCGGCGAGCCGGTCGTCGGGCTTCGCGCGCTTGCCGTCGACGCGAATCTGCCCGGTGCGCGCCCACTTGCCGACCATGGCGAAGCCGATCTGCGGCAAGTGGCGCTTGAACCAGCGGTCGAGCCGGATGCCGTCGTCGTCGGCCTGAACCGTGAACTGGCGGACCTGGTCCTGCCCGCCTGCGTCGTCGCGCTTCGCAGCGTCCGGGCCCTCGCGAACGGTCATCCGGCAATCCGCATGGCAATGAGCCCGATATAGAGCGCCGAGAGCCCGGCAAGCACCGAGACGGCGGCGTAGAGGAAGCCTTGCGCCGCCTGGCCGCGCTCGACCAGCAGCATCATTTCGAGGCTGAAGCTGGAGAAAGTGGTGAAGCCGCCGAGCAGGCCGACGCCGAGGAACAGCCGGTACTGCTCGCCGCCCAGAGATCCCGACGATCCGTGGCGCGCGAGGAACCCGGCGAGCAGGCCCATCGCCATGGAGCCTATCACGTTCGCCGCCAGCGTCGCCCAGGGAAAGGTGGTGACTGCCTGAACCCCGAGCCAATGCGTCATCCCGCGCCCGAGCTGGTAGCGCAGGACCGCGCCGATCCCGCCGCCGATGGCGACGTAGGCGGAAGCGGCGAGGGTGGAGGGCTGGGTCATGCGCGCCCCTTAGACGGGCGCGGCGGCAGTGGAAAGGGCAGCGACCTTCGAAATCCTTGCGTTTCGCCCGCCATTCCCTTATCGCGCGCCCTGTTCGAGCCGGTCCGGAACGGATTCGGCCCGTTTTTCATTGGTATTATGCATGGTGCACCCCGCGCCGGTCTACCGCGGGCTCTCCCGGTTTTTTCGAAAGGTGGCTTAGGTTTATGCAGATCATCGTCCGCGATAACAACGTCGAACAGGCTCTCCGCGCGCTCAAGAAGAAGCTGCAGCGCGAGGGGGTGTATCGCGAGATGAAGCTGCGCCGCCACTACGAGAAGCCGAGCGAGAAGCGCGCCCGCGAAAAGGCTGCCGCCGTGCGCCGCGCCCGCAAGATGGAGCGCAAGCGGATGGAGCGCGACGGCTCGCGCTAAGCGAGTTCGGCAAGCGTCAGGCCGGTTTGCGCCCGAAAGGGCCGTCCTGGGCTTCCCGCTCTTGTAAGCATCTAACCGATAAGCCAAAGGGGCGCGGGGGTTCGATCTCCGCGCCCTTCTTGCGTTTCAGGATACCTGTCGATGGCCGAAGTTACCCGCGTTCCGCTCCAGCCGATTGCCAAGGGCTCGGTGCTCAAGCTGTGGCTCGGCCTCCTGCTGGTCGTGGCGGTCGCAGCCGGTTTGGCCTGGTGGGCCATGCCGAAGGGCGTCGAGGTCGACGAGATCGCCGCGGGCAAGGGTCCCAACCCGGTCGTCGGCGACGTCGTGTTCGTCAAGTATACCGGCAAGCTCCCCGACGGCACGGTGTTCGACAAATCGCAGGACATGAACCTGCCGGTGCAGGGCATCCTGCCCGAGGGCACGCCGATGACGCTCGACGGGGTGATTCCCGGCTTCAAGGAAGCGCTGCTCAAGATGCAGAAGGGCGGCAAGTACGAAGTGCGCATCCCGGCCGACAAGGCCTATGGCGCCAATCCCCCTTCCGGATCGCCGATTCCGCCGAACAGCGACCTGATCTTCGAGATGGAGCTGGTCGACTTCATGCCCGAAGCCGACGCCCAGCGCCGTGTGCAGATGATCCAGCAGCTGATGTCGGGCCAGCAGCAGGGCGAGGGCGGGGCCGCGAAACCCGCCACCAACTGACCTTTCGCCGATTGCTCACAATTCGCTCATGCCTTGCGCCGCGATTGGCGGCATGATGGCGGCTGTCCGGGCAAGAGGAGCATAACCTCCATCCGTTCGTGGTGAGCTTGTCGAACCACGCGCGCGTCCTTCGACAGGCTCAGGACGAACGGGAGTGGGATTATGGACTCGAGCGAAGACATCAGGACAGACTGGCCGCTGCGCCCCTGGCTGCTCGCGGTCCTGCTCGGCGTCGCTGGGCTGCTGGTCTGGACCTTCGGCGGCAAGGGCGACGACGTGCCCTGGCGCGTAGCGGCCGCCGCCTTCGTCTTCTTTGGCGCCATTGCCGCGGCCTTCACCATCGAACGCGACCGCTGGAAGGAGCCGCTGGTCTTCGCCCTCGCCGCGGGCCTCGTCATCGCCGGCCTGGCCTGGCGCGCGGTCGCCGCGGGCGATCACTACGCGGTTCCGCAATACGGCCTCTTCGCCGGGATCGTCGCCACCGGGCTCGCCCTTCCGCTGTTTCAGGCGGGCTTTCACCGCACGCGCTTCGCCACGCCGTACCAGCAGGTGCATTACCACGTCTGGAGCGACGCGATCAGCGCCGGGGGCAGCCTCGCCTTCGTCGGCGCCTCGTGGATCGTGCTGGTGGTGCTGAGCGGGCTGTTCGGCCTGCTCAAGATCTACCTCCTGCGCGACCTGATGAACGAAGGTTGGTTCGGCTGGACCTGGTCGGGCGCTGCGTTCGGCGCGGCGCTCGGCATCCTGCGCGGACAGCTAAAGATCCTCGGCACGCTGCAGGCGGTGGTGATGACGATCCTCTCGGTGCTCGCCGTGCCCCTGGCGCTAGGCCTGGTGCTGTTCCTCGTGGCGATGATCGTTTCGGGGCCCGAGGTGCTGTGGCAGGCGACGCAGAGCGCGACGCCGATCCTGCTGTCGTGCGCGGCGGGATCGTGGGTGCTGGCCAACGCGATCCTGCGCGATTCGGACGCCGAGATGAGCGGCAACCGCGTGCTGCGCTGGGCGAGCATCGCGCTGGCCGCGGCGATCCTGCCGCTGACGGTGTTCGCGGCGGTTTCACTCGGCACGCGGGTGGCGCAGCACGGTCTCAGCCCGGAACGCATCTGGGGTCTGATCGCGATTGCCGTGGCCTGCGCCTATGGCCTCGCCTGGCTGGTTGCGCTGGTGCGCGGCTGGAAGGGCGGCTGGGGCGCGCGGCTGCGGCAGGCGAATCTGCACCTGGCCGCCGCGATCTGCGTCGTGGCCTTGATCCTCGCGCTGCCGATCCTCGACTTCGGCGCGATTTCCGCGCGCAACCAGCTGCACAGGCTCGAAAGCGGACAGGTGGCGCCGGAGGACTTCGATTATACCGCGCTGCGCTGGGACTTCGGCGACGCCGGGCGCGAGGCGCTGGCGCGGCTGGCGAAGAGCGATAATGCCAAAGTGGCCGAACTGGCGGCGGCGGCGCAGGCGCAGAAGGAGCGCGCCTATTATTCGCGCTTCGACGCCAACAAGACCCGCGCCGACTTCAAGCTGCGCGTCCAGCCCGACGACGCCGACTTGCGCGAGGGCGTGCTCGATTACCTCGTCGCCAATCCCTTCCAGTGCTCCGAGCGCTGCGTGGCGCTCGATCTCGGCGAGGCGAGCGATGGCGGCCGCCGCGTGGCGATCGTGCAGGGCGGCGGTTACGTGGTCATCCGGCTGAGGCGGGGTGTTACTCCGGGCATCGAGGAGCCCCGAGCCGACGTCTATCCGCCGCTCAAGCCGGATTCGGTCGTCGAGGTCGGCGAAGGCCGCGTCATCCGCATCGACGGCAAGACTGTCGGCCCGCCGCTCGATTGACTTGAAGGCTTTCGTCGGCGCGGCTAACGCGCGGCCATGTCGGTAGACCGTGAAACCGTGGCGAAAATCGCCAGCCTGGCGCGCATCAGCATGGACGAGGGTGCCCTCGACCGGATGGTGCCCGAGTTCAACAACATCCTCGCCTGGGTCGAGCAGCTCGGCGAGGTGGACACCAGCGGCGTCGAGCCGATGACGGCGGTGATCCCGCAGGCGCTGCGCCTGCGCGACGACGTGGTCGATGCCGACCCGCTGACCGGCGGCGGCATTCGCGACAAGGTGCTGGCCAATGCGCCAGCGGCCGAGCACGGCTTTTTCGGCGTGCCGAAGGTGATCGAATGACAAGCGCAGCATTGCCATTCGATCATCCCGGACAGGCGCGCAGCGCCGCGTGTTCCGGGATCCACAACAGGAAGTGCGGAGCCGCCACACGGGCGTCTGCGGGCGGGGCGCAATGGACCCTGGAAGCGAAGCTATGCTTGCACAACCGAGTTCAGGGTGACGAACTATGAGTGCGGAACTGACGAACCTCGGCGTCAAGGCGATCCGCGACGGGGTCGCCGCGGGCGATTTCTCCGCGCGCGAAGTGGCGGAGGCGTTCAACGCCAACGTCGCCGCGGCGCAGGATGCGCTCAACGCCTTCATCGTCGCCACGCCGGAAAAGGCGCTCGAAGCCGCCGACAACGTCGATGCCGACCGGGCGGCGGGCAAGCCGCTTGGCGCGATGGCGGGCGTGCCGATCGGCATGAAGGACCTGTTCGCCACCCGCGGCGTGCAGACCACCGCGGCGAGCCACATCCTCGGCGGGTTCGTGCCCGAGTATGAGAGCACCGTCAGCCAGAAGCTGTGGGACGCCGGCGCGGGGATGCTCGGCAAGCTCAATCTCGACCAGTTCGCGATGGGCTCGTCGAACGAGACCTCGTACTACGGCAACGTCATCTCGCCGTGGCGCAAGCAGGGCAGCAATGCCGGCCTCGCCCCCGGCGGCTCGTCGGGCGGCAGTTCGGCGGCGGTCGCGGCGCGGCTGTGCCCGGCGGCGACCGGGACCGACACCGGCGGCTCGATCCGCCAGCCCGCCGCCTTCACCGGCATTACCGGGATCAAGCCGACCTATGGGCGCTGCAGCCGCTGGGGCATCGTCGCTTTCGCTTCGAGTCTCGACCAGGCCGGGCCGATGGCGCGCGACGTCACCGACTGCGCGATCATGCTCGGCGCGATGGCCGGGTTCGACCCCAAGGATTCGACCAGTCTCGACCTGCCGGTGCCCGACTGGGCGGGCTCGCTCGACGCGAACCTCAAGGGCAAGCGCGTCGGCATTCCAAAGGAATACCGGATGGACGGCACCGACGCCGACATCCTCAAGCTGTGGGACGACGGCATTGCCTGGCTCAAGGACGCCGGCGCCGAAGTCGTCGACATATCCCTGCCGCACACCAAGTACGCGTTGCCGGCCTACTACATCGTTGCCCCGGCAGAGGCCTCGAGCAACCTCGCGCGCTACGACGGCGTACGCTACGGCCTGCGCGATCTGCCCGACCACGCGGGTCTGCAGGACATGTACGCCGCGACTCGTTCCGCCGGCTTCGGCGACGAGGTCAAGCGTCGCATCCTGATCGGCACCTACGTGCTCTCCGCCGGGTTCTACGACGCCTATTACACCCAGGCGATGAAGGTCCGCACGCTGATCCGGCACGACTTCGAGGAGGCCTGGGCCAGGTGCGACGTGATCCTCGCCCCGACCACGCCGACCGCCAGCTTCGCGCTGGGCGACAAGGTCGACGATCCGTTGGCGATGTATCTCAACGACGTGTTCTCGGTCCCCGCGAGCATGGCCGGCCTGCCGGCGATAAGCGTGCCGGGCGGGCTCAACAAGGAGGGTCTGCCGCTCGGCCTGCAGATCATCGGCCGTGCGTTCGAGGAACAGGAGGTCCTCAACGCCGGCCTCGCGATCGAACAGCGCGCCGGGTTTACCGCACAGCCGGAGAAGTGGTGGTGAGTACTTATCGCATCCAGGGCGCCACGGGCGAATGGGAGGTCGTGATCGGCCTCGAGGTCCACGCGCAGGTCACCTCCCATGCCAAGCTGTTCTCCGGCGCCTCGACGCAGTTCGGGGCTGAGCCCAACGCCAACGTCAGCCTCGTCGATGCGGCGATGCCCGGCATGCTGCCGGTGCCCAACCGCGAATGCATCCGCCAGGCGGTGCGCACGGGTCTCGCGATCGACGCGCAGATCAACAAGTGGAGCCGGTTCGACCGCAAGAACTACTTCTACGCCGACCTGCCGCAGGGCTACCAGATCAGCCAGCTCTACCACCCGCTGGTGGGCGAGGGGCAGCTGCTGATCGAAGCCGACGAGAAGGCCGGCATTCCCGAAGACAAGGTCATCGGCATCGAGCGCATCCACGTCGAGCAGGACGCGGGCAAGCTGATGCACGACCAGCACCCGACGATGTCCTACGTCGACCTCAATCGCTGCGGCGTGGCGCTGATGGAGATCGTCAGCCGTCCCGACATGCGTTCGCCCGCCGAGGCCGGGGCTTACGTCCGCAAGCTGCGCTCGATCCTGCGCTACGTCGGTTCGTGCGACGGCAACATGGAGCAGGGCTCGATGCGCGCCGACGTCAACGTCAGCGTGCGCAGGCCGGGCGAAGAATTCGGCACCCGCACGGAGACGAAGAACGTCAACTCGGTGCGCTTCGTGATGGCGGTGATCGAGCAGGAAGCGCGCCGCCAGGTCGATCTGATCGAGGACGGCGGCACGGTGGTGCAGGAAACCCGGCTCTACGATCCCGACCGCAACGAGACCCGTTCGATGCGTTCGAAGGAAGACGCGCACGATTATCGCTACTTCCCCGATCCCGACCTGCTGCCGCTGGAACTCGACGATGCCTTCGTCGAAGAGTGCAGGGCGAGCCTGCCCGAGCTGCCCGACGCCAAGCGCACCCGCTACATCGCCGAGCTCGGCGTGCCCGAATACAACGCCCACGTCCTCACCGCCGAAGTCGAAACCGCGCGCTGGTTCGAGGTGCTGCTGAGCGAGACCGCCGCCGCGCAGGGCAAGTCCGAGGGCGAGGTCGCCAAGCAGGCTAGCAACTGGCTGCTGTCCGAATTCTTCGGCGCGCTCAACAAGGCCGGCCACACGCTCGAAGAGAGCCCCGTGAGCCACGAAGCGGCCGCCGAACTGCTGGCGCTGGTCGGCAAGGGGGTCATCTCAGGCTCGATCGCCAAGCAGGTGCTCGAAACCATGCTCGCCACCGGCGACAGCGCGGGGGCGATCGTCGAGCGCGAGGGGCTCAAGCAGGAAAGCGACAGCGGCGCGATCGAGGCTGCGGTGGACAAGGTCTTGGCCGACAACGCCGACAAGGTCGCCGACTACAAGGGCGGCAAGCAGGCGCTGTTCGGTTTCTTCGTCGGGCAGACGATGAAGGCGATGCAGGGCAAGGCCAACCCGCAGGTGGTTAACGAGGTTCTGAAGGCGAAGCTCGGCTGATGGGCGAGCCGCCGCGCCCGCCGTTGCCGCCGTTCACTGCCGAGACCGCCGCGCAAAAGGTGCGCATGGCCGAAGACGCCTGGAACGGCCGCGATCCCGAGAAAGTCGCGCTTGCCTATTCGCCCGACAGCCGCTGGCGCAATCGCGCCGAGTTTCTCCAGGGGCGCGCGGAGATCGCCGCCTTCCTGACGCGCAAATGGGCGCGGGAGCTCGAATACCGGCTGATCAAGGAGCTGTGGGCCTTCACCGCGAACCGCATCGCCGTGCGCTTCGCCTACGAATGGCGCGACGACAGCGGGCACTGGTTCCGCTCCTACGGCAACGAGAACTGGGAGTTCGACGCGCTCGGCTACATGCGCCTGCGCATCGCCAGCATCAACGACTTGCCGATCGCGGAGAGCGACCGGCTGTTCCACTGGCCGCTCGGTCGCCGGCCCGACGACCATCCCGGGCTTTCGGAGCTCGGGCTGTAAGCCGGCGTGCGCGCATGCCGCTGACCATCGTCCTCGTCGAACCCGAAATCCCCGGCAACACCGGCGCGGTGGGGCGGACCTGCGTGGCGCTCGATGCCGAGCTGGTGCTGATCCACCCGCTGGGCTTCGACATCAGCGATGCGCGGGTCAAACGCTCGGGCCTCGATTACTGGCCGCACGTCAGGCTGGCCGAATTTGCCGACTGGGACGCGTTCGTCGCGGAACGCCAGCCGCGGGCCGACCAGCTTTTCCTGTTCGAGGAACACGGCTCGGTCTCGTTCTACGAGCCGGACTACCCCGACGATGCGATCCTCGTGTTCGGCAAGGAGACGACCGGCATCCCGCCGGCGATCTGGCGGGGCTATCCAGGGCGCCAGTTCCGTCTGCCGATGCGCTCGCAGCACATCCGCTCGCTCAACCTCGCCAACACCGTCGCCGCCGCGGCCTACCAGGCGCTGCGCGGCAAGCTGGCCTAGAACTCGCTCGCCTCGCGGTACTCGATCGGGATGCCGAGGTCGGCGAGCTGGCTGTCGATCTCTTTGCGGTCGCCGACCACCACGATGACCATGTCGTCGGGCTGCAGGTACTTCGCCGCGGCCGTATCGATCGCCGCGGCGTCCATCGCGCCGTAGACGGCGGGCAGCGTCGAGTAGTAGTTGTCGGGCCGGCCGAGCAGCTGGTTGTCGAGAATTCCGCCCAGCACCTGCGAATTGGTCTGGAACGAATTGGGCAGGCCGCGCACGTTGCCGTCGGTCACCCGCTGCAGTTCCACCTGGTCGACGCGCTTGCCGGCCGGGAAGGCCCGCATGTCCGCCAGCATCGCCTTTATCGCCTCACCGGTCTTGTCGGTCTGTACCGGGCTGTAGGCCGTGGCCATCAGCGGCCCCTTCGTCGAACTGACCGAGGAATAGGCGTAATAGGTCCACCCCTTGTCCTCGCGCAGGTCCATGTTGAGCCGCGAGAGGAAGCCCCCGCCGATCACCTGGTTGGCGAGGTCGAGCGATTCGAGGCTCGGCGCGGTGCCTTCCACCGGCAGGACGTGGCCCATCATGATCATCGACTGCGGCGCGCCCGGCCGGTCGATTACCACCATGCGCTGCTTCGCTGGCGGAACGGCGACGGAAAGGTCCTTGGTCGGCGCGGGCGTAGCAGGAGCCTGCCAGTTGCCGAACGCCTGCTCGAGCAGCGGAAGCAGCCTGTCCATCGTGATGTCGCCGACCACGGTGATCTGCGCCAGGTCGGGCCGCAGCCATGTCTCGTGCGCCGTGGACAGGTCGGCGGGCGTCAGGCCTTCGACCACGCTCGTCCGGCCGGCGGAACCGACCGAGCCATAGGGGTGCGCGGCGCCGTAGATCAGCGGCTTGAGCGCGCGCTGGGCGAGGGTGGTCGGCGTGGCCTGCTGTTGCTGGATCGCCGCGAGGCGCTGGTCCCTGACCCGCGCCACGTCGTCGGCGGCGAACTTCGGGTGCCGGGCGATGTCGGCCATCAGCGTCAGCGAGGGCGCCAGGTTGGCGGTCAGCGCAGTCATGCTCACGCGGCTCGAATCGAGCGACGTGCCGGTCTCGATCGAGGCGCCGAGCCGCTCCTGCTCCTCGGCGATCTCGACCGCGCTGCGGCTGGTCGTGCCTTCCTTGAGCAGGTCCATCATCAGCGACTGGGTGCCGGCGCGGGCGTTGCCGTCAGCGGCATAGCCGGCGTCGAAATCGAGCGAGACGCTGACCTTTGGGATCGCCGTGCGCGTGGCGAGCGACACGGGGATGCCGTTTGACAGCGTGGCGTGGCGCACGGCCGGGAAGGTCAGGTCGGCCACCGGCGCGACCGGCGGCGCTTCGCGCGCCGGTCCTTCTGCCACCGGCGGGGCCGGGGTCTTGGGGTCGGGCGGGGGCGGCGCCACGCTGCCTTCGTCTCCCCAGCCGCCCAGATCGGCTCCGTCGAGCGTGCGCTCGCCCGGCTCGACGACCAGGGTATAGGCGGGGCGGCCCAGCCACTTGGCGAGCGCCGCGCGGACTTGCGCCGGGGTCAGCGTCGCGGTTTCTTCGAGCGCCTTCTTGTAGTGCGCGGGATCGCCCGAATAGAGCAGCCCCTCGGCCAGTGTCGCGCCCTTGCCGCCCATGTCGCCGACCACTTCGAGTGCGCCGATCTCGGCCGAGACCGAGCGGGTTGCCGCGCGCAGCAGTTCGTCGCCCGTCGGGCCGTCGGCTACCAGCTGGTCGATGACTTCACCGAGGCGTCTCTCGGCCAGGGCCTCGTCGACGCCGGGCTTCACGACCATCTCGGCCTGGAGCAGGCTCGCGTCCTCGAACTGCTGGGCGTAGGCGCTGACCGACACGGCCAGTTGCTCGTCGCGTACGAGGATGTTGTCGAGGCGCGAGCTGGCGAGCCCGCCAAGCACTGTCATGCCGGCGTCGAGCGCCGCGGCGTCGGGAGCGTTGAGGCCCGGGCCGCTCCACACCTTGAAGATCTTGGTCGCCGGGACCTGGTCGGTGATGACCTGCCGCTTCGGCGCATCGAGCGTAACGATCGGCGAGGTCGGCTCGGTGATTTCGGGGCCGCGCGGAATGTCGCCGAACCACTTTTCGACCAGCGGCCGCGCGGTTGCCGCGTCGATGTCGCCGGTGAGCGCCAGGATGGCGTTGTTGGGGCCGTAA
This sequence comes from Croceibacterium aestuarii, assembly GCF_030657335.1. Lineage (NCBI taxonomy): Bacteria > Pseudomonadati > Pseudomonadota > Alphaproteobacteria > Sphingomonadales > Erythrobacteraceae > Croceibacterium > Croceibacterium aestuarii. The sequence goes on from NZ_CP131039.1 coordinate 1,284,039, forward strand.
TTGTCGATGTACCACTGACGCACGTCGCTCAGCGTGGCGGCGTCGAGGTCGGCCATCGAGCCGATCGTCGAGTGGCGATAGGGGTGGCCGACCGGGAACAGCGCATCGCCGATCAGATATTCGGTCAGGCCATAGGGCTGGTTGTCGCCAAGCCGCTTTTCGTTCTGCACCACGCCGCGCTGCTTATCGAGCTTGTCCTGCGTAACCGCGCCGAGGAGGTGGCCCATGCGGTCGCTTTCCATGAACAGCGTCAGGTCGAGGGCGCCGGTCGGCACGGTTTCGACATAGTTGGTGCGGTCGTACCAGGTCGAACCGTTGGTGCTGGTCGAGCCGGCGCCTTCGAGCGGAATATCGAAGTTGGGCACGTTCTCGCTGCCGCCGAAGAACAGGTGCTCGTAGAGGTGGGCAAAGCCGGTCTTGCCGCGCGGCTCGTTCTTCGAGCCGACCCGGTAGTAGGTCGTCACCCCGACGACCGGCGTCTTGCGGTCGGTATGCACCAGGACGGTGAGTCCGTTGGGCAGGGTGAAGCTCTGGTAGGGAATGTCGACCGCATCGACCAGCTGCGAAAGCGGGGCGGGCTTCGCCGGCGCCGTGCTGGCCGCGGGCGGCGCGGTGGCGGCGATCTCGGGCTGGGTGGTGGCGCAGGCAGCCAGGACAAGGGGAAGGGCGGCGGAAAGGAAAAGGCGACGCATCGAGTGTCCCGTGATCGTGTGAAAGGTGCGTTCCCGCGTGCCTAGCACGCGCGCGCGCGAAGGGTCAGGCTTTCGACCAACGGCATACCGCGCCAGATGGGCGTTCAGGCCGCGGCGCTGCGGGCGATCCCCACCTTGACCGGCGCGCTTTCCTTCAACGCCCACATTGCGACGAGGCCGATCAGCGAGACCCCGGTCAGGTACCAGGCGATCGACATCGGGTTGCCGGTCACTTCGAGAATCCAGGTGACCACGAGTTGGGTCGAACCGCCTAGGAAGGTCACCGGCACGGCATAGACCAGCGCGAACACGCGGGCGCGCACCGCCTTGGGAATACTCTCGCTGATCGCGGCATAGACCGCGCCGTACATGTAGCCCGAGATGTAGCTCAGGATCAGGTTGGCGCCGATGAAGCTGACCGCGTCGCGCCAGCTCGTCAGCCACAGGAAGCATGGCACCACCAGCACGCAGAACAGCGCCTGCGGCAACAGCATCACGTGCTTGCGGCCCTTGCGGTCGCTCACCGCGCCGCCAATCAGCACGGCGATGACCGAGATGCCGTTGTTGGCGAACTCGCCGGCGAGCGAGAGCGTGGGCGAGAGCTTGAGCGTGTTCTGCCCGTAGGTCGCCATGTACTGGAAGATGTAGGTCCCGATGGTGCCGGCGCCGATGATGATCAGCCCGCAGACGATCGGCCGGATGTACGAACGGAAGCCCTCGTCCGCCGCGACCGGCGAGGTATCTGCATGGTGCACCGTTTCGGGCAGCGAATTGCGCACCCACAGCGCGACCGGGACGATGGTGACGCCGAGCGCCAGAGCGATGCGCCAGCCGTAGTCGGACAGCTCCGCCTCGCTCAGCACCGCGGCGAGCAGCAGGCCGACTAGCGAGCCGATGGTGGCGGCGATGTTCTGGCTCGCCCCCTGCCAGCTCATCGACCAGCCGCGGCGCCGCGGGTCGGCGCCTTCCATCATGTAGATCGTCGCCGAACCGACCTCGCCGCCGAGCGCAAAGCCCTGGATCATCCGCGCGATCACCGCGATCACCGGCGCGGCATAGCCGATGGTGGCATAGCCCGGGGTGATCACCAGCAGGATGATCCCCGCGCCCATCAGGCTCATCGAGATCATCATCGCCGGCTTGCGTCCGACCCGGTCGGCATAGCCGCCGAGGATGTAGGCGCCGAGCGGACGGGTGAGGAAGCCGACGAAGAACGTCGCCAGCGAACCCATCAGCGAAAGGAATGCGCTCTCGGACGGGAAGAAGGCGTGTCCGATCTGGATGGCGAAGAAGGCGAAGGTGATGAAGTCGTAGAACTCGAGCCCGTTGCCGAGCGTGGCGGCGATGATCGCCTTTCGCCGTTCCTGCGGGGTCAGCGGGTGGTCGAACTCGGCGTCGGGGGCTGCGTCTGCGGGTACTTCGCTCAAGGCACGTCCCTTCGCTAGCGGCGGGATGGGGTTTGATGCCCCGGAAGCGGTGCAAAGCCTAGGAAAAACTCGGATTTGCCGCGGCAAATTTGACTCAGGACACTGTCAGCCGCGAAATCGAATCCTATATCCCGCACACAGCCGGGCGTGGCAGCCTCTTGTGTTGCAGGAATGTCACACCATCTAGGCCGGGAAAGGAATTGAGGGGCACTTCATGAATCTCGAAAAGTTCACCGATCGGGCCAAGGGCTTCCTGCAATCGGCACAGACCGTCGCGATCCGCATGAACCACCAGCGGATTTCGCCAGAGCACATTCTCAAGGCACTTCTCGAAGACAACCAGGGCATGTCCTGGCAGCTGATCGAGCGCGCCGGCGGCAATCCCAAACTGGCGGTCGACGAGGTCGATGCGGCGCTGGCCAAGGTGCCTGCGGTATCCGGCTCGGGAGCGCAGTCGACACCCGGACTCGACAACAACGCGGTGCGCGCCCTCGACCAGGCCGAACAGCTGGCGACCAAGGCCGGCGACAGCTTCGTGCCGGTGCAGCGCCTGCTGCAGGCGCTCGCACTGCAGAGCGACAGCGCGGCCGGCAAGGCGCTCAAGGCCGCCAACGTCGACGTCAAGAAGCTCGAAGCGGCGATTCAGGACGTGACCGGCGGTCGCACCGCCGACAGTTCGGGGGCCGAAGAGTCCTACGACGCGATGAAGAAGTATGCGCGCGACCTCACGCAGGCGGCGCGCGACGGCAAGCTCGATCCGGTCATCGGCCGAGACGAGGAAATCCGCCGCACGGTGCAAATCCTTGCACGGCGGACCAAGAACAACCCCGTGCTCATCGGCGAGCCCGGTACGGGCAAGACGGCGATTGCCGAAGGCCTGGCGCTGCGCATCGCCAACGGCGACGTGCCGGATTCGCTCAAGGACCGCTCGCTCATGGCGCTCGACATGGGCGCGCTGATTGCCGGCGCGAAGTACCGCGGCGAGTTCGAGGAGCGGCTGAAAGCCGTGCTCGACGAGGTCAAGGGCGCCGAGGGGCACATCATCCTGTTCATCGACGAGATGCACACGCTGATCGGCGCCGGCGCGTCCGAAGGCTCGATGGATGCCGGCAACCTGCTCAAGCCCGCGCTCGCGCGCGGCGAGCTGCACTGCATCGGCGCCACCACGCTCGACGAGTACCAGAAGTACGTCGAAAAGGACGCCGCGCTGCAGCGTCGCTTCCAGCCGGTCTTCGTCGCGGAACCGACGGTCGAGGACACGATTTCGATCCTGCGCGGGCTGAAGGAGAAGTACGAGCTGCACCACGGCGTGCGCATCACCGACGGGGCGATCGTTGCCGCCGCGCAGCTCTCCAACCGCTATATCACCGACCGTTTCCTGCCCGACAAGGCGATCGACCTGATGGACGAGGCCGCTTCGCGCATCCGCATGGAAGTGGAGAGCAAGCCGGAGGAGATCGAGAACCTCGACCGGCGCATCATCCAGCTCAAGATCGAGGAGCAGGCGCTCGGCAAGGAAAAGGACCAGGCGAGCAAAGACCGCCTTGCCGCCTTGCGCGAGGAGCTGGCGAACCTCGAGCAGCAGTCAAGCGAATTGACCACGCGCTGGCAGACCGAGCGCGACAAGATCGCCGGCGAGGCGAAAGTCAAGGAAGCACTCGACCAGGCCCGCATCGAGCTCGAACAGGCGCAGCGTTCCGGAGATCTCGCCAAGGCCGGCGAGCTGCAATACGGCCGCATTCCCGAACTCGAGAAGCAGCTCGCCGCGGCCGAAGGCGTCACCGAGAACGCCTTGCTGCGCGAGGAAGTGACCGAGGACGATATCGCCGGCGTGGTCAGCAAGTGGACCGGAATCCCGGTCGACAAGATGATGGAGGGCGAGCGCGAGAAGCTGCTGCAGATGGAAGGCATGATCGGCAAGCGCGTGATCGGCCAGCAGCAGGCCGTCGCCGCCGTGTCGAGAGCCGTTCGCCGCGCCCGCGCGGGCCTGCAGGATCCGAACCGGCCGATGGGCAGCTTCCTGTTCCTCGGCCCGACCGGCGTGGGCAAGACCGAGCTGACCAAGGCGCTCGCCGGGTTCCTGTTCGACGACGACAACGCGATGGTCCGCATCGACATGTCGGAATTCATGGAAAAGCACGCCGTCGCGCGGCTGATCGGTGCGCCTCCGGGCTATGTTGGTTATGAAGAGGGCGGAGTTCTAACCGAAGCGGTTCGCCGGAGGCCCTATCAGGTCGTGCTGTTCGACGAGGTCGAGAAGGCGCATCCCGACGTTTTCAACGTCCTGCTGCAGGTGCTCGACGACGGGCGCCTCACGGACGGGCAAGGCCGGGTGGTCGATTTCTCCAACACGCTGATCATCCTGACCAGCAACCTCGGCAGCCAGTACCTCTCGAACATCACCGACGACCAGAGTGTCGAGGATGTCGAGCCGCAGGTGATGGAAGTCGTGCGCGGGCATTTCCGGCCCGAATTTCTCAACCGGCTCGACGAAATCATCCTGTTCCACCGCCTGAGCATGGACGACATGGGCCCCATCGTCGATCTTCAAGTCGCCCGGGTGCAGAAGCTGCTCAAGGACCGCAAGATCGAGCTCGACCTGACCGAAGGCGCGCGCAAGTGGCTCGCCCGTGTCGGCTACGACCCGGTCTACGGCGCGCGGCCGCTGAAGCGGGCGGTGCAGCGTTACCTGCAGGATCCGCTGGCCGAGAAGCTCCTCGCCGGCGAAGTGCCCGATGGCAGCACGGTCAAGATCGACGAGGGCGACGGCGAACTGAAGATGGTGGTGGCGTGAGGTCGATGGCCTGAACGAGGAAGGGCCTCGGCCTGGGCAGCGACCACAGGGGGCGGCACGTGAAATCGCCGCGTTTGCCCCGCGGTGAGGGGGCATTCCACGCCTGGCGCCGTTGTGCATCCGGAAATCACTTTCCTACAGCTCCCTATCTGTGCCTTAAGCTCGCCGATGAAACCGCCGGCACCCATCGCCCTTCGGCAGCGTTTTGCCGCCGTTTCCCGCGATGTGTCACCCCCGGAAGGGAGCCGGTTTTCGGCGGAATTCCGCGGGTTTCGCTCGCGGCGGCAGGGTGACAGGGTGTAACTTGTGTCACCCTGTCGCGCGGTCGGGAGACCCTCGGGCGCGGGGATGACGAAACGAGGACGAACGGCTAAGCCGCGCTCGACAGAACCAAGGAGCCTGCACGCATGAAGATCGACAACACCATCGCCGCCGTCGTCACCGGCGGCGCCTCGGGCCTCGGCGAGGCGAGCGCGCGGGCGCTGGCGGCCAAGGGCGCGAAGGTCGCGATCTTCGACCTCAACGCCGAGCGCGGGGAGATGGTAGCGGGCGAGATCGGCGGCACGTTCTGCCAGGTCGACGTTTCGGACGAGGCCTCGGTCGATGCCGGATTCGAAAAGGCGCGCGCCGCCCACGGGCAGGAGCGGGTGCTGGTGTGCTGCGCCGGGATCGGCACGATCGGCAAGACGGTGCGGCGCGACCGCGACAGCGGCGAGATCTCGCACCTGCCGGTCGACCTGTTCGTGAAGACCATCAAGGTCAACCTGGTCGGGACCTTCCAGTGCGTCGCCAAGTCGGCTGCCGGGATGATGACGCTCGACGGCATGGAAGACGGCGAGCGCGGCGCGATGGTCTGCACCTCGTCGGTCGCCGCCGACGACGGCCAGATCGGGCAGGTCGCCTATGCCGCCAGCAAGGCCGCGGTGAAGGGCATGACCCTGCCGATCGCGCGCGACTTCATGCAGGAAGGCATCCGCATCAACTCGATCCAGCCCGGCATCTTCGCCACGCCGCTGCTCGCCGGCTTGCCGCAGAAGGCGCAGGATTCGCTCGCCGCCGCGGTGCCGTTCCCCAAGCGGCTCGGGCATCCCGAGGAATATGCCGGCCTCGTCATGTTCATGCTCGAGACCGGCTACTTCAACGGCGAGAGCGTGCGGCTCGACGGCGCCATACGCATGGCGCCGAAGTAGCGACCGGCTAGGCGCATGGCCGGCTGGCACATCGGAGTCATCGGCGGGTCGGGGCTCTACGAACTTGGCGCGCTCGAGGATGCCCAGGTGATCCCGGTCGGCAGCGCCTTCGGCGCTCCGAGTTCGCCGGTCACCATGGGCCGGATCGGCGCCGTGCAGTTCAGCTTCATCGCCCGCCACGGCGAGGGCCACCGTTTTTCGCCGAGCGAGGTCAACTACCGCGCCAACATCGATGCGCTCAAGCGCTGCGGCGTGACCGACGTGCTGGCAATCAACGCCATCGGCTCGCTGCGCGAGGAACTTGCGCCAGGTACGTTCGTCGTCTGCGACCAGATCATCGACCGCACCGTGGCGCGCGAGCGTAGCTTCTTTGGCGAGGGCCTGGTCGCGCATGTCAGCCTCGCCGATCCGGTCTGTGGGCGACTTGCGGGCTTTGCCGCTCGCGCCGCCGAAGCGGCGGGGGCCTCCGTCCATCGTGGCGGCACTTACGTGGCGATCGAGGGGCCGCAGTTCTCGACCCGGGCCGAGAGCCACATGTTTCGCGCTCTCGGCGCCGACGTCATCGGCATGACCGCGATGCCCGAAGCGCGGCTCGCCCGCGAGGCCGAGCTGCCCTACGCCGTGCTCGGAATGGTCACCGACTACGATTCCTGGCGCGACAGCGAAGCGGGCGTCGAGGCGGACGAGATTCTCGCGGTGATGAGGCGGAACGCCGCGCTGGCCCGGACGACGCTCGTCGCGCTTGCCGACGCGCTGCCGGCCGAGCGAGAAGCGGTGGACATCGAGACGGTCCTCGACAGTGCCATCGTCACCCCCCGCGCGCACTGGCAGCCGGCGCGGCTGGTCCGGCTCGATGCAATCATGGCGCGGCTTCTGGCGCAATAATACGCAAGGTCTTGCAGCGAATCGCATAGCAAGCTTGCAAATTCTGCGGAATTTGCAACAAACTGGTTTTCTATGAAACAATCTACACGTCTCAGCGATTTCCTGCCCTATCGTCTCTCGGTGACCTCGAACGCGGTCAGCGGCCGTATTTCGCAGGAATACCGCAGCCGCTTCGGGCTCAGCATTCCCGAGTGGCGCGTCATGGCCGTGCTCGGCGACGCCGGCGGGCTGACCCAGCGCGACCTCACGCGGCTGACGCTGATGGACAAGGTGGCGGTCAACCGCGCCTGCAAGGTGCTCGAGGAGCGCCAGCTGGTGGTGCGCGAACCGAACGCCAGCGACGGCCGTTCGCATCTGCTCCAACTCACCCCCGCGGGCTCGGAGATGCACAGCCAGATCATGCCGCTGGCGCTGGAGATGGAACGCCAGCTGTTCGCCAGCTTCACCGACGAGGAAGTGGACACGTTCCGCTCGCTGCTCAGCCGCGTCCTGACCGAAGCCGAAGCGCTCGCTACCGAGACGTTCGACGGCGCCGACTACGGACTCGGCGCGCCGGACTGAGCCGTCCGGTATGCGGCAATGAAAAGCCCCGCCGGCCTGGGCCGGCGGGGCCTTTTGTCAGTGCGAAGCGACCGCGAGGTCAGTGCGAGCCGGGACCGCCGCCCGAGAAGGCGTCGCTGATCGAGCAGGCCGCCGGACCGAGAATGACGATGAACAGCACCGGCAGGATGAACAGGATCAGCGGCACGGTCATGATCGCCGGGAGGCGAGCGGCCTTTTCCTCCGCGCGCATCATGCGCTCGTTGCGGAACTCGGCCGACAGCACCCGCAATGCCGAGGCGAGCGGGGTGCCGTAGCGTTCGGTCTGGATCATCGTCGTCACCACGCCGCGCACCGCATCGAGCTCGACGCGGTAGGCGAGGTTCTCGAAAGCCTGGCGCCGCTCGGTCAGGAACGACAGTTCGATCGCGGTCAGCGCGAACTCGTCGCCGAGTTCGGGGTAGGCCCGGCCCAGCTCCTTGGCGACCCGGTTGAACGCAGCGTCCACGGTCAGGCCGGCTTCGGCGCAGATGACCAGCAGATCGAGCGCATCGGGCAGCCCCTTGCGGATCTCCACCGTGCGCTTGTTGGCCTTGTTCTTGAGGTAGAGCTCGGGTCCCTTGTACCCGGCCACCACGAGCGCGGCGAAGGCCATGAAGCGCTTGAAGCTGCCCCAATCGGGGAACGTATCGGTCCAGTACAAGACGACGATGCCGAGAAAGCCTAGCGCGATCGGCAGGACCATGCGGGCGAAGATGACGAAGACCGCGAATTCCTTGTTGCGGTAACCGGCCTGGGCCATCTTCTGCTGAATGATCTTGACCTGGCTGTCCTGCAGAACCTTCATGTTCTGCAGGGTGTCCTTGACCTTGTCGGTGGTCTCGGTGCGCTTGACCAGGCTCTGGCGCTTCTTCGCCTTGCCGGTGATGATGCCCGACTTGAGCTCTTCGCGCCGCGCGTTGAGCGACTTCACGCGCTTGGCCATCGGGTCCTTGACCGTGATGGCGGTGTAGACGGCGAAGAACATCGCCGCCGCGGCAATGCCCGCCAGGATCGTGCCGACGAGTACGACGTCGACGCCGAGGAGGGTGGGACCGTGAGCGGGAGTAATCATGATATCGTAAGCTCCCCGCTCAGATTTCGAAGCTGACCATCTTGGCCATGATGAAGCCGCCGATGCTCATCCACACCAGGCCGCCGAGGCCGGCGACCATCAGGCGTTCTTCGGTGAAAAAGCCGCCAATATAGCTCGGGTTGATCCAGTAGATCAGGACGAACACGATGAACGGCAGCGAGCCGACGATGTAGGCAGAGGCCTTCGATTCCGAGCTCATCGCGCGGATCTTGAGTTTCATCTGCGCGCGCTTGCGCAGCACGTCGGCCAGGTTGGAAAGCGTTTCGGCCAGGTTGCCGCCGGTCTCGCGCTGGATCGCGAGCGTGATGACGAAGAACTGGAACTCCGGCGTGCCGAGACGGTCGGCCGTTTCCTGGAGCGATTCCTCCATCGTCCGGCCGATCTTGATACGCTCGACGACCCCTTTGAACTCGTGGCCTACCGGTCCGGGAATCTCCTGCGCGACGACGCCGAGCGTTTCGGTCACCGGCAGGCCCGAGCGCAGGCCGCGCACAAGCAGTTCGATGCTGTCGGGAAACTTGGCGTTGAAGGCGTTGAGGCGGCGCTTGATCATCGAGTTGACGACCATGTGCGGCAGCCCTGCTCCGACCAGCAAGCCGACGCCGAGCGCCAGCAGCGGCGCTCCGGTCTTGAGGAACAATACCGCCGTAATGGCCACCGCGAGACCGACCGAGGCATACATGTACTGCGTCAGCGACCAGCCGCGTCCGGTCCGCTCGAGCCGCATGGCTAGCGCTTCCGAGCGCGAACCCGCCCCCGCGACCCTGTGCATCTTCGGTTTGCGCGCGGCGATCGCCTTCTTGAGTTGGGATTCGACCTTGGCGTTGGTGCTTTCCGAGTGACGATAGCGCACGCCCTGAAGACGCCGCTGCGCCTCCTTGGCCGGCGACTTGCCGGTGAACGCGAGACTGCCGAGAATCAGCAGCGCCATGATCCCGGCTGCCACCAGCGCAATCTGGAAGATGATCATAACGCTATCGCCTTTCGCTCACCGGGCCCGATATCCGGCCCGATCAGGCCGGTTCCGCCTGCGGCGCTGCCTTGGGCTTCTTGCTCAGGAGCGACTTGAGATCGAACTTGCCGAGCAGCGAGGAGCTCGCTGCGGTCGCCTCCCCTTCCTCGCCTTCTTCGCCCTTGCCGAGCACGGCCTTGGCGATGTCGCGGATGACCGCGCCGGCCTTGCTCGAGCGGTTCGCGTCAACGAAGGTCTGGCCGAGCTTAGCCGCGTTGACGGCGGCTTTCTGGTCGTAGGGGATCAAGAAATCGATCTTGCGCTCGATCGAGGCCTCGAAATCCGCTTTGCTGATTTCCGCCAACCCGGTTTGCACCTTGTTGGCAACGACGATCGGGGCGACCGCAGGGGCGTTGGTCTTGAGCCACGAGAGGATGCGGATCGTGTCGCGGGCCGAAGCCAGCGTCATTTCGGCGACCAGCGTCACGACATTCACGTCCTGCAGCAGGTGCGGGAAGTTGATCAGCATGTTGCGCGGCAGGTCGACGACCGTGCTCTCGAACGCCTGGCGGAACTCTTCCTCGAGCTGCACGAAGGCGCTGCCGTCGGTCATCAGCGGTGAGTTGATCGGCGCTTCGGCCGAGAGGATCGCGAGGTTGTCGTTGGCCCGGATCATGGCGCGCTCGATGAACAGGCCGTCGATGCGACTCGGGTTTTCGATCGCGTCTGTCAGGCCGCGACCCGGTTCGAGGTCGAGGCTGAGCGCCCCGGTGCCGAAATGCACATCGAGGTCGAGCAGCGCGGTCGGGCGCTTGTGATCGGTGCTGAAGAGCCAGGCGAGCGAAGTCGCCAGGGTCGATGCACCGACACCGCCACGGGTACCGACGACGGCCGTCGAGACGTGGGGCTTGTGCGTTTCGCCTTCGCCGCCGCGCGGCGCGGCGAACACCGCCTGTGCCTGGTTCAGCGAATCGCGGACCTGTCCGGCCGAAAGCGGCTTGAGCAGGTAATCGTGAATCCCGCTTGCGAGCAGGTCCCGATAAAGCCGGACGTCATTCACCTGGCCGACCGCGATCACCACCGTGCCCGGTTCGCAGACCTCGGCCAGCGCGTTGATATCGTTAAGGGGATCGCCGCTTTCCGACAAGTCGACCATCAGGATTGCCGGGCTCGCGGCAATCGACAGCGATTGCACAGCGTTGCGCAGGCCGCCCTTGGCGCACTTTTCCGGCGCCCAGCCTAGCTCGATCACGACCGGACGCAGGACGTCCAGAGCGGTTTCGTCGCAGATGAAGGCGGCGAAGGGGTCGCGGTTGCCGGCCACGCCGGGTTTCCAAGGCGCATTCATCTTACTTACCCCCTTCCTGTGAGGACACGGCGGGCAAGCCCTGGGCGCCCGTCGGCGGTGCGTCGCGGTAGGTCTTGATTGCCTTGCTCGAGCTCATGACGGTCGTCTCGCCGGTACCCGTGGCGCCGTGCAGCAGGTGCTCGGGATTGGCGACCATCGCGGCGATGTTGCCATTGACGGCACAGCCGAAGCCGGAGTGCGTGGCGTTGTCGCCGTAGTCGTTGAGCTTGTCGTCCCAGTTGGGGCAGTTCGGCACCGAGGCGTGGCTGCGCGTGACGACCACACGAACCTTGCCGGGATCGACATAGCCTGCAGTGACCGGAGCGCCGTCGCTGAGCAGCAGGCCGTAACGGCCAGCCAGCTTGGCGATGTCGTCGCGGACGGCGGGGCTCGCCGTGGCATCGTCGATCGAGACGCGATCGCCGTATCCCAGACCCAGCGAGTCAAACCAGCCGGCCAAGCGACCCTGCTCGCTCACCGGCAAGCCGGCCGCGTTCGCGCCGAGGTCGAGCGCATAGTTGGAGCGCTCGACGATCGGTTGGTTGACGCTGTCGAGCGAGTAGTTCTTCGGCGCGCTGTTCGTGGCGCAGGCGCCCGTCGCCAGCCCCAGCGAGAGAGCGAGCGCGGTCGTCAGCGCTTTGTTGGTTGCGATAGACATCGTCTTCACCTTTCTCACTGGAAGCTGAAGCCGGGCGAGGCAGCCTCGGCACGCTTTTCGGTCTTCATGTCCTTGCGGCGATCGGCGTCGTCGGCCTGGCGCGGCGCGGTCACATTGTCCCCCAGGCCGACGGCCGGCGGCGGGGCGGATTCGCCAGCGGCCTCGGGGCCGGGACGCTCGGCGCCGGTGACGCCGTTGTTCTCGCGGTTGAGCAGGAACTGCTGGCCGGCATCCGGCGCGCGGAAGCCGTCGGTCGGCAGCTTGATCTCGCTGTCGTCCACCGGGTTGACCAGATACGGGGTGACCACGATCACCAGCTCGGTCTGTCCCTTGCGGAATTCGGTCGACTTGAAGAGATTTCCGAGGATCGGCAGGTCACCGACGCCCGGTGCCTTGTCGATGGTGTTCTGCGCGTTGTTGCTCAGCAGACCGGCGATCATGAAGCTCTGGCCGGAGCCGAGTTCGACCGTCGTTTCCGCGCGGCGGATCGTCAGCGCCGGGATCTGGAAGCCGTTGAGCGTCACCGCGCCCTGGCTCGAAAGCTCGGACACTTCGGGGCGGACGCGGATCGAGATCCGGCCGTTGGCGAGAACGGTGGGCGTGTAGGCCAGGCTGACGCCGTACTTCTTGTATTCGACGGTCGTCGTGCCAAGACCTTGGCTGAGCGGAATGGGGAATTCGCCGCCGGCAAGGAACTCGGCGGTTTCGCCCGAAAGCGCGGTCAGGTTCGGCTGCGACAGGGTGGTCACCAGACCGTCGCGCTCGGCCAGATCGAGCGCCGAGCCGATGTCGAGCCCGAGGAACTTGCCAAACGCACCGATCGTCGTGCCGTTGGCGAGCGGGCTGACTGAAGTGGCGGCGCATTCGGCGAGTTTCGTCGGATCAGTGATGCTGGCGCAAACCGTCGTCACGCTGCCCGCGCCCACGCCGGTAACTCCGCCGCCGGGCCGGTAACTAGGCAACCAGCCCGCACGGCCCTGCCCGATTCCGAATTGGAAGCCGCTCGAACTATCGATTGACGCGAGGTTGACGCCCAGCGAGCGGACGAGCGAGCGGCTCACTTCGGCGAAGCGGACGCGCAGGTTGACCTGCAGCGGCGTCGCCGTCTTGAGGCGCGAAATGACGTTGGCATTGTCGCCGACGAAAGCGGAGACGAGACGCTCCGCCTCGGCCGCATCTTCGGGCGCGGCGACCGTGCCGGTGAGCAGCACCGTGTTCGTGCCCATCGTCGCGACGTTGATTTTGGCTTCCGGCATCGCCAGCGTCAGCATCTGATCGACACTGTCGAGGTTCGAACCGACGCGGACGTTGGCCGACCAGACGATGTCGCCGGCACTGTTGCTGGCATAGACCGTGGTCTCGCCGCCGGCCTTGCCGAAGACGTAGAGCTGGCGTTGCGACTTCACCTGCACGTCGGCAATCGAGTCGTTGGCGACGAAGATGTCCGACATCGAGCCGGGCACCGTCACCAGTTGGCCGCGGCCGATCGAGATGACGATCTGCTGCGCCGGCGCGGCGACGGACTGGGCTTCGGCCGGGCCGGCCGGAATGCCGGACAGCGGCGCCAGCGCACTCGCGGCGATCAGCGCGGACTTGAGAAGGCGGCTTTTCATTGTCTTGCCCCTCGATTGGAACACGCGGTCAGCGTTGCTCTTGAGTTTGGTTGCGTTGCTCATGGGATTACCTGAGAGTGGCGACGCCGACGCCAACGGTACCGGCTGCAGAGCCGACGGCCGCGGCCTGACGGTCCTTGAGCTGTCCGGCGCCCTTGTCGACGGATTCGACTGTGGTTTGCGCGGAGCCGCGCGTTACCCGCACAACCGGGCCGCTAGGACGCGTCGGCGCGCTGCCCTGCTGCGGGGTACCCGGCATGGGTGCAGCCTGAGGGACCGTGGTGGCGGGCATCGAACGGCGCTGGAAGCGCGACACGTCGCCGCCGGTCACGAAGGTCGAGGCGCCGTCCTGCTTTGCGGCGACGGCGCGGCGCAGCAGACGGTCTTCCTCGTCCTTCGAGACGCCATCGGGCACGTTGACTTCGCCGTTGGCGATTGCCTGGTCGAGCTCGCTCTGGTTATCGGCGATCGAGCGTAGCGACAGGCTCAGCGTTCCGATCGTCTGGGCGACGGTAATCTTCTCCGCAATCTTGGGCGTCGCTTCGAGGGTGATCGTGCGGAACGCCTTGACGACGGTCTTGCCATCCTCGGTGGTGGTCGTTTCGGTGGACTGGTCGGTGGCGAGCACGCGGAGGTTGTGAAGGATTGTCTCCGCCGCATTCAGGCTCTGGCCTTCGACGCCGCTGATCGTCTGCGTCAGCATCAGGTCGACATGGTCGCCCGGGAAGATGAAGCCGCCAACGCCGGTCTTTTCGGACACCGGCACGGTGACGGCGCGCATGCCCGGGCCCAGCGCTGCGGCCAGGAAACCGCGATCACCGGGGCTCACGAGCGAACCCTGGGTGACCGGTTCCCCCGCCGTGATCGGATGGCGCACGACGGTGCCAAGCAGCTTGCTCATGTCCGCCTCACCGTCGATGAAATAGGCGTCCTGCACCAGTTCCTTCGGCCACAGCTGATAGCCGATGGCGTCGGCGGTGATGATTGTGCCAACCGGCAACGCGCGCTTGGCCACGAGGACCTTGGGCCCCTGCGGCTGGGCCGGCGCGGCCTCGGCCTGCGGCGCGGACGCGCCGACGAACATGCTCCGGGCGGCCAGGGCCGTGCCGATCGCAATGATCAGCGCCCCCAGCAGCAATACCAGCTTCTTCCTGTCCATGGTGCGTCAAGCCCCCTCGATGGAAATGGCGTTAAGATTGTTGGCGCTTAAGCCGTGAGTGGTTAAAATCGGGTTCACCCCAAACTGCCGGAAACGGCGGCGCTGGCCGGCCAGTACTGAGCCGAAAGCACCCACAATCCGGCGCAGGCGATGGCGACGCCGTAAGGGATGGCGAGGCGCTCCTTGCTGCCGCGGATCATGTGCCAGGCCGCGAAAAAGACCGTCAGCACGCCGCCCAGCAGCGCCATCATGACCAAGAGCTTGAGAAACCAGCTCGGTTCGATCCACATCGCCAGCGCGGCCAGGAGCTTGACGTCACCGCCGCCCATCGCGCCAAGCGCGAAAAGGCCGGCGAGGACGACGAAAGCCGCGAGCGCAACGCCGACCTGCAATGCGACGTCCGGCCACAGCGAGAGGTCGCTGGCCCACCAGAACAGCGGTGCGGACAAGGCGATGCCGGCGGTGAGCCAATTACCGATCTGACGCGAACGCAGGTCGGTGAAGGCGGCAATCAGCAGTGCGATTGCCAAGCCCGCCAGCAGTCCATATTTGAGCGGATCGTCCAACACCGATGCCCCCGTGAATTCCCGGATGTCAGTGCTAGCGATCAGGGCTTACCAAATAGTAACCACGGGCAGGAGGCTGGAATTAGCCAAGGCAATGAGGCGGAAAACGTGCGTTTCGACCGCCGCGCCATTCCGTCTATCGCCCAGGAAAGCCGCTGGCTGACACCCGGCGGCCAAGCGCTTCGCCGCATCGACTGGGCGCCGCCGGCGCAGGGCGGGCGCGGCGGCATTCTGTTCATGCCCGGGCGCGGCGATTCCTACGAGAAATACCTCGAGACGCTCGACCACTGGAACCGGCAAGGCTGGGGGGTCACTGCTGCCGACTGGCGCGGACAGGCCGGTTCGGGCCGGCTCGGGGGCGACGCGATCACCGGCCACATTGACGATTTCGGCATCTGGACCGCCGATCTCGCTGCCTTGTGGCGCGAGTGGCGCGAGGACACCAAAGGCCTGGGCGTCCTCGCCGGGCATTCGATGGGCGGCCACCTCGTACTGCGCGCGGTTGCCGAACGGGCGATCGCGCCCGACGCGCTGGTGCTCTCCGCGCCCATGGTCGGGTTTCTGCCCGATCTGGTGCCGGAACGCTTGAAACTGGCTGCGGCCAGCCTGATGTGCCGGCTCGGCGACCCGCGCCGGCCGGCATGGAAGTGGAGCGAAAAGCCCGGCGAGTTGCCGACCGGGCGGGCCCTGCTGTTAACTCACGACACCGAGCGTTATGCCGACGAGGCTTGGTGGCGCGCCACGAGGCCTGAGCTGGTCATGGGGCCGGGAAGCTGGGGCTGGCTGCGCGCGGCGCTGCGATCGATCCTCTACCTGCGGCAGCGGGGCGTGATCGAAGCTATCGAAACGCCGACGCTTATCTTGGCGGCGGAGCATGATCGACTGGTCAGTTACGCCGCCATCCGCCGGATGGCCCAGCGCCTCCCGCATTGCGAACTGGTGCGATTCGGCCGCGAGGCGTTCCACGAACTGCTGCGCGAAGCCGATCCGGTTCGCGACCGCGCGCTTGCGGCGATCGACGCATTCCTCGACAGGCTCGCGCCGAAATGAAGCGAGAATGCGACATCGCGGTGATCGGCGCAGGAATGGCCGGCGCCAGCATCGCTGCCGAGCTGGCGCCGCATGCCAGCGTTACGATCGTCGAGGCCGAGGCGCAGCCCGGCTACCACGCCACAGGCCGCTCGGCCGCGTTCTGGGAGGAGTGCTACGGCGGCCCCGACGTCGTGCCCTTGACCCTCGCCTCGGGACCATATCTGCGCGAGCTCGGGCTGCTGCGCGAACGCGGCGCGCTTTATGTCGGGCGGCGCGAAGACGAAGCAGCCATCGAGGCCTTCCTGCAGCGCTTCGCAGGCTCGGGCGCGACAATCGAGCGGCTCCACCGCGCCGCGCTCGAGCGATCGATCCCTGGCGTTCGGCCGGGATGGGACCATGCGGTCAGCGAACCCGCCTGCGCCGATATCGACGTCGCCGCGCTTCACCAGCATTATCTCAAACGCGCGCGAGCGGCGGGAGCGCAGCTGCGCTGTTCCGCGCGCGTCGACCGGCTGGAGCGATCGGCCGCCGGCTGGGATATGGCGCTGGCCGACGGCAACGAAGTGCGCGCCGGCGTGGTGGTCGACGCAGCCGGCGCCTGGGCCGATTCGGTAGCACGGCTGGCCGGCGCCGCCTCGCTCGGCATCCAGCCATTGCGGCGGACCGTGGCGCAGCTTCGCACCTCTCCCGCGCCACCCGACGACCTTCCGCTGGTGCTCGACATTTGCGGCCGCTTCTATTTCAAGCCCGAGAGCGGCCGGGTGTGGCTGAGCCCGCACGACGAAACGCCGACCGAGGCTTGCGACGTCGCGCCCGAGGAACTCGACATCGCGGAGGCCATCGCCCGGTTCGAGAAGGTCGTCGATTGGCGCGTCGAGGCGCTCGAGCACAAATGGGCCGGCCTGCGCAGCTTCGCGCCGGACCGCCTGCCGGTCTACGGATTCGACGTGCGCGCGCCCGGGTTCTTCTGGTTCGCGGGTCAGGGCGGTTTCGGAATCCAGACCGCGCCGGCGGCGGCGCGCTTTGCGGCGCAGCTCCTGCTCGGCCTGCCGCGCGACGCTATGACCGAGCGGCTCGATGCTGCGCTCTATTCGCCGGACAGGTTCGCGTAACCATCGCGGACGCAGGGGCAGGTCGGTCGCGCCGCTTCTCCGCAAGACCCGCCGCACGGCGCCGGTTCACTGCCGGAGCCAGCCGTTCCTTAACTTGCAGCGGTGTCGGCCGCTGCGCTCGCCAGCCGGTCCGCCCGTTCGTTTTCCGGGTGGCCAGCGTGGCCCTTGACCCAGATCCACCTGATGCGGTGCGGCGCCGCAGCGTCGAGCATTTGTTGCCACAGGTCGGCATTGAGTACCGGCTTCCGGCTGGCATTGATCCAGCTCTTGCGCTGCCATCCCTCGATCCACTTGGTTATTCCGTCGATGACATAGCGGCTGTCCGAATGCAGGTTGACCTCGCAAGGTTCGGTCAGCGCTTCGAGCGCACGGATGACCGCGGTCATTTCCATGCGGTTGTTGGTGGTCGCCGCCTCGCCGCCCGACAGCTCCTTTTCATGAGTCCCGCGCCGCAGGATCGCGCCCCAGCCGCCGGGGCCGGGATTGCCTTTGCAGGCCCCGTCGGTAAAAATCTCTACTGCCTTCATCGCCCCGCCTTGCCCTAGGCTCCGATGCCGGGAAAGGCCCTGTCAGCATGTTCTGCATAGAATTCGAGACGCCGCGCGAAATCCATCGGGTCCTTGCGCGTAACCAGGGCGTCGGCGGGGGTATGGAGCCAGTCGTAAGCGCGGCTCGACAAAAAGCGCATCGCCGCCCCGCGGGCCAGAACGGGCAGTGCGGCGCGCTCCTTTTTCGCCAGCGGCCTGACGCTCTCGTATCCGGCGACGAGCGCTTCGGCGATGGCCGGGCGAAACGCGCCCTTCTCGTCGAAGCACCAGGCGGCGTGGGTCACTGCCAGATCGTAGGCGGTGATGTCGTTGCAGGCGAAATAGAAGTCGATGAGGCCGCTGACCTGCTCGCCGAGCATCAACACGTTGTCGGGAAAAAGGTCGGCATGGATGACCGAACGCGGCAGCTCGCTTGGCCAGTTCCGCGCCAGGAAGGCGAGTTCGGCGCGCACAAGACCAGGCAATGTCGGCTCGATCTGCGCCAGCCCAGCCTCGCCGCAATCGTCGAGCATCGCGCGCCATGCGGCGAGGTCCATGGCGTTGGCCCGTTCGCCGGGAAAGTCCGTGGCCGCCGCATGGATGCCCGCCAGCGCGGCCCCCACCGCCCGGGCCTGGGCCGCCCGAGGACGCGCGACCGAGACACCGGGCAGGAACTCGATGAGGGCCACAGCCTTGCCGCCGATGGTCCGCGATGCCGCGCCCGAGCGATCGTGGATCGTGCGGGGGACCGGGCAGCCTCTTGCCGAAAGGTGGTCGAGCAGGCCGAGGAAGAACGGCAGTTCGGCCACGTCGATGCGCCGCTCGTACATCGTCAGGATGAAATGCCCGCCGGTGGTTTCGACCAGCCAGTTGGAATTGGAGACGCCTTCGGCAATACCTTTGGCGGACCGCAACTCACCCACATCGTATTCGGCGATGAGCACCGCGAGCTCTTCAGCCGAAAGGTGCGTGTAGACCGCCATCAGGCGAGTTGGCGCGGCAGCTTGAAAATCATCTTTTCTTCGGCGGTGACCACGGTGTGCTCCTCCACCTCGCGCCATTCGCCAAGTTTGTCGACGACTTCGCGGACGAGCTTTTCGGGCGCCGAGGCTCCGGCGGTGATGCCGATGGTCCCGATGCCCTCGAGCCAAGCCGGATCGATGTCGGACGCACGCTCGATCAGACGGGCGTCGGTTCCACAGCGCTCGGCGACCTCGACGAGGCGCAGCGAATTGGACGAATTGGGGGCACCGATCACCAGCACGAGATCGCTGCCCGGGGCGATCTGCTTGACTGCGGCCTGGCGGTTAGAGGTCGCATAGCAGATGTCCTCGGCCTTCGGGCCGACGATGTTGGGGAACCTGGCGGAGAGCGCTTCGACCACCTTTGCGGTATCGTCGACCGACAGCGTCGTCTGGGTCAGATAGGCCAGCGGAGTTTCCGCGGGAATGTCGAGCGTAGAGACGTCTTCGACCGTTTCGACCAGAGTCATCGATCCTTCGGGGACCTGACCGAACGTTCCGATCACCTCGGGATGGCCGCGGTGGCCGATGAATACGATGTGCCGCCCGGCCTCGATCTGGCGTTCCGCCTGGCGGTGGACCTTGCTGACCAGCGGGCAGGTCGCGTCAAGGTATTGAAGGCCGCGATCTTCGGCTTCGGCCGGGACCGACTTGGGCACGCCGTGGGCGCTGAAAACCACCGGAACGCCATCGGGAACTTCGTCGAGTTCCTCGACGAAGACGGCACCTTTGGCTTTCAGCCCGTCCACCACGAACTTGTTGTGGACGATCTCGTGACGCACGTAGACCGGCCCCCCGTAGCGGGCGAGCGCGCGGTCGACGATTTCGATCGCCCGGTCCACCCCGGCGCAGAACCCTCGCGGAGCCGCGATCAGTACGGTGAGCGGCGGCTTGGCCGCCGGGGTATTGGCTTCTTGAAATGGGGCGTTCATCTTGCCGCCTCTAGCCGTTGTGCCGCCGGGGCGAAAGGGCTAGGGCACCCGCGCAAATCTGACGAGGACAGTGCATGAAAATCCGTACCGCCGCCTTTGCCGGACTGGCCTTAGCGACCCTGGCGGGTTGCAAGACCCAGGGCGACCTCGTCGTCGATGAGGGCGTCGGTATCACCGCACTTCGCACGGTTTGCCCGGCGGTCGGGATTCCCGACTACACCGGCGACATCACGCTGTTCTCGCCGTCGGGGACTGTCACCGCGGAGGCCATCGACGTCACCGCCTCGATGACCGACGTGCGCACCACCTGCGACGAATCGGGCGACAAGATCTACGCCCAGGCCAATTTCGACGTCTTCGCCCAGCGCCGCGACAGCCGCGGGGCCCGGACGGTCGAACTGCCATACTTCGCCACCGTGGTGCGCGGCGGCAACGCGGTCCTGTCCAAGCGGGTCGGCACCGTGACGCTCAATTTCGCCGATGGCCAGGCGCGCGCTTCCGCCACCGGATCGGGCGGCGCTTTCATCGACAAGGCCGAAGCAACGCTGCCCGACGACATCCGCGAACGCATCACCCGCAAGCGCAAGGCGGGCGAGGCCGACGCAGCGGTCGATCCGCTGGCCGAGCCCGCGGTCCGCGCCGCGGTGTCGCGCGCGAGCTTCGAATTGCTGGTCGGTTTCCAGCTTACGCAGGAACAGCTGGCTTACAACGTTACGCGCTAGGGCCGAGCCGCGTCAGCCTTTCCCGGGCGCGGCAAACAGGCTAACGGCGCGCGCAATGTCCGATACCCAGACCCTGTACGCCGCGTTCGCGGCCAAGATCGATGCAGCGCTGTCGGCACTGGAAGCTGACGGAATGCTGCCCCCTGGGCTGCCGCGCGCCAATATCAGCGTGGAGCCGCCGCGCGATCCCTCGCACGGCGACCTGGCGACCAATGCGGCGATGGTGCTGGCCAAGCCCGCGGGCACGAATCCGCGCGGTCTGGCCGAGGCTATTGTCGCCAGGCTCACGAGCGATCCGGCCGTGGCGAGTGCCGAGATTGCCGGGCCCGGCTTCATCAACCTGCGACTCGCCGAAGACGCCTGGCGCAACGAGCTCGCGGCAATCGACACGCTCGGCAAAGACTACGGCCGGTCGCACTTCGGCGCCGGGCGGCGGGTCAATGTCGAATACGTCTCGGCCAACCCGACCGGTCCCATGCACATGGGGCACTGCCGCGGTGCGGTGGTCGGCGATGCGCTCGCCACCTTGCTCGAATTCGCCGGCTATGCCGTGATCCGCGAATACTACGTCAACGATGCCGGAGCGCAGGTTCAAACCCTCGCTCGCTCGGTGCACATGCGTTACCGCGAGGCGCTGGGCGAGGATATCGGCGAGATTCCGCCGGGTTATTATCCCGGCGATTACCTCGTGCCGATTGGGCAGGCCCTGGCCGAAGAGTTCGGCGACAAGTACGCCGGCGCACCAGAAAGCGAGTGGCTCGACCTGTTTCGCGAACGGGCCGTGGCGGCGATGCTCGAGATGATCCGCTCCGACCTCGCCTTGCTCGGCATTCGTCACGATGTGTTTTCCTCCGAAGCCGAGCTGCAGGCGCAGGGCAAGCCCCAGGCGGCCGAACAATGGCTGCGCCAGCACGACCTGGTGTTCGACGGCATCCTCGAAGCTCCCAAAGGCAAGACGCCCGAGGACTGGGAACCGGTCGAGCTGCCGCTGTTTCGCTCGACCAAGTTCGGCGACGATCAGGACCGCCCGATCCGCAAGAGCGACGGCAGTTGGACCTACTTCGGCGCCGATCTCGCCTATCACATGCAGAAAGCGGAAGGCGCCGACGAGCTGATCGACATCTGGGGTGCTGACCACGCCGGCACGGTCAAGCGGATCAAGGCTGCCGTCGCCGCGCTCAGCGAGGGCGCCAAAGAAGCTGGGGGCGAGCCGATTCCTTTCGACGTCAAGCTGGTGCAGATGGTCCAGCTGCTGCGCGGCGGCGAGCCGGCCAAGATGTCGAAGCGTTCGGGCAATTTCGTAACCATTGCCGACATGGTCGGCGAGGTCGGCAAGGACGTGGTCCGCTTCACAATGCTGACCCGCAAGCCCGAAGCGCAGATGGATTTCGACTTCGTCAAGGTGGTCGAGGCGTCGAAAGACAATCCGGTGTTCTACGTCCAATATGCCCACGCGCGCGTCCGCTCGACCCTGCGCAAGGCTGCGGCCGAGGGACTGGCGCCGTCGCGAGAGCACCTCGACCGCCTCGGCGACGACGAGCTGAATCTGGTCAAGCTGGCGGCTCAGTTTCCGCGCATCGTGGAAGCGGCCGCGCAGGCGCGTGAACCGCACCGTATCGCCTTTTATCTCTACGACCTTGCGGCTGCTTTCCATGCCTTCTGGAACATGGGCAACGACGATCCAGCCAAGCGGATTATCGTGACGCAGGACCCCGAGCTCACCGCGGCGAGGCTTTTCCTCGGCGAGCAAATCGGGCAGGTACTTCGCAACGGCCTGGCTGTACTGGGGGTTGAAGCAGTCGAGGAGCTGTAGGGGATGTCTGTGGCTGGCGACGAAGACGAGACGAACGGTGCGGTCGATGCCGAGGAACTGGCGTTTGCCGACGAGGACGAACGGCTACCCTGGCTTCAGGCAGACGACGAATATGAAGAACAGGGCGTCGACACCGGGCGGCTCATCGCGTTCGTGTTGGTCGCTCTGGTTCTGCTCGCCGGGATCATTGGCAGCGGCTGGTGGCTGCTCAACGACCGCTCTGATCCCGCGAAAGTCGCCGACGGCAGCACGATCCGAGCACCCGAGGGCCCATACAAGGAACGTCCCGATGATCCGGGCGGCGCCACCGCCGCGGGAACCGGCGACTCCAGCTTCGCAGTCGCCGAAGGCCAGCAAGTCCAATCGCGCGTCGCCGAAGGAAGTGCCGCCCCCGAACCCAGCATCGACCGCGAGCAGGACGCCACGGGCGGTGTCGGCGTGCAGGTCGGTGCCTATTCAAGCCGCGAGCGCGCCGAGCAGGGCTGGCAGTCGCTTTCCGGCCAGCATCCCGCCCTTTCCGGGGTTAAGCACCGAATCCTGCAGGGCGCGGCGGATGGCAGCCCGATCTTTCGCCTCCAGGCGGTCGCCAGCGATGCCGGCGCGGCGCAAGAGCTGTGCAGCAGCCTGAAGGCATCCGGCGCGGACTGTCAGGTCAAGAACTGAGCGACCGGCTGTCCGGGTTTGATGCCGAGCCGGAGCGTGGTTACTGTCCACATTACCGAACGAGCCGGCGCTTGCTCGCATTCGTAAATCCTGCGACTTTCGCAATCTTATGACGCCCGCAATCTTCGGCATTTCAGGTCCTGCGCTGACCGGCGACGAACGCGCGTTTTTCCGCGAGGCGGACCCGGCGGGCTACATCCTGTTCGCGCGCAATTGCGAGAGCCGTGCACAGCTGCGTGCGCTGACCGACGAACTGCGGTCAATCCACGGACGGGAACGCTGCTTCATCTCGATAGACCAGGAAGGGGGGCGCGTCGCCCGGATGAAGCCGCCCGAGTGGCAGGAATTCCCCCCGGGCGAGATGTTCGCACGGCTCTGGGACGTGGCCCCGGCAACCGCCATCGAGGCGGCGCGGGCGAATGCAGAGGCGCTTGGTATCGAGCTCGCGGAAGCCGGCATCTCGGTCGATTACATGCCGCTGCTCGACGTACGGCAACCGGGTTCTCACGACGTCATCGGCGACCGCGCGCTGGGCAGCGAGCCGATGCAGGTGGCAGCCCTGGGCCGGGCAGTGCTCGCCGGGCTGGCGCGGGCCGGCGTTACGGGCTGCGTCAAGCACATGCCGGGGCATGGCCGGGCTATGTGCGACAGTCACAAGGCAATGCCGCTGGTCGAAGCGAGCGAGGAGGAGCTCGAAACCGACATCGAGCCGTTCCGCAGCCTCGCCGACGCTGCGATCGGAATGACCGCGCACGTTCTCTACACCGCTTGGGACGCGGACAGTCCGGCTACGCTCTCCGAGTTCGTCATCCGCGAGATCATTCGCAAGCGAATCGGCTTTACCGGCCTCCTGCTGACCGATGATCTCGATATGGCGGCGCTGACCGGCTCGGTGCCGGAACGCGCCGAACGGGCGCTTGCCGCGGGGTGCGACATCGCTCTCAACTGCTGGGCGAAGATGGAGGACATGATCGGGATTGCCGATCGGCTGCCGCAAATGTCGGACGAGACGGCCTTGCGCTACGAGCGTGCTCTGATCGCTTCCGGCGATAGCGCGACAGCGGGAGACGAGGCCGAATTGCTGGCGAAGCGCGATGCTCTGTTCGAAGCGGCAGGGGTGCAGGCATGAGCGACGAAAGCCTCCTCCTCGGCGACGAAGTCGAGCGCGCTCTCGACGAATGGGGCGGCCCCGGCGCTGCTCCAAGCGACGACGCCGCGCTCTATCTCGAGCTCGACGGCTGGGAAGGGCCTCTCGACTTGCTGCTCGACCTGGCGCGGCGGCAGAAGGTCGACTTGCGCGAGATCTCGATACTGGCGCTGGTCGACCAGTACATCGTCTACATCGAGCGGGCCGAGGCGCTGCGGCTGGAGATCGCCGCCGACTATCTCGTGATGGCGGCCTGGCTGGCATACCTCAAGTCCGCGCTGCTGCTGCCCAAGGAGGAACAGGAAGACCCGAGTCCCGAGGAACTGGCGCTGCGCCTGCAACTTCGCCTGCAAAGACTCGGCGCGATGCGCGAGGCCGCTGCGCGGCTGATGGCGCGCGACCGCATCGGGCGCGACGTGTTCCTGCGCGGCAGCCCCGAAGGCCTGCGGGTCGACCGGGTCAACGCCTGGCAGTGCGATTGGTACCAGCTGGTCTCGACGTACGGACAGATGAAGGCGCGCAACGAGCCGGTGGTGCACATGGTGCGCGAGCGGCCGGTGATGACGCTCGATTCGGCGCTCGACCGGGTTTCGGCCATGCTCGGCGTTACGCTCGACTGGATGGAGCTGCGCCAGTTCCTGCCGCAGCATTCCGATCCGCGTCTCAAGCGTTCGGCGCTTGCCTCCAGTTTCGTCGCCGCGCTCGAACTGGCCCGACTCGGACGGGCGGAAATGCGCCAGGAGGAAATCTTCGGGCCGCTCCATTTGCGTCGGCTCGCATCGTGAAGCCCGACGATCTCGTGCGCGGCGTGGAGGCGACATTGTTCGCTGCCGAAAAGCCGATGTCGGCCGAACAGCTCTCGGCCCATCTCGGCGGTGCCGACGTGCGTGAAGCGCTCGCCGAACTCGCCGATACCTACCGCGAGCGGGGGGTGCATCTGGTCGAGCGCGGCAAGCGCTGGCAGTTCCAGACCGCGCCGGACTTGGCGCACCTGCTGCGGCGGGAGAAAGAACAGGTCCGACGCTTGTCGCGCGCCGCGACCGAAGTGCTGGCGATCGTCGCCTATCACGAACCTGTCAGCCGCGCCGAGATCGAGGCGATACGCGGCGTGCAGACGTCGAGCGGAACGCTCGACGTGCTGATGGAAGCGGGCTGGGTCCGGGTCGCGGGGCGGCGCGAGGTGCCCGGGCGGCCGGTGATCTATGCCACGACACCCGATTTCCTGAGCCATTTCGGACTCGCAAGCCGCAAGGATCTGCCCGGGCTCGACGAACTCAAGGCGGCCGGTCTGCTCGATCCGGTCGACGACGCCTTCGAGGCCTTGACCGGGCAGGATCGGTCCGGAGATGGAGACGAGCGTTTCGCTGAGCCGAACGAGAGCGAAGATGCCGTGCTGGAAAACCGTGAGGAAAGCGCCTAGACTCTGCAGTCAAAGCTTTTGGAGTACTTTCCAGTGAACGTCGGACCATTTCAGATCCTGATTATCGCGCTGGTCATCCTCGTCCTGTTCGGCCGCGGCCGGATTTCGGAGATGATGGGCGACTTCGGCAAGGGCGTGAAGAGTTTCCGCAAGGGCCTGAACGACGACGACGAACCGGCCAAGCCCGCTCAGCCCGCCCAGCGCATCGAAGGCCCTGCCGCCGAGGCCAAGGCTGGCGAAACCCAGCCCACCTCCGACAAGACTTCCCACTGATTCCGGGCGGGAGCGCCCTTCCATGTTCGGTATCGACGCGCAGGAACTGCTGGTCATCGTCATTGTCGCGGTGCTCGTGATCGGCCCCAAGGACATGCCGCTGGCAATGCGAACCGCCGGGCGTTGGATTGCCAAAGTCCGGCGCGTCTCGAACCATTTCCGCGCCGGTCTCGAAACCATGATCCGCGAAGCCGAAATGGAAGAGATGGAAAAGAAGTGGGCGGAGCAGAACGCCAAGATCATGGCCGAGCATCCTGCCGACGCGCCTCCCGAGATGGAGCCGACGGGGGCCCTGCCGGCGCGTTCGGTTCCGGGCGCGAAGGGCGAGGATCCGGTGGTCGAGGGCAGTGCGGAATCCCGCGCCGCGGCGGAGCCGGGCGGCGAGCGCACTCCGCCGGCGGCGGACAAGCAGGACTAGCCTGCGGCCATGGCGTTCAAGCTTCGCGACATCGATGAGACACAGGCTCCGCTGCTCGATCACCTGATCGAGTTGCGCACCCGTCTGGTGCGCGCGGTTGCGGCTTTTGCCGTCGCCTTCTTCGTCTGCCTCTATTTTGCCGAGGGCATCTTCGGATTGCTGGTCAGGCCGCTCGCAGCGGCTTTTCCGGCAGGCCAGGGCAGGCTGATTTACACCAAACTCTACGAAGCGTTCTTCGTGAACATCAAGGTGGCCATGTTCGCCGCCTTCTTCATCAGCTTCCCGGTCATCGCCAACCAGTTGTGGCAGTTCGTCGCCCCGGGCCTCTACGCGCGGGAGAAGAAGGCCTTCCTGCCGTTCCTGATCGCGACGCCAATACTTTTCACGCTGGGCGCGAGCCTCGCCTATTTCATCGTCATGCCGACGGCCTTCAAGTGGTTCCTCGGTTTCGAGGGCACGGCCGGCGGACTGCAGCAGGAAGCTCTGCCGGCAATGGGCGAATACCTCGACCTGGTTATGCGCTTCATCCTCGCCTTCGGAATAAGCTTCCTGCTGCCGGTGCTCTTGCTGCTGCTCAACCGCGCCGGACTCGTGACGCGCGAACAGCTCGCCGGTGCGCGGCGTTACGTCATTGTCGGAATCTTCGTGGTGGGTGCGGTGATCACGCCGCCGGACGTGGTGTCGCAGTTTCTGCTGGCGGCCCCGCTTCTGATTCTGTTCGAAGGCTCGTTGCTACTGATGCGCTTCAGCGAGAAGAAAGCTGCGCGCGAACGAGAAGAAGCGGCGGCATCCGAAGATGCCGCCGCCCCTGTAACGGACAGTTCGGCGGACTGAAGCCGCCGTGTAGTGTCAGCTAGCCGGAAAAGCCTACGGGCTCGTCGGCGCGCTCTTCTCGTCGTCGTTGCTGATCACCAGGATGACTCCCAGCGCGACCAAGCCCGCGATGACCAAGCCGAGACCCGTGCCGGCCAGCGCTTCGCTGTCGGAAGTCTTCGATGCCTGGCGAGCCGGCGCCGCGGCCTGGGCCACAGTCGATCCGAGCAACAGGCTTGAAATCGCGATCGCAGTGCCCGCGGTTCGCATAAGAGACATAAACATCCTTTCAAAACATGCAGCAGCAAACTGCCCCAGCGCAGTTCGCTGCAAGAGCTTGTAACACGAACTCTGGCGAGAACCAAACAGCGAGAAAGAGATTAGTTTTCGCTTATTTGCAGCAGCGCCGCGTTAGTGGGCCGGCAAGTCTAACGCTTAGACCGGCGAGACTCTTCCGGGGCGGTCGTGGCGTCTCCGAACACGCGGATGCCCCCAATCCAGGTCTGGAGGATTTTCGTCGCCCTGATGTGATCGGGGGTCGAGAGCAAGGGATCGCGATCGAGAACCAGGAAGTCGGCTCGCTCGCCCACGTCGAGCTGCCCGAAGCGCCCCTCGGCGAATCCTGCATACGCGGCCCCCGCCGTATAGGCGGCGAGTGCAGCCTCGCGCGTCACCGTTTCGTCGGGATGCCAGCCACCGAACGGCTCGCCGCTCGCATCGGACCGGCTGATTGCGACAGCTATGCCTTCCAGTGGGTCGGGAGCTTCCACGGGAGCATCCGAGCCGAAGGCCAACGGCACGCCGTTCTCCTGCATGGTGCGCCAGGCGTAGGCCCCGGCGAGCCGGGCCGGTCCGAGGCGCGCTTCGGCCATCAGCCGGTCGCTGCTCTCATGCACCGGCTGCATCGAGGCGATCGTGCCGTGCGCGGAGAATCGGGCGCAGTCGGCCGGGTCGACGATCTGGGCATGTTCGACGCGCCAGCGCCGGTCGCCGTCGTAGGTTTCGCTGAGCTCGTCTATCGCGTCGAGCACTTCGGCATTGGCGGCATCGCCGATCGCATGGACCGCGACCTGAAAGTGATCGATTGCCGCGCGGCTCATCAGGTTTCTGAGCTGGGTTCCGTCGAGCAGCTTAAGTCCGGTATTGCCGGGGTCGTCGGCGTAAGGGGCCTTGAGCCAGGCCCCGCGCGAGCCGAGCGCGCCATCGAGATAGAGCTTGAGCCCGTTCATCCGCAGCCGGTCGCCATACAGCCAGACGGTCGGCCCCGGCCCGGCGATGAGCTGCATCGTCGGGACATCGCTGGCATAGGACATTATGCGTATCCGCAGTCGTCCCTCGTCGCCGGCGCGGCGGAAGGTCATCCAGTCCTCGGCACTTGTGCCCATGTCGGCGACCGCAGTAACCCCCTTGCTGACCAGCAATTGCTGCGCCTTGACCAGTGCGAGGTCGCGGTCTTCGGGGCGCGGCGGCGGAACCAGCGTATCGATCAGCGCAGTCGCTGCGTCGACGAGCACACCGGCCGGCGCCTTGCTGCTGGGCAAGCGCACGATCCTTCCACCGACAGGGTCTGCGGTCTTGGCAGTGACGCCCGCCTCTTTCAGCGCAACCGAGTTGGCCCAACCTGCATGACCGTCGACTCTTTCGAGCCAGACCGGTCGGTCCGGCACTGCGGCATCGAGTTCGGCCGCCGTGGGAAAACGGCCGAGACCCCAGGTTTCCTGGTTCCAGCCGCGCCCGATGATCCACGGCCGGTCGGGATGTTCGGCGGCGTAGGCCGCGATTTTCGCCTGGGCTTCCGCGAGCGAGCGGGTGTCAGACAGGTCTAGAGTGAGCAGAGAAAGCCCGAGGCTCATCACATGGGCATGAGCGTCGATGAGTCCGGGTATGACGACATGGCCGTGGCCGTCCTCGCGGTAATCGACCTTTGGCGGTTTGTCGCCGAACTTGAGAACTCGGGTGATGCGCCCCTCGTCGTCGAACACGAGACCGGCAAAGCGAGTCACTTTGCCGTCGCGGTTCACCGAGATGCCGTCGACATTGTCGAGCAGCGTGTCGGCCAGTGCGGGAGCGGGAGAAAGCAGAGCGAGCGCCAGCAGGGCGCGGCGGATCATGTGCGGGGCTCCGGCAGGTGGCGAATCAACGCGCTGGTGTCCTGGCGCGCGCCGCCGTCCGCTTGCACCTGGGCATAGAACTGATCGACCAGTGCGGTGACCGGCAGCGAAAGACCCCTGGATTTCGCTTCGCCGAGCGCGATGGCGAGGTCCTTGCGCATCCAGTCGATTGCGAAACCGAAGTCGAATTCGCCCGCCGCCGTCGTCGGCCAGCGGTTTTCCATCTGCCACGACTGCGCCGCACCGCCCGAAATCGCCTCGAGCACGCGGTCCATGTCGAGCCCCGCTCCCTGCGCGAAGCGAACGCCTTCGGAAAGGCCGGCGAGGACGCCGGAGATGCAGATCTGGTTCACCGCCTTGCATGCCTGTCCGGCGCCGGCTTCCCCGATATGGACGGTTCGCGCACTATAAGCGTCCAGGACGGGGCGCGCGCTTTCCATCGCCCGAAGGGATCCTCCGCACATCACGGCCAGCTTGCCGTTTTCCGCCCCGGCCTGACCGCCAGAGACCGGAGCGTCGAGTGCCAGCACGCCGCGCTCGGCGGCCTCGGCGGCGATGCGCCGGGCAATCGCCGGCGAAACGGTGGTGTGATCGATGAATAATGCGCCAGCGGTCATCGCCGCCAGCGCGCCGCCTTCGGCCAGGACGACTTCGGCGAGATCGGAATCGTTGCCGACGCAGGTAATCACCACCTCCTGCTCGGCGGCGGCTTCGGCTGGGCTTGGCGCGGTCGCGACGTCGAGACCTTCGCCCGAATAACGCTCGAGCCACTCGGCGGCGCGCGCGGAAGTGCGATTGTAGGCGGTGACGCGGTGGCCGCGGCGGGCGAGGTGGCCGGCCATTGGTGCGCCCATCACGCCAAGGCCGAGGAAGGCGATACGCTTGGCTGTTGTCATGGTCGCCTCCCTGCCGTCTTGTCCCAGGCAAAGCAACGCCCTGCGGCTTTCGGGTTTCCCTTGCCATGAATTTTGCATTACGGCCCGCCGCCAATGAGCGAAGCAGATCCCACCTCGAAAGCGGCGCTGTCAGCGCTCACGCTGGCCGACGTCGAAGCCGCCGCCAAGCGGATCGGCGATGCCATCGTGCGAACCCCGACACTGCACAGCAAGACCCTGTCGAAGATCACCGGGGCGGAGATCTGGCTCAAGTTCGAAAACCTGCAGTTCACGGCCGCCTACAAGGAGCGCGGCGCGCTCAACGCCTTGCTGCTGATGGATGAAGACCAGCGCAATCGCGGGGTGATTGCGGCCAGCGCCGGCAACCACTCGCAGGGGCTGAGCTACCACGGAACCCGTCTCGGCGTGCCGGTGACCATCGTCATGCCCAAGACCACGCCGGTGGTGAAAGTCATGCAGACGGAGAGCGTGGGCGGCAAAGTCTTGCTTGAAGGCGAGACCTACGACGAAGCCTATGCCTACGCCCGCGGCCTGGAAAAGAAGCTCGGCCTGACCTTCGTGCACCCGTTCGACGACCCCAACGTCGCTGCGGGCCAGGGCACGGTCGCGCTCGAAATGCTTGCCGATGCGCCCGAACTCGACACGCTCGTCGTGCCCATCGGCGGCGGCGGGCTGATATCCGGCATGGCGACGGTCGCCCGGGCAACAAACCCTGCAATCGAGGTGCTCGGGGTCCAGGCCGCGCTCTATCCGTCGATGTACGACAAGATCAAACATGCCAGCCTGCCGTGCGGCGGCGACACGCTGGCCGAAGGCATCGCGGTCAAGCAGCCGGGCGAATTCACCGCGCAGATTATCGAGGCGCTCGTCGACGACATCCTGCTGGTCAGCGAGCCCGAGCTTGAAAAGGCTGTCTCGCTGCTGTTGCAGATCGAGAAGACCGTGGTCGAAGGCGCCGGCGCAGCCGGGCTTGCCGCGGTCATGGCCCACCGCGATCGTTTCAAGGGCAAGAAGGTCGGCCTCGTGCTGTGCGGCGGCAATATCGACACCCGCCTGCTTGCCAACGTTCTGCTGCGCGACCTGGCGCGCGACGGCCGGCTTGCGCGCCTCAGGATCACGCTCCAGGACCGACCCGGTGCGCTGTACAAGGTGATGCACGAGTTCGACGCGCACAACGTCAACATCCTCGAAATCTACCACCAGCGCATCTTCACCGACTTGCCCGCAAAGGGCCTGGTGACCGACATCGAATGCGAGGCGCGCGATCGCCAGCAACTCGAAATGCTCGTCGCCGCGCTTCGCGGCAAGGGCTACGCGGTTAGCCAAGTGGAGCTGAACTGACCGATTTCAGGGCGGTTTCGTCTTTCGCCGACGGCCTTGTGAAAATTAACCCTGCAACCGGGGAAAATTACGGTTAATAGTCTTCTAAGCGGCGATTCCTGCGGTCATACCGCGGGCATCGCGCAAATTGCTTCTGTTCTGGCTTGGAGAGGACCGCCCAGCACCGTGACGGCCCCGGTACGATTTCCCCGCTTCTTCGTGACGAGCCCTGCGCCGTGCCCCTATCTGCCGGGCAAGACCGAGCGCAAGGTGTTCACCGAGCTCAAGGGGCCGCATGCCGAGGAACTGAACGACGCGCTCGGCCGCATCGGATTCCGGCGCAGCCAGACCGTCGCCTACCGCCCGAGCTGTGCCGATTGCCGCGCCTGTATATCGGTGCGGGTCGTGGCCGGGGAGTTCGCCCCTTCGAGCACCCAGAAGCGCAATATCAAGCGCAACCGGGACATCGTCGCGACCGAGTGCCGGCCCTGGGCCACCGCCGAACAGTTCGAGCTGCTGCAGAAGTATCTCGGCGCGCGCCACCCCGGCGGGGGAATGGCGGCGATGGACGAGATTGACTACGCCGATATGGTGGAACATACCTCGGTCTCGAGCTATGTCATTGAATACAGGGAGCCATCGGTCGACGGAAAGCCGGGTCGTCTAATCGGTGCCTGCCTGACCGACCGGCAAGGCGACGGGTTGTCGATGATCTACAGTTTCTACGACCCGGACCATGAGATTCGCACGGGCCTTGGGAACTACATCATCCTCGATCACATTAGACGAGCAGGTCGGGAAGGCCTGCCCTACGTCTATCTCGGCTATTGGGTCGAGGGTTCGCAACGTATGCAGTACAAGGTGCGTTATCGCCCGCTTGA
Organism: Croceibacterium aestuarii; assembly: GCF_030657335.1. Lineage (NCBI taxonomy): Bacteria > Pseudomonadati > Pseudomonadota > Alphaproteobacteria > Sphingomonadales > Erythrobacteraceae > Croceibacterium > Croceibacterium aestuarii. Next base: position 1,316,100 of record NZ_CP131039.1, read on the forward strand.
AAAACTCGGACCTGGGGGCTGGCAGCGTTTCTCAGATGATGAACAGGCCGCGCTTATCGCCGCCGCCGTGCGGCCACGCAGCGCCGTGCCGGGCGTCGAAGGCGGATCCAAGGACGGAACTCCCGGCGGCCAGCACCAGTACAAGATCGCCTGACCGCCTCTGCGGGCGCCGGTTGCTTGCCGCCCTGGCGGCGGGTGCAGCGCTCGTGGGCCAGCCCGTAGCGGCGCAAGACCGATCGACCCTCCCCGAGTTGGAGGACTTGATCCCGGACAGCGCGATCAGCAACCCGGAAGCGTGGGCGGAACAAGGCGTTCCTCAGGATGCTCAGGCGCAAGAGAACGCGCCGCCGCCGGTCGATAGCGAACTGAGCGAAATGCCGCTGCTCGACATCCCCTGGCCCGAGGACCTGGAGCTGCCTGCGGTCGAGCCGCTCGCGCCCGAGCAGGACATCACCTTCGCCGAAGACCTTTCCGCGCCGACGACGCCGAACGTCGGCGACGCGGTGCAGTTGTCGCGCGCGCTGACCGTCGTCTTTCCCACGGATCGCTCCCTGCTCCCCGAACGAGACGATCTGCTGGATCATTTCCGGGAGCTATCGACCATCGAGGAGGACGATGCCGGGGACAACGCCGCACGGCTGGCGGCACAAGCGCGCGAGGACGAGGCTCTGATGGAGCGGCTGCTGCGCATCTATGGCTACTACGATGCGCAGGTCATTCGCTCGGTCGGCGGCGAGGCCACGGGTGACGCCGCCGATTCCGAGCATCCGTCCGTGCGCTTCGATATCCTTCCCGGCGAGCGTTATGCCGTTGGGGCGGTCGATCTGGGCGAACTGGCAAAAACCGGCGACGATTATCGCCAGCTGCTCGGCGCCTTCGGAGTCCACAGCGGCGATCCGCTCAATTCTTTTGCGATCAAGTCCGGCCAGGCCGCGCTGGACAGCGCGCTCGGCGAAGCCGGCTATCCGTTCGCCGCCATCGACGATCCCCAGCTGCTGATAGATCACGACCGCCAGGAAGGGGACCTGACGATGGAGGTCTCGCCGAACGGCAAGTACCGTTTCGGCAAGGTCACCAGCAATCTGCCGAACTTCCTCTCCGGCAAACATCTTGCGACGATCGCCCGTTTCGAACCCGGAGACCTCTACCGGCGCAGCGACGAAATGGATCTGCGCCGCGCGATCCAGGCGACCGGTCTCGTCAGCACCGCCACGGTCACGCCGGTCGAGGTCGCGCCGCCCTCTGGCAACGAGCCGGGCGTGGTCGACATGCAGGTCGAGATGACCAAGGCGAAGCTGCGCACGGTAAAGGGTTCGATCGGTTACGGCACCGGCGAGGGGTTCAAGCTCGAAGGTAGCTGGGAACATCGCAATCTGTTCCCGCCGGAAGGTGCGCTCAAGGTGCGCGCGATCGCCGGTACGCAGGAGCAGCTCGCCGGTGTGACCTACCGGCGCAACAACTTCCTCGGCCGCGACCAGGTTCTGACGATCGACGCCTATGCCAGCACGATCGACTATGCCGCCTACGATGCGCAAACAGCATCGCTGGTCGGCACGTTCGAACGTCTCAGCACCTTGTTGTTCCAGAAGCGTATCAGCTGGTCCGGGGGGATCGAACTGGTCGCCACGAAGGAGCGGACCGCGACGGCCAGCGGCACGCCCGGCGTGTGGCAGACCTACTTCATCGCGGCGCTCCCCGGCTACATTCAGTGGGACACAAGCGACGACTTGCTCAATCCCACCACCGGGTTCCGTCTCTCCGCCAAGGTCTCGCCCGAGGTGGCGCGGACCAACGGCAGCGAAACTGTCTACGTCCGCACCCAGCTCGACGGGTCCTATTACCGCTCGGTCAGCGACAAGATCGTGCTCGCCGGGCGCGCGCGTCTTGCCAGCATCCCCGGGGCCCCGGTGGCCGATATCGCCCCTTCGCGGCGGCTCTACGCCGGCGGCGGCGGGTCGGTGCGCGGTTACGGCTACCAGAAAATCGGACCGCAGAGCGCGATTGGCGATCCGACCGGCGGACGTTCGCTGGCCGAGTTCTCGCTCGAGGCGCGAATCCAGACCGGCCTGCTCGACGGTGCGCTTGGTGTCGTTCCATTCGTGGATGCCGGCACGGTAGGTTCCGGTTCCACCCCCGACTTCGGCAATATCAAGATCGGCGCCGGCATCGGGCTTCGCTATTACACCAGCTTCGGACCCGTCCGGGTCGATCTTGGTGTCCCCATCAACCCCGGGCCGAACGATGCCAAATTTGGCGTCTACGTCGGCCTGGGCCAGGCGTTCTGATGGCGGAGGAGGACGAAATCGACGCCCCCGCGGCGGACGGGCACGGGCCGCTGCACGGCCTGCGGGTCGCCGGGCGCTGGGTTGGCCGCATTGTCGCCGGGCTGGTCCTGCTGATCGGGCTCGCGGTGGTGTTCCTGCACACGCCGCCTGGCCGGCAGTTCATCGTCGATCAGATTTCCAAGTTCGCGCCGGCCAGCGGTCTTTCGGTCTCGGTCGGCCGAATCAGCGGCTCGGTGCTATGGAACGCCACGCTTTACGACGTGACGTTCCGCGACGCCGATGGAACGCTGTTCCTGAAAGTGCCCGAGGTCGAGCTCAATTGGCGACCTTACAAGTTCCCCTTCTCCGGGCTCGATGTGCGCAACCTCGTGTTGCACGACGGCACGCTCTACGCTGCGCCCGATCTGAAACCCGGCGACCCCAACGCTCCGATCCTCCCCAATTTCGACATCCGGGTGGATCGCTTCGTGATCGACGACCTGCACGTCGCCAAAGGCCTGCTGGACGAGGAACGGACCGTCAACTTCAATGCCTCCGCAAAAGTGACCGACGGGCTAGTAGAGCTCGATGCCGACGGCGCGCTGGGCGGGGGCGACAAGTTCAGCGTGCTGGTCGCGGCCGAGCCGGACGACGATCGGTTCGATCTGGGGCTCGACTACCGCGCGCCCGCGGGCGGGCTGCTGGCATCCTTGGTCGGTGCGCAGGAGGACATGACGATCAAGCTCGAGGGCGACGGCACCTGGAGCAAGTGGGACGGTACCTTCATCGCGCGGCAGGGGGGCGATCGACTGGCCGATTTCGAAGTGCAGAACTTCGCCGGCCGATACGTCATCGCCGGCCAGGTACGCACGAACGAATATCTCACCGGCATTCCCGCCCGAGCGCTCGGCCCGAGCCCGGTCGTGGTGCTGGTCGGCAATCTCAAAAACAGCGTCGCGAGCGGCGCGCTCGCGCTGCGCGGCAAGGGGCTCAAGCTGAGCGCGCACGGCGCGGTCGATCTTGGCCAAAACGCATTCGAGACTGTGCGCGTGAACGCCGTCTTGCGCGACCCGTTGCTGCTCGGGGAGAACATGCGGATCGAGGGGGCAAAACTCAGCGCCACCCTCGACGGGCCATTCCGCAAGCTCGATGTGCCGTTGGACCTCACGGTTGCGCGCGCAAACCTTTCGGGCACCGTGATCGAGGGGCTGGAGCAGCACGGGACCCTCCGCTGGAACGGAGACCGGCTCGCCTTGCCGCTCGACGCCAGCGTCGAGCGGATCGCCAGCGGCAATGCCATGCTCGACCCGCGGCTGGTTAATGGCACTCTTCGCGGCGAGGTCACGCTGGCGAACGGGCAGATCACGGCGGACAACCTGCGCTTGAACTTCCCTGGCCTGGATGCCCGGTTGACGCTGCGCGGCGACACCGCGCGCGGCGGGTACGCCTTGGCCGGCCCGGTCGAGATGCGCGGTCTGCAGCTCGACAACGTCGGCACGCTGGATGCCGGGGCGAAAATCCTCTTCAAAACCGGCAACGGCGTGCCGTGGACGCTGGCCGCCAACTTCACCGGGCGGCTGACCAAGGTCAGCAATGCGACGCTCGCCAACATCGCCGGCGACAACATCCGGTTCGACGGCGGGGTGAGGCTGGGCGCCGGCCAGCCGATTTCATTTTCTAAGACGACGCTCAAGTCGAGCAAGCTCTCGCTCACGCTCGACGGCAAGGTGCAGGGCGGCGAGACCACGCTGGTCGGCAGGGGCCGCCACGTCGACTACGGCGGGTTCACCGTCGAGGCCGCCATTGCCGCAGACGGACCGCACGCCGAACTCGTCTTCGCCAGCCCGCTGCCTGCGGCGGGCCTGAAGGATGTGCACGTGGCAATCGCCCCGACCGAGAACGGTTTCGCCATCGACACGAGCGGCCAGTCGTTGCTTGGGCCGTTCGATGGCGCCTTGCGGCTCGCCATGCCCGCGGGCGGACCGGTCAGCGTGACGATCGACCGGCTCAACGTTTCGGACACCGCTGTGACCGGGTCGCTGACCATCGTCGAGGGGGCTGCCAAAGGCACGTTGAGCCTCGCGCAGGGCGGCGTCGATGGCACCCTCGCCCTGGCCCCGCGCGGCGGCGGGCAGGGCTTTGACGTGAACCTGACCGCGCGCGACGCCCGCTTTGGCGGGGCTACCCCGCTGACCATTCGCCGAGCCAATCTTACCGCCACAGGAACGATCGGCGGCGGGAGCACGACGATTTCGGGCCAGGCCCAGGCCCAAGGGATCAGCTATGGAAGCCTGTTCATCGGCCGCTTCTCAGGCCGCGCCAACGTCGTCGATGGGGTGGGCAAGTTCGACGCGGCGCTGACCGGCCGGCGCGGCAGCGGCTTCGACTTGCAATTGACGGGCAGCGCCAGCTCTGGCCAGGTCGCCGTTGCGGTGAAGGGCAAATACGGCTCGCGCACCATCTCCATGCCGCGTCGGGCAGTGCTCACCAAGCAGCCCGACGGCAGCTGGGAACTGCGCCCGACGCAGCTAAACTATGGCGATGGCCGGACGATCCTCGAGGGGCGGTTCGGCGGGACCCAGCCGATGCACGGCAAGTTCAGCCTCGACAAGATGCCCCTGTCGCTGATCGACGCAGTCGGCGGCGATATCGGCCTCGGCGGGACGATCTCGGGCATCGTCGAGTTTTCGGGCGGCGCCGGCGGCGCGCCGACCGGCGAGGCGCGCGTGATGGTCAAGGGCCTGACCCGCTCGGGCCTGGTCCTGACGTCGCGACCGATCGATCTTGCGCTGGTCGCGCGGCTCTCGCCGACGATACTGCAGACCCGGGCGGTCCTGAAGGACGAGGGCGGCGTCAAGGGGCGTCTGCAAGGGCGCATTGCAATGCTTCGGCAGGGCGGGTCCCTGTTCGAACGGCTGCAGGACGGCGACCTGCGCGCGCAGATGCGATACGACGGGCCGGCGGCTTCGCTGTGGCGGCTTGCGGCGCTCGATCTCCTCGACATCAACGGCCCGCTGCGCGTGTCGGCCGATGTCACTGGCTCGCTGCGCAACCCCGAGGTCGTCGGTACCATCGCCGGCGACAGTCTACGGGTGCAGAGTGCCCTTACCGGCACCGACCTCAAGCAGGTAAAGGCGCGCGGGCGGTTCTCCGGTTCGCGGCTCCGGCTGACCAGCTTCTCCGGCACGGGGCCGGATGGCGGCAAGGTTACCGGCAGCGGCACGGTCGATCTCTCCAACCTCGGTCAAGGACGCGGGCCGGCTATCGACCTGCGGTTGGCGGCACGAAACGCACAAGTCCTCGCCTTGCCGAACATGAGCGCCACCGTTACCGGCCCGATGCGCATCGTCTCCGACGGTGTCGGTGGGACGATCGCCGGGCGGCTGCAAGTCGACAAGGCGCACTGGCGGCTCGGCGCCGCCGCAGCGAGCGAAGAGTTGCCCGACATCGCGACTCGCGAAATCAACGTCCCGGCTGACGTCGCCCCGGCCAGGAAGGTCGGCGCGCCGTGGCGTTACCTGATCGACGCCAGGGCGCGCGACGGCGTGAAGGTCGACGGTATGGGGCTCGACAGCGAGTGGAGCGCCAATATCGTCTTGCGCGGCACCACCGCGGATCCGCGGATCGGCGGCACGGCCACGATCGTGCAGCGCCAGGGTTTCTACAGTTTTGCCGGGACCAGGTTCGACATCACGCGCGGGGTCATCAGCTTTGACGAATCTGCGCCGCCGGACCCGCGGATCAGTCTTCTCGCCGAAACCTCGGCCAACGGCATAAGCGTTCGGGTCAGCGTCAGCGGACGGGCCACGCAACCGGAAATCCAGTTCGAGTCGACGCCCTCGCTGCCCGAAGAAGAGATCCTCGCGCGATTGCTGTTCGGCGGCTCGATCAGCAACCTCAGCGCGACCGACGCCCTGCAGCTCGGCGCGGCGCTGGCCAGCCTGCGCGGCGGCAGCGGTATCGATCCGATCAACAAGCTGCGCCAGGCTGTGGGTCTCGACCGCCTGCGCATCGTCCCGGCCGATCCCGCGCTCGATCGCGGTACCGCGCTGGCGCTCGGCAAGCGCTTCGGTCACCGGTTCTATGCCGAGATCATCACCGACGGCCGGGGTTATACCGCGACACAGGTGGAGTTCAGGATTACGAGCTGGCTATCGCTGCTCGCGACCGTATCCTCGCTCGGGCGCGAGAGCGCTTCGCTTGAGGCTTCGAAGGATTACTGAGGCGCCCCGCTAGCCAGCACCGGCATCGTCGAACGTCTTGAGCACGGCGTTGAGCGGGATCGCGACACCGTTGTTGGCGGTGAGAGCCTCGCCGGCGATCTCGGCCTGCGCTCCGTCCTCGCCGGTTACGGCGATGGTGTCGCCCGACTTGCTGAAAGTCAGCGTGTGATTGCCCATCGTTTCGACGTCTACCGAACCGCCCTTGGCGTCTATCGCGCTCGCGATGTCCTTGGGCGTCATGTACCCGGGGAGGATGTGATCGCGCAGGATGGCCGCCAGCACCGCTTTCCGGGCCGGGTTGCGCAGATCGTCGCCTATCTCGCCGAGGGCATCGAAGGCCGCGTTGTTCGGGGCCAGGAGGGTATAGGACCCGGCGCCGTCGAATACCTGGGCAAGCCCGGTTTCTCCGAGCGCCTCGGAAACGGTGCTGAGGCTGGAGTCCGCCGAGATCGCTCCGGCCAGAGTATCGCTGGCGGTGATCCGTTCCGGTTCTTCCGGCTGGCTTTTGTCGGCCGAGTTGCACGCGCCCAGCGCGAATAGGGAAAGTGCGGCAAGGGCAGCGAGCGGGTGCGGGTGAGATGTCATGCGAAGCTCCTCAGCCTGCCAGCAATTCGATGGCTGCGGCCACGATCTGCGTCTTGGGATCGACCTGGTAGATATAGCCGTCGCTGTAGCGATAGCTCCGGTCGGGCCCATCGGCGTACTGCGCGCGATAGGGGCGGGGGACGTTGTAGACGTCGTAGCCCGGCGGCATCGGCTCGCCGACGCGGATGTCGTCGCCCGAAAGCAGCGCGGCTATCGAGGTGATCCCGGCGCTCTTCGGATCGACCCGGTAGAGCACGTCGTCGGCATAGCGATAGCCGCCTGAAGGCCCGAGGTCGTAATAGTCGACGTAGTAGTCCGGCACCGGGTGCGGTGCGTAAGGCATCGGCCAGGGATTGCCGATCGACAGCGCCCCGCCCAGCAGGGGAATGTATCCACCCACGCGGTTTCCGTCGAGGCGCAGTAGATAACCGTCGGCATAGCGGTAGCGCCCGCCTCCGGTCGCGAGACTGCCGAGGCCCCACCAGTCGGGCGGAAACGCCGTATAGCGGTATCTCGGTTCTACTGTCGTCGCGAGGCCTGGTGGCAGACAGCCGTCGTGCTTCTTGGCGAGCCCCGGCGGACATCCGTCGATCAGGCCGCGCTCCTCGCGGCCGTTCCACAGCTGGCGCACCCCCGGGCGATCATAGACATGCCGTCCGTCGGCAAGGACGCGGACGTCCGCGGTCGGCGGGCCCGCACGGGCATTCGGATTGCGCTCGCTGGCCCGCGCTGCCAGCGCCGGGCCTCTGGCTTCGTTGCTGCCGTGATCCTTCGACGTATTGCTGTTTCTGTTCGCGTTGGCGTTCATGTTTCCCGGCGCGGCCGGCTTGTCCGTTGCGGCAGGCACGCGGGCGGCTTTTGCCGGCGGTCCGCGGTTGTCTTTCATCCCGGCCGCCATCGCCGACTTGCCGTTTCCGTGGGCCGCCTCGCCCGGCTCTATAGCTCCCTCGCTGCCTCGATCCTTGGCGGCCGCGCTGTGTGCGGCCGCGCTCATAGCGTTCTTTCCATTGCCCGGATTGGCGTTAGCCCCGGCCGCGAGCATCGTTGCCGCAGCCAGGGCAGACATCGCGTACTTCATTCGAACTCTCCTCGTCGCGGCAACGGGGCGCGCGACGGGCCAGTTCCCGGATATCGGACGAGCCGAGCGGGGTTTTCGAATGAGGCCGGGCGAAGGAAAAGTGCGAGGCAAAGCAAAAAGGGCGCCCGGTTTCCCGGACGCCCTTTTCCCTTGGCGCAATCCGCGGGCGGATCAGGCCGAGTAATACATGTCGAATTCGACGGCGCAGGGCGTGGTCTCCATGCGCAGGACCTCGGGCCACTTGAGTTCCATGTAGGCCTCGATCTGGTCTTTGGTGAAGACATCGCCCTCGAGCAGGAAGTCGTGGTCGGCGGCCAGACTGTCGAGCGCCTCGCGCAGCGAGCCGCAGACGGTGGGCACTTCGGCCAATTCGGCAGGCGGCAGATCGTAGAGGTTCTTGTCCATCGCTTCGCCCGGATGGATCTTGTTCTTGATCCCGTCGAGCCCGGCCATGAGCAAAGAGGCGTAGCACAGGTAGGGATTGGCCATCGCATCGGGGAAGCGGAATTCCACGCGCTTGGCCTTTTCGCCCGTGCCGTAGGGAATGCGGCAGGACGCCGAACGGTTGCGCGCCGAATAGGCCAGCAGCACCGGCGCTTCGTAGCCCGGGACCAGGCGCTTGTAGCTGTTGGTCGTCGGGTTGGTGAAGGCATTGAGCGCCTTGGCGTGCTTGATGACGCCGCCGATGAAGTACAGGCACGTTTCCGACAGCCCGGCGTAACCGTTGCCGGCGAAGAGCGGCTTGCCGCCGTCCCAGATCGAGATGTGGGTGTGCATGCCCGACCCGTTGTCGGTCTTGATCGGCTTGGGCATGAACGTCGCCGTCTTGCCGTAGGCCTGCGCGACCATCATCACCACGTACTTGTAGATCTGCATCCGATCGGCGGTGGTGGTCAGCGTGCCGAAGGTCAGGCCGAGCTCGTGCTGCGCCGCGGCCACCTCGTGGTGGTGCTTGTCGCAGGGCAAGCCCATTTCGAGCATCGTCGCGACCATTTCGCCGCGGATGTCGGTGCAGCTGTCGACCGGGGCTACCGGGAAATAGCCGCCCTTGGCGCGCGGGCGGTGGGCAAGGTTGCCGCCTTCGAGTTCGGCGCCGGTGTTGGTCGGCAGCTCGATGTCGTCGATCTGGAAACCCGAGCCGGCATAGCCGTCCTCGAAACGCACGTCGTCGAACATGAAGAACTCGGCTTCGGGGCCGACGTAGACGGTATCACCGAAGCCGGCCGACTTGACGAAGGCCTCGGCGCGCTTGGCGGTGGAGCGCGGATCGCGCGAATACCATTCGCCGCTCGAGGGTTCGACGATGTCGCAGAAGATGATCATCATCGGGGTGGCGGAGAAGGGGTCGACATAGATGGCGTCGAGGTCCGGCTTGAGGATCATGTCGGATTCGTTGATCGCCTTCCAGCCTTCGATCGACGAACCGTCGAACATCAGGCCTTCCTCGAGCTCGTCTTCGCCGAGCACGCTCGACACCATCGTCAGGTGCTGCCACTTGCCCTTCGGATCGGTGAAGCGAAGATCGACCCACTCGATCTCCTCGTCCTTGATCCGCTTCACGATATCCTTTGCACTGGCCATGGTCGTCCTTCCTTGAAGAGCTTTTTTCGTTCGTGTTTGCGGGAAGCGGGAAACCGCTTCCGGGATTGTCTCAGATCGCGGCGTCGTCCTTTTCGCCGGTGCGAATGCGCAGCGCGGTGTCAATGGTGCTGACGAAGATCTTGCCATCCCCGATGCGCCCAGTCTGGGCGGCGCCGGCGATCGCCTCCACCACCCGTTCCGCCTGATCGTCGGTCACCACGACCTCGAGCTTCACCTTGGGTAGGAAATCGACCACATACTCGGCGCCGCGATAGAGTTCGGTGTGGCCTTTCTGCCGGCCGAATCCCTTCGCCTCGGTCACGGTGATGCCGGATACGCCCACTTCGTGCAGCGCTTCCTTCACCTCGTCGAGTTTGAAGGGCTTGATGATGGCTTCGATCTTTTTCACGTGACCCCTGCGAGCAATGCCGGCGCCACCCCAGTCGGCGGGCCGGACGATCCGACAATGTCCCGGCAACCATTCTTCAAGAATCGTGCCAAGGCGCGATGTGACCGACCTAGACAATCGCCGGCGTGCCGAAAAGGGCGGAATCGCAAGATTCTCCCGTTCCGCGGCAATCGTGGAGAAATTTTAGTGCGTTGTGCATGCCCGCCGAAAAGGCAGCGTTGCCCAGGAAACGGGCAGGCGGCGTCAGAGGCGCAGCCCCGCGGTCTCGTCCAGCCCGGCCATCAGATTGAGCGACTGCACCGCCGCGCCGCTCGCCCCTTTGCCGAGATTGTCGAGCACGGCGACGAGCCGCGCCTGCGATCCGTCGGGCGAGGCGAACACGTGAAGCTCCATCGCGTCCGAGGGCCGGCGCGACTTGCGCAGCAGCAGTTCGCCGTCATCCGGCGGGGTCCCCATGCGCACGATCTCGCTGCCGGCGTAGAACTCGGTCAGCGCCTCACGCATGGCCTCGGTCGCGCCCGCATTCGGCATTGCTGTTAGAGGGAGCGGAATCTCGGTCACCATTCCGCGGTGCGCCGGAACGACGGCGGGCGAGAACAAGGGAGGGATGGAGAGGCCGCAGCGTTGCTGCATCTCGGGCACGTGCTTGTGGCCGAGCGCCAGGGCGTAGCCGCGCCAGGCGATGTCGCTGTCCTCCTCGAAGCGGGCGATCAGCGCCTTGCCCCCGCCCGAATAACCCGACACCGCGTTGCAGGTGTAGGGCCAGTCGGCAGGCAATAGCCCGGCACGGACGAGCGGCGCGACGAGCGCGATGAAGCCGGTCGAATAGCAGCCGGGGTTGGAGACTCGCCGCGCCGAGGCGAGGGTATCGCGGCCGACGATTTCGGGAAAACCGTAGACCCAGCCCGGCGCAGTGCGGTGCGCGGTCGAGGCGTCGATCACGCGGACCTCGCTGCCGGGCTCGATCAGCGAGACAGCCTCGCGCGCGGCGTCGTCGGGCAGGCAGAGGATGGCGAAATCGGAGCCGTTGAGCGCCTCGGCCCGGGCGGCCGGATCCTTGCGCCTGTCGCCTTCGAGCACGACGAGCGAGAATTCACTGCGTCCGGCAAGCCGGCCGCCGATCTCGAGGCCGGTGGTGCCGGCCGCGCCATCGATGAACACCGTGCGGATCATGCGACCGCCGGTTCGAGCCGGTCGAGATGGACGTACCCGACGGGACCTTCGAGCGAGACGCAACCCCATGCGTAAGCCCCGGCGACGTCGAGAACTTCGAAACTGTCGCCTTCGATCAGCGTGCAGAGCTCTTCCGCTCCGTCGCCGGTGTCGGCGAGAAGCGGTGCGCCGCCCGGCATCACGGCGCGCGGCTGGGGCACGGCATAGTGCGGCACGAAGTGTTTGCCGGCCAGGGCGATGTGCGCCAGGTCGCCGCGCAGGGGCACGGTCCGCGGGTCCGGTTTTTCCACCGGCCCGGCAAGGGTGTACAGACCCTGTCCGTGCGCTTTGCCGCTCATTTCCTTGTCTGCCGCTCCGGTCGCGTGGTTTCAGGCCGCGGCGCTTAGACCGCGCAGCCCTCGCGAGCAAGCTGGCCGGGGCGAGCCGTGCTCAGCCATAGCGTTCCTGCAACATGCCCCAGGCGGCGCGCAACCCGCACGCGGCGCCGCCTTTGGGCCGGCCGGGCTTGGCCGCGGGTCGCCAGGCAAACGTGTCGAAATGGGCCCAGTCGATGTCCTCGCCGACGAACTTGTCGAGGAACAGCGCGGCGACGCTTGCCCCGGCGAAGCCGTTGCTGGGTGCGTTGTTGGTGTCGGCAATGTCGGACTTGAGCCACTCGGCATAGGCGCCGTGCAGCGGGAGCCGCCAGACCGGATCGTCGTGCGCCTTGCCTGCGGCGAGCAGCGCCTCGGCCGTCGCATCCTGGCGTGCGAACAGCGCCGGCAGGTCCGGCCCCAGCGCGACGCGCGCCGCCCCGGTCAGGGTGGCGAAGTCTACGATGAAGTCGGGCTCGCCCTCGCTCGCCAGCGTCAGCGCATCGCCGAGGATCAGCCGGCCTTCGGCGTCGGTGTTGCCGATCTCCACCGTAAGCCCCTTGCGGCTCGTCAGGACATCGCCGGGACGGAAGGCGTTGCCGGCGATGGCGTTCTCGACCGCGGGGACGAGACACTGCAGGTGAACCTTCGGCCCCGCGCCCATGACAAGCGAGGCGAGCGCGAGCGCGTGTGCCGCGCCGCCCATGTCCTTCTTCATCAGCAGCATGCCCGCCGCCGGCTTGATATCGAGGCCGCCCGAGTCGAAGGCCACGCCCTTGCCGACCACGGCGAGGCGCGGGTGCTTGGGGTCGCCCCAGATGAGCTCGATCATGCGCGGTGCGTGGCTGCGCGCGGCGGCGCGGCCGACCGCGTGGACCATCGGGAATTCCTGCGCCAGCGCATCGCCGCGGGTGACCTTGACCTGGCCGCCGTGCTGCTTGGCGAGCTTTTCGGCGACCTCTTCCAGCGCAGCCGGTCCCATGTCCTCGGCCGGGGTGTTGACGAGGTCCTGCACCAGCATCGCCGCCTTGGCCTCGGCCATCGCGGCGCCCGCCTTGTTCGCTTCCTTGGTCAGCAGGATCCGCGGGCCTTCGCCGTCTTCGTCCTTGTAACGGCCGAAGCGGTATTGCGCGGTCTGCCAGCCATAGAGCGCCGGGCCGGGCTCACCGTCGGCGCGGCGGTATACTCCTGCCGGCAGCGTCTCGGCCAGCTTGGCCATGCACCAGCTCGACAGGTCGTCGGGATCGGCGACCCCGCCGACCGCGAACCAAGTGTCGCCATCGGGCACGATGCCGACCTGATAGCCGCTGCCGTCGAATTTCTGCCCGGCAAGCGCTGCGCGCTGCGGGGCGGAAAGGGTCTTGGCCCAGCCGTCGAACCCGTCCTTGCTCACGAGGTGGATGGGGATTGCGTCCTGTCCGCGATCCGGCTGGATAAGGTCGTCTTTTGTGCTCATAAGCGGCCCATTGCCCGTTTGCCCGAAGGATTCCAATGCCCATCCGCATCGCCCCGAGCCTTGCCGTGCCCCTGGCGCTGCTGGCGCTCGCCGCCTGTTCCTCTCCCGAGGAAATTGGTGACAAGGTCGGCGCCAAGCAGGATTCCGCCGCGGCGGGCGGCAGCGCGACCGCCAGCGCGCAGGCGGACGCCAAAGGCGGGGCCCACGCGGTCAAGGAGGAGACCGACCTCTACCAGTTCGAGATGTCGTGGCCGCAGCAGGCCGGCAATCTGCCGGCGCTGGCGGCAAGGCTCAAGGCCGAAGAGAACAAGGCGCGCCAGAAGCTGAAAGAGGAGGCGGAGGAGGACCGCCAGAGCGCCAAGGACAACGATTATCCTTTCCGCAAGCACAGCTGGGTGGAGGAATACAAGGTCGTCGCCGACCTGCCCGGATGGCTCAGTCTGACCGACGATTTCTACAGCTTCTCGGGCGGGGCGCATGGCAATTACGGCCGTTCCTCGCTGGTCTGGGACAAGGCGGCGAGCGAAGGCCACGAGGGCATCGACCTGTTCGCCTCGCCGGAGGTGCTGCAAGCGGCGCTGGGCCGGACGCTGTGCGATGCGCTCGATGCCGAACGGCTCAAGAAGCGCGGGGCGGACTATGTGTCGAGCGGGATCGACGAATTTGACGCCTGTCCGGGATTGGACGAAGCGACGATCATCGTCGGTTCTTCCAACGGCAAGACCTTCGACCGGGTCGGAATCTATTTTGGTCCCTATGTCGCCGGACCCTACGCCGAGGGCGACTACGAGCTCGATTTCCCGGTCGATGCCGAAGTGCTCGATGCGGTGAAGCCGGCCTATCGCTCGGCGTTTTCGATCAAGCGCTGAGCCACTCGCAATTCCGGCGGCCCCTCGCTACATGGGCTCCATGACCGAATACCAGCACATCACCGGCACCGAGACCGTCCTGCGCGACGGCACCATCAAGCTCCACGGCCCCGAGGGGTTCGAAGGCATGCGCAAGGCTGGGCGTCTGGCGGCGGAAATCCTCGACGAACTGGCGAGTTTCATCGAGCCCGGCGTCACCACCGGGCAGATCGACGATCTCGTGCGCCAGATGACGCTCGACGGCGGCGCGGTCCCGGCGACGATGGGCTATCGCGGCTATGCACATTCGTGCTGCACCTCGATCAACCACGTCGTGTGCCACGGCATCCCGGCCGACAAGGCGCTGAAGGACGGCGACATCGTCAACGTCGACGTCACGCCGCTGCTCGACGGCTGGCACGGCGACACCAGCCGCATGTTCCTCGTCGGCGACGTTTCCCTGAAGGCGCGGCGGCTGGTCGAGGTAACCTACGAATGCCTGATGATCGGCATCGACAAGGCCAAGCCCGGCGCGCGGCTCGGCGATATCGGCGCGGCGATCCAGAAACATGCCGAGGCGCATCGCTATGGCGTGGTGCGCGAATTCTGCGGCCATGGCCTCGGTCGCCTGTTCCACGACGCCCCCGAAGTCGTCCACGCCGCCAAGGCCGGGACCGGTCCGGAACTGAAACCCGGCATGTTCATGACCATCGAGCCGATGATCAACCTCGGCAAACCGTGGGTGAAGCTGCTGAGCGACGGCTGGACCGCGGTGACCCGCGACAAGTCACTGTCGGCGCAGTTCGAACACTCGATCGGGATTACCGAGGACGGGAACGAGATCTTCACGGCGAGCCCCAAGGGGCTGGACAAGCCGCCTTACGGCTGAGGCGAAGGGGACTTACGCTGCTAAGGGACGTGAACTGACTTTATCTCCCACTTCGATCCGGTCTCCTCAGACAATTTCGCGTGAAGGGTCAGGTCGCTAACTGGCTCCGTAGCGGTTGTAAGGTCTACTAGTCCAAGCCAATACCCATCCATCCAACGGTAAACGGATCGCTCCCAAGTAGCGTCATCTAAGGGCGCCAGTCTGTCTCCATAAGCTGATACATTTGCCGCGATTTGGTTCGCTATCGAGGTGGAAATTGTCGCGACATCTTTGACGGGATTTTCGACGAGCCTGTAGTCACCGACCACGAAGGCAGCGGCAATCTGCCGAAAGGTATCACGCCAGAGCTCCGGAATAGGATGCTCCGAGTCATCCTTTTGCATAGGTTTTTCGGCCACCTAACCCTCTCGTGCAGCCCTGATTGCCGCCCCAGCCGCAAACGGCGTTACCGCGCAAAGCAGCAGGCTGATCGCCGCCGTCAGCGCTATCCCCGCATCGCCGCCGGTCGAGAGCGCACCGGCGCCAAAGATCAACAGTGGCACCGCCAGCGGCACCAGTAGCAGCCCGGCGAGCGCGGCTCCGGCGCGCAAGCTCAGGGTCAGCGCGGAAATCATCAGGCCGATCGCGGCGAGGCCCGGCGTGCCGGCGAGCAGGCCCCACTCGAGCGTGGCGACGGTCTCGCCCGGAAGGCCGAGCAATGCGGCGGCGGGCAGGGTGGCGAGCATCAGCGGCGGGCCGAAGCTGAGCCAGTGCGAGACGAGGCGCACCGCGGCGATCGCCTCTTCGGAAATGCCGCGCAGCGCGAACTGGTCGAGGAAGCCCTGCTCGAAATCGGGCGCGAACAGGCGGTCGAGCGGCAGGATCGCCGCGAGCAGGGCGGCGACCCAGACGATTCCGCCGCCGGCGCGCGCCAGCAGCACCGGGTCCGGCCCGACGGCGAAGGGAAACAGCATCGCCACCGCGAGGAAGAACAGCACCGGCAGCACCGCGCCGCCGCGCCGTCCGCCGCCGAAGGCCAGCGCGAGGTCACGCCGAAGCAGGGCGAGGAGAGGGCTCACGGCGCGTAGTCCAGGATGTCGATGGTCTGCAGGCCTTCGAGACCGAACGGCTGGTGCGAGGCGATCAGAGCGAGGCCGCCCTTGTAGCAGTGCGCGGCCACCTGCCCGACCAGCGATGCGGCTGCGGATACGTCCAGCCCGTTGAGCGGCTCGTCGAGCAGCCACAGGCCGCCCGGGCGCGGCGCCGATTGCACGATCGCCGCGCGCTTGCGCTGGCCGGTCGAGAGGTAGCGCACCGGCACCTCGACCAGTGGGGCGAGCGTGCCGGTGTCATGCGCGCCGTCGATCCGCTCCCAGAAGGCCAGCGCCTTGCCCAGCGGCAGGTGCTCGTCGAGCGGCAGGTTGCCGTCGAGCAGCGCCCTCGGACCTTGCCAATCCACGGTTCCGGCAAACGGCCGCAGCAGTCCGGCAACGATCCGCAGCAGGCTCGACTTGCCCGTGCCGTTGGCGCCGCGCACCTGCAGCGCCCCACCCGGCGCAAGCTGGAACGACAACCCGCGAAACAGTACCCGGTCGCCGCGGCGGCAGGCGAGGTCGCTGACTGTGAGGTGGGCCCCTTCCATCGCCGCGAGCGTTAGGCCAAGGAACCGCCAGCGACAATCCTTCGACCCCTGCTTTCGCAGGGGCGGGCAGGCGCAGGACGAGCAGGAGCGAGACACATGGCCGTAGCCGAACTGACCGAGACGGAACGCGAGAGATTGCTCGAAGCCCACGGCGCGTGGTCGCTGGCGCGCGAGGGCAAGGCGATCGAGCGGCATTTCAAGTTCGCCGATTTCAGCGAGGCCTTTGGCTTCATGACCCGCGTCGCTTTGCTAGCTGAAAAGCACGACCACCACCCCGAGTGGTTCAACGTCTACAACCGGGTCGAGATCACCCTGACGACGCACGACGCCGGCGGTCTCTCGGCCCGGGACGCCCGGATGGCCGAGGCGATCGACGCGCTGGTCTAGCGCCCGCTGACCTTGTCGTGCGCCTGGGCCAGCAGCCGGGCGCGCTTCTTGAGGGTGCCGGGCATCCATTTGGCGATGAAGCTCAGCTTGCGTGCGGTCTTGCCGACCAGGTGGTGGGTCTGCTCGCTGCTCATCGCGGCATAGGCCGTGTCGGCCACGACTTCGACCGCGGTGAACTCCAGCCCGGCCTCGACCACGGTATCGCGGATCTTGACGTTGCGGGTGCGGTTGGGCGGGTTCTGCAACAGCGGCGTGTCGATGAAGCTGGGCATCAGGCTGCGGACCCGGATGCCGTGGACCGCCCATTCGGCGTCCAGCGATTCGGTCAGCGAACGCACCGCGGCCTTGGTCGCGCCGTAGAGGCTCTGGTTGGCCATGCCGTGCAGCGCCGCGGCGCTGGCGGTGTTGATCAAGGTCGAACCCGGCGCGGTTTCCTTGAGCCAGGGCAGGGCGGCCTGCGCGCCGTAGACGACCCCGGCGAAGTTCACCGCGATGATCCGGTCGATCTCCTCGAGCGTGTATTCCTCGAGCGCGCCGCCGAGCGAGATACCGGCGTTGTTGACGACGCAGTCGATCCGCCCGCCGGCGGCGCGTGCGGCGATGCGGAGCGCCTCGTCCCACGCCTCGCGATCCGACACGTCGAGCTTGTGGCTGTAGGAGAAGCCGCCGGGCATGCCCGCGACGGTTTCCTCCATGCCTTTCTCGTTCACGTCGGCGAGGGCGACGAACCAGCCCTCGTGCGCGTATTTCTGCGCGATGGCCCGGCCTATGCCGGATCCCGCGCCGGTGACGAAAACCGCCTTGCGAAGCGCCATGCGCTCTCTCCCTCTCGATGCGCGGGAATAGGCGTCAGGCCTCGGCCGCTTCAAGCCCCTTCACGTGGTCCTTGCCGGTGCGGATCTCGGCGGTCGATTTTTCAAGCGTCGCGCCGACGGGTTCGGCCCGGCCGCCCAGGCATTCGGCGAGGAAGTTCTCGGTGATCGCGCTGAAGGCGATGTTGTTTTCCGGGCGGGCGAACCCGTGCCCTTCGTCGGGAAAGACGACGTAAGTGACCGGGATTCCGTCGCGCTCCATCGCCTCGACGATCTGGTCGCTCTCGCTCTGCTTCACCCGCGGGTCGTTGGCCCCCTGCGCGATCAGCAGCGGGCGGCAGATGTCTTTTGCGCGGTAGAGCGGACTGCGGTCCTTGAGCAGCTGCAGGCCGTCGGGCGTTTCGGGATTGCCCATCCGCTGGTGGAACTGCTTGACCAGCGGCTTCCAGTACGGCGGGATCGTCTCGAGCAGGGTTTCGAGGTTCGAGGGGCCGACGATGTCGACCCCGCAGGCGAACACCTCGGGGGTGAACGCGAGGCCGACCAGCGTCGCATAGCCGCCATAGCTGCCGCCCATGATCGCCACCTTGTCGCGCGCGGCGATCCCTTCGGCGACGGCCCACTCGACAGCGTCGATCAGGTCGTCGTGCATCTTGCCGGCCCATTCAAGGTTGGCCGCGTTGACGAAGCCTTTGCCGAACCCGGTCGAGCCGCGGTAATTGACGCTCAGCACGGCGTAGCCGCGGTTGGCGAGCCACTGGTGCCCCGGGTTGAAGCCATAGGCGTCGCGCGCCCAGGGGCCGCCGTGGACCAGCAGCACCAACGGCACCGGCGCATCGGGCTTGCCGTCCTGGTCCGAATCGGTGCCCGGCGGAAGGGTCAGAAAGCTCGGAAGGGTCAGTCCGTCGCGGCTGGGAATTTCGCGCGGATACATCGCGACGAGCGGCGCGCCCTCGAGCTCGGGTCGGGTCACGTAGAACTCTTCCAGCGTCCCCGCCTTGCGGTCGTAGATGAAGGTGCGGCTGGGCGCGGTCAGTGGGTCGTTGCCCACGATCCAGACGTCGTCCTCCTCGGTGCGCGATTGGACCGCGAAATCGCCCGGCAGCTTCTCGCGCAGGAAGTCGAGCGAGGCGCCGATGCCTGCGTCGATCGCGTGCCATTCGCGGCGCAGGTAATTGGCCGACCAGGCCTGCACCACGCCGGTCTTGGTGTCGCGCAGGGTGCCGCCGATGTCGGCCTTGTCGTGCTCGGCCAGCACGGTGCGTTCGCCGCTGGCCACGTCCTCGGCCACCAGCGCCGCGCGGTCGCGGCCGTGGCTGTCGATCCAGTAGAGAATGCTGCCGTCCGCGGTGAAGCCGGCAGGAGCCGTGGTCAGCGAATCTTCGAGGCCGGTACTGGCGAAGGGTGCGTCCTCGACCTTGCCGTCCACCACCTTGAAAAAGTCGCTGCCGCCCTCGGCGTTCTGACGCATGGCCAGCCTCAGCACCAGTTCGTCGTCGGCCATGAAGCCGGCGTAGCTGTCCTCGTTGCGCAGCTTTTCGGTCAAGGCGCCGGTGTTCACGTCGAGCAGGTGGACGTCGAACATCGAGGGGTCGCGGTTGTTGAGTCCGACGAGGATCTTGTCCTTGTGCTCGTGCGAGGCGCCGACGATCTGCACGCGGGTGTCCTCGAACGGGGTCAGCGCCGTCTCCTCGCCGCTTGCCACGTCGACGCGGTAGAGCAGGAAGTTCTCGTCGCCCGCCTTGTCCTGCACGTAGAGCAGGCTCTTGCTGTCGCCGGCCCAGAAATACTGCCGGATGGGGCGATCGGTCGCAGCGGTCATCGCCTTGGCCTCGTCGGGGCTGGCCTTGGGCGCCATCCACACGTTGAGCACGCCGTCGCGCGGGGCCAGCCAACTCAGCCACTTGCCGTCGGGACTGATCTGGCCGCCGGCCCGGGTCGGGTTGCCGTACAGGTCGTCGCGCGGGATCAGCGGGAAATCGGCAAGGCTCTGGGTCATGGCATTCTCTCAGGGTTGGATGGTCCGGATATGCGCCGAGATGGTGCCTCGCGGTCCGGTTGCAAGCTGTGTTGTATGCCTAATACACGAAGCCGACAAGCGGGCGCGAAGAGGCCGGGGCGCAGGGTTACCAAGTTTACAGGTGTAACCCGCAGCCGGGTCCATCAAAATCGTTGTATTTCAACGGCATGGACGGTGCAGGGTGACGGATACGGAGGATGACACATGCGGGGGGCGGAACAAAATCTTGCTGCCCGGCCGAGCGACTGCGGACCGGGGCGACGGCGGGCGGCGAACGGCGGAGCGAGGGGCGTGTGTCATCGGCACGAACCTAGGCACCTTGCAGCCTTGTAGGAAAGGACTTTTGTCGATCCGCCCACCGGCGGGATAGCCCCCTGCCGGGAAGGGACCTTCGCGGCGGCAGGCTACAACGCCGCGTTGTTGTAGCAGTGCCAGGTGAGGATCGCGACGGCCCCGCGGTGCGGGCTCCAGGGCTCGGCCAGCGCGCGGACCTGCTTCTCGCTGGGCCGTTCCTCCAGCCCGAGGATCTTGCCGATGCCGGCCTGCACGGCGAGGTCGCCGGCCGGCCAGATGTCGGGCCTTCCTTCTGCGAAGAGCAGGTAAATTTCCGCCGACCAGCGGCCGATCCCCTTGATGCGGACCAGTTCGGCGATCGCTTCCTCGTCATCGGCCGGCAGGTTGTCGAGGTCGAGCTCGCCGCTGGCGACGAGTTCGCACAGCGAGCGGGCATAACCCTGCTTCTGGCGCGACAGGCCGCAGGCGCGCAGCGCGTCGTAATCGCGCGCGAGCAGTTCGCTGGCGAGCATTTCCTCGCCCAGCTCGGCCTCGAGCTTGCGCCACATGCTCGAGGCCGCGGCGACGCTGACCTGCTGGCCGACGATGGTCCGCAGCAGGGTGCGGTAGCCGCGGTCGCGGATGCGGGGTTCGGGGTGTCCGGCGAGGTCGAGCGCGCGGGCGATCGCCGGTTCGCGCTCGGCGACGACGCGCAATCCTTCTCGCAGCTGCTGCGCGCTCAGTCCCATTTGCACTCCGCTTGCCAAGTCAGGCGGGATTGCCTAGCAGCCGCGCCGGTCAAGGCCAGAGGAAAGCGAACGCAATGCCCAAGCTGACAGTCGTGAACCGCGCCGGCGAGGAAAAGACCGTCGAAGTCGGCAACGGTCTGACGGTGATGGAATCGATCCGCGACAACGGCTTCGACGAACTGCTGGCGCTGTGCGGCGGTTGCTGTTCGTGCGCGACGTGCCACGTCCATGTCGACCCGGCGTTTTTCGACAAGCTTCCGCCGATCAGCGAGGACGAGGACGACCTGCTCGACTCCAGCGACCACCGCGACGAATACTCGCGCCTGTCGTGTCAAATTCCTTTCACGCCCGACCTCGACGGGCTCAAGGTGCGGATCGCCGAAGAAGACTGATTTCACGGGCAACAAGCGCAATTGCGTTGCGGCCTGGCGGTGCGCCCCCTAGTTCGTAACCATGACGGCGCTGCGCACTCTTACCAACACGCTCGATCTCATCGGTAACACGCCTCTCGTCCTGCTCAAGGGTCCGAGCGAGGCCGCCGGCTGCGAGATCTGGGGCAAGTGCGAATTCATGAACCCCGGCGCTTCGGTCAAGGACCGGGCGGCGCTGTGGATCGTGCGCGATGCCGAGGAAAAGGGCGAGCTGAGGCCCGGCGGCACCATCGTCGAAGGGACCGCGGGCAATACCGGGATCGGCCTTGCGCTGGTCGCCAATGCGCTCGGCTACAAATCGGTCATCGTCATGCCCGACAATCAGTCGAAGGAGAAGATGGACACCTTGCGCGCGCTCGGCGCGGAGCTCGTGACCGTCCCGCCGACCAAGTTCGCCGATTGCAACCACTTCGTCCACACCAGCCGCCGCCTGGCCGAGGAAACCGAGGGAGCGGTCTGGGCGAACCAGTTCGACAATGTCGCCAATCGCCGGGCGCACCTCGAAGGCACCGCACCGGAAATCTGGGAGCAAGTCGAGGGGCGGATCGACGGCTTCACCTGCGCGGTGGGCACTGGCGGCACGCTGGCCGGCACCGCGATGGGTCTCAAGGAACGCGACGAGAAGGTCACCATCGCGCTGACCGATCCCTACGGCGCGGCGCTGTACAACTATTACGCCCACGGCGAACTGAAGTCGGAGGGCAGCTCGGTCGCCGAAGGCATCGGGCAGGGGCGGATCACCGCCAATCTCGAAGGCGCGCCGATCGATACCCAGTTCCGCATTTCCGACGTCGAGGGGCTCGAATGGGTCGGCCGGCTGCTGCGCGAGGAGGGGCTCTGCCTCGGCCTGTCGAGCGGGATCAACGTCGCCGGTGCGGTCGCGCTGGGCCGGAAGCTCGGCAAGGGCAGCCGGGTGGCGACGATCCTGTGCGATACCGGGTTCCGCTATCTTTCCTCGCTCTACTCGGCGGAATGGCTCGAGTCGAAGAACCTGCCGGTTTTCGACTGGCTGCGTTCATCTTGAAGCGCTAAACTCCGCGGCGATGGCCGAGGACATTTCCGAAACCGAAGCGGCGGATATCAAGCGCGGCGCGGCGCGTGCGCAGGCCGCGCAGCGTCTGCAGGTCGGCCTGTTCGGGCTCGGCGGGATGATCCTGCTGATCGGCGTCGCGAACATCATCATGAACCAGGCCCTCGAAGCGGAGGCGACGGTGGTGCCCGAGGCCGCCGCGACCGTGGCGCCGAAAGAAGCGCCGACGAGCGCGAGCGACCCGCTGGCGGATGCCGGCGTCGGGCCCGACCTGCCGTCCGAACCGCTGAAGCCGCCGGCGGAAAAGGTGCCGGCGCTCGGCCCGACCAATGCTCCACCGACCAACACCGACTAGCGCCGTCCTCGCCCTGCTCGCGGCCTGTCTGGCCGGTGCGGCGGCGACTGCGGGGGAGACAGCGCCGCGCCCTGTCCTCGGCCTGATGGGGACGGTGCCGATCTACTGGGGCGAAGCTGCCGGGATTAACGAAGTGCTGACGGCCAAGGCCGAACCGCACTGGGCGCGGCCGGTGCTGGAGCGCAGCTACGACCTGCAGCCGATCGACAGCCTCGATGCCGCTGCGCTGGCCAAGGTCGACGATCTGCTGCTGGCCCAGCCGCGCGCGCTGAGCGGGAAGGAGAATGTCGCTCTCGACGCCTGGGTCCGACAGGGCGGGCACCTGCTGCTGTTCGCCGATCCGATGATGACCGGGCATTCGCGCTTCGCGCTGGGCGACCGGCGCCGGCCGCAGGACGTGACCCTGCTCTCGCCGATCCTCAGCCACTGGGGGCTGGCGATGGATTTCGACGCCGACCAGCTGCCGCGAGCGGAACTGGTCGAAACCGAGGACCTTGCCCTGCCGGTCAACCTCCCGGGCCGCTTCGCCCTTCGCGGTGAATCGGCGCCGTGCCGCATTTCGGGCGCGGGCGTACTGGCGCGCTGCGCCATCGGTGCCGGCACGGCGACGATCCTCGCCGATGCCGCGCTGCTCGACCTCTACGACCCGGATCCTGGCGCCGCGCGCGCGCTGCAAGGGCTGATACGCCTCGCCTTCGCTCCCGCCGGGGAAATCGCGGGACGCTAGCCAGGGCTCCGCATCGCCGAGAGAAAAATCGGTCCGCATTCGAGGGTTGTGGGCCCTTCTTTGCGAACTTTTTACACAAATTCCCCGATTTTCCCCTTCCATCCCCGAACCACCCGCGATAGATAGCGAGTCCATCGGACAAACCGCCCGAAATTCCTCCCATTTGTCGGGAGACGGCTCCGTACGCGCTGGAGCCGGCGGGGGAGGTGCGTCCGTACGCCGCAGGGGCAAATGAGGGACGGGGTAACGGTCAGTGGCTGACAAGCCCATCAGGTATCACGGCAAGGGCTTTTCGCTACGCGGCGAGAAGAATCGCCTCGTGCTGCCGACGACCCTGCGCAAGGACGTGGTTGCCTCCAGCGGCGGCGAGCGGATCGTCTGCCTGACCAAGCACCCCGACTGGGACTGCCTGATGGGCTTCGGCCTGTCGCACACCGAGACGTTCGACGCCTGGCTCGACAGCGAGCAGGAGCGCGCCACGCGGCTGGGCCGCGATTTCAACCGCGGGGCGATGTCGCTGGCGCTCTACGGGTACGAAGACCTGCCGTTCGATGCGAGCGGCCGGTTCGTCCTCAACCCCGACCTGCTCGAGATGGGGAAAATCGGGGACGAAGTCTATTTCCAGGGCGCCGGCGAATACTTCACGCTCTGGGCGCCCGACCAGCTCTACGCCATGGACAGCGCTTTCGAAGGGGCCAAGGTTTCCTGCCGCCGGCTCCAGGCCGAAGCGCAGAAGGGCAAGCGCAAGTGAGCGCGCCGCACGTCCCTGTCCTGCTCGACGAGGTTATCGCGGCGCTGGGCCCGCAACCTGGCGACGTGGTGGTCGACGCGACCTTCGGCGCGGGTGGCTATACCCGCGCGATCCTCGATCGCGGCGCGACGGTCCATGCCTTCGACCGCGACCCCGATGCCATCGCGGCCGGGCAGGCCTGGCCCGAGACGCGCGAGGTCCCGCCGCGCCTCGTGCTCCACCCGCGCCGCTTTTCCGAAATGGTCGCCGCCCTCGGCGAAGCCGGAATCGCGCGGGTCGACGGTGTGACGATGGATGTCGGCGTCTCCTCGATGCAGCTCGACCAGGCCGACCGCGGCTTCGCCTTCTCGGCCGACGGCCCGCTCGACATGCGCATGAGCCGCGAGGGCGAGAGCGCCGCCGACTTCCTCAACGCGGCGCGCGAGGAGGACATCGCCGACGTGCTCTACCAATACGGCGAAGAGCGGCAGAGTCGCCGCGTCGCCCGGGCCATCGTTGCCGCCCGTCCGCTGGCGACGACGGGCGACCTGGCGCGCGTTGTGCGCAAGGCGCTCGGCCATCGTCCCGGCGCGCCCAAGGACCCCGCCACCCGCACCTTTCAGGCGGTGCGGATCCACGTCAATGCCGAGCTCGCCGAACTCGAAGCGGGCCTGCGTGCGGCGGAAGTGCTGCTCGGCGAGGGCGGACGGCTGGCGGTGGTCAGCTTCCATTCGCTCGAAGACCGTATCGTGAAGCGCTTTCTGCGCGAGGCAGCCGGAGCGCATGCCGGCACTTCGCGCCACGTGCCCGAGCCGAAGGCCGATTCCCCTCCGGCCTTCGCTCGGGTTTCGAAGGCCATTCGGCCCTCGCAAGCGGAAATCGCGCGCAACCCCCGGGCCCGCTCGGCAACCCTGCGCGCCGCGGTACGCACTGCCTCGCCAGCGCGGGAGGCCGCATGACCCGGCAAAGTCGCCTGCGCCGCATCGGCTGGTTCGCCGCCCTGTCGATCTGCACGCTGTTCTACGTCGGCTTGCATCTCAAGGTGAACGCGGTGCGCAGCGACGTGGTCCGCGCCGAGCGCCAGATCGTCGCGCTCGAATCGCAGAAGCTTCTGCTGCAGACCGAGTTCGAGACTCGCGCCAGCCAGGAACAGCTGGCGAGCTGGAACCGGGTCGAATTCGGCTACGTCGCGCCCGGGGCGAGCCAGTTCGTCACCGACGAGCGCGAGCTCAACGATTTCGGTTCGCCGCCGAGTGCCGGCGCGCCGGCCCCGATCCGCGTCGCCAGCGCCGCCGGCGGCGAGGCGGCACCGCCGTTTCCCAAGCTCGTTTCACCCTTGACCGGCAAGCCGATCGACAAGCGGCTGATCGGACCCGAGACGCCGCGCGAGGCGATGGTCGCGAGGAACGAGGGCGGGATCCGCATCCCGCTCGACGCCGCGGCCGGAGGCTTGGGCGAGTGAATGCGCTGACCTTCAACGGCGGCTACACCGCGCCGCGCATCCGGGTCGGCTTCGCCCCAGCGCGTATCCAGCTCTCGGACATGCGCCGCAGGGTCCTCGTCACCGCACAGCTGCGCATGCTCCTGCTCGGTGCGCTGTTCCTGCTCGTCGCCTGCGCGGCGCTGCTGCGGATCGCCTATCTCGGTTTCGTCCAGCCGGCGCCCGAAGAGCATTCGATGGCCGAGGCCCTGCTGCCGCCGCGGGGCGAAATCACCGACCGCAACGGCGTGGCACTGGCGCGGGCTTTCCCGGCCTATTCGCTGTGGTTCAACCCCGACGCCCTGTCCGACGGCGGCCCGCCGCTGGTCAAGCCGGCGCGCGTGGTGGCGGCGCGGCTCAAGGCCATTTTCCCCGATCTCGACACCGCCGAGACGGTCAAGCTGCTGACCTCGGGCAAGCCCGGCTATATCCGCAACCGCATCCTGCCCGAAGAGGTCAACAAGGTCGTCGCCATCGGCGAGCTGGCGCTCGAGACGCCGTCGGAAGAAGACCGCCAATACCCGCAGGGCAAACTGGCGGCGCACATCCTCGGCTACGTTGCTTCCGACGGTCACGGCCGCGTCGGGATGGAGAGCTTCCTCGACAAGCGGCTGCTGGCACCGTCGGAACGCGGCCATCCAGCCGCCTTGTCGGTCGACGTCAGGGTCCAGGGCGCGCTCGAGGACGAACTGGCTTCCGGCATGCGGGCGGTCGATGCCGTGGGCGCCGCGGGCATCGTGCTCGACGTCGACACCGGCGAAGTCCTCGCGCTCGCCTCGCTGCCTTCGTTCGACCCCAACAAGATCGACGATGCGGGCCAGTCGAACATGTTCAACCGGGTGACCAACCAGGTCTACGAGCTCGGTTCGACCTTCAAGCCCCTGACCGTCGCCGCGGCAATCGATGCGGGGACGATTACCGACCTTTCGCGGCGGTACTCGGCTCGGCCCATTCCGATCGGCGGCTTCACCATCAAGGACAGCCACGACCTCGGCGCGACGCTCAACGTGCCGGAAACGCTGATCCATTCATCGAACGTGGTCACCGCGCACATTGTCGAGGATCTGGGCCCCGACAAGCTCAAGCGGACCATGTCCGACCTCGGCATGGACGAGCGGCCCTACATCGAACTGCCGGCGCGCGGCTTCCCGATCTGGGCGAGCGGCAAGTGGCCGCTCCTGCGGGCGATGACCGTCGGATACGGCCACGGCATTGCCGTCACGCCGCTGCACCTGGCCAGCGCTTATGCGGCGCTGGTCAACGGCGGACTCTGGCGTCCGGCGACGCTGCTCAAGGTCGAGCCCGGCCATGCCGCGCGGGGCCGCCGGGTCTTCAAGGCCAGCACCAGCGCGCGGATGAACCAGCTGCTGCGGATGATCGCGGTCTTCGGGACCGGGCGCAAGGCGAACGCGGAAGGCTTCCGCGTCGGCGGCAAGACCGGCAGCGCGGAAAAGCCAGGCGCGGGCGGCTATCGGCACTCGACTCTGGTTTCGACCTTCGCTGCGGCCTTCCCGATGGACAAGCCGCGCTACGTCGTCATCGTCATGCTCGACGAGCCCAAGGCCGTCGCCGCCAGTTCCTATCAGCGCACCGCCGCCTGGAATGCGGCGCCGATCGTCGGCAAGCTCGTCCCCCGCATCGGGCCGATGCTCGGCGTCTTGCCCGACGCGAGCCGGGACATCGACCTGTCGGACCTCAGACCGCTGGTCGGCGACGGGGGCGGCGAATGAAGCTGTCCGCCCTCGCCGAGGCGGCCGGACTCGATGCGGGAAGTGCGGGCGAGGCCGATGTCACCGGTTTCGCCATCGACCATCGCAAGGTGGCCCCGGGCAACATCTTCGGCGCCTTCCAGGGCGCCGCCGTCAACGGCGAGGACTTCATTCCCGCCGCCGTCAGCGGCGGGGCGGTCGCGGTGGTCGCCCGGCCCGAGGCGACGGTCGAGGGCGCAGCGCATCTCGCCGACCCGGTTCCGCGCCGCGCCTTCGCCCGGCTCGCGGCGCAGTTCTTCCGCCCGGTCCCCGGCACCGTGGTCGCCGTGACCGGAACCAACGGCAAGACCTCCACCGTCGAGATGACGCGGCAGATCTGGCGCATGTGCGGCGAACGCGCGGCCTCGATCGGCACCCTCGGCGTGACCACGCCGGACGAAAGCGTCTCGACCGGACTGACGACGCCCGACATCGTCACTTTCCTTTCCAACATGACCGGCCTGGCGCGCGAAGGCGTGACCCATGTCGCCTACGAGGCGTCGAGCCACGGCCTCAGTCAGTACCGCAACGAGGGGCTGCCGGTCGCCGCCGGCGCCTTTACCAACCTGAGCCGCGACCACCTCGACTACCATGCCGGAATGGAAGACTATTTCGCGGCCAAGATGCGCCTCTTTGCCGAGGTGGTGGACGCGGGCGGCGCGGCGGTGATCTGGACGGACGACGCGTGGAGCGACCGCGCTGTCGAAGCGGCCCGGGCGCGAGGGTTGCGACTTGTCACCGTGGGGCAACAGGGCGACGCGATCCGCCTGCTTTCCCGCAATCCCGGGCAGCTCGGCCAGGACCTCGAGATCGAGATCGGCGGGATGCGCAAATCGATCATGCTGCCGCTGATCGGCGCTTACCAGGTGGCCAACGCGCTCGTCGCGGCGGGGCTTGTGCTGGCGACCGGCGGGGAGCCGGCGCGGATATTCGATGCCGTCGCGCGCCTGCAGCCGGTTCGCGGGCGGCTCGAACGCGCCGCGATTACCGCCAGCGGCGCGCCGGTCTACGTCGATTACGCGCACACTGCCGAGGCGCTGGGGGCGGCGATGGAAGCGCTTCGGCCGCATGTGGAACACCGCCTGATCACGGTGTTCGGTGCCGGCGGCGACCGCGACCAGGGCAAGCGCCGCGACATGGGCGAGGTCGCGGAAGCGAAATCCGACCTCGTCATCGTCACCGACGACAATCCGCGCGGCGAGGATCCGGCGCGAATCCGCAAGATGATCATCGAGGGCACGACGCGGGCCCGCGAGATCGGCGACCGGCGCGAGGCGATTGCCGCCGCCATAGCCGCGGCGGGCAAGGGCGACATCGTCCTCATCGCCGGAAAGGGACACGAACAGGGGCAGATCGTCGGGCGCGGGAGCGAGATGCGCGTCCTGCCCTTCGACGACGTGACGGTGGCGCGCGAATGCGCCGCTACGGGAGGACACGATTGATGGGTGCACTCGAGAAGCTGCTGGCCTGGCCTGCGCGCGATCATGACCGCTATGCCCACGCCCTGTGGACGGCAGCCGAGATCGCCGAGGCGACGGGGGGCGCGGCGAGCGGCCCGTTCCAGGTCTCCGGCGTCGAGATGGATTCGCGCGACGTGCGTCCGGGCGACCTGTTCATCGCGCTCAAGGGCGAGGCGATGGACGGGCACAAGTTCGTCGACAAGGCGATCGCCAACGGCGCCGCGGCGGTGGTGGTCGAGCACCCGGTCGACTGGCCCCACGTGCTGGTCGAGGATACCACACGCGCGCTCCAGGCGCTGGCCGCGGCCGCGCGCGAACGCGGCGCAGCGCGCATCGTCGGGGTGACCGGCTCGGTCGGCAAGACCGGGGTCAAGGAAGCGATATTCACCGCGCTCGACCGGTCGAGCCGCGGAGCGGCGCACCGCTCGGTCAGGAGCTACAACAACCACGTCGGCGTGCCGCTCAGCCTCGCCCGCATGCCCGGGCGCTCGGCCTACGGCGTGTTCGAGATGGGCATGAACCATGCCGGCGAAATCGCCGCACTGACGGTGCAGGTCCGCCCCCACGTGGCGGTGATCACCACGATTGCCCCGGCGCACATCGAAAACCTCGGCAGCGAGGAAGCGATTGCCGCTGCCAAGGCGGAAATCTTTGCCGGACTCGAACCCGGGGGCACCGCGGTGATCCCGGCCGACAGCGTGCATTTCGCGCGGCTCAAGGCGGCGGCCGAAGCCGTTGGAGCCCGGGTGATTTCGTTCGGGCAGGAAAAGCAAGCCGACGTCCGCCTGCTCGATGCAGTTCCGTCGGCCAACGGCGGCTCGCTGGTCACCGCGGCGTTCGGCGAGCGGCGGCTGTGCTACACCGTGGCCGAACCGGGCGAGCACTGGGTGGCCAACTCGCTCTGCGTCATGGCGGCGGTCCACGCTGCGGGCGGGGACCTTGGCGCCGCCGGGCTCGCGCTCGCCGAGATGGGCGGGCTCAAGGGCCGCGGCGCCCGTCACCGCATTCCGGTCGCCGGCGGCAACGCCTTGCTGATCGACGAGAGCTACAACGCCAATCCCACCTCGATGCGCGCCACGCTGGCGCAGCTCGGGCATACGCCGGCCGGGCGCCGCATCGCCGTACTCGGCGCGATGAAGGAACTGGGTGACTTTTCAGATGCTTTCCATGTCCAGCTGGCCGAGCCGCTGACCGCGGCGCAAGTCGACTATGCAGTGCTCGTCGGACCCGAGATGACCGCCCTCGCACGCGAACTGGGGAAAGCGGCCCACAATCCGCTTGGCAAGCCTGTGAGTTTTGCCCATTGCAGCGACCCGGGTGAAGCCATTTCCGCTCTTGAGGAGTATGGCCTCGTGGCGGGTGACGCGGTCCTGGTAAAAGGGTCGAACTCAGTAGGACTTTCCCGCTTGGTGTCGCATTTCGCAGCCAGGGAAGGCTGACAGGCACGGATGCTCTATCTTCTCGCGCAATGGCTGGATTTCGAGGGGCTGTTCAACCTCGTCCGCTACCAGACCTTCCGTTCGGGCGCGACGCTCCTCACCGCGCTCGTCATCGGGCTGCTGATCGGGCCGCGTTTCATCGCCCTGCTGCGCGTGCGGCAGGGCAAGGGCCAGCCGATCCGCAGCGACGGCCCGCAGACGCATCTCGCCAAAGTCGGCACGCCGACCATGGGCGGGCTGATGATTCTCGTCTCGCTGCTCATCTCCATGCTGCTGTGGATGGACCTGACCAACCCGTTCGTCTGGGCCTGCCTGGCGGTGACTGCCGGGTTCGGCGCGATCGGTTTCATGGACGATTACGACAAGGTGGCGAAGCGCAGCCACAAGGGCGTCTCGGGCAAGGTCCGCCTGCTGCTCGAATTCCTCGTTGCGGGGGTCGCCGCCTGGCTCATCGTCGGCGAGATCAGCACCAACCTCTATGTCCCGTTCCTGTCGGGGAGGGCGATCCCGCTGGGGCCGCTCTATTACGTCTTCGCCGCCACGGTGATGGTCGGTTTCGGCAACGCGGTGAACCTGACCGATGGGCTCGACGGTCTGGCGACGATGCCCGTGGTGATCGCCGCGGGGACGTTCGCCATCATCTGCTACCTCGTCGGGCGCGTCGACTATTCCGCCTATCTCGGCATCCCCCATGTGCCCGGCGCGGGCGAGCTGGCGATCATGTGCGCGGCGATAATGGGCGCAGGCCTGGCCTTCCTGTGGTTCAACGCGCCCCCGGCCGCGGTGTTCATGGGCGATACCGGCAGCCTGGCGCTGGGCGGAGCGCTCGGGGCGATCGCGGTGGCCAGCCATCACGAGATCGTGCTGCTGATCGTCGGCGGACTCTTCGTGGTCGAAACCGCCAGCGTGATGATCCAGGTCTTCTGGTTCAAGCGCACCGGCAGGCGCATTTTCCGGATGGCGCCGATCCACCACCATTTCGAGCAGCTCGGCTGGTCCGAATCGACCGTTGTGATCCGCTTCTGGATCGTTTCCATCGTCCTCGCCCTGATGGGCCTGGCGACGCTGAAAGTGCGATGATCGTTTCGTCCGCCTTCGCCGGCAAGCGCTTCGCGGTCCTCGGTCTCGCCCGCTCGGGACTGGCGAGCGTCGCCAGCTTGCACGCCAGCGGGGCGCGGGTCACGGCGTGGGACCGCCGTCCGGGCCCGCGCGAGGAGGTGGCGGACATCGCCGAAATCGGCGATCCGCTGGAAATCGACCTGACCGGGTTCGACGGCATCGTCGTTTCGCCCGGCGTGCCGCTCAACACCCATCCGCTTGTCGCCAGGGCGCGCGAAGCGGGCGTTGCGCTGATGGGCGATATCGAACTGTTCGCGATGGCCCGGCCCTCGCTGCCCGAGCACAGGGTGGTCGGCATCACCGGAACCAACGGCAAGTCGACCACCACTGCACTGGTTCACCACCTGTTCGAGGGCGCCGGGGTGGCGACCCGGATGGGCGGCAATATCGGCCTGCCGATCCTCGCGCAGGACCCGCTGCCGCAAGGCGGGGTCTATGTCCTCGAGCTGTCGAGCTATCAGATCGACCTGACCGGCTCGCTGGCCTGCGAAGCGGCGGCGCTCACCAACATCACCCCCGATCACCTCGACCGGTACGACGGTTTCTCCGCCTACGCGGCCTCCAAGGCGCGCCTGTTCGCGATGCAGCGGCCCGATCAGTTCGCCGTGTTCGGCTGCGACGACGAGGCGACGCGGGCGGTCTGCGCCGCCGAGCAGGCGCGCCGGGCGCCGGGTCGCGCTGTCTGTGCGAACATCGCCGCGCTCGCCGCCCGGCAAGACCGGTGGATCGGGCTCAAGGGCCCGCACAACCTGCAGAACGCCGCCATCGCCCGGCAGATCGCGGCCGAACTCGGTCTTGGCGAGGAGCAGATCGAGGCCGGGCTGACCGGCTTCCGCGGGCTGCCACACCGCATGGAGGTCGTCGGCACCTTCAACGGGGTCACCTTCGTCAACGATTCCAAGGCGACCAACCCGGCGAGCACCGCCCCCGCGCTGGGAGCCTATCCGCGCGACCCCAAGCCGCGCATCCACTGGATCGTCGGCGGCTTGCCCAAGGGCGACGACCTCGACGACTGTGCGCCGGGCTTTCCCAACGTGGCCGCCGCCTATACCATCGGCGAGGCAGGACCGCGCTTTGCCGACCTGCTCGAGCCGTACGTGCCGGTGCAGCGCTGCGAGATGCTGTGCGAAGCCGTGAGCCGCGCCGTGGCTGCGGCCGGGGAGGGCGATGTCGTCATGCTCTCGCCGGCCTGCGCCAGCTTCGATCAGTTCAAGGACTACGAAGCGCGCGGCGATGCCTTCCGCCAGATCGTCGAGGGATTGACCGGCGGGAGGCCGGTCCCGTTCGACTTTGCCGGACGGTCCGCGGCATGAGCGCGGCGCGCCCCCATATCCCGGTCATCGGCGAGCGCAGCCCGAGGAAGGCGCGCTTCCCGCAGGATCGCAAAACCCAGCTGCGCGTGTGGTGGCGCGAGATCGACCGTGTGCTCCTGGCGCTCGTCCTGCTGCTCATGGCGATCGGCTCGATCGCGGTAGCCGCGGCCTCTCCGGCGAGCGCGCGGCGGCTTTCGACCAGCTCGGTGCAGCTTGGCGATCTCTATTTCTGGTGGGCGCACGTGCGCTGGCAGCTCCTTGGCCTGGCGACGATGCTGGGGGTGTCTTTCGCACCGCGCGAGCTCGCCCGGCGCGGGGCGATCGTGCTCGGCGCGGCGATGCTGACCTGTCTGGTCCTGCTGCCGCTGATCGGCAACGAGGTGAACGGCGCGAAGCGCTGGATCGACATGGGAATCCGCTTCCAGCCGAGCGAGTTCTTCAAGCCCGCCTATGCGGTCACGCTCGCCTGGATCCTTTCCTGGCGACTGCGCGACCCGCGCCTGCCGGTGATCCAGATCACCGCCGGCCTGATGGCGCTCGTGGTCGTCCTGCTGATGCTCCAGCCGAACCTCGGCGACGCCATGCTGTTCGTCGGCTGCTGGCTGGTCATGGCGATGCTCGCCGGCCTGCCGATGCAGAAGATCGGCATCGTCGCGGGCGGCGGCGTCGGCGCGCTGGCGCTCGCCTACCTGTTCTACGACAACGCCCGGCATCGCATCGACAGCTTCCTCGGCGGGGGCACGGCCTACGACCAGGTCGACCTCGCCAGCCGTACGCTGCTCGGCGGCGGGTGGACGGGCACCGGCATCTGGCTCGGGCGTCGCAAGATGCAGTTGCCCGAGGCTCACACCGACTACATCTTCTCGGTCATCGGCGAGGAATTCGGCTTGCTGGTTTGCGGCGTGATCGTGCTGCTCTACCTCGCCATCGTCGGCCGGGTGCTGGTCCGCATGATCGAGGAAGAGAACCTGTTCGCGGTGCTCGCAGCAACGGGCCTTGCAACCATCTTCGGCGGGCAGGCGTTCATCAACATCCTCGTCAACCTGCAACTGTTCCCCTCGAAGGGCATGACCTTGCCACTGATCAGCTACGGCGGATCCTCGACCATAGCCGTCAGCACCACCGTCGGTCTGCTGCTGGCGATGACCCGGCGCAACCCGTTCCTGACCCGCGATGGCGTGGGCATCACCGCCGCCCGTCCCCGGCGCAAGGCGAAAGCGTCATGACCGGCGCGCAAGCGAGAGTGGGCCGCCACTACGTGCTCGCCGCCGGCGGCACCGGAGGGCATCTGACGCCGGCGTTCGCGCTGGCCCACGTGCTCGAGCGGCGCGGCCACCACGTCGCCCTGATAACCGACGAGCGCGGAGCGGCCATACCCGGCAAGCCCGACTTCCTCACCGCGCACGTCCTGCCCGCCGGGCGCTTCGGCAAGAACCCGCTGCACTGGCCCCGGGGCATTGCGGCGGTGATCGAAGGACGAAGCATGGCGCTGCGCCTGTTCGACAGCTTCGCCCCGAGCGCCGTGATCGGCTTCGGGGGTTACCCCGCGCTGCCGGCCCTGCTCGCCGCTCGCAAGGCCGCGGTCCCCTCGCTGATCCACGAACAGAATGCCGTGCTGGGACGCGTCAACCGGCTGCTCGCCGGCGGAGTCAACGCGATCGCCACGGCTTACCCGGACGTCGACCGGCTCAAACCCAAATACCGTGAGAAGGTCCACCTTGTCGGCAACCCGGTGCGGCCGCAGGTCCTCAGCCTGCGCGACGAACCGTTCCCCGCGTTCACCGACGACGGGCTGCTGCGCGTGCTGGTTACCGGGGGCAGCCAGGGCGCGCGGGTCATGTCGCAAGTCGTCCCCGATGGGCTGGCGATGCTGCAGCCTGCGCTGCGCAGCCGGCTGCAGGTGACCCAGCAATGCCGCGCCGAAGACCTCGACGCGGTGCGCGAACGCTATGCGAACCACGGCATTCCCGCCGAACTCGGGACCTACTTCGAGGACATGGCGGCGCGTCTGGCCGATGCGCATCTGTTCATCGGCCGCGCCGGAGCCTCGACCATCGCCGAGCTGACCGCGGTGGGCCGTCCGGCCATCCTCGTCCCGCTTCCCATTGCCACCGACGATCACCAGGCGGCCAACGTGCGCGAAATGGTCAAGGCGGGCGGAGCGCGTTCGATCAGGCAGGAACGGTTTACCGCCAAGGAACTGGCCAAGCAGATCCAGGCGCTTGCCCAACGCCCCGAGACGCTCGCCACCGCCGCCCACGCGGCGTGGAACTGTGGCCGGCCCAAGGCCGCCGAGGATCTCGCCGACCTCGTCGAAAGCTTCGGCGGTGCGCCGATGCAGGATGTCATCCGGGTCCGCGGCGGCGAGGCGAGCGAAAGCCATGCGGGCGAGGCGCTGGCGCGCGGGAACGCAACGTGAAGGGCGTCGGGACCGACATCGGCACGATCCATTTCGTCGGCATCGGCGGAATCGGCATGTCCGGCATCGCCGAAGTGATGCACAACCTCGGCTACTCGGTGCAAGGCTCCGACATTGCCGAGGGCGCTTCGGTCGAGCGGCTGAGGAAGCGCGGCATCGAGGTCTTCATCGGCCACGACGCGGCGAACCTCGGCGATGCGGCGGTGGTGGTGACCTCGACCGCGGTGCGGCGCACCAATCCCGAAGTGGCCGCGGCGCTCGACCGGCGGATTCCGGTGGTTCGCCGCGCGGAAATGCTCGCCGAACTGATGCGCCTCAAGAAGACCGTCGCGGTCGCCGGCACGCACGGCAAGACCACCACCACCAGCATGGTCGCCGCGCTGCTCGATGCCGGGGGGATCGACCCGACCGTGATCAACGGCGGGATCATCGAGAGCTACGGCTCCAACGCCCGGCTGGGCGACAGCGAATGGATGGTCGTCGAGGCCGACGAAAGCGACGGCAGTTTCCTGCGGCTCGACGGCACCATCGCGGTGGTCACCAACATCGATCCGGAACATCTCGACCACTACGGCTCTTTCGATGCCGTGAAGGACGCCTTCGTCGAGTTCATCGAGAACGTGCCGTTCTACGGCCTCGCCGTGCTGTGCATCGACCACCCGGAGGTCCAGGCGGTCATCGGCAAGGTGCGCGACCGGCGCGTGCTGACCTATGGGCTCTCCGCCCAGGCCGATCTGCGCGGCGAGAACATTCGCAGCGCGGAGGGAGGAAATCTGTTTTCCGCCGTCCTGCGCGAGCGCGACGGGCGCGAACGCAGGATCGACAACGTCTTCC
Source organism: Croceibacterium aestuarii (assembly GCF_030657335.1). Taxonomy (NCBI): domain Bacteria; kingdom Pseudomonadati; phylum Pseudomonadota; class Alphaproteobacteria; order Sphingomonadales; family Erythrobacteraceae; genus Croceibacterium; species Croceibacterium aestuarii. Next base: position 1,351,906 of record NZ_CP131039.1, read on the forward strand.
TGCCGATGCCGGGCAGGCACAACGTGCAGAACGCGCTCGCCGCGATCGCCGTGGCCCTCGAAATGGGTTGCGACGACGACACGGTCCGCTCCGGCTTCGCCCAGTTCGGCGGGGTGCAGCGGCGCTTTACCCGCGCCGGCGAGACCGGCGGGGTGACGGTGATCGACGATTATGCGCACCACCCGGTCGAAATCCGCGCGGTTCTCGCTGCGGCGCGAGAGGCGGCGTCGAACGGGGCGGGCGGACGCGTCATCGCCGTGGTCCAGCCGCACCGCTACACCCGACTGCGCGACCTGATGACCGAGTTCCAGGCCGCCTTCAACGATGCCGACCTCGTCTATGCCGCTCCGGTCTATCCGGCCGGCGAACAGCCGATCGAGGGGGTTTCCTCGGCCGTGCTGGTCGAGGGCATGCGCGCCAGCGGACACCGCTCGGCGGCCGAGACCGCCGGGCCTGACGAACTGGCGGCGGAACTCGCCAGGGTGGCGAAGGCTGGCGACTACGTCGTCTGCCTCGGCGCGGGCGACATTACCAAGTGGGCTGCGGGTCTGGCCGACGGAATCGCGGCGGCGCGGGAGAAAGCCGCATGAGCCGGCAGCACGGCGAACACCTGCGCGCGTGGACCAATGCGCCCGGTTCGGAAGACGCCGCCGCGCCGACCGGCTTCGTCGGCGGCAAGGTGCGCGGCAAGCTGACCCCGCAGGCGCCGCTGGCCAAGCTCGTGTGGTTCAAGACCGGCGGCCCGGCCGACTGGCTGTTCGAACCTGAGGACCTGCCCGACCTGCTGCAGTTCATGACCGGGCTGCAGGAAGGGACGCCGGTCATGGCGCTCGGCCTCGGCTCCAACCTCATCGTGCGCGACGGCGGCGTGCCCGGCGTCGTGGTGCGGCTCGGCAAGGCGTTCGCTGAGGTCGAAACTGGCGAGGATGGCATGATCCGGTGCGGCGGCGGGGCGAGCGGGATCCTCGTCTCCTCGACTGCGCGCGACGCCGGCATCGCCGGGCTCGAATTCCTGCGAGGCATTCCCGGAACCGTCGGCGGCTTCGTGCGCATGAACGGCGGCGCCTATGGCCGCGAGGTGGCCGATATCCTGGTCGATTGCGACGTCGTGCTGCCGGGCGGCAGCCTGATCACGCTCGCGGCATCCGACCTGCAATACAGCTACCGCCACTCGAAACTGCCCGAAGGAGCGATCGTCGTCTCGGCCCGCTTCCGCGGAACGCCAGGCGATCCTGCGGCGATCGGCGCGGAAATGGACCGCATCGCAGCGGCGCGCGAGGAATCGCAGCCGCTCCGGACCAGGACCGGCGGCTCGACCTTCAAGAACCCGCCCCCCGCTGTATCCAGGGGACGCAAGGCGTGGGAACTGGTCGACGCGGCCGGCTGCCGCGGGCTGACCCGCGGCGGGGCGCAGGTGAGCGAAAAGCACGCCAACTTCCTGATCAACACCGGCGACGCCACCAGCGCCGACATCGAGGGCCTGGGCGAAGACGTGCGCCGCCGCGTGTCGGAACAGGAAGGCGTGATGCTGGAATGGGAAATCCAGCGGGTGGGGCGGCCGTGAACGACAACCACCTGACCGAAATCGAACAGACCATCGTCGACATGGTCGACAAGCATGGCTGTTTCATCATGTCCGTTTTCGATCCCGAGGGTGTCGCACCGGATTTCTCCTATTCGATCGGCTATGCCCGGACGGTCCAGCAACCAGATGTGATCGTATTCTCCCTGCCAAAAAGCTTGCGTGCTTCGATGATCAACGAAATTTGGCGGCAGATGTCTGAAGATGGTCTTGAGCTGTCAGACGGTGCCGAGATTTCTGATCTGCTCGAGGGACATATATGCGTTGCACGTGAAGTGACGGATCCGGCGGCGATTGCCGAGCACTTCGGCTCTGCGATTTGGTATTACCGGCATATTGGAATGCCAGCGGTCTCAAGGGCCTTTCAAATTGTCTGGCCCGGTGCGCATCAAGGTCTATTGCCCTGGGAGGAAGGTTGCGCGTCGGAGGTAATTGAAGATCAGCCAGCGCTTTACGTAACGGGGACCGTCCATTGACCCGCCTCGCACCCCTTCACGTCGCCGTGCTGATGGGCGGCTGGGCCAACGAGCGCGAGGTTTCGCTGATGTCGGGCAAAGGCGTGGCCGACGCGCTCGAGGCGCGCGGGCACCGCATCACACGGATCGACATGGATCGGCAGGTCGCGGCAAAGCTCGCCGAGACCGCGCCCGACGTCGTCTTCAACGCGCTCCACGGCGTGCCCGGCGAAGACGGCACCGTGCAAGGCATGCTGGACCTGATGGGCATTCCCTACACCCACTCGGGCCTCGCCACCTCGGTCATCGCCATCGACAAGGAGCTGACCAAGCTGCTGCTGGTCCCGGCGGGCATCCCGATGCCGGGCGGTCGGATCGTCAAGAGCGCCGAGCTGCACGACAGGGATCCCCTGCCGCGCCCCTATGTGCTCAAGCCGGTCAACGAAGGCAGCTCGGTCGGGGTCGCGATCGTCACCGAAGAGGGCAATTACGGCAACCCGATCGCGCGCGACAGCAAGGGGCCGTGGCAAGAGTTCAGTGAGCTTCTCGCCGAGCCCTACATCCGCGGCCGCGAGCTGACCGCGGCGGTGCTGGGGGACCGCGCGCTGATGGTCACCGAACTGGTGCCCAAGTCGGGCTTCTACGATTTCGACGCCAAGTACACCGACGGGATGACCGAGCACATCTGCCCGGCCGACATCCCGGAGAGCATCGCCAGTCTGTGCCTCGACTATGCCCTCAAGGCGCACCGGGTGCTCGGCTGCCGCGGCGTCAGCCGGACCGACTTCCGCTGGGACGACCAGCGCGGCGAGGCCGGGCTGTTCGTGCTCGAGACCAACACCCAGCCGGGCATGACCCCGCTCAGCCTCGTGCCCGAACAGGCGCGCCATTGCGGGATCGAATACGGCGAGCTGTGCGAAATCGTGATCGAGGACGCGCTGCGCCACTTCGACAAGGTCGGGGAGATGGCCTGATGGCGCAGACCATCCGCCGCAAGCAGACCGGCGTGCGCCGTCAGGCCCGCGCCCAGGGAACCAAGCGCCAGGTCCGCAAGGCGCGGGCGCAGACCAGCACGCTGGTCGATGCGCTGATGCGCGTGCTGCCCTTTACCGAGGAGCAGCTGCACCGCTTCTTCCTGTTCCTGATCCTGCTTGGCGCGGCAGTCGGCGCATGGTTCGTCGCCAGCCTGGCCGGTCTCAATATCTTGATCGACCGGCAGTTCGCCGCTGCCGCGGCCAACGCCGGGTTCGAGGTCGACCGCGTCGAGGTCCACGGCGTCAAGCGGATGAACGAGCTCAAGGTCTACGAACGCGTGCTCGGCGCGCGCGACCGGGCGATGCCCCAGGTCGACCTGGACGAACTGCGCGCCTCGCTGCTCGGGCTCAACTGGGTCGAGGACGCCCGCGTCAGCCGCCAGCTGCCCGACACTATCGTCATCGACATCGTCGAGCGCACGCCCCACGCGGTTCTGGCCAAGCCCGACCGGCTGGTGCTGATCGACGGGACCGGGCACGAACTCGAGCCGATTTCGCGCGCCAATGCCAAGGGCCTGCTGAAGATTTCGGGTCCCGGCGCCCAGGCGCAGGTCGAGAGCCTTACCGCTTTGCTCGATGCCGCCCCGGCGCTGCGTCCGCAGGTCGCGGCGGCCGAGTGGATCGGCAACAGGCGCTGGAACCTGACCTTCAAATCGGGACAACTGCTCTCGCTGCCCATGGGCGACAAGGACGCCGCCGGGGCGCTGATCAACTTCGCCCGGCTCGACGGCGTTCACCGCCTGCTCGGCGGCAAGGTCGTCGCCTTCGACATGCGCTCGCCGGACCGCATCTACATGCGGTGCCCCGACTGCAAGGAAACCGACAAGCCCGATTTCGCCGGAGGTGTCTCCTGATGGCCGCAAACCCGAACCAGCCTCGCATCACCCGCGTCTTCGGCGCGGTCAACATCGGCAGCTTTCGCATCTCGGCGATGATCGCCGGAACCACCGAGGGCGGGGAGATGATCGTCCTCGGCTCCGGCCACCGTGCCGCGCAGGGCGTCAAGCGCGGCTACGTCACCGACATGGCCGCGGCCACTTACGCCGTGCGCGATGCGCTCGAGAAGGCCGAGAAGGTCGCCGGGACGAGCGTGCAGAGCGTCTGGCTCGGTGCCTCCGGCGCGGGGCTCGCCAGCCGCATCAACCAGGTCGAGATCGAGATCGGCGGACGGCGCATCGAGGACGAGGATGTCGAGCAGCTGCTCGGCGCGGCCAAGGACGCGATCCAGCCCGACGGGCGCATGGTGCTGCACGCCCAGCCGGCGTGCTATTTTCTCGACGGGGCGGACGGCATTTCCAATCCCCGCGGCCTTCATGCCGAGCGGCTCGGAGTGGCCATCCACACCATGCTCGCCGACGGCGCGCCGATGCGCAATCTGCGCGAAGCGGTCGAGAACGCCCATCTCGAAGTCGAAGGCGTCGTCGCTTCGCCGATCGGCGCGGGCTATGCCTGCCTGACCGAAGAGGAGCGCGACATCGGCGTGGCTCTGGTCGAATTCGGCGCCGAAGTGACCAACGTTTCGGTCTTTGCCGGCGGCATGCTCGTCGGCCTCAGCTCGATCCCGACGGGCTCGGCCGACATCACCGACGCTATCGCCAGCCACTTCGGCATTCGTCGCTTCCAGGCCGAGCGGCTCAAGTGCGTTTCGGGCTCGGCCATCGCCAGCCCGCGCGACCACCGCGAACGTATCCCGGTCAACGGCCCGGGCGAGGACAACGCCGGCCCGCCGGCCCGCGGCGCCGACGAGCACAATCGCATCGCCCGCGCGGATCTCATCTCGGTGGTGACCGGCGAGCTCGACCGGCTGGTCAGCGAGGTTGGCCGCGCACTCGAGGCGATGGGCTTCACCGGCGGACCGGGCGGATCGCGCGGTCGGCAAGTGGTGATCACCGGCGGCGGGGCGGAAATGGCCGGGCTGGCGGACTATGCCCAGGCGGCGCTCGCCAAGCCGGTTCGCATCGGCCGCCCCCCGCAGCTGCGCGGCCTGCCCGAAGCGCACTCCGTCCCCGGTTTCGCCACGCTCGCCGGCCTGATCCTCTATGCGGCCGAGGACCCGATCGACATCAGGATTTTCGGGCGCGACCGGCAAATCACGATGCGCTATGGCCCCGCGGCGATGGCGCAGCGCATCTGGCACGCGGCCAGGGCCTACTTCTGAATGCCCGAACCGGCGGAAAACCTAGGAATCCAGCACTGTGGATAAGGCCATTTACCTTTTGCACCCGCGAATCCCTTTGTGGCACAAGCGAGTTGCAAGAAATGTGACACTCTTTCTCGAGGAAATGGGATGAGCATCAACATCGGTCCGCCTTCCGTGGAAGAGCTGCGCCCCCGGATTGTCGTGATCGGCGTCGGCGGCGCCGGCGGCAATGCCATCGCCAACATGATAACCTCGGAGATCGAGGGCGTCGATTTCGTCGTCGCCAATACCGATGCCCAGGCGCTCAACAATGCGCTGGCCGAGCATCGCATCCAGCTCGGCCCCGACATTACCCAGGGGCTCGGCGCCGGATCCCGCCCCGAAGTCGGGCGTGCGGCGGCGGAAGAAACCGTCGAAGAGCTCGAGCGCGCGCTCGAGAACGTCAACATGGTGTTCATCGCCGCGGGCATGGGCGGCGGCACGGGCACCGGCGCTGCGCCGGTCATTGCGGAAACCGCGCGCCGGATGGGCGTGCTGACCGTCGGCGTGGTGACCAAGCCGTTCCTGTTCGAAGGCACCCGCCGCATGCGCGCGGCCGAAGCCGGGATCGAGGAACTGCAGAAGCACGTCGACACGCTGATCGTCATCCCCAACCAGAACCTCTTCCTGGTCGCCAAGGCGGAAACGACGTTCAAGGAAGCCTTCCAGCTGGCCGACGAGGTGCTGCAGCAGGGCGTGCGCTCGATCACCGACCTGATGGTCATGCCCGGTCTGATCAACCTCGACTTCGCCGACGTGCGCTCGGTGATGGGCGAGATGGGCAAGGCGATGATGGGCACGGGCGAAGGCGAAGGGCCCAACCGCGCTCTCGAGGCGGCTGAGCGGGCCATTGCCAACCCACTGCTCGACGGCGTTTCGATGCAGGGCGCCAAGGGCGTCATCATTTCGATCATCGGCGGCGAGGACATGAAGCTGCTCGAGATCGACGAAGCGGCGAACCACATTCGCGAACTGGTCGATCCGGAAGCGAACATCATCTGGGGCTCGGCGTTCAATCCCGACCTCGAAGGCAAGATCCGCGTTTCGGTCGTCGCCACCGGCATCGAACAGAGCGCGGACCACATCCAGGCGGCGCACCAGCCGATCAACCTCGGCACTGCGCGCGGGCCCAAGAAGCCTGTCCTGCCGCTGCCGACCGAGGAAGAGCTGGCCGAAGACGCCGCCGCGGCGGAACAGGCGGCAAGCCTGTCCATCCCCTCCAGCGACTGGGACGAGTCTTCGGACGCGGAGTCCGAGGAAGGCGCCGCCGGTTCCGGCGGGTCGGGCTACGGCCATGCGGGCGACGACGCTCTCGGCGAAGACGACTCCGGGGAAGTCGGGGCGCCGCGTATGCCCGAGCCATACAGCCCCGGTGACGGCGGCGACGAGGGTGAGGAATACGACGAGGACGGCGAACTGATCGATCCGGCCGATGACAGCGCCTTCGGCGGTGCCGCGGATGCCGGTTTCGCCTCGCTCACCGGCACGCGGATCAACCGCGACCCCGAAGCGACGGCCGACGCCGCCGACAACGGTTGGGACATGGGCGGCGGAGCCGAAGAAGGCGACGAAGAACTCGAACTGACCATGGAAGCGGGGAGCGAAGCCGGAAGCGACGAAGACGATACGTCCGATTCGGGCGGCAGAGGGGCACAGGACGAATTGCTGCTCGACGCCGACCGCCTTGCCGCGGCCGACGAGCCGGTCCAGCAGTCTGGCTCACGGCGCGCGCGCATGCTCGGCGCTGCTGGCGCCGGTTCGGACGGTGCAGACGCCGCGCCGGCTGCTGCTTCGCCTGCTCCCGCAGCCAAGCCGGCGGCGGGCAGCACCCTGTTCGAGCGCATGGCCAATCTCTCGCGGGCGGCCACCGATCGCGGCGGGGACGGCGACGAGGATGACGACGACGATGACAGCGGTTCGGTGCGTATTCCGCGGTTCCTCAACCGTCAGAACAACCAGTAAGGCCGTTCGCGCCCGGTTCAGATCGGCCGGGCCATGATGTGCGTCGTGAGTTCCCGTTTGCGTAAACTCGTGCTGACGTCCGCGCTGGCCGGCGCCGGCGTCCTCCTGCCCGTGTCCGCGACATCGGCCCAGGCCGTTGTCCAGGCGTTGCCCCCGCCCGAGCTCAACGACCTCCAGAGGTCGCTCTCGGTTCTGGCGAAGGACCCCGCCGACCTCGGCGCCCTGCTGGACGCCGGAAAAGCCTCGATCGCGCTCGACGATCTGCAGGCCGCGCTGGGCTTTTTCCGCCGTGCGCTGTCGGTTTCGCCGAACAACGGCGCCGCCGAAGCCGGGATTGCGGCGATCTCGCTGCGCCAGGGCAATCCGGTCGAAGCGGTCAGGATGTTCGAACAGGCCGAGCGCGACGGAATGCCGCCCGGCAGCCATGCCAGCGACCACGGACTGGCGCTCGATCTCGTCGGCGACAATGACGGCGCCCAGCGCTTCTACCGCCAGGCGCTCAGCCAGGGCGACGATCCCGAGGTCGTGCGCCGGTTGGCGCTGAGCTTGGCGATTGCCGGCGACCAGCACGGCTCGGAGACGACTCTTCTGCCCTTGTTGCAGCATCGCGACCTGGCGGCATACCGGACCAGGGCCTTCGCCCTGGCGATTCTCGGCCGCAGCGACGATGCCGTCTCGATCGCACAGACCATGCTGCCGGAGCGGCTGTCGAACCGCATGGCGCCGTACCTGCGCTACATGCCCCGGCTGACGCGCGCGCAGCAGGCGGCGGCGGCCAACCTCGGCAAGTTCCCTCCGGCTGCCGAAATCGGCCGGGACAGCCCCGAAATCGCTGCCCTTTCGGCGCGCTCGGCCCCCCGCCAGGTTGCGGCGCGAACGCCCGATTCGCGGCTCGAGCCGACCGGCGAGCCGCTCGGCAGCAGCAAGCGGCCGCCCAAACGGACGCGGGATCGCGAGGCCGCGGCCAAGCCGGCGGCGGACAAGCGCGTCGTCGTCGGCAAGGTGGTGGCGGCGACCTCGACTCCGATCGAACCTCCGCCTCAGTCGGCAGCGCCCTCTTCGGCATCGACCGGAGGATCGGCCTCGGCACGAACCGATGAGCCGGCGGCCCCTGCGCCGGTGCTCGTCGCCGCGGCCGAGCCGCCGCCTGCTCCGGCGAATGAGCCGGTCGTCGTCGCCGCGCAGCCGCCCGCGCCGCAGCCGGCGCAATCCGGCGATCTGCCGCGGCCCTCGTTAGCGGTCGGCAACGAAGCTCCGCCCGAACCTGCCCCCGTCGAAGACGAACCGGAGCTCTCGCTGGCCGAGGCTTTTGCGGATCTGGCCGAGCCACCTGCCGATGCCGGACGTCCGCGGAATGGTGCGGTCGACATCACCAAGTTCGAACCGCCCCGCCAGAAACCGCCGCCGCCGCCAGCGCCCAAGCCTCCGGCCAATCCCAAGCGCTACTGGGTGCAAGTTGCCACGGGGCGCGACATTGGCGCGCTCGGTTTCGACTGGCGGCGTATCCAGCGCAAGGCCGGGCCGCTGCTCAAGTCGAACGACGCGTTTACCGCCAGCTGGGGGCAGACCAACCGGCTCGTGACCGGGCCGTACGACAGCGAGGCGGAGGCGCTCAAGACGGTCAAGTCGCTCAAGGACAAGGGCCTCGACACCTTCGCCTTTACCAGCGAGCAGGGCGAAGAGGTCCGGCCGCTCAAGTGATCGCCGCCCCTGGAATCGCCCACTGTGGACAAACCGCTTTTGCACACTTTGTGAACAGCCTTGGCGCGCCTTTCCACCGCTCCCGGGGGCGGCGCGATTGATTGCAGCCGCCGCTCCGGCGCATGCAGCCTTCAGATCGAGGTAAACGGACTGTTGAGCATGAACATCGGGCGAGAGCCGTACGAAGAATCCGACGACGCGGCCCCGGTGGAGATGCTCGCCCAGGTGTTCGAAGCCCATGGCTGGCCGTGCGAATTCAATGGCGAGGACGAAGTCACCGGCGAGATCCAGGGCAGCTGGACCACGTATCAGGTCAAGGGGGTGTGGCGGGCCGAGGACCGGGTGCTGCAGTTCCTTTGTCTTCCCGATATTCGCGTTCCCGACGCCAAGCGCAAGGCGGCGCACGAGCTGCTCGCGCTGATCAACGAACAGCTCTGGCTCGGCCATTTCGACATGTGGTCCCGCGGCGGGGTGCTGCTCTACAGGCACGGGCTCATGCTCGGCGAGGAAGGGCTGCTCAGCCTGTCGATGGCGCAGGTCGCGATCGAAGCGGCGATTTCCGAATGCGACCGGTTTTACCCGGCATTTCAATTCGTGCTCTGGGGCGACAAGACCCCGCGGCAGGCGCTCGACGCGGCGCTGGTCGACGCGGCGGGCGAGGCGTAGACATCGGCGCGGCACTCCGGCAGGAGGCGCCGCATGGCATATGACAACACCCTCATCGTCGGTTGCGGCAACATGGCGGGCGGCATGCTCGAAGGCTGGCTCGCCGCCGGCCTCGATCCCGCCCGCTTCACGATCGCCAACCCGAGCGAAAAACCATTTCCGGTCACCCAGCACCGTTCGATCCCCGATGGCGGAGACTTCGACGCCGTCCTGATCGGCGTGAAGCCGCAAAAGCTGGGCGAAGTCGCCGAGCAGGTCGAGCGGCTCGCCGGTCCGGGCTGCACCGTGCTCTCGATCCTCGCCGGCGTGACGCTGGACACGCTGGCAGAGACCTTTCCGCGAGCCGGGGCGGTGGTGAGGGTCATGCCCAACCTCGCCGTGGCCCTGGGCAAGTCGCCGGTGGCGCTGGCCAGCGCGGACCTCGACCAAGCCGGGCAGGACGCGCTGACTGCGTTCATGGACCCGCTCGGCACTCCGGAATGGGTCGGCGAAGACGCCTTCGATCTCGTCACCGCGCTGGCGGGCTCGGGTCCGGCCTTCACCTTCCGCTTCATCGATGCGCTGGCCGCCGGCGCGAGCGAGCTCGGGCTGCCGCGCGAGCAAGCCGACCGCCTGGCGCTGGCGATGGTCGAGGGCGCCGCGGCGCTCGCCGCCGACTCGCCCCATGACCCGGGCGAGCTGGCGCGCCGAGTCGCCAGTCCCGGCGGAATGACCCAGAAGGGGATCGACGTTCTCGATGCCGACGGCGCGCTTGTTCGGCTGCTGACCGAAACTCTGCGCGCGGCGCGCGACCGCGGTGCGGAGCTCGCGGCGGAGGCGCGCCGAAAGGATTGACGCCGTCAACCCGGTTTTCCTTGAAAACAACGACTGCAGTAGCGATATTGCAGACACCGGCTTGTCGTCGCTCGGCGCCGGAATGGAGAGTATACATGGCGAATTGGAATGACCCTCAGGACACCCGCTCGGGCTTCGGCACGGCGCCGGGGTATGCCGGGGATCTCGCTCAGCGCACCACGTTCGACGCCGGGCTGCGCAAGCACATGCTGTCGATCTACAACTACATGGCCTCGGGCGTGTTGCTGACCGGCGTCGTGGCGATGCTGACGGCCCGTTCGGGCCTTGCGCTGACCTTTGCCAGCGGCCCGCTGATGTGGATCGTGGCGCTTTCGCCGCTGGCCATCGTCTTTGCGATGAGCTTCGGCGCCAACAAGTTTTCGACCGGCGCCTTGCAGGCCATGTACTGGGGCTTCGCGGTCCTGATGGGTCTGTCGCTGTCGACGATCTTCCTCGTCTATACCGGCGCCTCGATCGCGGCGACGTTCTTCGCCACCGCGGCGGCCTTCGCCGGGCTGAGCCTGTTCGGCTACACCACGCAGAAGGATCTCAGCGCCTGGGGCAGCTTCCTGATCATGGGCGTCGTCGGCCTGCTCGTGGCGATGCTGATCAACATGTTCCTGCAGTCGCCGGCCATGATGTACGCGATCAGCTTCATCGGCGTGCTGATCTTCGCCGGGCTCACCGCTTACGATACCCAGAAACTGAAGTCGCAGTACCTGCAAATCCAGCAGGCGAAGATGACCAACCCGGCGATGGGGGCAGCCTTCCCGATGGGCAAGGTCGTGGTGATGGGTGCGCTCAACCTGTACCTCGACTTCATCAACATGTTCCTGTTCCTGCTGCGCTTCATGGGCAACAGCCGCGGTTGACCGCACGGCAGACTCGTTTCATCGCGCCCGGGAAGCCCACAGCTTCCCGGGCGTTTTCTTTGCCGTCTCGAAGGGTTACGGCTATCGCTTCATCGTCGGGCAATGTTGCGTCCGGCACCATGCTGGCGATGCGAAGAAGAGGCGGGGGTTGATGTCCAGGATCCGGCGAATTCCGGTGCGTACGATTATCACGGCGGTCAGCCTGGCCGTGCTGGCCGGCTGCGCAACGCCGCCACCGCCGCCGCCGCCGCCGCCGCCGCCCGCACCCACGCCGACGCCCACTCCCGTTCCAGCCCGCCCGCAGGCGCCGGAGGGCGCGCACTACAACATGCCGGTGCCGCCGGTCGATGCCTACGGCGTGCGTCAGACGGTCAACGCGAACCTCACCTCCGCGCAGACGGTGTGGAACTTTCGCTCGGCGATGAACGTCGCCGCGCTCAATTGCCTGCGGCCGGGCGACGAGCCGATCCTCGACGCTTACAAGGACTTGCTCAAGTCCTTCGCGCGGCCGCTTTCGGCCACCAACCGCGCGCTCGATGACGAATTCCGCAAGAAGTACGGCAGCGCGTTTCACTCGGTGCGCGACCAGTACATGACGCAGGTCTACAACTATTTCGCGCTGCCGCCGGTGCTCGGCGATTTTTGCGACGAAGCGCTGCAGATCTCTCAGACCTACCTGCAAGCCCGGCCTGACAACCTCGACGTGTTTGCCGCATCCGCGCTGCCGCAGCTCGAAGCGAGGTTCGTGCATTTCTTCGGCGACTACGAACGGTGGCGCACCGAAGTCGCTGCCTGGGATGCGCAATACGGCGATCGTTACGGCTATATCTATCCCGCTTACGTCGAGGCGCACAGCAATCCGGCGCCTGAGACACCGGCCATCCAGATCGCCGGGCTCCCGGTTTCGGCCACGGGCGCAGCGGTCATCGACGCGCCCGCCCAGCCGGCCTCGGGGCCGGTCGTCCAGCCGATCTCGGGGCCGGTCGTCCAGCCTGCACCCGGGCTTTCGACGCAGCCGCCGCCCGGTGCCGCTGCAGCAACCGGCCAGGCCATCGTGCAGCCGCTGCCTGGCGCGTTGCCGGATGCGGCCCAGGACTTGTCGGCCTACGGCCCGGTGTCGCCGCAGGTGCAGACGGTCGTCGAGCCCGCCCCCTCGCCGGTCTTCAGCTTGCCGCCGGAGGCGCGCGCCGATGCGGAGCCGCAGTTCACCTCGCGGCCGGTCACGCAGCCGGTCGCCGAGCCGGGCTTCGGTCCCTCGCTGTCCGGTTCCGAACAGGCAGCCGCCACCGTCTCGCAGCCGGTCGTCCAGCCCACGGGCGACGACGCCGCGAACGTGCAGTAAGAAGACACGTCCGGAGGGCGATTTTGCCCTTCCAAGCATGCAAGACATTCGCTAGGGAGCGCGCTCTTCGCGCGAGGCCCGCCCCGCGCGATGCAGACTGGAACGGGGCCGTAGCTCAGCTGGGAGAGCGCGTCGTTCGCAATGACGAGGTCAGGGGTTCGATCCCCCTCGGCTCCACCAGTTGCTTTCGCCTTCGGGCGCCGAGGGGACCATGGGTTCCCTGGCCTGCGGCCTCACCGGCCGGGGCTGTTCGGCCGATCGGACGCCGAGCAGCGTCAATCACCGGCCTTTCACACGGAGGGCTCTTGCCCTAACGCCTCGCCATGCATTTCCTTGACCAAGCCAAGATCTACGTGAAGTCCGGCGGCGGCGGCCCCGGGGCGGTCGGGTTCCGCCGCGAAAAGTATATCGAGTACGGCGGGCCCGACGGCGGCGACGGGGGCAAGGGCGGCGACATCGTCTTCCGCGCCGTGCCCGGCCTCAACACGCTGATAGACTTTCGCTACACCCAGCACTTCAAGGCCAAGCGCGGCCACCACGGGATGGGCAAGAACCGTACCGGGGCCGGGGCCGACGATCTTGTCATCGAGGTCCCGGTCGGCACGCAAATCCTCTCCGAGGACAAGGAGGAGGTACTCGCCGATCTCACCGAGGAAGGGCAGGAAGTCGTCCTGCTCGAAGGCGGCATGGGCGGTCGCGGCAACGCCAGCTACAAGACCTCGACCAATCGCGCCCCGCGCCAGCACCAGCCGGGCATTCCCGGTCAGGAGATGTGGGTCTGGCTGCGGCTCAAGCTGCTCGCCGATGCGGGCCTCGTCGGCCTGCCCAATGCCGGCAAGAGCACCTTCATCAACAAGGTTTCGAACACCAAGGCCAAAGTCGGTGAATATGCCTTCACCACTCTGGTGCCGAGCCTCGGCGTGGTCCATCACCGGGGGCGCGAATTCGTGCTGGCCGACATACCCGGCCTGATCGAAGGGGCTGCCGAAGGCGCCGGGATCGGTGACCGCTTCCTCGGCCACATCGAACGGTGCCGCGTGCTCATCCACCTCGTCGACATCTCGGGAGAGGATCCCGCCGGGGCGATGCGTACGGTGCAGGACGAACTTGCCGCCTATGGTGCCGGGCTGACCGAAAAGCCGCAGCTCATCGCGCTCAACAAGGTCGATCTCGCCGACGCCGAGCTGGCCGCGGGGTTCGCTGCCGAGCTGAAGGTCGCGGGGGCCGACCGGGTGTTTCCGATTTCGGGTGCCACCGGCGCCGGAATCGACGCGCTGCTCGACGCTGTCCTGTCGTACCTTCCGGAACGCACCGCCACCGAGCAGCCGCGCCAGGAAGGCGACGAAGAGGACGCCGCATCCGGCGAGTGGTCGCCCATCTAGGACATCGCAGGTGACGTGGGCGGCGGCGTTCGCTAATCCCGCGCGCCATGCCTATCGAGCGCCTGTCCGACTTCACCGACTCCGCCGCGGTGCCGTGCCTTGTGCTCAAGGTCGGTTCCTCGCTCCTCGTCGCGAAGGACGGCGCGGTCCGCGAAGCGTGGATCGAGAGCCTCGCCGGGGAGATCGCAGTCGCGCGCGGACGCGGGCAGCAGGTGATTGTCGTCAGCTCCGGGGCCGTCGCGCTCGGCGCCGCCAGACTGGGGCTGGCCGCGGGCGGCCGCGGCAGCCTCGCCGACGCCCAGGCGGCCGCCGCCGTCGGCCAGATCGCCCTCGCATCGCTATGGGCCGACAAGCTCGGCGCGCGTGCACTCACGGCGGCCCAGCTGCTGGTGACGATCGAGGATCTCGAGGATCGGCGGCGCTACCTCAACGCCGCGGCGACGCTGTCGACTCTGCTCGGCGCAGGCGTGGTGCCGGTGGTCAACGAGAACGATTCGGTAGCGACCGAGGAAATCCGCTTCGGCGACAACGACCGCCTCGCCGCGCGCGTGGCCCAGGCGGCGGGGGCAGCGGCCGTGGTGCTGCTGTCCGACGTCGACGGCCTTTACGACCGCGATCCGCGCGCCGAAGGGGCGCGATTGCTCCCCCGGGTGGACGGCGTGACCGAGGCGATTCACGCGATGGCGAGCCGGGCGTCGGGATCGGGCATGGGCTCGGGGGGCATGACCTCCAAGCTGCAGGCGGCCGAGATTGCCGAGCGCGCCGGGATCGCGCTGGCGATCGTCAACGGCACGCCCGATGCGCCGCTCGGCCGCGCCTTCTCGGGCGAAGGGATCGGCACGTTGTTCGTGCCCCGGCGTAGCGACACCGCGCGCAAGGCCTGGCTCGGCGGGCGGCAGCGGATGCGCGGGGCCCTCGTGGTCGACAGCGGCTGCGCGGCTGCGCTGCTGCGGGGCGGCAGCCTCCTGGCTGCGGGTATCGAGGCGGTGGAGGGGGATTTCGTGCGCGGCGACCCGGTCGGCGTGCGCGATGCCGACGGCCGCCCTCTGGCGCAGGGGCTGGTCGAATACTCCTCCGCGGAAGTCGCGCGCATCCGGGGGCGCAGGAGCGACGAGATCGAGGCCCTGCTCGGCTACGCCCCCCGAACCGCGGTAATCCACCGCGACCACCTGGTGCTGCTGTGACGATTGCCGTGACCGGGGCAACCGGTTTCGTCGGACATGCCCTGCTCGAGGAAGCCGCGCGCGCGGATTTGCCGATCCGCGCGCTGACCCGCCGCGAGCAGCCGCCCGCGTCTGGAGTCGAGTGGGTGCACGGCGATCTCGGCGACCGTGACGCCCTCGCCAAGCTGGTCGCGGGGGCCGAGGCGGTGATCCATGTCGCCGGGGTCGTCAACGCGCCGGAGCCGGACGGATTCCACCTCGGCAACGTCGAAGGGACGATGAAGCTGGTCGAGCAGTCGGTCGCCGAAGGCGTCCCGCGTTTCGTTTTCGTCTCCTCGCTCGCCGCGCGCGAGCCGCAGCTCTCGCGCTACGGCGAGAGCAAACGCCACGCGGAGCGGCTGGTCATGGCCAGCGGGCTCGACTGGTCGATCGTCCGCCCGCCGGCGATCTACGGCCCGCACGACCGCGAGATGCTCGACATGTTCAGGGCCGCCCGCTGGGGGGTCTTGCCGATGCCGCCGCCGGGGCGGGCCAGCGTGATCCACGTGCGCGACCTGGCGCGGTTGTTGCTCGCGCTGGTGCCCGGCGGAGAGGAGGTGACGCACAAGGCATTCGAACCCGACGACGGCCGCCCGGGGGGCTGGAGCCACCGCGATCTCGCCCGCGCCATCGGCGCGGCAGTCGGGCGGCGGCCGTGGGTCCCGCACCTGTCGAAGGCGGCGCTGGAACGGCTGGCCAAGCTCGACGCGACATTGCGGCGGAACAAGGCCAAGCTCACGCCCGACCGGGTCGGCTACATGGCGCACCCCGACTGGGTCAGCAGCCCCAAACTGCACCCGCCGCGCCAGCTATGGCAGCCGGAAATCCCCACGCGCACGGGCATGAAGGCGACCGCGGAATGGTACCGCCGGCAGGGCTGGCTCTAGAGGAAGGGCTCGTAGCCCGGCGGCAAGTCGCCCTCGGGCGTCGCCTCGGGCACGCCGTGAATCCCGCACTCGGTCTTGTCCCAGCCGCGCCACCGCCCCGCGCGCGGGTCTTCCCCGGGCAGGACCTTGCTCGTGCACGGTGAGCAGCCGACCGAGAGATAGCCCTCGGCTTCGAGCGGATGGCGCGGCAGGCCGTGCCGTTCGAACCAGGCCTCCAGATCGTCTTTGACCCAGTCGCCGAGCGGATTGAGCTTCATCCGCCCGTCCTCGACCTCGAAACGCGGCAGGTTCTCGCGCGTCACCGACTGGAAGGCCTTGCGGCCGGAGATCCAGCTGTCGAGCCCGCGCTTGGCGCGGGCCAGCGGCTCGACCTTGCGGATCGCGCAGCAGCCGTCGGGATCGTAGGACCAGCGCAGGCCGTTTTCGTCCTTGGCGGCGAGCACGTCCGGATCGGGCGTCACGACCGAGCTGTTGGTCAGCCCGAGATGCGCCACCAGCGTATCGCGGTAGGCGAGCGTCTCGGGAAACATCTTCAGCGTGTCGACGAAGATCACCGGCGTTGCGGGGTCGGCCGCGGCGACGAGGTGCAGCAGCACCGCGCTCTCGGTTCCGAACGAGGAGACCACCGCCACGCGCCCGAGCACCCCGTCCGCCAGCACTTCGCGCAGCATTGCCGGGGCGTCGACGCCGGCGAAGCGGGCGTTGAGCGCGTCGGCGTCGGCCTGGGTGAAGGCGGGGCCGGTGGCGATGCGGTCGATCGGGCGGCTAGCCATTGTGACGCAGCTTCCAGATCGGAATCCGGTCGTCGGCCGCTTCCTGATAGACATAGGGGTAGCGGGCGAGCGCCGCTTCGGCATCGGCGCGGTCGATCGGCTTGTCGGGGGCAAAGCTGTCGAAGCCGCAGCGGCGCATGAAGAACAGCAGGTCGACCAGGACGTCGCCGGTCGCCTTGATCTCGCCGCTATATCCGGCCTCGCGCAAGAGGCGAGCGGTCGAAAAGCCGCGGCCGTCGCGGAACTTCGGAAAGTCTATCTCCACCAGGCGCACGCGGGCGAGGTGCGGCAGAAGGACCGTGACGTCCTCGCCCGCCTCGATGCGCACCGAAATGGCGTTGTCCTGTTCGAGGAAGGCGTCGAGCGAAACGGCGGGCTCGTCGGCCGAGGCGTCGTCGCGGAAACGCAGATATTCCGCGCCGTAATCCTCGGTCGCCGCGGGGGTGGGATTGCCGCTATGCGCCATTATGCACTCCGTTCGTCCCGAGCTTGTCGAAGGACGGGAAGGCGCGCTTGTCGCGGATCGACAGGCTCCCCACGAACGGACCTTGTGCCTGGTTAGCCATAGATCGCCTCCTTGAATCCATCCATTCCGACCCGCCGGTAGGTGTCGATGAAGCGCTCGTCCGGCTCGCGAACGGCGCGATAGTGTTCCACGGTCCGTTCGACCGCGTCGACGATACCGTCCTCGTCGAACCCCGGTCCCGCAATCTTGGCCTGCGTGGTGTTCTCGTCGCCCGATCCGCCGAGCAGGAGCTGGTAGCTCTCGCTCCCTTTACGGTCGACGCCGAGGATGCCGATGTTGCCGGCATGGTGATGGCCGCAGGCGTTGATGCAGCCGGAAATCTTGATCTTGAGCTCGCCGAGGTCGGCCTGCCGCTCGGCATCGGCAAAGCGCTCGGCGATCTTTTGCGCGATCGGGATCGAGCGCGCGTTGGCGAGGCTGCAATAGTCGAGTCCGGGGCAGGCGATGATGTCGGTGACCAGATCGAGGTTGCTGTCGGCCAGCCCCGCTTCGACGAGCGCCTGCCAGACGGCGTAGAGGTCCGCCTTGCGCACGTGCGGAAGCACCAGGTTCTGCGCATGCGTGGCGCGCAGCTCGTCGAAACTGTATGTCTCGGCCAGGTCGGCCACCAGGTCCATCTGTTCCGCCGAGATATCGCCGGGGATGCCGCCGGCCGGCTTGAGACTGATGTTGGCGATGGCATAGCCGGGCGCCTTGTGGGCGATCACCTGGTGGCGCACCCAGCGGGCGAACGCGGGGTCCGACAGATCGAGTTCGTCGCTCAGGCCCTGTTCGAACGGGGGCGGGTCGAAATAGGCCGCGACCCGGTCGTATTCGGCCTGCGGGAAATCCTGCCCGAGCGAGAGGAAATGCTCGAACTCCGCCTCGACCTGGCGGGTGAACTCCTCCTGCCCGAGGTCGTGGACGAGGATCTTCATCCGCTGCTTGTGGATGTTGTCACGCCGGGCGTTGCGGTTCCACACCCGCAGCACCGCCTGCAGGTAGGACAGGATCTGCCCGGTCGGCAGGAAGTCGCGGATCTTGTAGGCGATGAACGGCGTGCGCCCCATGCCGCCCCCGGCATAGACCTCGAAGCCGATCTCGCTGCCCGCATTCTTGACGATGCGCAGCGCGAAATCGTGCCAGCGCAGCGCCGCGCGATCCTCCTTGGAGGCGATCACGCAAATCTTGAACTTGCGCGGCAGATAGCTGAATTCCGGCATGAACGTGGTCATCTGCCGGATCACCTCGCACCACGGGCGCGGGTCGATCAGCTCGTCGGCGGCAGCGCCGGCGTACTGGTCGGCGGAGATGTTGCGGATGCTTTCGCCGCTGGTCTGGATCGCGTGCATCTCGACCTTGGCGAGATCGGCCAGGATGTCGGGCGCCTCGGCCAGCTTGATCCAGTTGTACTGGATGTTTTGCCGCGTCGTGAAATGGCCGTAGCCGCGGTCGTACTTTCGGGCGATGTCCGCGAGCGCGCGCATCTGCCGCGAATTGAGCGTGCCGTAAGGGATCGCCACCCGCAGCATGTAGGCGTGGAGCTGAAGGTAGAGTCCGTTCTTGAGCCGCAGCGGCTTGAACTGGTCGTCGTCCATCTTGCCGGCGATGCGGCGGCGCACCTGGTCGCGGAATTCCTCGACGCGGGCGTCTACCATCGCCTGGTCGTATTGGTCGTACTTGTACATCAGATCACCCAGTCCCTGGCCTCGGGGTCGGCCGGCTTCAGTGTCAGGTCGGGCCGCACCGTGGGGCCCAGCGCGCGGACCCGGTCCTTGATATGCGCCGGGCGGACCTTGCCGTCGGCGTCGCGCTCGCCGTCGATGGCGTAGGGGTTGTTGACCCGGCAGGCCGCGGCTTCGCGGGCCATGATGGCGTCCGCCTCGTCGCCTGCGTCGACCGCGTCCTCGACGTGGATCGACCAGTCGTACCCGGTCCACCAGGTGACCGCGCCGGTCTTGAGGTCGTTGCCGGTCACAATCTTCATGCTGCTGCCTCCGCGGCGAGACGGGCGAGGGCAGCGTCTTCGCGCGCCGCGACCTCGCCGATTACGATGAGCGACGGACTGCGCACCTTCTCGCGCGCGACGAGGTCGGCGAGACCGGCGAGCGGCGCGCGCAGCACGCGCATCTGCGGGCGGCAGGCGTTCTCGATCACCGCCAGCGGCATGTCTGGCGCGAGGCCGTCGGCCATCAGCTTTTCGGAAATCTGCGGCGCCGTCTTCACGCCCATGTAGATGACCAGGGTACGGCCCTTGCCCGCGAGCCCGGCCCAATCCTGTTCGGCAAGACCCTTGCACTGCCCGGCGACGAAGCTGACGACACTGGCCGCATCGCGGTGGGTCAGCGGAATCTGCGCGGCGGCAGCCGCGCCGTTGGCGGCGCTGATGCCCGGGACTACCTCTACGGGCACGCCCGCAATGCGGCAGGCCTCGGCCTCTTCGCCGCCCCGTCCGAAGACCAACGGGTCGCCGCCCTTGAGCCGCACGACGTCGCGCCCGGCAAGCGCCTCGCGCACCAGCAGCGCGTTGATCGCGTCCTGCGGCAGGGTGTGGCGGGCGCGCCGCTTGGCCACCGAGACGAGCTCGGCATCGGGCCGTGCGAGATCGAGGACCGCGCGATCGACCAGCCCGTCGTGCACGATCAGGCGGGCCCCCGCGATGAGGCGCGCGGCGCGGACCGTCAGCAGGTCGGGGTCGCCCGGCCCTGCGCCGACGAGGAATACGGTGCCGATCTTGTCCATGGCGCCTAAATGCGGGCGAGCCGGTCATCCCGCCAGCGAGAATGGTTTGGTCGCCGACTAGGCCTTCTTTCAGCAGCGTTTGGCGATGTACGGGGCGCCTCAGTCGCCCTTCGGCTGCTCGATTCGCTGGGCGATGGCGGCGACGAGCTGCTGGAACTGCGCATTGTCGCGCAAGTTGATGTCGCGCTGCGGGAAGGGGATTTCGATGTCGTTTTCCTGGAACAGGTCCCAGAGTTTCTTGAGCACTTCGGAGCGGACATTGCCCGTCCCCTCTTCGGGGTCGGTGATCCAGCAGTGGATCACGAAGTCGACCGAACTGTCGCCGTAGCCGGCCAGCCAGACGCTCGGCGCGGGCTTGGTGAGCACGCGTTTGCACGATGCCGCGGCCTCGAGCATCAGCGCCTCGGCCTTCTTGATATCGCAGTTGTACGATACCCCCACGTGCACCTGCATGCGCACTTCGCGGCTCGAGTAGGACCAGTTTTCGACCTGGTTGATCATCAGGTTCTCGTTCGGGATCAGGTACTCGCGCTCGTCGCGGGTGGTGACCGAGACCGCGCGAATGCCGATCTTGCGGATCTGGCCGAAGGTCTCGTTGCCGGCCTGGTCGGCGATGGCGATGACGTCGCCCGGCTTGATCGAGCGGTCCATCAGCAGGATGATTCCGGCGATCAGGTTGCCGAAGGTCTTCTGCAGGCCGAAGCCGATGGCGAGGCCGAAGGCGCCGGAGAACACCGCGAGCGCGGTCAGGTCGATGCCGAGGATGTCGATGCCGATGAAGATCGCCAGCGCCCAGATGACGATGCTGAGCAGCTTTTCGCCCAGCAGCCGCTGCGAGGCATCGAGCCGGTGAAAGCGGGCAAGGAACTTCTTTGCCAGCCACGTGCCGACGCGGGCGACGACAAGCACGCCGACCACGACCATGATGATGACCGATACGCTCCATACGGAAACGCGGGTGTCGGCCACGGTAAAGCCGATTGCGTCGAGCTGCCGGACGATATCGCCCACGGTCCCGCTATGCTGCGCGACCGTGTCCTTGAGCACTTCGGCCCCCTGCAGGACCTCGGTCTCGGTCGGCGTCGGTGTCGGAGTGGGGATGGCCGTGGCGGCGGACGTCGCCGCGCTGGTGGCCTCGGCGACAGGGTCGAGTGCCGATGCGCTCACGCGCCGTCCATCGCGGCAAATGCCCGGTCGAGATCGCTCATCAGGTCCTCCGCTGCCTCGAGACCGATCGATACGCGAATACCGAGGCAGTCCTCAACCCTCCATCGCGCCGGGGGCCAGGCGGTGGCCGTGCGCGCCCGGCCGGCATCGAAAGGCACGACAAGGCTTTCGAAGCCGCCCCAGGAATACCCGATGCCGAACAGCTCGAGGCTGTCGACGAACCGCGCCCGCGCTGCCTCGTCGCGGCCCCTGAGGACGAAACTGAACAGCCCGCAGCCCCCGTCGAAATCGCGCTTCCACAGCGCGTGGCCCGGCGCCTCCGCCAGCATCGGGCACAGCACGTGCGCCACCTCGTCGCGCTGCGCCAGCCACTCGGCGATTTTCAGCGCCGAGGCGCTCGAGCGCTCGAGCCGGACGCCCATCGTGCGCAGACCGCGCAGGGCGAGCGCGGCGTCGTCGGGCGAGACCACGATGCCGAGCGCCTGGGCCTTGGTGCGCAGCTTGCGGTAGAGCGCCCCTGCCGCGGCGGCCGAACCCATCATCACGTCGGAGTGGCCGCCGACGTGCTTCGTAAGGCTCATGATCGACACGTCGCAGCCATGCTGTAGCGCCGCGAAGCCGAGCGGCGAGGCCCAGGTGTTGTCGAGCAGGCTCACCGCGCCCTTGTCGCGGGCCATGGCGGCGAGCGCGGGAATGTCGCACACTTCCATCGTCAGGCTCCCGGGGCTTTCGAGCAGCACCGCGGCGGTGCGCTCGCAGAATGCGCCGGGAAAGGCATCGAGGTCGAGCGGTTCGAAGAAGCGCACCTCGACGCCGAAATCGGCGAGCAAGCTCTTGGCCATTGCCCGGCTCGGTTCGTAGGCGTTGTCGGTCATCAGCAGGACATCGCCGGACTTGAGCACCGCGAGCAGCGCCCCGGCGATGGCGGCGACGCCGCTGGGGTATAGCACCGTCCCCTCCGCGCCCGGCTCGAGCTCGGTCAGCGCCTCGGCCAGCGACCACTGCGTCGGCGACCCGCGCCGCCCGTAGTAGAAGTATCCGTCCGCGTTGGGCCGTCCCTTGGCGAGGTCGGCGGAATCTTCGTAGAGATGGGTGCTGGCGCGCCACACCGGCGGGCTGACCACCGAGCCGGTCCATTCCTTGCGCCGCCCGGCTTCGACGAGGCGGGTGGCGGGGCGATGGTCGCTCTTCGCCGTCATCGCCAACTCCGTTCGTCCCCGGACTTGATCCGGGGTTGTCGGAGCACGCGCGCGCCCCTCGAAAGGCTCAGGGCGAACGGCAGAAGGGAAAAGGCCGAATTCAAGCCGCCGGCCCCGTTTCCTTGGGCGTCGCCGGATCGGCGGCCCATTCGCTCCAGCTCCCGTCGTAGAGCGCGACGTCGCGCTTGCCGAGGCGGTCGAGTGCGAAAAGCAACACGCAGGCCGTCACCCCGCCGCCGCAGGTGGTGACGATCGGCCCGTCCATGTCGGTTCCCGCCTCGGCGAAGGCGCGGCGCAGGTCCTTGTCGTCGGCAAAGGTGCCGTCGGCATTGAGCAGCAGATCGAAGGGCAGGTTGCGCGAGCCGGGAATATGGCCGCTGACCACGCCGGGCCGGAAGTCCTCGACCTCGCCGGTGAAGCGCGCGCGGCCGCGGGCGTCGATGACCTGTTCGGACTTGCGCCCGAGGTTGGCGAGCATCTCCGCCTTGAGGCGCACGGTCCCGGGGCCCGGCTGGGATTCGAAGTCGCCGGCGGGGACCTCGGGCATTCCGCTCTCCAGGTCGCGCCCCTCGGCGCGCCACTTGCCCAGGCCGCCGTCGAGGATCGCCACCTCGGCGCCGTGCAGCCGGGCGATGAACCAGGCCCGCGCCGAGGTCTTCACCGCGCTGTCGTCGTAGACCACCAGGCGGTCACCCGCGTTCACCCCCAGCGCGCGCATTCGCTCCGCGAACTGTGCGGCGGTCGGCACCGCCGAGGGGACCGGGCTGTCGGGATCGATCAGCGTCGGCAGGTCGAGGAAGCGCGCGCCGGGGATGTGCGCGGCGCCGAACTCGGCGCGCGGATCGCGTGCCGCGTCGGGCAGGTGCGCCGATGCGTCGAGCACGACGAGGCCGGGGTCGCCGAGGTGCTCGGCGAGCCAGGCGGTGGAGACGAGGTTATCCATGCCCCCCGGGGTAGGAAATGCGCGGGCACGCGTCCAGCTAGAAGGCGCGGCCGGTCAGCCCTTCGACCGAGCGCAGGCCGATATCGAGCCGGTACGGCTGGATCGCCCCGTTCGCCCCGGGCTGGCCGACGACGACGGTGAAGCAGCGCGGCGCTTCGCCGTCAGAGGAGGTGCGGAAGCGCGCCAGCGGGACGAGCACGACCGCGCTGCCCTGTCGGATCGGCACGACGTTGGCCAGCGGCAGCCGCAGCTCGCCCTTCAGCGCGACGGTTTCGCCCGGGGGCAGCGAGGCGACCCGGTGTTGCTCGGCCAGCGCGCTGTCCGGCGCGGCGAGCTGCGCCTCGCGCGGCAGCGAAGCATGCGCCCCAACGAGGTCGGCGGCAACTGCGAGGTTGCTCAGCGCGTCCGATCCCCGGTTGGTCAGCTCGAGGCGGTAGCCGAGCGTCATGTTCATCATCGTCTGGGTGAGCTTGAGGGGCTCGATGCGGATATGCAGCGGGTGATCCGCGTGCGCAGCCGCAGCCGGCTCGGGCGCCTCGGCCGGAACGGGCACGGCAGCGCCGGTGGTGACGAACGTCGGCGCGGGCGGCGCGGCGGCGGTCCCGCCACCTTCCGGCGCCGCCGGCTTGTCGGGGACGCGCGGGCGCTCGATTTCGGGGACGATCAGCACCGTCGCGCGCGGTCCGGCGCTTCTGCGCCGCAGCCACAGGCCAAAGCCCGCCAGCGCGAGCAGCGCCGCCACCGCGCCGATCCAGCCCCACGGCAGGCCGCCCTCGGCGTCTGCGGCCGCGGTGGCGGCGGGCGCCGCGGCGGCCCCGGGCGCGGGGGTGAACGCGGGCAGCGGCACTGTGCCGGCAGAGGCAGTCGGCCGCGGTGAGGGGGCTGGTGTGCCCGCCGCGGAAGTCGCGGCCGGGCTCGGCGTGGGCGACGGACGCGCACTCAGCCGCGGCGTCGGGCCGGGCGAGGGCCGCGCGCTGGGTGAAGGAAGCGGCTGGATCACCGGCGTGGCGGAGGTTCCGGCTGCGCCCGAGGGCACCGGCCTCGGCGCAGCGCTGGGGGCGGTAGCGGGGGTGGGAGAGGGCGTCGGCGTGGGTGCGGCGACGGGTCGCGGCAGCTCGGGATCGACCGGGCCTTCGACCCGCGGCGTCGGCGTCGGCGAGGGCGCCGGCGGGAGGCGGAAATCGCTGACCGCGGCCTGCGCCGAAACGGCTGTCAGCGCGGCGATGCCGGCGAGGGGGAGGGCGCGTCGTAGCATGGGCTGTATGGTCGCCCGCGATGAGGCGGGGCGCGGTGAATAGCCGCTGAATTCGCCGCGTCAACGCGCGCCCGCTTGCGGGACGCGGCGCGAAGCGGCATCAGGCGTGGCATGAACGACACGCACGATACCGGCGCCGCCCCGCTTCATCTCGGCCGCCAGAGCGCGCTGCCCGCCTCGCCGGGCGAGGCAACGCTCGACTACGTGCCCAACCCGCGCCCGGCCGCGCTCTACTGCGTGCGCTTCGCCGCGCCCGAGTTCACTTCGCTGTGCCCGGTGACGGGCCAGCCCGACTTCGCCCACCTGGTCATCGACTACGCCCCAGCCGAGAGCATCGTCGAGAGCAAGAGCCTCAAGCTGTTCCTCTCCGCTTTTCGCAACCACTGCGGCTTCCACGAGGACGTCACCGTCGGCATCGGCCAGCGCCTCGCCGAAGAGATGCAGCCGCGCTGGCTGCGCATCGGCGGCTACTGGTACCCGCGCGGCGGTATCCCCATCGACGTCTTCTGGCAGACGGGCCCTGTGCCCGAGGGGCTGTGGGTGCCGGACCAGGGTGTGCCGGGCTATCGGGGCAGGGGGTAAGAGGTAAGGGGTAGCCAAGACCGTCCGCCGTGTCATCCACCGACGGGGCAACCTGTCTCTTGAATGGCTGCTAGTGGGTGGTTTGCGGACTGGCAGGTTCGAACGGCTTTAGGGGGTAAAGCAGCCGTTCGTGGGGCCGAAAAGCTTCGGCAGCAATCGCCTCATTTCTGTCATTCCGGGGACAGGTCATCAGTTCCGAAGCGCGCAATTCCGCGCTGCGATCTATTCAGAATGCAACGATGTGTACCAGACAGCGGCTCTTGAGTCCGACCTCGCGTTTTTTGGTCTGTGGTTCCGGCGTAAATGCTCCGCGCGCAGTGCAAAAGCCCGCGCGCGGCCTTACTCGGCGTGGAGCCATTCCGGAAAATTCTGCTCGACCCAATGCCGCTGGTTGCCAACCAACCAGTCTTTGGTCGGACGAATCTGCTGGATAAGATCGAGATCGCGATCCACCTCTTCCGCCTTGTCGTAGAGAACGTAGCGGACCTTCTCCTTCTCCATCCGGGCCTTCAGCGGGTCGGAGAAGAAGACGTGTCCGCCAAGTATCAGCCGCGAAACCCACAGGTGGTGGTCGCCGATCGCGGGTCTGCTCAGCACCAGGTCGCTCGCGGTTCCGTTGAGGAAAGGCATGCCTTTCCACTCGCCCGCCTTCTTCTCGGACCAGTGCAGAGACTTCGACTGGTCGGGAAGGATGGCGTCGAAGCGCTGGCACGCGTTGAAGATGAAATACTCCTCCTCGTAGGGCGTGCCGTCTTTCGCGTTGAGCGAGATCGGGAAGAACTGGTGCGTGTCGGGCTCGAACTCCTCGACGATCGACTTGAACTTCGCGCTGACGGCGTTCAGGCCCGGCATCGGGAACACGTCGCACAGCTTCTTCTTGTCTTTCTGAGTCGCCCTGGTCGGAAGCATCGAGAGGTCATCGACCACCCTGCCATGGCTGAAGCCGAAGAGCGCGAGGGTCTCCGGCCTGTCGTCCCACTTGAAGTCCGGACGCCGTGGAGCGCCGTATTCCATCTGAACGGCCCAAGCCATCCCGGCTCCCTCCGACCCAAACCACCATTGCTACTTCGCGGCGCGGCGCGCGCCAATGTACATTGGCGCAGCAAATGCGAACGAGTCAAGTCGGCGGGAACCTAGTCGTCAGTACTTCTAAGCTTTAATTCGCCAGTGCGAGGATCTGTCAGGGTCACATTTTCCAGAGCTTTGACTAGCCACCCGTTGTTTTCACGAGTCAAGACCGCAAGAATAAGTGTATCGACCTTTGTGACGCCTGCTGGATGTGCTGATCCAGTGGTGAGACGGCTCCAAAAGTGTGCGACAACGACACCTTCAGCAATTGTAGTCGTATCGATTGTCTCATTTTCGAGTGTCGAATCGCTATAGACGGTTTCATGGATTGGCTTGTGCAGGCCGACGATCTGGTCAACTCCGTGCACCAAATGCCCAAAACGATTCACAAAGCTAGCATCCTTGTGAAAGAGGGCTGCGAGCGCACTCATATCGTGTGAGTTCCACGCATTCTGAAACTCTCGGGCGAAGTCTTCCGGCGATGCTAGAAATGGCAATCAAACCTCCACGGCGATTAGCTTCTGCGACTGCTTTAAAGATCAAAAAATGATGAGGTCAACGTCCGCAATTGGGTCGTTTGTCGCCAGGCAACTTATGGCACGGAAGGTTCGATAGCGGTCTGTCGGCCCTTGGGTGCTCCCCGGCAAAATCATTTTCCTACACGCCCCGTCCTGCATAAGGGATCCGATTCGCTGTTCGTCCCGGCAGGAGAAGCGGATCATGGCCATCGTCTCTCAATCCACTCGCAAGCCCCGCCGGGACGGGTGGACGCCGGAGCGCCGCGCGCAGTTCCTCGACCACCTTGCCCGCGGGTGTGACGTCAGGCGGGCCTGCGCGTGCGTCGGGATGTCGCGGCAGAAGGCCTATGCGCTGCGCGGGCGCGATGCGGGTTTCGCGCGGGCGTGGGACGAGGCGCTGCGCACGGCGGGGAACGGGGCCGATGCGGCCTTGCTGGCGGCCCTGCCTGAGAACCTGCTCAGGACGATGTCCGCCATGACAGGGGAAGGCTGCGTCTCAGGGGGCGCTTTTTTGCCCCTGGACCGTGTCACACCCGGTCCATCCGTGTCACCTTCTTGCGGCGGAATGGTGCCGGCTGAGGGATTTGAACCCCCGACCTTCGGTTTACAAAACCGCTGCACTACCACTGTGCTAAGCCGGCACGCCCGTTCTCCCCGTCGTCCTGCGCGAGTGCACCACGACGGGCCGTGCTCCCCTAGCGAAGCGGGCCGGCAAGGCAAGGGGCGGCGTGCCGGCGCAGCGGCCTCAGGCGCGGGCGACCGAGCGGGCGACGAGCGAGTCGAGTACGAAGAACCCGGCCACCGTCGCGAGTGAGACCAGCGCCATCTTGCGCGCCGATCCGTGCGCGCCCTTGGCCGCGTAGCCGGCGGCGGCGACGTCGAGGAGGTCGCCCCCGGCGCGCGCGACGAGCGGCCAGGCGCTGCCCGGCCGGGCGAGCACGCCGACGCCGGCGGCGATCTCGCGGGCGCCGAAGGCGCGGACCAGCTTGTCGCCGTCCGGCGCGCCGTGGGCGCGGGCGATCTTGCGCGGCGCGAGCAGCTCGGCGGCGCCGAGCGCGAGCGAGAACCAGCCGAGCGGCTTGGCGAGAGATGAGAGGCGCATGATGGGGATCTCCTTTGTGCAATCGGGTGTCGCCCGAACAACGGCGCCGGCCGGCAATCGGTCCGCGCGAGTGGCCCGAACGCGTTGAAATGATGGACGGAACAGGCGACCCGTGGTCAGGGCACCCCGAAAGTCCAGCCCTCGGTCGCGGCGATGGCATCGGTCATGGCAGCCGGCGACCAAAGCTCGGGTTGGCCGGCCGCGGTGCGCAGCCAAGCCGCGGTGACGAGGGCGTCGGCCGAGTGGTCGTCGGTCGGGCCGCTAGCGGGAACCGGGGGCGAGCCGAGCGCGGCGAGCGCCGCGTTGACCTCCTCGAAGCTGCGCATCTTCGCCTTGCCCGCACTGCGGCCCGCGGCGAGCGCGGCGATGGTGGTGTAGATCTCGGTCACCACCGACCCGGCGGCGGGCAGCGGATCGACCGGCCAGACCGGCACCCGGCCGGCGAGGCGGTGAAGCAGGCGCATTCCAGTCAGGCTCGACTTGCCGACCTGCGACGCGCCGACGAGGTTGAAGTTCGAGGTCGGGCGGCAGCCGAGCCTGGCCTGCTCGGCCTCGGTTACCCGGAAACGCCCGCGGCCATGCCCGGCGCCGTCGCAGCGGAAATGCGCGCCTTCCCGGGTGCCGTTGCGGAAGAACGCAGAGGCGGCGGGATGATCGACGAAACCCTGCGCGGCAAAGTGCGGATCGGCGGCGCACAGCCGGTCGACCAGCGCCCAGAGCGCGCGGGCGTCGGGCGGGCTCTCGTCCCAGCCGGGAAAGAACGCGCCGCAGTCGGCGAAGGGCAGCGAGATGCCAAGGTCGAGCCCGACCAGCGTGTCGGGCGGCAGGTCCTGCAGCAGGGCCAGCACGTCGCTTCGGGACCAACGGTGGTCGACCAGAGTCGGGGCGCCCCCCGCAGCGTCGGCAATGGCAACCGCGAGGCCCTTGTGCCGCTCGCCGGCCGCGCCCGACCAGTCGATCGCGACGAAGTGCCGGAAGCGCTCAGCCACGCTCGCGCCGCAGCTTGTCCCAGTACTCCATGCGCTTGGCCACCTCGCGCTCGAAACCGCGCTCGACCGGACGGTAATAGCGCTGCGGCGCCATGCCCTCGGGCCAGTAGTCGGCTCCGGAGAAGCCGTCCTCGGCATCGTGGTCGTAGGCGTAATCCTTGCCGTAGCCGATGTCCTTCATCAGCTTGGTCGGGGCGTTCACGATGTTCATCGGCGGCATCAGGCTGCCGGTCTCGCGCGCGCTCTTCCAGGCCGCCTTCTGGGCCTTGTAGGCGGCGTTCGATTTGGGCGCGGTGGCGCAGTAGAGGCAGGCCTGGACGATCGCCAGTTCGCCTTCGGGCGTGCCGAGGAACTGGTAGGCCTCCTTGGCGGCGATACACTGGGCCAGCGCCTGCGGGTCGGCGAGGCCAATGTCCTCGACCGCGGCGCGGGTCAGCCGGCGCAGCACGAACAGCGGCTCTTCGCCCGCGACGAGCATTCGCGCGAGGTAATAGAGCGTGGCCTGCGGATCGGACCCGCGCAGGCTTTTGTGCCAGGCGCTGATGAGGTTGTAATGTCCTTCGCGATCCTTGTCGTAGACCGCCACCCGGCGCTGCAGGAATTCGCCGAGCTCGGCTGGCCCAAGCGGCGCGTCTATCCCGGCGGAATAGAGCGTTTCGGCCTGGTTGAGCAGAAACCGTCCGTCGCCGTCGGCGCTCGCGACCAGCGCGTCGCGCGCCTCGGGGGTGAGTGGCAAGGGACCTTCGAGTTCCTCGGCGCGGGCGAGCAGCTGCTCGAGCGCTTCGGCGTCGAGGCGGTGGAGGATCAGCACCTGCGCGCGGCTCAGCAGAGCGGCGTTGAGCTCAAAGCTCGGGTTCTCGGTTGTTGCTCCGACCAGCGTCACCGTGCCGCGTTCGACAAAGGGCAGGAAGCCGTCTTGCTGGGCGCGGTTGAAACGGTGGATCTCGTCCACGAACAGCAAGGTGCGCTGCCCGGCTTCGCGCGCCTTCTCGGCCTCGACAAAGGCCTTCTTGAGGTCGGCGACCCCGCTGAACACCGCGCTGATCGCGACGTAGCGCATGCCCGTGGCATGGGCGAGAAGGCGGGCGATCGAGGTCTTGCCGGTGCCGGGCGGCCCCCACAGCACCATGCTCGACAGCTTGCCCGCCGCGACCATGCGGCCGATCGCGCCTTGCGGACCGGTCAGGTGGTCCTGGCCGATGACTTCGTTCAGCGCTGCGGGCCGCAGACGATCCGCGAGCGGCGCATCCTCGCGTGCGGAATCGGCGCCGTTTGGCTGCTGCGAGACGGTGTCGGGGAAGAGGTCGGCCATGGCCGGACTAGATAGGCACCCGAAGCGCGATTGCCCAGCAACGCGTCGATCGGCGCCTCTCCAGGCGTCCTCTACGGCAGAATATTCGTCAAAGGGTCTTGCATCTTCGATAATCTAAGATATATCGCAGAACATCGAAGAGAAGGATATTCACGATGCGATGCAATTTAGACGAGCGCGAAATGCGCCGCGCCTGGAGGCAGGCCGCCCGTGCCGGGAGGCGCATGTCACGCGAATTCGGGCGCCACGCCGGCTTTGGTCCCGAAGGGCCGTTCGGGCCGGATGGCCCCTTCGGCACCGACGGACCGTTCGGCCCGGAAGGCCCGTTTGGGCCCGGCGGTCCCTTCGGCGGGGGCGGCGGCCGCAGGCGCCGCATGTTCGACCGCGCCGAACTGCGCCTCGCCTTGCTCAAGCTGATCGCCGAGCAACCGCGACACGGGTACGACCTCATCAAGGCAATGGAAGAGCTGACCGCCGGCGAATACGCCCCGAGCCCGGGGGTGATCTATCCCACTTTGCAGCTGATGGTCGACGAAGGCGTCATCGCCGAACTGCCCGACGATACCTCGCGCAAGGTGTTCGAAGCGACCGCTTCAGGGCGCGAGGAGCTGGAACGGGAAGCCGCCACCGTCGACGCGCTGTTCGAGCGGCTCGCAAAGGTCGGCGAGAAGGTGCACTCTTCTCCGCACCGGCAGATGCATCGGGCGATGGAAAACTTGCGCAACGCCGTCCGGTTGCACCGGCGCGCGGGGGACTTCGGCGGCAAGATCATTGAGGATATCGTCGACGTCATCGACGAGGCCGCGCGCAAGATCGAGCGCCTCTAGGCCGAGCCGCCCTCGCCGCGATATTCCCTCCTCTCGGGTCCAGAGGCCCGAGGGGAGGGGCCGCAGGCGGCGGTCCTCTGTCTGGCATAACGGCTACGCCAGCGGGGCAGCACTGCCTTTGCGCGCGGCGATAAGCCGCAGGTAAGTGTCGGCCACGGCCTGGTTGATAGCGTCCCACGAATAGGCCCGGCTGCGCTCTTCGCCGGCGGCGCCGTGCGCCCGGCGAAGCTCGGGATCGGCGATATAGCGGGCAAGCGCATCGGCGAAGCCCGCCGCGTCGCCCGGCTCCACCATCAGGCCGGTGACCCCGTCGTCGACGAGACTGGAACTCCCAGTCGCGCGCGCGGCGAGAACCGGTACGCCGCAGGCCATGGCTTCGAGGGTGACGTTGCCGAACGTCTCGGTCACCGAAGGGTTGAACAGCACGTCGAGCGAGGCGACCGCACGGCCGAGATTCGTTCCGCCCTGGAAGCCGGCGAACACCGCGTCGGGCAACCGCTCGGCGAACCAGCCCCGCGCCGGGCCGTCACCGATGACGAGGACGCGGTGTGCGATCTTGCGCTTGGCCAGTTGGTCGATGGCGTCGGCGAAAGCGTCGAGGCCCTTCTCCATGACCAGCCGGCCGAGAAAGCCGATGGCGACCTCCTCGTCGGCGATGCCGAGCGAACGGCGCCATTCGAGGCTGCGGCGATCGGGCGAGAAGATGTTGCGGTCGACTCCGCGTTCCCACAGCGAGATGTCGTCGTTCATGCCCTGCTCGCGCAGCACTTCGACCATCCCGGCCGAGGGCGTCACCAGCGCATCGCAGCGCCGGTACAGCCCGCGAATCCAGTCTTCGCAGGGCTTCTCGAGAAAGCCGATCCCGTAGTAGCGAAAGTAGGTTTCGAAGCGCGTGTGCACCGAAGCGAGGATCGGTATGCCGTGGCTCTGCGCCCAACGCGCCGCAGCGCGTGCCGAAAGATCGGGCGAGGACAAGTGCACGATGTGCGGATCGAACGCTTCGAGGTCGCCGCGGACGCGGGCGTTGAGGCCGAGCGGAAAGCGGTATTCGGCGCGCGTTGGGATGGCGATCGAGGGGAGCGAAACCAGAGTTCCCTGCGGCTCGAAGGCCGGATCGTCGCTGGTCGGCGAATAGACGCGCACGGTCGCGCCCTGCCGTTGCAGATATTCGACCAACCGGTTGAGCGCCCGATTGGCCCCGTCGACGGTCATGTTGTAATTGCCGCTGAACAAGGCAATTCGCAGGCCCGAGATCCTCATGCGAGCGCCCATAATGGCGAAAGTCGCATATGGCGAGGGGCGCACGGCCAATGCGCTTGCAAGCGAATGCTTATTTAGGCTAGTGCCTAATTACCATGAGTGTAGTCTTCGATGCCCTGTCGCATCCAATCCGCCGCGAAGTGCTCGAGCTGCTCAAGCGCGGCGGCATGACCGCGGGCCAGCTGGCGGATCACTTTCCGGTCAGCAAGCCGACCATGTCGGGCCATTTCGCCAAGCTCAAGGCGGCCGGGCTGATCCGCGGCGAGAATCGCGCCGGGCACATCGTCTACACGCTCAACCTGTCGACGCTCGAGGAAGCGGTGATGGGGTTCATGAATCGCATGGGCATAAGCCGCGGTGCGGATGCCGGCGGCCGCCCGGAGACGGAGAATTCGCCATGAAGACGGGCAAGCTGCTGCTCATTTCGCTGGTCGTTTGCGCGGCGATGTCGGCCTTCGCCTTCTATGCCGCGGCGCGCCTGCCGGCCGGAGCCGAACTGGCGACGCACTGGAATCTCAGCGGCGAGGCCGACCGCACCCAGCCGGCGCTGATGGCGCTGTTGTTGCCGGCCGGGATCGGACTGCTGGTCTCGCTGGTATTCTCGGTCTTGCCGAGGATCGAACCGTTGCAGGATCGGCTGGAAGCCTCGGCTCCGCTGATGCGCACGGCATGGATCGGCGTGCTTGTCCTGCTGGTCTTCGTGCAGGCCATGATCGGCGCGCAGGCCTTCGGCTACCACGTCCGCGGGGACATGATCATGCTCCCGCTCGGGCTGTTCCTGCTGGTCTTGGGCAATGTGCTGCCCAAGTCGCGGCCAGGCTTCTTCGTCGGCATCCGTACGCCGTGGACGATTGTCGACGAGGACGTGTGGATTGCGACACACCGGCTGGGCGGCAAGCTGATGATGCTGGCCGGCGCAGTGCTCGTCGTTCTTTCGCTGCTCCCATTCGACGCACATGTGCGCGGCCCGGTCATGCTGGCGGTGATCCTTGCCAGTGCCTTGGTGCCGATTGTCTATAGCTGGTGGTTGTGGAGCCGGAAGAAGCGCGGCGCGTGATGCGTGGTTCCTTCGCAATACCGAGTGTGACACGCGGGCAACAATAAGCGTTACGCCTGTTACTAGTTTTGCGCAGGCGATTGAGTATCCCCAGACAGGCGATTATCAGGGTCCGCTTGGACTGCTCGGCGCCGACCGCAAGATGTGGCCCGCGTCGTTGGGAGATGGAGAACTCAATGCTGAAGGTATCTGCCGGCAAGTCCGGTCTTGTCCGCGCTTTCCTGCTCACCGGAACGGCTTTCGCCGCTCTGCACGCGCCCGCGGCGCAGGCCCAGGACGAGGGCAATTCCGAAGACCAGGCGGCCGTCCAACCCGAGTCCAGCGGCAACGAGATCGTCGTCACCGCGACGAAGCGCGAGCAGACTCTTCAGGAAGTCCCTGTCGCGGTTACCGTGACCACCGCCGAGACCATCGAGCGCGCGCAAATCCGCGACCTCAAGGACCTGCAGACCGTCGTGCCCTCGCTCAGCGTCGGCCAGCGCCAGAACCTTGGCGCCACCAACTTCTTCATCCGCGGTTTCGGCAACGGCGCCAACAATCCAGGTATCGAACCCTCGGTCGGCGTCTTCGTCGACGGGGTCTATCGCTCGCGCACGGTGTCGCAGATTACCGACCTGCCGGATGTGCAGCGCATCGAGGTCCTGCGCGGGCCCCAATCGACTCTGTTCGGCAAGAACGCCTCGGCCGGCGTGATCTCGATCACCACCAAGAAGCCTTCGTTCGAATTCGGCGGTTCGGCCGAATTGAGCTACGGCAACTACGATGCGCTGGTCGGCAAGGCGCTGGTCACCGGGCCTCTCAGCGAGGACACCGCCTTCAGCATCGCCGGCGGCTTCAACAAGCGCGACGGCTTCTTCAAGGACGCGGCCACCGGGGACCGCACCAACGAACGCGATCGCTGGTTCGTTCGCGGGCAACTGCTGTACGAAGGCGATGCGGGCTCGATCCGCGTGATCGGCGATTACGACAAGATCGACGAGAACTGCTGCGGCGTCGTCAATCTCCAGCCCGGCCCGACTTACCCCGCGGTCCTGGCGCTCGGCGGGCGGACCAACGATCCGAACGATCCGTTCAGCCGGGTGGTCTACAACAACTTCAATTCGGTCAACAAGATCGAGAACTTCGGCGGGTCGATCGAGCTGCAAGGCGATCTGGGGCCGGGTACGGTCACCGCGATCAGCGCGCTGCGCAAGACCAATTCGTTGGCGGTCCAGGATCCGGATTTCACCAGCGCCGACCTGGTCTATCCCCTGCTGCAGGACACCAAGATCAAGACCTTCACGCAGGAACTGCGCTGGACCGGCGAAGTTGCCAGCGGCCTCAACCTGCTG
Organism: Croceibacterium aestuarii; assembly: GCF_030657335.1. Lineage (NCBI taxonomy): Bacteria > Pseudomonadati > Pseudomonadota > Alphaproteobacteria > Sphingomonadales > Erythrobacteraceae > Croceibacterium > Croceibacterium aestuarii. Next base: position 1,386,634 of record NZ_CP131039.1, read on the forward strand.
CTCGGCGCGTTTTTCCTGACCGACAAAGTCGATCAACGCGAAACGCTGCTCTACGGCACGCAGTTTCGGCCCTACGCCAACATCCTGATCCAGGGCGCAACGGGCGGGGCACTCGACGTGCCGACCCTCGAGGGCACCTTCGGTGCGCTCGAAGGTCAGCCGACGAAATATCTCAACCAGTTCTTCCAACCGGGGCAGGGTTTCGACAACCAGTTCTCGCTGTCGAGCCGATCGCTCTCGCTGTTCGGACAAGCCGATTTCGAGATTACCGACGGACTCGTCTTCACCGCGGGCGGCAACTGGACCACCGACAGCAAGCACTTCAGGACCGAGGCGGTCAGCACCGACACGTTCGCTGCGATCGACTTCAATGCGCCGCAGTATGCGCCGTTCCGCCAGCAGCTGCTCTACGGCGGCGCGCTCGCGGCCGGCGTGGGCCAGGCGCTGGGTCTCGGCCGTTCGGCCACCCAGGCGGAAATCTTCGCCTTCGCCACCGGCGCGAGCCCGGCGGGTGCCGCAGGCGCCACCGCCTACGCGACGGTCATCGCACCGGGCGCCACGGCCTATGCCAACGCCAACGCCAACAACCCGCTGGCCAATCCGCTAAATGCGCTCAAGCCGCTGCAATTCCTGCCGCCGTTCCTCAACCTGCCGAACGCGGTCGAACCGGGCAAAACCCAGGACGACAACTTCAGCTACACGCTGCGGCTCGCTTACGACGTCAGTCCCTCGCTCAATGTCTATGCGAGCTACGCGACGGGCTTCAAGGCGAGCTCGGTCAACCTGTCACGCGACAGCCGCCCGTTCCTTGCGGACCGCACGGCCATCATGAATGCCGGGATCGCAGTACCCAACCTGACCTATGGCAGCCGCTACGCCGGCCCGGAAAAGTCGCGCGTGATGGAAGCCGGGTTGAAGTACAACGCGGGCGGCATCTCGGCCAACCTCGCTGTGTTCGATCAGCAGATCGAAGGTTTCCAGACCAATCTGTTCACCGGGACCGGCTTCGCCCTGCTCAACGCCGGCAAGCAGAGCACCGTCGGCGTCGAACTTGAAACGCAGGCCAACTTCAGCGGTTTGACGCTGAATTTCGCAACGACCTACCTCGACCCGAAATACGACAGCTTCAACGCTTCGGCCGTCGGCAACCTGACCGGCACCAGGCCCGCGGGCATCCCCAAGTGGACCGTGGTCATGGGTGCGCAGTACGAAATGCAGGTCGGGCGCGGGACGCTTATTCCCCGCGTGTCGTATCTCTATTCGTCCAAGACGCAGATCGTCGAGGGCCTGCCCGGATTCCTCGTGCGCGGACCCGACGGCTCGATCATCGACAACACGGCGGCACTGGCAGCCGCGAAGCCGTTCACCGTCGAGCGCAACGATCTGACCGCGTCGCTCGGCTACGAATTCGGCAACGGTTTGACGGTGGAAATCTGGGGCCGCAACCTGCTCAAGGACGAGAACATCGAGACGATCTTCGACTCCGTGGCGCAGGCCGGCGGCATTTCGGGCTACATCAACGACCCCAGGACCTACGGGGCGACTGCCCGCTTCAAGTGGTAAAACCCCACGCGGGGGAGGAGGGGAAGGGGGCTTTCGGGCCCCCTTTCTTTTTTGTACGCGGCGAATCTATCACCAAGACAGGGACAAGGGGCCGCGATGAAGTGGATGTTCCTGTCACTGAAGCGGTATTTCGCGTCGCTCGAGGACGTTTTCGCCTAGAGCGCCCGCAGCGACTGCGCCGGGCGGGCCCGCAGCAGGGGCAGCGAGGCGGCCAGCGCGAAGATCAAAAGCAGCGCCACGCCGGCGCCGAGCACGCCGAGGATCTCGCCCCAGTCGGGCAACCAGTCGAACTCGAACAGCTCGACGACGACCAGCCAAGCCAGGCCCGTTCCCAGCGCCAGCGAGACCGCCGCGAGGATCGCCGCCAGTATGCCGAATTCGCCGAGCTGCAGCAGCAGGAGCTGCGCCCGGCTCGCCCCGAGCACACGCAGGATGACCGCGTCGTAGAGCCGCGCGGCGCGGGCCGCGGCGATGGCGCCGAGCAGCACCGCGATGCCTGCCAGCACCGCCACCGAAGCGGCGGCGAGTATGGCCAGGGCGACCCGGTCGAGGATCGCCCGCGCTTCGCGGAGCAAAGGCCCGACCTCGATCGCCGAGCTGGCGGGGAAGGCGGCTGCAAGCTTCGCCAGAAGACCGGGGGCGCTGGTCCCTCGGGGCAAATCGATCGTCGCCGCGAGATTGTGCGGGACGTCTTCGAGCGCGTTGGGTGAGAAAACCAGAACATAGTTGAAGCCGAGACTCTCCCAGTCGATCCGCCGCAGGTTGGCGATGCGCGCGCTGCGCTCGACGCCGAGCACGCCGACGGTGATCATGTCGCCGACCTCGAGCCCGGCCGCCTGCGCGAGGTTGGCGTCGACCGAGACGAGCGGCTCGCCCGAATAGTCCTTCGGCCACCATGTGCCGGCGGTCAGTGTGTTTCCCTCGGGCAGGGTCCCGGCGTAAGTCAGCCCGCGCTCGCCGCGCAGCGCCCAGGCGCCCTCGGGCAGCTCCTTGAGCTCCGATACGCGCTGCTCACGGCCCTTGGGCCCGTAGGCGAGGATCGCGCCGCGCATGGTCGGGACTGTCTCGATTGTCGCACCGGGCGCCAGCGACGCGACGAGCTGGCGAAAGCTGGCTGCGCCGTCGCGGGGGACGTCGAGGACGAAGTAGTCGGGGGCGCGCTCGGGGACCGAGCGGCGAATATTGGCGTCGAGGCCGGTCTGAACGGCTGCGAGCAGGACAAACGCGGTCAGGCCGAAGCCGAGCGCGGTGACCAGCGAGGCAGTGGCGGCGCCGGGGCGGTAGAGGTTGGCGAGCGCCGAGCGGAATATCGGGTCGGACGGACGTGGGATGCGCGCCGCGAGAGTGCGGATGGCCCGCCCGAGCAGCGCCAGCAGGCCGAGCAGGACCACCGCGCCGGCGAGGAAAGCTGCAGTCAACAGGGGCTGCGGTGCGCCGGCGAAGGCCAGCACGAGTATCCCCGCCAGACCGAGACCCACCGGCAATGCGGCAGAGCGGCCGCCTCGGCCGAGCGGCGCGACCCTCGCGCGCATCAGCGCCATCGCCGGAAACTTGCGCGCCCGCGCCAACGGGGGTGCGGCGAAGACCAGCGCCACCAGCAATCCGAAAGCCGCCGCGCGGACCAGCGCCCAGGGGGCGAGTTCGAGGTCCGCGCCCACCGGCAGGAGGTCGCCCAGGGCGTTCGCCAGAAGCGGGGTCACCAAAACCCCTGCGGCAAGGCCGGCGAGCGCGCCGATGAGAGCCGCGGCACCGACCTGGAGCGCGTAGATGCGGGCGATGTCGCCGCTCGTCGCGCCGAGAATCTTGAGCGTGGCGATGCTGCGCCGCCGCGCCTCGAGATAGGACGACACGCCGCCGCCAATGCCGATGCCGGCGATCGCCAGCGCGGCCAGGCCCACCAGGGTGAGGAATTCGCCCATGCGGCTGACGAAGCGCTCGGCCCCCGGCGAGGCGGTATCGCGGGTGCGGATGTCGAACCCGGCATCGGGGAAGCGCTTCGCGAGTGTTCCCTTGAGGCCTTCCGGATCGACATCGCGGCTAAGCCTGACGCGTGTCTTGGTCTGGTATAGCGCGCCGGGCGCGGTCAGACCGGCGCGTTCGGGCAGGTCCTTGGCCACGATCACCGTCTGGCCCAGCTGGAAGCCCTCGCTCAGCCGGTCGGGCTCGTCGCCGATGATTCCCGCGACGCGCAGCTCTTCGGTTCCGACCTTGATCGCGTCGTTCACCTTCACGCCGAGCCGCTCTGCCGCGCCCGGTGCCAGCCATGCCTCGTTGCCGCTCGGCGAACCCGCCTCGCGGCCATCGGCCAGCGTGAACCTGCCGTAAAGCGGCCAGATCGCGTCGACCGACTTGAGTTCGATCGGTGCCGTCGCCTCGCCGTGGCGCGCGATAGCCTGCATTCTGTAGCCTTCGCTCAGCCAGCCATAGCTGGCGAGGAAGCGGCGTTCGTCGTCGTTGAGCAGCCGCTGCCACACCTCGACTTCCAGATCTCCGCCGAGGATCGTCTGCCCCTGGCTGTCGAGCTGGCCGCGAATGGCCGAAGTCAGCGATCCGATCGCCGCGAGCGCGCCGACACCGAGAAACAGGCACACCAGCAGGAGCTTGAGGCCGCGAAAACGGCGGTGCAGGTCGCGCCGGGCAATGCGCCAAGCGGCGGACCAGGGCAGGGCGGTCACCGTGCCGTGTCCGAGGCGATCCGCCCGTCTGCAAGCATCACCACGCGTTCGCAGCGCTCGGCCAGCGCCGGGTCGTGGGTGATGACCACCAAGGTTGCCCCGGTCTCGGCGCGGCGGGCGAACAGCAAGTCGGCCACGGTGTCGCCGGTGGCGGCGTCGAGATTGCCGGTCGGCTCGTCGGCGAAGACCAACGGCGGGCGCGGGGCGATCGCGCGGGCAATGGCGACGCGCTGCTGCTCGCCGCCCGAAAGCTGCGCCGGGTAATGGTCGAGGCGGTGACCCAGCCCGACCGCCGCCAGTTCTTCCGCCGCGCGCTCCCACGCCCCCTCGACCCCGGCCAGTTCGAGCGGGGTGGCGACGTTTTCCTGCGCGGTCATCGTCGGCAGGAGGTGGAAGGCCTGCAGCACGATGCCGATGCGGCCGCGCCGGGCGCGGGCGAGGGCATCCTCGTCGAGCGCCGAGAAGTCGGCTCCGGCGACGGTGAGCGAGCCGGATGTCGCGCGTTCGAGACCGGTCAGCACCGCCATCAGCGAGCTCTTTCCCGAGCCCGAGGGCCCGAGCAGGGCGAGCGTTTCGCCGGCGGCGACGTCGAGGTCGATCCCGCGCAGGATCTCGACCGTCGCGGGTCCTTCGCCGAGCGTCAGGCACAGCTCGCGAGCACAAATTGCAAGGGGGCTTGTCACGCCCGAGCGATGGCATAGGGACGAGACCGTAACAAGGAGCCGCCGGTAATGAATTGTCGCTCTTGGTCGATCCTCGCTGCTCTCGCCCTGGCGGCGTGCGGCAGCGAGGCGCCGCCCGCTCCCGCCGAGACTGCGGGGCCCGAGCCTCGCGCGCTGGCCGAGCCGGCGGTTCCGGTGGTGGGCGAGGAAAGGCAGATACTCGCGTTCGGCGACAGCCTCTTCGCCGGCTATGGGCTGGAAAAGGACGAGGGGTATCCCGAGCGGCTTGAAGCCGCGCTGCGCGCGCGCGGCATCAACGCCAGCGTCGCCGATGCCGGGCTCTCGGGCGATACCACCGCGGGCGGCCTGCAGCGGATCGACTTCGTGCTCAACGCCATGCAGCGCCCACCCGATCTGGCGCTGGTCGAACTGGGCGGCAACGACCTCCTGCGCGGACTCTCGCCGCAAGAGGCGAAGGACAACCTTTCCGCGATCCTCGACCAGCTGGGGCAGCGCAAAATCCCGGTGGTGCTCTACGGCATGCGCGCGCCGCCCAATGCCGGCCCGCAGTACCAGCGCGACTTCGACGCCATGTACCCGGCGTTGGCCAAGGAGTACGGGGCGACGCTGGTGCCGTTCTTCCTCGAGCCGGTCTACGACAAGCCCGAACTGCGCCAGGCCGACCGGATCCACCCGACCGCGGAAGGGATCGAGGACATGGTCGCCGCGACGGTCGATACCGTCGCCGGAGCATTGCCGAAGAGCTAGATCCGCTCGACGGTGCCGCCGCGCACCCGCCAGGTCGCCGCTTCGCCCACAATGGCCTCGAAGGGCGCACGCTCGGTTCCGGTCAGCCAGACTTGCGCTGCCCCTTCGCGCAGCCGGTCGAACAGCGCCTCGCGCCGGACCGGGTCGAGGTGCGCGGCCACTTCATCGAGCAGCAGCACGCCGGGGCGTCCCTTGGCCGCGAGGCTGGCGTGGGCCAGCGTGAGGGCGATCAGCATGGCTTTCTGTTCGCCGGTCGAGCAGCTCGATGCGGGAGCTTCCTTTCCGGCCATGAGGACATCGAGATCGTCGCGGTGCGGGCCGGTGAGGGTGCGCTGGGCGGCGCGGTCGCGGGGGCGCTGGCGGGCGAGTTCTTCGGCCAATGCCTCGCGCGCCAGCGGGCCGCCGGCGGCGTAGGTGAGGAGCGGGCGGGCGAAGGGCTGGTCGGGCAGGTCGTCGAGTTCCCGCGTCAGCCGTTCGACCAGAAGAGCGCGTCCGGCGGCGAGCGCCGCGCCGTGTTCGGCGAGCTGCGTCTCGACCGAGCCGAGCCAGGCCGGGTCGGGCTCATCCTCGCCCGACAGCAGGCGGTTGCGCTCGCGCAGTGCCGCCTCATAGCGGCTGGCATGGCGGGCATGCGACGGGTCGAGCGCGACCGCGAGTCGGTCCATGTAGCGCCGCCTTGCGCCCGCGCTGTCGGCGAACAGGCCGTCCATCGCCGGGGTCAGCCAGCCGACCGCCAGCCATTCGCCGAGCGTAATCGCACTTGCGTCGGCGCCGTTGACCTGGACCAGCCGCCTTCCGGGCCGGTCGGGCCGGGTGCCGGTGCCGAGCATGACCGGCTCTTCACCGTCACCGGTTGCAAGAGCGGCGCTCAGCGCGAAGCTGCCGTTACCGGTCGAGGCAGCGATATCCTGCAAGGCGGCCCGGCGGAGCCCGCGGCCCGGCGCCAGCAGCGACAGCGCTTCGAGCACGTTGGTCTTGCCGGCGCCGTTTTCGCCGATCAGCAGGTTGAGACGTGCGGTGCCCTCGAGACGGGTCTCGGCATGGTTGCGAAAGCTGGCAAGGGTGATCCGGTCGAGCGCCATCGGGGTATTTCGGGTTAGGCGAGGGCGGCCGCCGGCGCCACGGCAAAATGGCCGTCCCAACAGTTGGCGCAAAATACCACTCGTGCGGATTTATTGATAATCAACGAATCTCTAATGTGGCCCAAGCCCGCGGTTTTCTGCGGTTTTCCGAAATTGGCACGGCTCGTGCAAAGAGTTGTTCATCGGGCGGAAAGGTCGCCCGCACAGTTCAAACAGGAGACTACCAATGACTGCTTTCTCGAACATCGCCAGCAAGGCCGCCACTCTTTTCGCGGCCATGGGCATGACCACCTTCCTGCTCACCGCCTACTTCTACATGCCTTCGACGCAGATCGTTTCGGGGATGGTGGCATGAGCCGGATCGTCAAGAACACCAACACTGCCCCGTCGACCGGGTTCCGGCTCGACAAGGACAACGGCAAGCTGATGGGCGTCTGCGCGGGGCTCGCCAATTCCTTCGGACTGGACCCCTTGGCCTGGCGACTGATCTTCGTGATCGGTGCTATTGCCGGCGTCGGGCTGGTCATTCCGATCTACTTCGCGATCGGGTTGCTGGCGGACTGATCCGCCGGCACCCCTCGCGGGGCTCTCAGGCCTTCGCGAAAGGGGAAAAGTCGGTGCCGGAGTCGAACGCCTCGACCCCCTCGCGCCGCTTGAGGAAACCGACCACGAGGTACGTCACCGGGGTCAGCACCGCCTCCCACGCGGTCTTGATGACCCACTGCGAGACGACCACTTGCCAGAGCTGCTCGATCGGCCAACCGGCCAGGCCATAGAAGGCCAGCGGATAGAAGATCAGGCTGTCGAGACCCTGCCCCACCACCGTCGAGCCGATCGTCCGGGTCCACAGATGCCTGCCCCCGGTCCAGATCTTCATCTTCGCCAGCACGAACGAATTGGCGAACTCGCCGGCCCAGAACGCAGTCATCGAGGCGAGCACGATGCGCCACGAATTGCCGAACACGAATTCGTAGGCCTCCTGCCCCGGCCAGTCCTTCGCGGCCGGCAGCGCCACCACCACCGCGGCCATGAAGGCCATGAAGATCAGCGCGGCGAACCCGGTCCAGATCACACGGCGCGCATGCGCATATCCGTAGACCTCGGTCAGCACGTCGCCGATGATGTAGCTGACCGGAAAGAACAGTACGCCGGCACCGAACGACCACTGCCCGCCGCCCGGCAGCGGGATGTAGCTCGGCTTCGAGGCGCCGATGATGTTGGAAAGCAGCAGGATCGCGACGAACGCGGCCATGATGTATTCGTAATAGCGAAAGTTCGCCCGCGCGAGCGCCTGTCCGTCGAGCCGCTGCCTGTCCCCCGTCATGGTCGCTTACGTAACCCGATTCCTTTCCTGCGCAAAGCACGCTATGGCGCCCGCCACGCGCCCGTAGCTCAGCTGGATAGAGCACGAGCCTTCTAAGCTTGGGGCCGCAGGTTCGAGTCCTGCCGGGCGCGCCAGCACCTCTTCTCGGCGGTCTCGCTCATCGCTGCTTGAGCGCCGGCTTGGCTGGAGCATTGCTTAACGCCGGAAGGGGGCCGGGGGCGGAAGCGTTAAGGAGCATCTGTCGGGATTCTTGACATGTGGAGCAGGCGTTAGGGTTTCGCCAACCATCGTCTTCCGCGGAAATCGGCGGTTTGGCAAAACTGGCACGGGCCGTGCAACGTCAGGGATACCCAACCAAGTCTTCGAACGAGGCGGGGCCTCCATTACGGTCCCCCTAGTCTCCAGGTCCCGCCTCCCCGAAGATTGGCATTGGTCTTTTCCACTCTCAGACAGGATCTTTGTTTTCGCCCGCGTATTCGCGCGGGCGTCCTCGGTGCCGTTCCCTCCGCTGCGCTGCGCGGCACCTGCGGGCGGCGGTTCGGCCTTGCGGCTCCCGGGGGCGGGAGCCGGACCTTCGCCAAGTGGGAAGAACTGATCTTGGTCCCGGCAGCCAAAGCGCGAACGCGCGTCGGCCGGTCAGGCCGGATGGCCGGCGCGCGGCGCTTCAGGGCGTAAGCTAGGAAGCTTTCGCGACCTGCTTTTCCTGTAGCAGCGCCTGCAGTTCGCCGGCCTCGTACATCTCCATCATGATGTCACTGCCGCCGACGAATTCGCCCTTCACATAGAGCTGCGGGATGGTCGGCCATTCGGAGAAAGACTTGATGCCCTGGCGGATTTCCATGTCCTGGAGCACGTCGACGCTGTCGTAGGCGACGCCGCAATGGTCGAGGATGGCGATCGCGCGGCTCGAGAAACCGCATTGCGGAAACAGCGGCGTGCCCTTCATGAAGAGGACGACGTCATTGCCTTTGACGATCTGGGAAATGCGCTCGTTGGTATCGGACATGGTAACTTGACCCCGGGGAATTGCCTTACGCCAACTCAGTTGGGGACGGCGGTGGTCAGTTGCAAGGCGTGCAGTTCCCCGCCCATGCGGCCGCCCAGCGCGCTGTAGACCATCTTGTGTTGCATGACCCGGCTCTTGCCGACGAACGCTCCGCTGACGACATGCGCGGCATAATGGTCGCCGTCGCCCGCAAGATCGCGGATCTCGACCCGGGCGTCAGGCAGCGCGGCCTTTATAAGGGCTTCGATTTCGGCTGCCGGCATCGCCATGGCGGGTCTAGCTTTCGCTCATCAGCTGGCGGCGCGCCTCGACGGCCTTCTTGTCGATCATCGCGCGCACGTCGGCTTCGTCGATGTCGCAGCCGGCGCTGGTGAGGTCGCCGAATACCTTGCGGATGACGTCTTCGTCGCCGGCTTCCTCGAAGTCGGCCTGGACCACTTCCTTGGCATAGGCGTCGGTCTCTTCCGGCGTCAGGCCCATCTTTTCCGCCGCCCACTGGCCGAGCAGCCGGTTGCGCCGCGCCGCCACGCGGAACGCGGTGTCCTCATCCATCGCGAACTTGCGTTCTTCGCCCTTCTCGCGATCGCTGAAATCGGTCATTTTTCGAAACCTTCCCCGAGAGCTGAATCGAATTTGCGTTAGCCGCAGCGCCGGTCAGGCCGCAAGGCCCGTTCCGCGCGCCACCCAAGGCAAATCGCGGCTTTGGCGCCGTTCGTACGCCTCGATGGCATCGGCGCTTTGCAGGGTGATGTCCACATCGTCCTTGCCCTCGACCAGGCAATGCTTGCGGAACGGGTCCATCTCGAACCGCCAGCGGTCCTGGAACGGGGTGGTCACGGTCTGGGTCTCGAGGTCGATCGTGATCGGATCGGTGGCTGCCACCTCCATCAGTCGATCGATCGCCTCCTGCGGCAGGACGACTGTGACGATGCCGTTCTTGTAGGCGTTGCCGGCAAAGATGTCGGAGAAGCTCGGCGCGATGACCGCCGTCACACCCATGTCCAGCAGGGCCCAGGCGGCATGCTCGCGGCTCGAACCGCAGCCAAAGTTGTCGCCCGCGACGAGGATCGGCGCGCCGGCATACTCCGGATCGTCGAATACGTTGCCCGGATCGCTGCGCACGGCCTCGAACGCTCCCTTGGCGAGGCCTTCGCGCGTGACAGTCTTGAGATAGGCGGCCGGAATGATGAGATCGGTATCGACGTTGCTGCGCCCGAACGGATAGGCCCGGCCCTCCACCTGCTTGATGGCTTTCATCAATCGGTCTCCGGCGGCTCGCCCGAGGGGATGGGACCCGGCTGGGTCGGTTCGTTGTGCTTCTTGCGGCGCGAGACGTAGAGCAGCGCCGCGGCGACGGCGGCGGAGCCGATCGCCCCGGCGATCGCGGCCTTGCCGCCTGTGGGGATGCGTTTGGTCATGGCTGGGTAGTGGGATGCCGCGGCCCGCTAGGCAAGGGGTCAGACGAGGAATTCGCCTATTGCCCGCCACAGCCGGAGTTTCCCGGCATAGGGCATGGCGGCGTAGGCCGGACTGGACGAGGGCAGCGGCAACAAAGCGAGAGGAGAGTCGGCGAGGAGAGCGCGGCCGATCCTGGCTGACGTGGCTCCGTTGAAGGCCACGGCCCTGAGCTCGGGCAGCGTGGCGACGAGATCGGCCAGCGGATTGTGTTCGGCCTCGCGGATTGCGGCGTCGAGGCTGCCCTTGCGCGTTGCGGAGGCGACCGTATCCCACAGTCCGATACCGGCATGGAGCAGCGACTGCAGCCGCGCGGCGTAGGCGAGCGCTTCCAGGTCCTGTCCGATGACATCGCCGACCAGTCGCCAGAACCGGTTCTGTGGGTGGGCGTAGTAGCGCCCCTCGGCCAACGAGCGTTCGCCGGGAAGACTTCCGAGGACCAGAACGCGCGTTTCTGGAGCCACAACGGGGGCAAAGGAGGACTTACGGGTCATCGCCGCAGCGGCGCCCTCATGGGCCGATGTCGCTCACGTGGGACTGCAATCGCCTGCGGCTATGCGGCTCATAGCCCAGTTTCTCGGCTATGCGGTCGTCCCAGCCGTAGGGATCGGTCCGGAAGCGGACCTTGCCCGAGCCGTCGGTGAAGGCCGTTTCATAGAGCAGGCGGACCGGGATGTTGTCCGGCAGCCGGACGAAGGTTTCATCGCCGCTGGCGCGGGCCTCCTGGTATTGCTGGGCCACGCCGGCATCTTCGGCGATCATCCGGGCGAACTGAAGTGCATTGTCGACGCGGACGCAGCCGTGGCTGAGCTGACGCTGGTTCCGCTCGAACAGCGATTTGGCGGGCGTGTCGTGCAGGTAGATGGCGTAATCGTCCTGCATGTCGAACTTGACCTGTCCGAGCGCGTTGTCCGGACCGGGCAGCTGGACAATCCAGCCGTTGCGGCGCTCCATGTTGTGGCGCCGAAGGTAGCTGGCGCTGTTGGGGATTTCTTCCTTCTCGATCGACTTGGGCACTGTCCATGTGGGATTGGCGACGAGCCGGAACATCGGCGCCTGGAGGTGCGGCGTTTCCCAACCCGGCTGGCCGACGATGACCTTACGTTCGTCGCGCAGCGTGCCGTCGCGGAAATAGTCCAGCGTCGCAGCCGCGGTGTTGACGTCGATGCGCGTGGCTGGCGGGTTGCGCTCGAGCCAGCGAAGCCGTTCGAGGTTCACCGCGAGGATTCGCGCCCGCTGCGCAGGGCCTGTATTGAGCACTTCGAGCGTATCGGGGCCTACGACACCGTCGGTGACGATACCGAAATCCTGCTGCATCCGTTCGACTGCGTCGGCGATCTGCTGGGTGTAGAGGTCTGCCTGGCTGCCGCTGTCCGGGGCAAGATATCCGTTGTCCTGCAGGACCTGAACGATACGCGGGACCCGGGGGTCGCTTTCTCCGGCATGGATAAGGTCGCCGCTCTCGATCCCCTGGCCACCCGCCTTGGCCGCCTGGCGGCTGTAGTCGAGAAAAGCCTGCGATAGCGCGCGATACTGCGGGTCGTGCGGGGCGAGGCTGTCGAGCCATTTTGCGGTATTTCCCGCTGCGATAGCTTGTTCGAGCCCGCCGACCACATCGACCTGGGGGCGCGGGATTGTGTAGATGTCGAAGACGGTCGTCGGATCGAGCTTTCCGTGGGCCAGTGCGCCGGCGAAGTCGAGCGCGGCGCGGGTGAGGGCAGCTTCGCGCTTTGCCGGCGTGTCGGCTTCGTCGACCGGCCCGAGGTAGTCATGGGGCGCGAGACCGTGGCGGCCGGCCCCTTGCAGCGCATCGAGCAGCGCGGATGCGCTCTGCGCGGTCCAGGCGGTGCGCCAGTCGCGGTCTTCGTAGAACTTGCGGACCCTTTCATCCGATACGGCGGCCTTGAGATCGCTCGCAGCGACCGCCTCGGGCTCAACCAGCGATCCCGCCGCGGCCGATTTGCCGTCCTTACCCTGCGCCGCCGAATCTGCACTTCCGCTGCCGCAGCTGGCCAGTCCCACCAACGCCGCCACTATCGAACCCAACCAAACCTGCTTCACGCTTTCTCCTCGAGAACTTGCCCGTCGGCCGATCAACGTTCCACGCGCCGGTGCGATCCAATTTTCGTCCTCGCGAGGAGAAAGGGACTGTGCAGCCGGGATCGCGGGACCGGACAAGGCGCACGCGCGTTGGTTCCTCGGTTGAGAGAGGCGGTGTAGGCCCGGGGATGCAGGTGCAGTGACAAGGTCTGGGAGCAGGGAAGTCTCCAACGCCGAGTACGCTCGGGGTCTGGCCCGGGCTGCTGCGGGGGCGCTTATTTTCAGCTTCCCGCTGATCATGACCATGGAAATGTGGTGGCTGGGCTTTTACCTCGACCGTGTGCGGCTGCTCCTGTTGCTGGTCCTCACGTTTGCCCTGCTCGTTCCCCTATCCCGGTTGGTGGGTTTCGAGAGGACCAACTCGGTCGCGCACGACGTCATCGACGCGCTGGCGGCCTTCGCGATCGGCGGGATCACCTCGGCGGTGCTGCTGGCCGTTTTCGGAATCGTCGACGCCTCGATGCCGACATCCGAAATAGTGGGCAAAATTGCATTGCAGACTGTGCCCGCGAGCATCGGCGCGCTTCTCGCCCGCGGCCAGTTGGCTGGCGAGTCCGATGGGGAAGGAGAAAGGAACAAGGGCGATTATGCCACCGACCTGTTCATCATGCTGGTGGGTGCGATATTCCTGGCTTTCAACGTCGCCCCGACGGGTGAAATGATCCTGATCGCTTTCAAGATGAGCTATTGGAATACGCTGGTCCTGATCTTCCTGTCGATCGCCCTCCTGCACGCCTTCGTTTATGCGCTCGGCTTCGCGGGGCAAAAGGACGCCCCCGAAAACACCAGCTTTATTGCCTCCGTCGTCCGATACAGCGTGGTCGGTTACGGCATCGCCGTCCTGGTCAGCCTCTATGTGCTCTGGACGTTCGGCCGCATCGAGGGAGCGGCGCTGGAGCAGATAGCGACAATGACCGCCGTGCTCGGGTTCCCTGCCGCTCTGGGCGCGGCCAGCGCCCGACTGATCATCTAGGAGATTCGCGCTTCATGACCGAACAGACCGGTTCCTATACTTCACGACCCCTGCTGGAATGGGTCGCGGTTGCCATCGGCTCGCTCGTGACCGCGGCCCTGGTTGGCTACATCGGCTGGAAGGCCGCAACCTCGGACCAGGAAACGCCCCCCATGGTGGCGGTCGAACAGGGCCAGACGACACCATACGAGGGCGGCTGGGTCGTCGAGGTTCGGGCGCGGAACCTGTCGCCTTCGACGGCGGCCAACGTCGAAATCGAAGGAACGCTGCATAGCGGCTCGTCGGAGACGACCGCCACGACCACAATCGATTACGTGCCTGGGGATTCAGTCCGCAAGGCCGGGCTGTTCCTGCCAAGCGATCCTGCGCGAGGCGTCCTGGAACTTCGCGCCAAAGGCTACGCCGCTCCGTGATCCTGTGTATCGGCTAACGGGAGCGGGCCGCGAGCTTCTCGCCCGCGCCCCGCTCCCATCGTCCGATGGAAAGAAAACCCCCGCGAACCTTGCGGTCCGCGGGGGTCGTTTCAATGTCAGTCGTCGTCCTTGAGGAACGCCGGCAGGTGGTCGGGGTCACCCCCTTCCGCCTTGGGCCCGCGGTCGTCGCGGTCGCGGCGCGGACCGCGATCGCGGCCACCGCCGCCGCCTTCACGGCGCGGGCCACGGTCGCGACCGCCACCGCCTTCACGGCGCGGGCCGCGATCGCCACGGTCACCGCGCGGTTCGCGGGGAGGACGCGTGTCCTCGAGTTCCGCTCCGGTTTCCTGGTCGACGACGCGCATCGACAGGCGAACCTTGCCGCGGTTGTCGATCTCGAGGACCTTGACGTAGACCTCCTGGCCTTCCGACACGACGTCGGTCGGCTTTTCGACCCGCTCGTTCTTCATTTCGGAGACGTGGACGAGACCGTCCTTGCCGCCCATGAAGTTCACGAAGGCGCCGAAGTCGACGATGTTGACGACCTTGCCCTTGTAGACCTTGCCGACTTCGGCTTCCTCGACGATGCCTTCGATCCACTTGCGAGCGGCTTCGATCTGGCTGACGTCCGAAGACGAGATCTTGATCAGGCCTTCGTCGTCGATGTCGACCTTGGCGCCGGTCTCGGCGACGATCTCGCGGATCACCTTGCCGCCGGTGCCGATGACGTCGCGAATCTTCGCCTTGTCGATCTGCATCGTCTCGATACGCGGCGCATGGGCCGAAAGCTCGCTCCGCGCGGAGCCCAGGGCCTTGGTCATCTCGGCCAGGATATGGGCGCGGCCGCCCTTTGCCTGCTCGAGCGCCTTGCCCATGATCTCCTTGGTGATGCCGGCGATCTTGATGTCCATCTGCAGGGACGTGATGCCCGCTTCGGTGCCCGCCACCTTGAAGTCCATGTCGCCGAGGTGATCCTCGTCGCCGAGGATGTCGGACAGGACCGCAAAGTCGTCGCCTTCGAGGATCAGGCCCATGGCGATGCCCGAGACCGGGCGTTCGATCGGAACGCCGGCGTCCATCATCGACAGGCAGCCGCCACAGACCGTCGCCATCGAACTCGAGCCGTTGGACTCGGTGATGTCCGACAGGATGCGGATGGTATAGGGAAAGTCGTCCTTGCTCGGCAGCACCGGATGCAGCGCGCGCCAGGCGAGCTTGCCGTGGCCGATTTCGCGGCGGCCCGGGGCGCCGAAGCGGCCCACTTCGCCGACCGAGTAGGGCGGGAAGTTATAGTGCAGCATGAAGTTCGAGTAGGAGAGGCCCTCCAGCCCGTCGATCATCTGCTCGCTGTCCTTGGTGCCCAGCGTGGTGGTGCAGATGGCCTGCGTTTCGCCGCGGGTGAACAGCGCCGACCCGTGGGTGCGCGGCAGGAAGCCGACCATCGCCTCGATCGGGCGGACCTGGTCGAGCTTGCGGCCGTCGATACGGCTGCCGTCCTTGAGGATCGCGCCGCGAACGATGTCGGCTTCGATCTTCTTGACGAGCTTGTTGGCGGTCATGCCGGTCTGGCCGTCGGCCTCGGCGTAATGCGCCTTCACCTTCGCACGCGCCTCGTTGAGGGCGTCCGAGCGGGCCGACTTGTCGGTCAGCTTGTAAGCCTTGGCGATGTCGTCGCCGACGAGCTTCTTGATCTCGGCCTTCATCTCCGAGTTGTCGGTGATGTTGAGTTCCCAAGGATTCTTGGCAGCCTTCTCGGCAAGGTCGATGATCGCGCCGACAACTTTCTTGCATTCGTCATGCGCAAACATGACCGCGCCGAGCATCTCGTCCTCGGTCAGTTCCTTGGCCTCGGACTCGACCATCATCACGGCGTCGTGGGTAGCGGCGACGACGAGGTCGAGGCGGCCTTCTTCCAGCGCGGTGGTCTGCTTCGGGTTGAGTACATACTCACCGTCGATGAAGCCGACGCGGCAGCCGCCGATCGGGCCCATGAAGGGCACGCCGGAAATCGTCAGCGCGGCCGACGCGGCGATCATCGCCACCATGTCCGCTTCGGTCTCACCGTCGTACGACAGGACCTGGCAGATCACGTTGATCTCGTTGTAGAACCCTTCCGGGAACAGCGGGCGGATGGGGCGGTCGATCAGGCGGCTGGTCAGCGTTTCCTTCTCGGTCGCCCCGCGTTCGCGCTTGAAGAATCCGCCCGGGATGCGCCCGGCGGCAGAGAATTTTTCCTGGTAGTGGACGGTGAGCGGGAAGAAGTCCTGCCCTTCCTTCACCGACTTGGCGGCCGTGACGGCGCACAGCACAACGGTTTCGCCATAAGTGGCAAGGACCGCGCCGTCAGCCTGACGGGCAATGCGGCCGGTTTCCAGAGTGAGGGTCTTGCCGCCCCACTCCAGCGATACGCTTTTCGTGTCGAACATTGGTTTTCCTTCGTGAACCCGCCGGGCCGTATTGCGCAGGCGGGGCCTCAGTGCCGGGTAATCCGTCCCGGTCCGGTGCGGGGCCTTTCGGTGCCCCAAGGCCCCTCCACCGAATTGTGAAGGAAGACCATACGAAAAGGCGGCCCGCTCTGGAGCCGCCCTCGCAAACTCTTATTTGCGCAGACCGAGCTTCTGGATCAGGCTGTTGTAACGCTCTACGTCCTTCTTCTTGAGGTACGCGAGCAGGCTGCGGCGCTTGTTGACCATCATCAGCAGGCCGCGGCGCGAATGGTTGTCCTTGTGGTGATCCTTGAAGTGCTCGGTCAGGTTGCGGATGCGCTCGGTGAGGATCGCGACCTGGACTTCGGGAGATCCGGTGTCGCCCTTGGCCTGGGCGTTGTCCTTGATGACCTCTTGCTTCTTTTCGGCGGTAATCGTCATTCATTTCACTCCGCGGTATCGGGCAGGTTGAAGCCCCTGACGACTTTCGCCGTCCCGTCCGAAATCTCGATCAGCGCCACGGGGACGTTGCGGTCCTTGGCGAGATGGAGCCCATCGGGTTGGGGCAGTCCGGAAACGACACGGCCGTGGCGGACCGCCTGCGCGCTTTCCGGATCGAGGGTGAGGGCCGGGATACCGTCCAGCCCCGCCTCCAGCGGCAGGAGTATTGCGTCGAGCGCCGCGCCCTTGCCGATCTCGTTCAGTTTGTCCAGCGAAATCGCCTGAGACTCGGTGAACGGACCGGCCTTGGTACGGCGCAGGTAGGTGACGTGTCCCACGGTTCCAAGGGCGTGCGCGATGTCCCGTGCCAGGCTGCGGACGTATGTGCCCTTGCTGACGTTCGCCGTCAGCGTGACAGCATCGGCGAGTTCGAGCGGCGGCTCGGGATCGAACGGGTCGGGCCGTCCGGCGGTGTTCGCGAAGGCGGAATCGAGCGACTCGCGCGCCCCATCCCCGCCAGACAGCGTCAGCGAGTGCACTGTTACCTTGCGGGTTTCGAGCCGCACGTCCTCCCCGGCGCGGGCGAGGTCGTAGGCACGCCGGCCCTCGACCTTCAGCGCGGAATACTTCGGCGGCACCTGCTCGATGTTCCCCGTGAAGTGCGCGAGGATTGCCTCGACCGCAGCGAGAGGCGGGCGCCGCTCGCTGGTGGCGACGACCGCACCCTCGGCGTCGAGCGTGTCGGTCTCGCTGCCGAACTCGATCGTGAAGACATAGGTCTTGTCGGAATCGAGCATCCGACCTGCAAGCTTGGTCGCCTCGCCGAGCGCGATCGGCAGCACGCCTTCGGCCAGCGGGTCGAGCGTACCGCCGTGGCCGATCTTGGTCTTGGGGTACCCGGCTTCGCGCAGGTTGCGCTTGACCGCGGCAACCGCCTGTGTCGAGCCGAGGCCGCGCGGCTTGTCGAGGATGATCCAGCCGTTGGCGACGCCAATCACGCAGCGAACGCCAGCTCGCGGCCGTGACGGCGGACCGCCTCGGGCCAGTCGTAGGTGAAGTGATCGTATCCCACCGGGTTGCCGGCGTAGATTTCGCGCACCGCGTCTTCGAATTTCGGCAAGTCGCCCGCCATCACGCTCAGGAAGCGGTATGCGGCATCGCGGCATTCTTCCGTGGTCCGCCCCTGTTTCATCGCTTCTTCTACCAGCTTGCGCAGCGTTGCCGAAGCGCCTCCGCGACGTCCTCTGAGCCAGTTCCAATGCCGCGGCAGGAGGGTGACCTCCTTCGAAACGACCCCGAGCGAGGGGCGCCCGCGCGGGCGGGCTTTTTGCGCGGATGCGCGCAAGTCGAAATCGACCTGCCGCCCCGACTGGTCGTCGAACGCGAGCAGGTCCGACGCCCGCTCGGGAGGGCCGATTTCGCGCATCGCCGCGACCACGTCGGCCTCGCTCCCGCGCGACAAGACCTCGCCCTTGTAGAATGCAGTGTAGGCCATGCGGCGAATCCCTTCGCCGCTGCCAATATTACCCGGATTAAATTAAGTCAATAAAACCCGGGTTAAAAAGCCCGACTGCCCTCAGCCGCGCCGAGCTTCGTGCGCGGGCGGACCTTCGACGCGGACGAGCGACTGCAACGGATAGCGCTGGCCCTCGACCACGACGCTCGAGAAATGGTCCAGGCGGTCCATCGGCCCCACGTCGAAGCCGATCGCCCAGGCATAGGGCGGCTCGAACGCGGGACCCATCAGCTCTGCCTTGTACCACTGGCGATGCCGGTCCTGCAGGTAGAGCGTGCTGCCGCCCTCGCTGCGCCAGTCGCGAATGCCGCCGTGGTTCACGAACGGGATGCTTGCCTGCTGTTCGCGCGCCTGGGGAGGGGTGTCGGCCGTCGCCGGCGAAGCCGCCAGGCCGAGCGCCGCAAGCGGTGCCAGCCAGGCCATGCGTTGGATGTTCAAAATGTGTTTCATAATGCAACCTTTATCCCACGGCGGGGTTGAACAAAGGCTGAACTTTCGGCGCGCTCCGCCGTCAGCCGCGCAGGGCGGCGATCGACTGGGCGAGGCTCAGATACTTGCCCAGCACCCATTCGGCGATCGGCCAGATGGTGTTCTGCAGCACGCCGAGCTGCGGCGCGAACCAGCTCAAGGCGATCAGCCCGAAGAACAGCAAGAACCCGTAGGGGCGCAGCTTGCCGTAAGCCTGCGCCAGCTTCGGCGGCAGCAGGCCCTCGACGATGTGCGAGCCGTCGAATGGCGGAATGGGCAGCAGGTTGAAGATCGCCAGGAAGACGTTGATCAACACGAAGAACAGGAGCGAGGAACCGACGAGGTTCGGCGCCTGGTCGGCGCTCATGATCATCGGCAGGCCGCTCGGCGACATGTCCAGGTAAGACCCGCCGGGGATGACGATACCGATCAGAATCGCGGCCAGCGCGGCAAGGATCAGGTTCGTGCCCGGGCCGGCGGCGGCGACGGCCATCATGCCGTAGCGGGGATTGTCGAGCCGGTACTTGTTGACCGGCACCGGCTTGGCCCAACCGAACACGGGCGCGCCCGAAAGCGCGAGCATTCCGGGCAGGATCAGCGTACCGAAGGGGTCGACGTGACGCAGCGGGTTGAGGCTCAGCCGGCGCTGTTCACGCGCGGTCGGGTCGCCGAGCGCCAGCGCGGTCCACCCGTGCGCCACCTCGTGAAAGACGATCGCGAAGACCAGCGCCGGGATCAGCGCCAGGGCCGTGAAAAGCGTTTCGTTCATTGCGGGTAGATAGGAAGCGCGCTGTCAGCCCGCCAGCGCCTCGCGGAAATGTTTGCGGCACAGCGCGACGTAACGGTCGTTGCCGCCGATTTCGGTCTGCGCCCCCTGCCGGACGGCCTGGCCCCGCGCATCGACCCGCAAGTTCATCGTCGCTTTGCGGCCGCACTCGCAAACCGCCTTGAGTTCGACGAGCTGGTCGGCGATGCCGAGCAGCACCGCCGACCCGGGGAACAGGTCGCCCCGGAAATCGGTCCTGAGCCCATAGCACAGCACCGGGATACTGGCCTCGTCGGCGAGCCGGGCGCATTGCCAGGCCTGGTCGGCGGTGAGGAACTGGGCCTCATCGATCAGCACACAGGCAAGCGGCGTCTGTTCGTGCTGGGCCAGCGATTCACGGTAGATATTCGTCCCCGGGGTAAAGCGCCGCGCGTCGGCTTCCAGGCCGATGCGGCTGGCGATCGGCAGGCCCTCGCTGCGGTTGTCGAGCGCCGCGGTCCACAGCATCGGCTCCATGCCGCGTTCGCGATAGTTGAAGGCCGCCTGCAGCAGGGTGGTCGATTTCCCCGCGTTCATGCTCGCGTAGTAGAAATAGAGTTTCGCCATGAGCGGACTTTGCGCGGCGAACGTTTCCCGGCAAGCTCAGGTCGTGCGGAATCGGTGGAACACTTCACCCGATCGGGTGGAGGCTAATCGGAGGAGATCGGGCTCTTCGAATCGATCTGCGGCGGCGCCGGGCTGCGGTGGATTGCGTCTATCCGGCAAGAGAAATGCATCGTTCCGCCGCCCGGGCTGACCAACACCTTGGTGAAGTGGTCGATGCGATTGAAACCGTCCGAATACCCGAATGCGAGCGTGAAATCGCGCCGAGTGTTCTTGAGGCAGCCATCATTCAGGTCGAGACGGTACCAGCGCGCGGCGCGGTCTTGCACGTAAAGAACGTCGCCCTTGCCCCGGAAATACTGTACAACTTCACCGCCAGGGATCGAAGGCACTTCTTCGCCGAAAACGGCTGCTTGCGTCGTGTCATCCGGCGCAGCCGCCAGCGGCGTTGCGGTCGCGGCGACAGTCAAGACGACCGCAGTTTTTGCCCATCTATTCATGATCTGAATTTGGCTTATCGATATTTACTGGCGCTGAATGCCCGCGCTCAGCCCTCTCCGAGATCGCGCGCGACCTTGGGGTCGCCGAGCAGCTTCTCGATGCGTTCGGCCTCGTCGAAGCTTTCGTCGGGCTTGAACTGCAGCTTGGGCGCGAACTTGAGGCCGAGGCGCTTTGCCACCTCGCGCTGGAAGAAGGCGGTGTTTGAGCGCAGCGCCTTGAGCACCGCATCCTCGTCTTCGCCGAGCAGCGGCTTCACATAGGCGGCCGCGTTGCGCAGGTCGGGCGTCATGCGCACTTCGGTGACCGAGACCGCGTGCGCGGTCAGCGTCTCGTCGTGCGCCTCGCCGCGGGCGAGCAACTCGGACAGGATGTGCCGAACGCGCTCGCCGACCTTGAGGACGCGGACCGATTGCTGTTCAGGAGTGGAGCTGGTGCGGGCCATGGGCGCACAGGTGGGGCGCTCAGCCCATCTTGTCCAGTATCCGGCGCAGCGAGTTGATGTTGCGCGCGGTGGCGCGGCCGCCAACCTTGGCTTTGTTCATTGCCTGGCCGAGCTTCGAATCCCCAACTCCGGCGCAGAAATCGACGAAGATCTCGCGCGTCCCGGCGGCGAGGCGTTCGGGCCCTTCGTAGTTCTCGGCAAACGCCTCGAACGCCTTCACATCGAGCGGTTCGGCTAGGAACAGCGTGTGCACCTGCTTGGGCTCGCCGTCGTGGGCGAACGGGTTGTCGGCGACGGCTGCCGCCAGTTCGTCGCGGCTGCGCACGGCTGCGAACGTTCCGAAACCGAAGCGGTCCTTCACGACGTGTGCGATCTTTTCGCCGAGTCCGTCGGACGGACGCTCCTCGTGCGAAAACAGCACGTTCCCGCTGGCGACGACCGTCTCGACATCGGCGAAGTCCTCGCGTTCGAGAGCATCGCGCAAATCCGCCATCTTGAGCCGGTTTCCGCCGACGTTGATTGAGCCGAGCAGGGCGACGTAGCGGGTCATTTGGGGCCGGCAGCGGCCGCCCGGACAACGAGCACGATAGCCATCCGGCCGAGGTCCCTCTCGGCGAACTCAGCTAGGCCATAAGGCCGGTGTCCGTCGTCATGCCGGCTCACAGCACCCGTTCGCGTTCCTCGACTTCGTACACCTCGAGCTGGTCGCCCGGCTTGATGTCGTTGGTGTCGGCCAGCACGACGCCGCATTCCAGCCCTGCGCGAACTTCGTCGACATCGTCCTTGAAGCGGCGCAAGCTCGAGATCGTGGTTGCCGAAACGATGACGTCGTCGCGCGTGAGGCGGGCATGGAGGCCTTTGCGGATGACGCCTTCCTCGACGAGCAGCCCGGCCGCCTTGTCCTTCTTGCCGGACTTGAAGACTTCCTTGACCTGGGCGCGGCCGATGACGTTCTCGATCTTGAGCGGGCCGAGCACGCCGGCCATTTCCTTCCCGATCTCGTCGGTCAGGTGATAGATCACGTCGTAATACATCATCCGCGTCTTGTTGCGGGCGACCAGTTCGCGCGCCTTGGGATTGGGGCGTACATTGAAGCCGATGATCGGCGCGCCACTGGCCGCGGCCAGCGTCACGTCGCTCTCGGTGATGGCGCCGACGCCCGAGTTCAGCACGCGGACCTTGATGTCGTCGTTCGAGAGGTTGTGCAGCGCGCTGACGATGGCTTCGGCGGAACCCTGCACGTCCGCCTTCACGACGACCGGGAATTCGACGACGTCGGACTGCAGGTTGTTGAACATCGTGTCGAAGTTCGTCGGGGCCAGCGCGGTGCGCTGCTCGGTGGCCTTTTCCTGGCGATATTGCGCAACTTCGCGGGCGCGCTGCTCGTTCTCCACCACGGTCAGCTGGTCCCCTGCCTGGGGCACGCCGCCGAGCCCAAGGACCTCGACCGGGAAGGCAGGGCCGGCTTCCTTGACCTGCTTGCCCTGGTCATCGACCAGCGCGCGCACACGGCCGCTCTCGGTGCCGACGACGAAGGTGTCCCCGCGCCTCAGCGTCCCGCGCGTAACAAGCACGGTAGCGACCGGGCCGCGGCCCTTGTCGAGCTGCGCCTCGATCACTGTCGCCTCGGCGTCGCGATCCGGGTTGGCTTTCAGCTCGAGCAGTTCGGCCTGCAGTTCGATCTTCTCGATCAGGTCGTCGAGCCCCGCCCCGGTCTTGGACGAGACCTCGACGTCCTGCACGTCACCTGACATTTCCTCGACAATGACTTCGTGTTCGAGCAGGCGTTCGCGCACCCTCTTGGCGTTGAATTCCGGCTTGTCGGACTTGGTGATCGCGACGATCATCGGGACGCCGGCGGCCTTAGTGTGATTGATGGCCTCGATCGTCTGCGGCATGATCGCATCGTCGCCCGCCACGACCAGGATCACGATATCGGTCACGTTGGCACCGCGTGCGCGCATCTGCGTGAACGCTTCGTGGCCCGGGGTGTCGAGGAAGGTGATCTTCTTCTTGTCCTTGGTGGTGATCTGATAGGCGCCGATGTGCTGGGTGATGCCGCCCGCTTCGCCCTTGACGACATCGGTGCCGCGCAGCGCGTCGAGCAGACTGGTCTTGCCGTGGTCGACGTGCCCCATGATCGTGACCACCGGGGGCCGCGGCTTCAGCGTCTCCTCGGGATCGGTGTCGGTCGAGCTGTCGATGTCGACATCGCTCTCGGAAACGCGCTCGATGTTATGGCCGAATTCCTCGACCAGCAGTTCGGCGGTATCCTGGTCGATCGTCTGGTTGACGGTAACCATCATGCCCATGTTGAACAGCGCCTTCACCAGGTCCGCGCCCTTTTCGGCCATGCGGTTGGCCAGTTCCTGAACGGTGATCGCCTCGGGAACAATGACATCGCGGACCTGCTTTTCGCGCGGCTTGTTGGAGCCGCCGCCGTGCAGACGGCGTTCCTTCTCGCGGGCGCGCTTGAGCGCGGCGAGCGAACGGGCGCGAGCGCCCTCGTCGTCGTTGAGCGCGGTCTTGACCGACAGCTTGCCGCCACGGCGCTTGTCGCCGCGATCGGGCCCGCGGGCCTCGGCGCGGCCCGGCTTCTTGTCGTCGCGCTTCTTGGGTTCGGGCCGCTTCGGCTCGGGCCGAGCGACCGGGGTGAAACGGCGCGGAGCGGGGGTCGCATCGTCGGCCGCCGGGGCGGGAGCCTCGGTCTCACCCGCCTCAGCTTCGGGCGCAGGCTTCGCTTCGGCCGCGGGAGAGGTCTCGGCTTCCACCTCCGCTTCCGCTTCGGACTTGCGGTTGACCTCGGCGCGGCGCTTTTCCTCTTCAGCCGCCTGCCTGGCTTCCTCTTCCTCACGCTTGCGCGCTTCCTCGGCCTGGCGAAGGCGATCTTCCTCGGCTTCGCGCTGCAGGCGGGCGACCCGTTCCTGCGGCGTCTCGTTCGAGGCAGGAGCCTTCCTGGCCGGCGCCTTCTTCGGTTCGGGCGCCGGCGCCGGTGCGGGCGCGGGTGCCGGTGCGGGAGCGGGCTGGGGTTCGGGCGCCGTCGCTTCGCCGGGCTTGGTCAGCTTGCGGCGGCGCTTGACCTCGACCGCGACCTTGTTGGTGCGGCCGTGGCTGAAGGTCTGCTTGACCTCGCCCGCGTCAACCGACCGCTTCAGGCCGAGCGGCTTGCGGGTGCGGGGGGTGTCGTTGCTATCGCTCATGTGCGTTTATTAGTCCTTCAAAATCAATCGGTCGTCGCGGCCTTGCAGCCACAGTCTTCGTTCGCCTCGGCGGCGCCCAGAAAGGTCAGCAGGCGCTGGAGCGGCGCGGCAATCCGCTCGGCCGACCGTGGATCGGCCAGCGCCAGGTGGACGACATTGTCGCGGCCCAATGCCACAGACAGTGCCGCGCGGTCCAGTGGCAGTCGGACGCCGCAAAGGCCAGTGCCTTCCGCCTCCTGCCCAACGCGCCAGGCCTGGTCGAGCTTGCGGCTCCCGTCCTCGCTGGCGTCCGCCGCATGGTAAAGTGCCGCCACGCCGCCGGATCGTGCTTCGCCCGCTATCCGGTCGGAGCCCAAGATAAGGCGTCCCGCGCGCATTTCGAGGCCCAAACGGTCGCAGAACGCGCGCCGCAGGGCAATTTCCGTCTTCTCGGCCAGATCTGCGGGGATCGCCAGCGGCGTACCCTTGAAGGCGCGTGCGAGCGCGCCCTTGAGTTTGCCGTTGTCGATGGCCGCTTGCAGCTCGGCCCGGCCGACCCCGATCCAGGCACCGCGTCCCGGGGCACGGGCGAGGGCGTCGGGAAGGACTTCACCTTCGGAAGAGATCGCCAGCCGCACGAATTCATCGCGCGAACCGGTCCGGCCGGTCAGCACGCAGCGCCGTTCCGGCCCCGATGCGGGACCGGCCGCGCCGGCGGTGTCAGGATCCCCTAGCGGCTCATTGCGAGGATTCCGCATCAGCGGCCTCCTCTGCTTGGGCCGGCGCCTCGGCGGTTTCGGGGGCGGAGTCTTCGTCCTCGAACCAGTGCGCGCGCGCAGCCATGATGATCTCGTTGCCCTGCTCTTCGGTCAGCCCGAATTCGCCGAGCACGCCGCCCTTGTCGTCGGGACGCGGGCGATCGCGGCGCAGCGGCGGGCCGTCGGTCGGCTGCTGGCGGCGGCGCGGTGCCTCACGCTTCTTGGCGATCAGCTCGTCGGTCGCGAGGTCGGCGAGATCGTCGAGATCCTTGATCCCGGCCTTGCCCAGCACCACCAGCATCTGCTCGGTGAGGTGCGGGATTTCGGCCAGGGCGTCGTCGACGCCCAGTTCCTTGCGTTCGGCGCGGTGCGCCGCTTCCTGCCGCTCGAGCGCTTCGAGCGCGCGGTTCTGCAGTTCCTCGGCCAGCTCGTCGTCGAAGCCTTCGATCGCAGCCAGCTCGTCGAGTTCGACGTAGGCCACTTCCTCGAGCTCGGCGAAACCTTCGGCGACGAGCAGCTGCGAGAGCGTCTCGTCGACGTCGAGCTCTTCCTCGAACATCTTCGAGCGTTCGGCGAACTCGCGCTGGCGCTTCTCCGAGGCTTCCTCCTCGGTCATGATGTCGATCTGGCTGTCGGTCAGCTGGCTGGCGAGGCGCACGTTCTGACCGCGGCGACCGATCGCCAGCGACAGCTGGTCGTCGGGAACCACCACCTCGATGCGGCCCTCGTCCTCGTCGAGTACGACGCGGCTGACGGTCGCGGGCTGGAGCGCGTTGACGACGAAGGTCGCAGTGTCCTCGCTCCACGGGATGATGTCGATCTTCTCGCCCTGCAGCTCCTGCACGACGGCCTGCACGCGGCTGCCCTTCATGCCGACGCAGGCGCCGACAGGGTCGATGCTGCTGTCATGGCTGATGACGCCGATCTTCGCACGGCTGCCCGGATCGCGCGCGGCGGCCTTGATCTCGATGATGCCGTCGTAGATTTCGGGCACTTCCTGCGCGAACAGCTTCTTCATGAATTCGGGGTGCGCGCGGGTCAGGAAGATTTGCGGGCCGCGATTGTTACGCTCGACCTTCATGATCAGCGCGCGGACCCGCTCGCCGACGCGGGCGGCCTCGCGCGGGATCTGCTGGTCGCGGCGGATCACGCCCTCGGCACGCCCGAGATTGACGATCACGTGGCCGAATTCGACCGACTTGATGACCCCGGTGATGACTTCGCCGGCGCGGTCCTTGAATTCTTCGAACTGACGCTCGCGTTCGGCATCGCGGACTTTCTGGAAGATCACCTGCTTGGCGCTCTGCGCGTCGATGCGGCCGAGATCGACCGGCGGCAGCGGATCGACGATGTAGTCGCCAACGACGGCGCCCGGCTGGAGCTTCTCGGCCTGCTTGAGGTCCACCTGCTTGAAGTAGTCCTCGACCTCTTCGACCACCTCGACCACGCGCCACAGGCGCAGGTCACCGGTGACCGGATCGAGCTTGGCGCGGATGTCGTTTTCGGCGCCGTAGCGGTTGCGCGCGCTCTTCTGGATCGCTTCTTCCATCGCCTCGATGACGATCGCCTTGTCGATCATCTTTTCCGAGGCGACCGAATTGGCGATCGCAAGCAGTTCGGCCTTGTTGGCGGAAATCGGACTGGCCATCAGTCTTCGACCTTCTCTTCGTCTGGTGTTTCTTCGAATTCGTCGGCACCGCTCATATCGAGCGGCTTGGTGGCGGCGATCAGCTCGTTGGTGAGGACCAGCTTCGCCGAGTGAACAATGTCGAGCGGGGCGGCGATGCGGCCGAACTTGCGGTCCTCCACTACCACCTCGCCATTCTCGAGGCCGAGCAGACGCCCGCGCAACTTGCGGTGGTCGCCGACCTTCTCCGTCAGGGCAATATTTACCTCATGCCCGGCCCAGTTGGCAAAGTCCTTCGGCCGGGTCAGCGGGCGGTCGATTCCGGGGCTGCTGACTTCGAGGTGATAGGCGCCTGCGACCAACTCCTCGCCGGAGTCCTCGACCGCGTCGATCGCGGCGGAAATGCGCCGCGAGAGGGCCATGCACTGCTCGACGATCAGCTGCCCGGTCGCCGGGTCCTCCGCCATGACCTGCAGCGTGCGTTCCTCGTCGCTGCCGGTCATCTTCACGCGCACGAGTTCGAAGCCGAGGGCGGTTGCCTCGGGTTCGATCACTTGCGTCAGGCGCGCGATATCGGCCATGCATTCTCCAACCGGGGGACATTGGGACTTGAACCGGGTTCGGGCCGGCCCCCGGAGGCGCCAGCACCAGACTCTGTTACCAATGTCGGGATGACGGCCAGATAGGCGCGAGGCGGGAGGAAAGCAAGATGCGTATTGGCATAACGGCAATTTGCGCTGCGAGCCTGGGACTGGCCGGGTGCAGCGGTGGCGGGAACGAGACGGCCGGCGAGGCCAATCAGGCAGAGGCGGTGCCCGCAGGCCCGCGCGTCGGCGAGGCGCAACTGCCCGAAGGAGGTCTGCCGCCTTTCGGCGAGCGCGCCGCGCTGAAGCGCGCCTCCGGCTCGTGGGACCAGCGACTCGAACCGCAGGCGAACCCGCTGTGCTCTTTCACCGAGCATCCGGTGTCGGAACGGCCGCGGGGATGGGTCGTAACGGCGTGGAGCGGCAACACGGACCTTTACACCGACGGCTACGTGCTCGGGAAAGACCCCTCGGCGCGCTGGATCGAGGCGATGTTCATGCGCGACAAGCCGGTCATCGCCGCGCGCGAAGGAATGTCCGACGTGTGGATCGAGCCGCAGGGCGACTACGGCCAGACCCTGCTGGTTATCGACGACAGGCGCTTCACTTGCACGGGGCTGCCCAAACCGCGCTGAGCGGGTTAGGATTGCTGCGCAAACCGCTCTGCGGTCCGGCGGATCAGCGCCATCATGTTGGGCACGCCCTGGGTGCGGTTGGAGCTGAGCTGGTTCCTGAGGTCGAAGGGCTCGAGCGCGGCGGCCACGTCCATCTGCGCCACCTCGGCGGCGGGCTTGTCCTGCACCGCCGACAAAACCAGCGCAACGATGCCCTTGGTGATCGCGGCGTTGCTGTCGGCCAGCCAGTGCAGAGCCTCGCCCTCTTCGACCGGATAGATCCACACTTGCGCCGAGCAGCCCCGGACCAGCGTGGC
The DNA here is from genome assembly GCF_030657335.1 of Croceibacterium aestuarii. Taxonomy (NCBI): domain Bacteria; kingdom Pseudomonadati; phylum Pseudomonadota; class Alphaproteobacteria; order Sphingomonadales; family Erythrobacteraceae; genus Croceibacterium; species Croceibacterium aestuarii. The sequence continues at coordinate 1,414,897 of NZ_CP131039.1, forward strand.
GTCGGTCTTGAGCGGCGCCGGCATCGGCTCGAGTTCGCGGCCGAGTTCGATCAGCAGGCGGTAGCGTTCGTCGGCATCGAGGAAGTCGTATTCCTCGGCAATGTCTGAAAGCGGGCGCATGGCGCGCCAGATGGCAGTGCGCAGGCGCTGCGTCCAGTCCGCGTTAGCCGGAGATCCCGCCCGGCCGCGTGATGGCGTAGTAGATCACGTAGAACCACGAGAAGATCCCGTGGATGATGGCCCAGACGATCGACTTGTTGACGCTCCACGAGATGGCCACCGCAATCGCGCTGCCCAGCCCGATGCCGGCGCGCGTGGCGTGCCCGGTGGCATTGTTCACAGGTCGACCCCGCTGGCGATCGCCTCGAGCTTGCGGATGCGTTCCTTGAGGTCGGCGATTTCGATCCGCGCCGCGCCTTCGCCGGCGCCGCCTTCAATCTCGCGGCCGGCACGGTTCTGCGGCTTGTGCAGCTCGAGTTCGCGGTCCTTGAGGGCGAGCCAGCCCTGCCAACCCTTGAGCAGGGTGGCGGCGATCACGAGCAGCCCGATGAGCGAGCTTCCGGCGATGAGAACTTCCTGATCCAGCATGGTGTGAATCCTTTCCGCAATCACTTGTCGCGCAATTTGTCGATCTCGTCGGCCAACAGGCGCGAGCCGCGGTCGTCGGTCGCAATGCGCTCGAGCACCTTGACCCGTTCGCGCAGGTCCTCGACCTCGCGCTGCAATTCCTTCTCGCGGGCCGAAGACTGCGCCAGGCGTTCGGCCTGCTCGACGTCGTAACCACGATCGCGCCGGCCGTAGCGGCCGTAGCCGTGCTTTATCTTCCAGGCGCTCAAGCCCATCCCGGCCAGGACAATGATCAGAATGAATTCGGGCGGGTTCACTGAAAGTTCTCCTTGTCGCGCAAGCGGTCGATTTCGTGGCCGAGCTGGTAGCCGCTGTCGGTGACGATCCGTTCGACGATGGCCAAACGGTCCTTCATCGAGCCGAGTTCGGCGCGCAGCTGGGCGTTTTCCTGCGTGACGAGCTTGACCCGCTCGTTCGCCTCGTTGGTCAGCTGCGGGTGCATCGGCTTGCCCCACATGCTTTCGAGCGGATAGCCGTTCTTGATCTTCTGCCGGGTGTTGTAGACCCAACCGGCGATGCTGATGCCGACGATCGCTACGGTGCCGGTGATGCCCAGCATGATGATTTCCATGATGTCGTTCGGGCTCATTGGTCCATCTCCGTCTCGTGCGCACCGGCCGGAAGCGCAACGCGGCCCCGCAGCGCCTCGATCTCTAGGGCCACGTCCTGGCCGCGATCGGTGACGATGCGTTCGAGCACACGGACGCGCTCTTCGAGCAGCTCGTGGTAGGCTTCGCCGCGATCCGAAGACGCCGCGCCGCGGGCCTGCAGTTCAAGGTCGGCGCGGTGGCGCTTGTAATCGATCCACTTGTGCAGCGTGGTGCCGATCGTGATCAGCACGCCGACCGCGACACCGGCGATGGCGACCATCGCGATCGTTTCACCGGGTCCCATCAGGCGTTCTCGCGGCGGTCGCGCAGCTGTTCGATTTCGCTGGCGAGGTTGTAGCTGTTGTCGGTGACGATCCGTTCGAGCACGCGGACGCGGTCCTCGCAGGATTCGAGCCGGTTGGTCAGGCGGGCGTTGTCCGCGCGCAAGTCGGCGATCAGCCCGGCGTTTTCGTCGCGCATCAGGGCAATCTCGGTTCCGCGGACCTCGCGTCCGGCGCGGCGGGAATGCGGTTCCTCCATACCGTGCCGGGCGCGGATCGAGGTCTTGAGCACCCCGGCGAACATCGCCATGGCAACGATCGAAAGAACGAATTCGGGGCTGCCGAAATCCATCTAGGTTCTCCTCAGTTGCGCGACGGTTCGCGCAGGTCGTCCAGCCGCTCCTCGATCCGGCGCTGATCGCGCAGCGCCTCGATCTGTGTGGCGACGTCGTAGCCCTTGTCGGTGACAATTCGCTCGAGCACGCGGACGCGGTCCTCCAGCTCCTTCACGTGGCCGACGTACTGGGCGGCACGTTCGGCAGTTTGTTGCGCGGTCGTGTCGACCTGCATTTCCGCGAGCCGCTGCTGGTGCTTCGCCCAGATGGCGACGATCGGAATGCCGCAGCCCATGACGATACTGACGATTGCAACGAGTTCACCCACGTTATTCCTCCATCAAACCCTGTTTCGTCTCACCGCGTGCCGGTGCGGTCTTCGAGTCGCTCCTCAACGCGGCGCTGGTCGCGTAGCGCCTCGATTTGCGTCGCGACATCGTATCCCTTGTCGGTGATGACGCGTTCCAGGACCCGCAGACGATCTTCCATCGCAGCCATCCGCGTGGCGTAGTGCGTCGCCTTCTCGGCACTGTCCTGGGCGGTGATGCTCATGCGCTTCTCTTCCAGCCGGTTCCGGCCTTTGATCCAGACGATCCCGAGGACCATCAGAAAGGGAGCAAGCATGGGAAGAATATCGTCGAGCACCTGAATTCTCCTCAGCGCAGCCGTTCGATTTCGGCGGACAGACGCGGGTTGCTGGAGACGTAGTAGGATTCGACCTCGGCCAAGCGGCGGTCGACGTCGCGGAAGCGAGCGCGGATCTCGCGTGCGGTGCGCTGAGGCGACTGGCGCACGCGCTGCCAGTATTTCTGCTCCTGCGCGTCGACGTAGAGATGCGCGGGCTTCTTGCTCAGCAGCAGGCCGGCGAAGAAGTAGAGCGGAATGCCGAACCCGGTCGCCAGGGTGAGCAGGATCGCGCCCAGCCTGACCCACAGGACATCGATGCCGGTATAGTCGGCGATCCCGGCGCAGACGCCCATAAGCTTGGCGTTCTGCTTGTCGCGATAGAGCGTGGTGTGCTTGCTGGTCACTTGCGGTCTCCCCGTTCGGCCAGCAGGCGATCCAGCTCGCGCAGCGGCTCGTTGTCGATTTCCTTGTCATGCTGGATTCGCGCCGGCTTGAAGTCGGGATTGTCGCTGGCGACCAGCCGCTCGACCGTGTCCATCCGCTCGTCGAGGCGCTTGGCGAGGCTGTAGAGTTCCTCGAGCAGCACTTCGTCGTCGCTGGTAATGGTCGCCGCGGTCTTCCAGCGGGTGATGTAGTGGAGGATGATCCACGGCAGCCCGATGAAGATGGCTGCTACAACGAATACAGTGTCCACGGCTTAATCCTCCTGCTTGTCTTCGGTGCCCGTCATGCCGAGCGCACGTTTCATGGCCTCGAGCTCGGCATCGACCTTGTCCGAGCCTTCGAGCGCGGAAATCTCGTCGGCCAGGCTGGGCTTGCTCGTGCCGTCGGCGATCGACAGCGCGTCGGCCCGGCCTTCGGCATAGTCGACCCGGCGTTCGAGCTGGTCGAACCGGGCGAGCGCGTCGTCGACTCGCTCGTTGGTCATCAGGCTGCGCAACTTGACACGGTTTTCCGCGCTTTCCAGCCGGGCGGCAATCTGCGTCTGCCGGCTGCGCGCCTCGCGCAGGCGGTTCTGCAGCTTGGCGATGTCCTGTTCGTAGGCGCGCAGCGCATCGTCGAGTACGGCGATTTCCTGCTTGAGCTGGTCGGCCATGTCGGCGGCGCGCTTCTTCTCGAGCAGCGCGGCGCGGGCAAGGTCCTCGCGGTCCTTCGACAGCGCCAGTTGGGCCTTGTCCGCCCAGTCGGCCTGGAGCTTCTCCAGCTTGACCGTGTGACGGTGCATTTCCTTCTGGTCGGCGATTGTCCGTGCCGCACTGGCGCGGACTTCGACCAGGGTTTCCTCCATCTCCATGATGATCATGCGGATCATCTTGGCCGGGTCGTCTGCCTGGTCGAGAAGTTCGTTGAAATTGGCCGCGATGATATCGCGGGTACGCGAAAAGATACCCATCCAGACGCCTCCGGAAGCAAAGGAATTAGAAGTTGGTGTGGGGCTGGTGCGCAGCCGTTCGATCTCGCGGTCGAGACGCGAGGCCTCGGCGCGGGGTCGTGGGATCGGCCGCAGCGGGCCGTTGTCCTCGCTCATGCCAGCACCACCAGCGGGAGACCCAGGGCCGATCCGGCAGCGGTCGCCGCCGCCGGGGCCGCCGCGACATGCTGGATGTTCAACGCATAGACGTTGAAGATCACCATCATGGCCGCGCTTACCAGCGCGGCGATGCCGAGCTTGCTGGTGAAGAAGTTGCGGTCGAACATGGTCGTTTTCTCCTGAGCCAAACCTTGTTCATTGTATAGCAACCTGCGTGCCAATCCGAGAAAAAGACCTAATATCAATGCTATATTAGGCTTTCCGCAAGTCTACAGAGGTGCATATTGCCATGACTTGGCAAAATTCGCTAAAGGTTGGTCAATGGATCGGGAAAAGCAGTTCGTGGGCCAGTCGGGAGCGTTCCTCGATGCGGTGGAGCGCGCCAGCCGCGCCGCGCCGATGCGCCGTCCCGTCCTGGTCGTGGGGGAGCGCGGGACCGGCAAGGAACTTATCGCCGAGCGCCTGCACCGCCTGTCCAACCGCTGGGAAGAGCCGCTCGTCACGATGAACTGCGCGGCGCTGCCCGAAACGCTGATCGAGGCCGAGTTGTTCGGCCACGAGGCCGGAGCCTTCACCGGCGCTACCAGATCGCGCGAGGGGAGGTTCGAGCAAGCCGACCGGGGCACGCTATTCCTCGACGAACTGGCGACTTTGTCGATGGGCGCGCAAGAGCGCCTGCTGCGCGCGGTCGAATACGGCGAGGTGACGCGGATCGGTTCCAACCGCCCGGTTCGGGTCGATGTTCGGATCGTCGCTGCGACAAACGAGAATCTCCCCCGGCTGGCGGCCGACGGACGGTTCCGCGCCGACCTTCTCGATCGCTTGAGTTTCGAGGTGATTACGCTTCCGCCGCTGCGGGTGCGCGAGGGCGACGTGCTGGTGCTGGCCGACTACTTCGGCCGCCGCATGGCCGCCGAGATCGGCTGGGATCGCTGGCCCGGCTTCGCCGACCATGTGCGCCGCGAGCTCGACGAGTATTCGTGGCCCGGCAACGTGCGTGAGCTGCGCAATGTCATCGAACGGGCGGTTTACCGCTGGGACGAATGGGACGAGCCGATCAGCCACGTCCAGTTCGACCCCTTCGACAGCCCGTGGATTCCCCAGGGGGAAGCGTCGCACAAGGTGACGCAGGAGGACCACAAAGCGTCCCAGCGCGCTCCCGCGGGCCCCGACTACGCCTCGGTCGAGGACCTGCGAGCGGCGGTCGATAATTTCGAGAAGTCGATCGTCGAGCATCACCTCGGCGCCAATCGCTGGAACCAGCGGCAGACCGCCAAGGCGCTTGGGCTGACCTACGATCAGCTGCGCCACTGCATCAAGAAGCACGGGCTGACCGACGACAACTGACCGTTCCCGGTCTCCGGCGGACGAATCGAGCGCGTCATTCGCGCCCTTGCGTCACGCCCGCAGGCTCTCCAGCCGCTTGAGGTATCGCGCCACCGTGTCGATTTCGAGGTTGACCTCGGCCCCCTCTTCCAGCGCGCCGAGGGTAGTGACCTCGGCGGTGTGGGGGATGATGTTGAGCCCGAAGCGGACAGAACCGTCGGCCCGGTCCTCCACCGAATTGACCGTCAGCGAAACCCCGTCGACCGTGACCGATCCCTTTTCGGCGAGGAACGGGGCAAGCTCACTCGGCGCTTCGATCGCGAAGCGGACCGAATCCCCTTCCGCCGCCTTCGCCACCACCGTGCCGACCGCGTCGACATGGCCCGAAACGATATGCCCGCCGAGCTCGTCGCCGAGACGCAGCGAGGGTTCGAGGTTGACGCTGGCCCCGGCGGCCCAGGCGCCCTTCGCGGTGCGCGAGAGGGTTTCTGCGGAAAGATCGACCGCGAACCACGCGGAACCGGCCTCACCGCCCTTCTCGACCACGGTCAGGCACACCCCCGCGCAGGCCACGCTGGCGCCGATGGCGATGGCGGCCGGGTCCCACGGACAGGCGATGCGCAGCCGCAGGTCGCCGCGCTCTTCGCGCGCTTCGATGGTGCCGATGGCGGTGACGATCCCGGTGAACATGGATGCTCCCTAGCGTGCCGGCTCGAGGATTTCGAGAGTATCGCGACCGAGATTGCGCTGTCCGGTCACCCGCCACCCGGCGGGCAGCCCATAGGGGAAGGGCGCAATGCCTGCGCCGAATGTCACCGGGGCGCGGTAGAGCATGATCCGGTCGACCAGCCCGGCATCGAGGAACGCGCGCGCGACCTCGGCGCCGCCTTCGATCATCAGATACTGCGCGCCTTCGAGGTCGCCGATCGCCTCGGGCGAGGCAATCGCCCGCCAGCCTTCGGGCGCCGCGCCGCGGGTGAGCACCAGCCGCTGGGGGCTGCGCGCCTCGAGCCCGGGCAGGCGCACGTCGAGCCGCGGGGCGTCGGCGCGCAGCGTGCCGCCGCCGACGAGAATGGCATCGCTGCGCGCCCGTTCGCGGTGGGCGTGTGCGCGCGCCACTTCCCCGGTGATCCACTTGCTCGAGCCATCGCTCCGGGCGATGAATCCGTCGGCAGTCAGCGCCAGCTTGAGCGTGACGAAGGGCCGCGCCGAATGCGCCCGGGCGAGGTACCCGGCGAGGCTCGCGCGGCACGCCGCGTCATCCGCCAGGTCGACCGCAATGCCCGCTTCGCGCAGGCGGGCGATGCCGCTGCCGGCCGTGCGCGGATCCGGATCCCCGACGCCGACGACCGCGCGGCCGATGCGCGCCTGGACGAGCAAATCCGCGCAGGCCGGTCCGCGCTCGCTGCGATGGGCGCAGGGTTCGAGCGTCACGTAAATCGTTGCGCCGCGCGCCAGCTCGCCGGCCCGCTGCAGCGCGAGCGCCTCGGCATGGGGGCGGCCGCCAGGCTGCGTCCAACCGCGGCCGAGGACGATCCCGTCCTTGACGACGATCGCCGCGACGGCCGGGTTGGGCCGGCTCAGCGGGCGCGCGCGCTCGGCCAGCGCGGCTGCGGCGGAAAGCCAGCGCGAATCTGCGTCAGGTGCCGGCGGGGTCATTCACCCGGGGCGGACTGGATCGGAAGCGGTGCCTGACCGGCGGCCTCGCGCCGGGCTTCCAGCGCTTGCTCTTCGCGCGCTCTGGCGGCGGCCCTGGCGGCTTCTTCCTGCTTGGCCTCGCGCTCCATCTTGTCGACGTCGAGCCCGGTGGCACGGCCCAGTTCGCGGTAGAATTCCTTGCGGATCGCGTCGCGCTTGGCCTGTTCGGCCTGCAGTTCTTCCTTGCGCTGCTGGTTGGCGATGTTGGATGCGACGATTTCGGCTTCGCTGCGTCCGTCCTGCCAGGTCGTGATGTAGGTGATGTCCGGCTTCTCGGGGGGAGCCCGCTCGCTCTTGGGGATGAGCAGCATCATCAGCGCAAAGGTCGCCGCCACCGAGACGCCGAAAATCTGCCAGCGGTAAGGCTGCGGTCGGCGCCATTCCTCGACGAAATCGGTCACGGCGCGGCGCGGGGAGATCATCCGCCAGAACTTCATGATCGCAAGATAGGGACCGGCGCCGCGCTGCGCCAGCCCGATACGATGTAACGTCAGAAATAGTTGACGCGGATCGGGATCCTGCCGCGGAACTTCCCGCCCGTGGCGTTGTGGGAATCGAGCTTGGCGCCGAAAGAGAATTCGAGCCGGCCGTCGGCGTCGAGCAGTGCGACACCGGGCAGGTCGGTGGTGAATTCGGTGAGCCGCGCCTGCGAGCCGTCCGGGCTGTGCAGTACCACCTGGGTCGGCAACTCCACTCGGATCGGCCGGAGCGGCTGGCCGGTAATCACCGCCTTGCCCTGGAACGAAAGGCCGCCGAGGTTAATCATGTTCGGCCCCGGGCGAGTCTCTCCGCTCACCGGGTCGATCAGAGCGTCGCCGTCGACCGGACCGCGCAGCGCCAGCAACGAGAAGCGGATCCCGGCGTCGATGGAAATCGCCAGTGGCGCGGCGTTGCCCTTGCCCTTGCCATTCCCGTCGGTCGGGGCTCCGAAGGCGGTGAGCGGGGTGTCGAGGCCGTGCGCCGCGCCGCCATCATCGGTCGCGGCGGCCCTATCGGATTCGCGGGCATCGGCTTCCGCTTCGAGAGGCGGAACGCCGGCCAGCAACACGGCGGCCGCAAGAAGGACGAAACGCGCCATGTGCCCGTCTTGCCAAATCAGGGTTAACAGGTGGTTAGGGCGAATCCCGTAACGGTGTCGGGCCGGGCGGCGGGACGGACCGCCCGGCCCGAGTGCTAGTCTTGCGCGGGGGTTGCGGGTTCCGCCGGCGTAGCCGGGTCCGCGGGCGTAGCCGGCTCGGCCGGGATTGCCCCACGTTCGCCGCCGCTCTGCCCGGTTGTACCGGGCTCGCCATCACCGTCTGGGTCGGCCGGGTCCGCGCCCTTGTCGCCGTTTTCGTCCCAAAGATCGGCCTTGCGATCGCCATCCCGATCCCATGCGCTGGAATTGCTGGTCGACGGCGGGACTTGTGGCGGCGCCTTGTCGGTCGAGGCGGGCGGCGGCGGGGTTGCAGCTTCGCTGGGCGGGGCGGGCGGCGCATCCGCCGATTGCGCCGCGGCGACGGCGGGCGCTCCCATCAGGGCGGCGGCGAGCGCCAGTGTAGAGATCGTCTTGGTCATCGGTCATCTTCCAATTCAGGCAATCCCCTGTCGCACGCGATCCTGTGAAATCGGCGGGGTCGCACCACGACAATGCGACCACCCGCCCGATACGCAATGACGAGATGAAAACGCGCAGCAGCCTGTCTTTCAAAGAGAACCGGCCATCGGGCCGGCAATTCTCGGAGAGCGTTGCAGAGCCGGAGCGAATCGCGCCTCCGAAGCGGTCGGGCCGGGGATCAGTCGACCAGGCTCGAAGGCCAGCCGACGCGGACCAGCAGGTCGTCCGGGCCGGCGAGGCCGACTTCGTAGAGCCCCCACTCGCGGTGCCGCAGCACGCCGCCGGGACGAATTACCCTGTCTTCCATCCGCGCGGCAATCTCTGCGACGTGCGGCGTACGGATGAAGACTCCGAACGGGTTGTTCGCGGGAACGTCCCACGGCGGCGGATCGGCGGGACGCAGGTGAATTTCACAATCCCACCCGGTCATGATGACGTAAGTCGGCTCGCCGCCGGTGCGCGCGAATCCCATCTGCTCCCAGAACGCGATGGCACCGGCGAGATCGCCGGTCGGGACGATGGCGAAGGCGCCGGCAGGTGGAGCATCGGGCATCTGCTTGGCCTATCCGAACGCCGCGTAAAGCTCGCGGCCACGCTCCTTCAGCCAGCGGTCTGCCGCCTTGATGTCGCCTTCGTAGAGGCGCGCCAGTTCGGCATGGAAAGCCGGCGAATGGTCGAAGTGGGCGAGGTGGGCGACTTCGTGGGCGACGACCGAGCGGCGCACGTGGTCCGGGGCCTGCACCAGCCGCCAGTTGATGCGAATCGTCGCCCTATCCGAGCACGAGCCCCAGCGGCGTTGGGCGCGCGACAGGCGGATCTGCGGCGTGCTACGGCCGGCCCGCGCGCAGTAGAAGGCGAGATCTTCGGCGCACAGGCGCTCCGCCTCTTTTTCCAGCCAGCGCCGGAGCCGGACTGCCAGGCTCTGTTGCAGCCCGCCGACCAACAGGCTGGCACCGTCCAGTCTCGGCGCGCGGCGATGCCCCGTGTCCCAAACTATGGCGAGCTCGGTACCGCGATAGCGTAGCGTGCCGCCGGGCGCGGGAGGCTCGCTACGCGGCACCGCGGCGAGCTGGCGCTCGAGCCAGTCGCTGCGGGCATGGGCGAAGACCAGCGCGTCGGCGGTTCGGCACCAGCGCGGCAGGGTCACGCGGACCTCGCTCCCGTCGGGCGCCAGCCGCATGGTCAGGCGCTTGGCGCGGGCATGGCGGCGGATGGCGAGGGGCAGTGCTCGTCCGCCGACCTCGATGACGGGGTCCTCGGCCGGGCCGCGCAGCCAGTCGATCACGCCGGCTCCTCCCATTCGACGACGTGGTTTTCGAGATCCCCGGCCTCGCGTTCCGAGACGACCTTGCCGGCCACGCTCGCTTCAGCCGCGATCATCGCCTCGCGGCTCCCGGTCAGCAGCGGATGCCATTCGGGCAGCGGGCGGTTCTCCGCCCGGCGGCGATAGGCGCATGTCTCGGGCAGCCACGGCACGGTGTAGACCAGCTTCAGCGTCAGCCGCAGGCAATCGGGCACGAAGGCTTTTCGGTGCCGGTAGTCGGTACAGCGCGCGGTCTCGGTGTCGAGCAGCTTGCAGGCGACGTTGGTGTGATGGATTTCGCCGGTGTCCTCGTCCTCCAGCTTGTGCAGGCAGCAATGCCCGCACCCGTCGCACAAGGCCTCCCATTCCTCGCGGTCGAGATCGGCAAGCGGATGTTCCCAGAAACGGTCTCTCAATGCACCCACTTGGCCAGTTCCGCAGCGATCGCCGTTCCATCGTCGACGGTCTCGACCGGCAACAGCGCGATCGGTTCGCCCTTGCGGCCCATCAGATATGCAGCCGACGAATGGTTGACGAGGTATCCGCCTTCCTCGTTGGCTTCGCCCTTCTCGACGTAGACCGCGAATTCCTTCGCCGCCTGGTCGACTTGCTCCTGCGTGCCCGTCAGGCCGATCAGATCGTCGGAAAAGGCGTTGGTGAATTCTCCAACCACCGCGGGCGTGTCGCGCGCCGGGTCGACCGAGATGAACAGCGGCACGACCTGCTTGGCCAGTTCGGGCTTTTCGGCCTTGAATTTGGCATAGCCGCGCATGATCCGGCCGACGTCGGTCGGGCACACGTCGGGACAATAAGTGTAGCCGAAATAGACGACCCGATACTTGCCGTCGAAGTCGCTCCAGCGCACGGTGTCGCCTTTGCTGTCGACCAGCGTGAACGGCCCGCCGATGGCCGCGCCGGCGAGCGGGGGTGCCCCGCTGGCCGAGTCCTGGGCCTGGCAGGCGGCGAGGGCGAGGGGCAGAAGCGCGGCGGCGAGAAAGGTACGAAGCATGGCGCATCGGTTCATGCTCTGCTAACCGCCGTGCGGCAAGGGTCGGCTGCGTCAGGGGCGCGGCTGTCCGCTGGAAAATTTGGAGGTAAGGTCAAGGTGGCTCTGGTCCATCGCATCAGGCGGGCGGGTCTCGCCCTTTCATTGGCGTTGGGATTTGCGCTGGCGACGACGCCGGCGGCGGCCCAGCTCTATTCGGACGGTTTCAAGTTTCTTCAGGCGGTCGAAAAGAAGGACCGCAACACGGTCGTCGAGCTGTTCAACAAGAACCAGACGATCATCGATTCGCGCAACCTTTCGACCGGGCGCACGGCGCTGCACATTGCCGTCGAACGGCGCGACTTGCCGTGGATCGACTATCTGCTCGGGCTCAATGCCAATCCCAACATCGCCGACAAGAAGGGCGTGACCCCGCTGATGCTCGCCGCGCAAATGGGCTATATCGAGGGCGTCCAGCTTCTGGCCCAGAAGGGGGCCGAGGTCGACGTGGCCAGCAGCACCGGGGAAACCCCGCTGATGTCGGCGGTTCACCGGCGCGACATCGGCTTGCTGCGGGCGCTGCTCGCCGCCGGGGCCGATCCCGACCGGACCGACAACTCGGGTCGTTCGGCGCGGCAATACGCGGCGCTCGACGGGCCCAGCAACGCGGTCCTCGCCGAAATCGACCGGCGCGACAAGGACGGCGACAATACGGCGAAGAAGCCGGCCAAGGTCTATGGACCGTCGTTCTGACAATGGCCGGCGCTGACGATCCGACGCTCGACGAAATGCGCATCGCCCTCGCGCCGCGAATTGCCACCGCGGCGGTCTTCGACGGCTGGAGCGATACCGCGCTGGTTTCGGCGGCGGCCGCGGCGGGCGTGGATCCGGCCGTGGCACGGCTCGCCTATCCGGGCGGTTCGATGGACATGATTGCTGGGTGGATCGGGTGGGTCGATGCGCGCATGGCCGAATCCTTCAAGCCCGAAGTTCTCGCCCAGATGCCGGTTCGCGAACGGATTCGCGCGCTCGTCTGGTTCCGCCTCGAAGCTGTCGCCGGTCTCGAAGAGGCGCTGCGCCGCGCGTTGGCCATCGAGGCCATGCCGCAGAATCTGGCCCGCACCGCCAGGCTCGGCTGGTCGAGTGCCGACGCGATCTGGCGCCTCGCCGGCGATACTGCGACCGACTACAACCATTACACCAAGCGCGCGATCCTCGCTTCGCTCTACGCCGCGACGCTGGCGGTGTTCGTCGGCGACGAAAGCGAGGACAAGGCCGAGACCAGGGCTTTTCTCGACCGGCGGATCGAGGGGGTGATGAAGTTCGAGAAGGCCAAGGCCCGCCTGCTGCGCGACCGCGATCGCTTCGACGTCATGCGGTTCTTCGGCCGGTTGCGCTATCCCGCCCGGTAAATCCTAATGAGAACCAGTTGCAAAAAGCGCGCGGTTCTGTCACCGGGCCCATGATGACGCTCGACCAATTGCCTCCGCGACGCCGCGCGACGATTGTCAAGATCGACTGGGCCGTCCTCGCGCCCGAGGAAGCCAAGCGGTTGCGTGCGCTGGGGATCGACGAGGGCGCGCATGTCGCGATTGCCCATCGCGGTATGTTCGGCGGCCGCGACCCGATCGCGCTGCTGGTCGGCCGCATGACGCTGGCGCTGCGCCGATCGCACGCCCTGGCGATTCAGGTGCAAGAGGCCTGACCGCATGACCCGACTGCGGACCGCGGCCCTCGTCGGCAATCCGAACTGCGGCAAGAGCGCGCTGTTCAACGTGCTGACCGGCGCGCGCCAGAAGATCGCCAATTACGCCGGGGTGACCGTCGAGCGTAAGTCCGGAAGGATGATCCTGCCGAGCGGCGAGCCGCTCGAACTGGTCGATTTGCCGGGCTCCTATGCGCTTGACGCCAGCAGTCCCGACGAGGAAGTCACGCGCCGCGTGGTGCTCGGCGAATTTGCCGGCGAGGCGCAGCCCGAAGTGCTGATCGTCGTGCTCGATGCGGCGAACCTCGAGCAGCATCTGGTGTTCGCGCAGGAGCTGATCGAACTGGGCCGCCCGGTCGTCGTCGCGCTCAACATGGTCGATCTCGCCGAGCGCGACGGGCTGGTGCTCGATGCGCGGGCCCTGGCGGAATCGCTCGGCGTGCCCGTCATCCCGACCGTCGCTGTGCGCCGCAAGGGCATCAGCGAGCTTGTCGCCGCAGTCGACAAGGCCGAAGCCACCGCAGAGCTCGACCAGCACGCGCACCGCCGCCCGCATCTGACCCTGCCCGAGCGGCGGCTCGCGGCGCAGAACATCGCCAAGGGCGCGATTCTCTCCGAAACCGCGCGCCATCGGCTGCACGCCCGGCTCGACAAGCTGCTGCTGCACCCCTGGCTCGGCCCCGTGATCCTGTTCGGCCTGCTGTTCGTCATCTTCCAGGCAGTCTTTGCCTGGGCGACGCCCTTTGCCGACGGTATCGACAGCGCCATCACCGCGTTGATTGGCGCGGCCAAGGCCAACTTGCCCGCCGGCGTGCTGCGCGATCTCCTGACCGACGGCGTGCTGACCGGCGTCGGTTCGGTCATCGTCTTCCTGCCGCAGATCATCACTCTGTTCGCCTTCATCCTGGTGATGGAGCAATCGGGATACATGGCCCGCGCGGCTTTCATCATGGACCGGCTGATGGCGCAGGTCGGGCTGTCGGGCCGCAGCTTCATTCCTCTTCTTTCGAGTTTCGCCTGCGCCATTCCGGGGATCATGGCGACGCGCGCCATCGCCGATCCGAAGGACCGGCTGACCACGATACTCGTCGCTCCGTTGATGACCTGCTCCGCGCGGCTGCCGGTCTACGCCGTGATCATTTCCGCCTTCATCCCGAACCGCGCCGTCGTGCCGGGGGTGGGGCTGCAGGGACTGGTGCTGTTCGGGCTCTATGTCGCCGGGATCGTCGGCGCGTTCTGCGCCGCGCTGGTGCTGCGCCGCACGGTGACGCGCGGCGACGCATCGGGCTTCATCATGGAACTGCCGAAATACCAGTGGCCGCCGCTGCGCGACGTGCTGCTCGGCCTGTGGCAGCGTGCCTGGGTGTTTCTGCGCCGGGCCGGCACGATCATCTTCACTGCCACTGTGGTGCTGTGGCTGCTGCTGAGTTTCCCGCGCGCGATGCCCGGCGAAAGTCAGAGCGAAGCCAGCTTTGCCGGCAAGATCGCCAGCGGGCTGCATGTCGTCGTCGAACCGATCGGCTTCAACAAGGAGATCGCGCTCGCCCTGATCCCGGCGATGGCGGCGCGCGAAGTCGCCGTGTCGGCCCTCGCCACGACTTATGCCGTCGATGCCCCCGACGACGATGCTGCGGCGCAGGGCCTCATGCCCAAGCTCCGCGCCAGCTGGAGCTTGCCGACGGCGCTCGCGTTCCTCGTCTGGTTCGTATTCGCCCCGCAGTGCCTGTCGACCATTGCCGTCGCCCGGCGCGAGACGAACGGCTGGAAATGGCCGGCCTTCATGGTCGGATACCTGTTCGCCCTGGCCTACATTTTCGCCGGACTCACCTTCTGGCTTGCAACCGCGCTCGGACTCTGACGCTTGTGGAAATGGCCGCGCGGGGCTGGCGACTCTGTCCCGCATTCGATAGGCCGCTGTTCAAGCTAGAGAGGAATCGAAGACATGGCCGGCAGCCTGAACAAAGTGATGCTCATCGGGAATCTCGGGGCCGACCCGGAAATCCGCAGCTTCCAGAACGGCGGCAAGGTGGCCAACCTGCGCATCGCCACCAGCGAGACGTGGAAAGACAAGAATACCGGCGAGCGGCAGGAGCGGACAGAGTGGCACAGCGTGGCCATCTTCTCCGAAGGTCTCGTCGGCGTGGTCGAGCGGTATCTCCGCAAGGGCTCGAAGGTCTACATCGAAGGCTCACTACAAACGCGCAAGTGGCAGGATAACAGCGGCAACGACCGCTATTCGACCGAAGTCGTGCTGCGCGGCATGAACGGCACGCTGACGATGCTCGACGGCGCACCCGGCGGCCAGGGCGGCGGCGGTGGCAGTCGCGGGGGCGGCGGCGACTGGGGCTCGGGCGGTGGCTCTTCGGGCGGCGGCAGCCGCGGCGGCGGCAACGATTGGGGATCGAGTGGCGGCGGGTCGAGCATGGGCGACGACCTCGACGACGATATTCCGTTCTAGGATCGGGTGGATTAGCCCTTCTTGAGGGCCGAGAGCGCTGCGGCAAGCGGACCCTCGGCCGGCTCGTCGTCCAGCCCCACTTCCTCCCGCACGCGGTCGGCATTGGGGCCGGTGGCGTAGGGGTCGACGGCCAGCGCCAGGGTCTGCGCGACGGCCTCGCCAAGGTCGAATACGTTGCCGCTGAAGACGATCTCGTCGAGTTCGTCCTCGTCCAGCTCGATTTCGTCGCCCTCGCCATAGTTGGCGTCCGTGTCTGCAACGAACCGCAGCGTGAGGCTCTCGTCGATGTCCGCCGGCAGATCCTCGCCGGTCACCGCGCAGCTCTGGACGATGGCCGCTTGCAGCCTGCCGTCGGCGTCGATCCCGCCGCCCTCGGCGGTCAGTTCGACATCGGCGACCAGCCGGTCGATCGAAACCAGGCCGAAGCGTTCGGCCAGGGCTTTGCGCTCGGCCTCGTTGGCCTCGAGGTGCAGCGGTCCGGCCGGGAGATGGCGCCGGTCGACCGGTCGGGGAAATTCTGCCCGGCTCATCGCTCGATCCGTCCGGCGACAAGATCATCGGGCGCGGTCGCATCGAGCTTGGCGGCCAGTTCGCGAATTCGCCGGGCCAGCGGGCCGGGTTCGGCGCCGTCTGTAAGCGTGACGTTGCGGGACAGGGTCGCGGCCAGCGCGCCGCCGCCGGCATCCTCCATTGCGCCGCGATAGGCGCCGAGACGCCCTCCGAGAGCCTCCATCAGCCGTCCGACGCGTTTGCCGACGACCAGATCGCCGACCCCGCTCTCGCGCAATTGGCCGTCCATGTCCTCGACGAACAGCTCGGTGAGCAATGCCGTTTCGCCCGTCTTTCCCGCCGCCTCGAGCCGCATCAGGACCAGCGAGAGCACCAGGGTGATCATGTCGAAACGGCCGCCCACCGTGTCGGCCACGCCGCATTCGGAATACCACTCGCGCTGGCGCGAGACGAGCACCGTGCTGTGCCACAGGGGGCGCAGCGCGTCGCGGGGATCGGGTGTTCCCAACAGGCGGGCGAGCAGGCTCATCGGCGGGCAACTGTCCATTCAGCGGCGGTTCAACGCCCCGGGGCAAAGCGCGACGTTGCACAGCGGCGCGCCAGCCCCTAAGGCCAGCGCCGATATAGTCGCACAGGCCACGCTGGCAATGTGCGCAGGAATGTTCGGAGATCGTTTCGCCCATGACGGTAAAGCTTTGCACGGCGCTGTTGCTGGGGACGCTGGCGCTTACCGCTGGATGTTCGACCATCAACGAGCATCGTGGCTACATTATCGACGAAACTCTGGTCCAGGCTGTCCAGCCGGGCATCGACAATCGCCAGTCGGTCGAGGCGACGCTGGGCCGGCCGACCTTCACCAGCATGTTCGGCACGCCGACCTGGTACTACGTCTCCAATCTCAGCGCGCAGAAGCCGTTTACCGATCCGAAGATCAGGCAGCACACGGTGCTCGCCGTCACTTTCGATGAAGCGGGCAATGTGACCGCTGCCGACCGTTCCGGCATGGACGCGATCGTGCGGATAGATCCCGAAGGCGACAAGACGCCCACCCTGGGCCGCGAACGGAACTTCCTGCAGGACCTGTTCGGCAACATCGGTCAGGTCGGAGCAGGCCCGGGCGCTGCCGGCGGCGGCCAAGGGCAATAATCCGCCCCGCTTCTTGGCTTGAAGCCATTCCGTGCGGGCCCCATATCGCGCGGCATGGACGGACAATCTGACAGCCACGGCGCACCGCGCTGGCACGGGACGACGATCATAGG
Organism: Croceibacterium aestuarii; assembly: GCF_030657335.1. Taxonomy (NCBI): domain Bacteria; kingdom Pseudomonadati; phylum Pseudomonadota; class Alphaproteobacteria; order Sphingomonadales; family Erythrobacteraceae; genus Croceibacterium; species Croceibacterium aestuarii. Next base: position 1,431,729 of record NZ_CP131039.1, read on the forward strand.
CGTGGCCAGAGGCGGCAAGACCGTGATCGCTGGCGACGGCCAGGTCTCGATGGGCAACACGGTGATGAAACCGAACGCCCGCAAGGTGCGGCGGCTCGGCAAGGACGAGAAGGTCATCGCCGGTTTCGCCGGCGCGACGGCCGACGCCTTCACCCTGTTCGAACGCCTCGAAAAGAAGCTCGAACAGTACCACGGCCAATTGATGCGCGCCGCGGTCGAGCTGGCCAAGGACTGGCGCACCGACAAGTACCTGCGCAATCTCGAAGCGCTCATGATCGTCGCCGATAAGGACGTGATGCTGGTGCTTACCGGCAATGGCGACGTGCTCGAACCGGAAGGCGGGATCGCCGCGATCGGCTCGGGTGGCAACTACGCGCTGTCCGCCGCGCGGGCGCTCGACCCTTACGAAGACGATGCCGAAAAGATTGCCCGCAGGGCAATGGAAGTGGCCGCCGATGTGTGCGTCTTCACCAACGACCGTGTCACTGTCGAAACAATCTGAGTCTCATGGAAAACCTGACCCCCAAAGCCATCGTCGCGGCGCTCGACGAGCACATCGTCGGACAGAAGGACGCCAAGCGCGCGGTGGCCGTGGCGCTGCGCAATCGCTGGCGCCGCCAGCGCTTGCCCGAAGCCTTGCGCGACGAGGTCACGCCCAAGAACATCCTGATGATAGGACCCACCGGCTGCGGCAAGACCGAGATCAGCCGCAGGCTGGCGAAGCTGGCCGAGGCTCCCTTCGTCAAAGTGGAGGCCACCAAGTTCACCGAAGTCGGCTACGTCGGCCGCGATGTCGAGCAGATTGCGCGCGATCTGGTCGAGGACGCAATCCGGCTCGAGAAGGAGCGCCGCCGCGAGGCGGTGCGCGAAGCGGCCAGCACTGCGGCGATGGACCGGTTGCTTAAGGCCCTCGTCGGAGAGAATGCCAGCGAGGCAACCCGCGAGAGCTTCCGCGAGCGTATCGTCCAGAATGCGATGAACGACGTGGAGGTCGAGATCGAGATCGAGGATGCTCCGGCAGGTCCGATGATGGACATCCCGGGCATGGGCGGGGCGAGCATGATCGATCTGACCCAGATGATGGGCAAGGCCTTCGGCAAGCAGAACCTCAAGCGGCGCAAGCTCAAGGTGCCCGACGCCTGGGACAAGCTGGTCGACGAAGAAGCCGAGAAGCGGATGGACCAGGACGACGTCGCGCGGGTGGCGCTGCAGAATGCCGAAACCAACGGCATCGTCTTCCTCGACGAAATCGACAAGATCGCGGTCAGCGACGTGCGCGGCGGTTCGGTTAGCCGCGAGGGCGTCCAGCGCGACTTGTTGCCGCTGATCGAAGGAACCACGGTCGCGACCAAATACGGCCCCATGAAAACCGACCACGTGCTGTTCATCGCCTCGGGCGCATTCCACGTGGCCAAACCTTCGGACATGCTGCCCGAACTGCAGGGCCGCCTGCCGATTCGCGTCGAACTGCGCTCGCTGACCGAAGAGGACTTCGTGCGCATCCTGAGCAAGACCAAGGCCAACCTGGTCGAACAGTATTGCGCTTTGCTCGCGACCGAGGAGGTAACGCTGGAGGTGTCCGAGGATGCTGTGAGCGAGGTGGCGAAGATCGCGGCGCAAGTGAACGAGAGCGTCGAGAACATCGGCGCCCGCAGGCTGCAGACGGTGATGGAGAAGCTGCTCGAGGAACTGAGTTTCGAGGCCGAGGATCGCAAGGGCGAGACCGTGCCGATCGACGCCGCTTACGTTCGCGAACGCCTCGCCGATCTCGCCGGCGACAGCGATCTCAGCAAGTACATTCTCTGATCGGCCGCAACGAGGGGCCCATTCCAAGGCCGGCGCGAGGGAGGCCGGGAAGTTGGTCCGGCGACGCGGGCGCCGAGGTTACTGCGCGACGTACCAATACTTCTCGTGGCACGACTGGCAGGCCCCGTCGAAGGACATAAGCCGGTCGGATATCGCGGCCTTGTCGCCAGATTCGATCGCTTTGAGGATGCCGTCGGCCTGGTCGCCCATGACCGCGGCATAGGCGCGGAAGCCGGCCGGATTGGCATCGATGGCAGCCTGGATCTGCTCGCGCGTGGCGACGCCCTCCGGAACCTTGCCGCCGACGAGGTCCGGGCCGGATGCGCGCAGATCCCTCGCAAGCGCAAGACGACGGGCCCCTTCGCCCAGGAGCGTGGCGCCCTCCTTGAGATCCTTCAGCGCAGCGGAGTCGAGCTTGGAGGGGTCGGGCGCGCCGTCATCGTCGAGCGCGTCGTTGCCCACGGCCCAGATCTGCAGCGCCGCTGGATTGACGCTGTCGATCATGGCCTTGCGCACACCGAGCGTAGCCGGTTCGGGCGCGGCCGAGGAAGGAGGGACGGTCTGGCAAGCCGCGAGGACCGTCACAAGCAGTCCCCCGGCGATGGCAATCTGTTCGATCTTCATGTCCGCTCCTTAGCCTTGTCTTCCCGTCAGGTGGTGGGATCGTCGCCGTTCTTCTGGCGGATCGATTGGACCAGCGCCTTCTGTTCCGGATACCAGAATTCGAGGTGGCAACTCTCGCACACGCCGTCGAGCTGGTCCACCAAGGGTGTCGCCGCGGCGGCATCGTGGTTCTTGGCGGCGGTTGCGAGGTCGGCCATGTGCGCTTCGAGGACGCCGGCAAACTGGCGGAAATCGTCGGGCGCGGCATCGAGATGCGCCTGGACCTTCGCGGGTGTCGAGCCGCCCTCCACATCCTGGTCGGAAATCTTCTCGCCCGGTTTGATCAGCACCAACTTCTTCATCTCGGCAAGAGTCTCCGCACCGGCCTTGACGGCGAGGGCGCGCTTTTCGACTTCGGCCCACTGTTCGTCGGTCATCTTCGCGGGATTGATCGCCGCGCTATCGTCCAACGAAGCGTTGGTGATCTCCCAAATCGGATCGGCATTGCCGTCAATCTGCTTGACCATGACGTCGTGCACCGTGAGCGGCTCTTCTTCCTTGGCGCCTTGGGAACAGGCGGCGACCAGGGCCAGGGCGGGGAGCAGGGCGATAGCTTTCATCGGATCATCCTCGAGTTGTGGTGGCAGTTCGCTGCGGTGCTGTTCCTCGCCGCCGGCACAGGCAAGCGATTTACCGTAACGCCCGCGCGACCTATCGTTACATGCCTACTCCGCGGCCTCCTCCAGTGCTTCCTGCTCGTGCGCCTGGCGCGCCCACATCTCGGCGTAAAGCCCGTCACGGCGCAACAATTCGCCATGGCTACCTTGCTCCGCCAGCCGGCCCTCGTGCATGACATAGATCAAATCGCTATCGGCAATCGTCGACAGGCGGTGGGCGATCGACAGGCTGGTGCGGTGCTGCGACACCCGTTTCAAGGTTGTCAGGATGTCCTGTTCGGTGCGGGTGTCGAGCGCGCTCGTCGCTTCGTCGAGCAGCAGGATCGGCGGGTTCTTGAGCAGCGTGCGGGCGATTGCGACGCGCTGCTTCTCGCCGCCGGAGAGCTTCAGCCCGCGCTCACCGACCTCGGTGTCGAAACCTTTCGGGAGTTTCTCGATGAAGGGCAGAATCGCGGCATCGCGCGCGGCCGCGATCACGTCTGCCTGGCCGGCACCATCGCGGCCATAGGCGATGTTGTAGCCGATCGTCTCGTTGAACAGCACCGAGTCCTGCGGGACGATGCCGATCTGCTTGCGCAGCGATTCCTGCGTCACCTGCGCGATATCCTGTCCGTCGATCAGGATGCGCCCGCTCCAGGGATCATAGAAGCGGAACAGCAAGCGGCCGATTGTCGATTTGCCCGCGCCCGACGGGCCGACGATAGCGACGTGGCCTCCGGCCGGGACCTCGAAACTGAGCCCGTGCAGGATCTCGCGATCGCGGTCGTAACCGAACACCACGTCGTCGAACACCACGGTCGGCCGGCTGACAACCAGCGCCGGGGCGCCGGGCGCATCCTTCACCTCGATTTCGGTATCGATCAGCTTGAACATCTGCGCCATGTCGATCAGGCCCTGGCGGATCGTCCGGTAGACCCAGCCGAGCATGTCGAGTGGGCGGAACAGCTGCATGAGATAGGTGTTGATCAGCACCAGGTCGCCCGGGCTCAGCCTTCCCTTGCTCCAGCCCCAAACGGTAAAGGCCATGGCGCCGCCCATCATCAGGTTCATGACGACCGCCTGCGCGATGTTGAGCAGGCCCAGCGAGTTCTCGGACTTGATCGCCGCTTCGGCATAGGCGCGCGCGGCCGAGCCGTAGCGCTGCAGCTCGCGATCTTCGGCGCCGAAGTATTTGACGGTCTCGTAATTGAGGAGCGAATCGACCGCGCGCGAGAGCGCCGTTCCGTCGAGTTCGTTCATCTGTGCCCGCAGTTTGGTGCGCCACTCGGTAATGGTCCGCGTCATCCAGATATACACCGCCACGGTCAGCGCGGTGGCGGCGACCATCACCCAGCCGAACTTGGTATAGAAGATGACCGCGACGACCAGCAGCTCGACGATCGTCGGCATGATGTTGAACAGCAGGAAGTAGATCATCGAGTTGATCGACTTGGTCCCCCGCTCGACGACCTTGGTCACTTCGCCGGTGCGGCGAGAAAGGTGGAACCTGAGGCTCAACCGGTGAAGCCGGGCGAAAACGTCCTCGGTCAGGTGCCGGACCGCATCCTGGCCGACGCGTTCGAATACCATGTTGCGGACGTTGTCGAACGCGACGGTGGCAAAGCGGCCCGCGGCATAGGCGATGACCAGCGCCAGAGCCGCCGCGACGTTCGGATCGCCTTCGGCCGCCATGGTATCGACCGCGCGCGCGTAGGCGAACGGCAAGGTCAATACGACGATCTTGGCCAGCAAGACGAAGAGCGCCGAAAGCACGATGCGGCCGCGCAGATCGCGGCGTCCTGCCGGCCAGAGATAGGGCAGGAAGCGGCGAACGGTCGCCCAGTCCGCCGGGTCGGGCTTTGTGGCCCTATTGTCCGATTGTCCCGCCGTCATCGGCTCCAGATGGAGACTATTAGGCCAAACGGCAATCGCCCCGGATCGTCCTTTAGCCGATGATCCCGCCGATCACCGCATTTTGCCCTCGCACGTCGTGCGGCAAGTCGAACAGGATCTTCTGATTACTGAAATCGATCGCCACCCGGCGGAACAACTTCAGTTCAGTGATTCCGAGGATGAGAGCCGGTCTCTCGTGCATGCCAAGCGATTCGAACGGCGGTGCGTCGGCAAAAATAATTGGGAGGTTGCTTATCGACATTCTGTCTATTTCGAGCTTCCGGACAACCTTCACATTGCCAGTCAGCTGTTCGCCGTTGACATCGGTGATCGTGTTGTCCGGCAATGCGCGCGCGCTCCGGAGCCGCTTGAGCAGCGCCATGTTGCCGAGGCTGCTTTGCGATCCCGTGTCGACGATAACATCGGTATCGATGCCGTTGATCCTGGCCCCAGTGATAATCAGTTGGCCAAGCTTGCGACGGGCTTTGACGATAATTTCATAGCCGACGTTGCCACCGAGCGTATCGGAGTCGGCAACCAGGATCCGTTTCTTGACGAAATCGATCAGCACTCGTTGGTTTTGCAGACTGTCGAGCCCGAGAATACCGTCGGCCAGCCCAAGGTTCTCTTGGGGAACGATCGGTGCCGTCTGAATATGGAACTCGCGGCTCCCGAGCGTGAACTGCGGAACTTCAGCCGTTTCGACGTTGGCTTTGCTTGCCATTCCCACCAGTACGGCAGCCCTGCGTTCATGCAGCCCGACTTCATCGGCGACTCGCGTCGAGACGACGGTCGCTTGCGCGCCGGTATCGACCATGAACTTGTAGGGCCCGATTCCCATGAGATGCACGGGGACGGTGACGCGGTCGTAATATTCCTTCTGGAGAGCAATTTGCTCAACATCGGATACTGAATCAGGCTCTTCGGGTTGTGCTGGTGGAGGCGTCGACGCCACGGAGGCCAAGGCGACCACCGCAGCCATCATCCGGGAAATTGACATTGGTTCTCTCCCAATTTCGCCCGGGCCCCCGGCGAGCGATGGGAAGATTATAACACGAACTGCCGCAATCGAGAAATATGCTTAGGCTGTGGCGGGCGCCGGCGGTTTACGCCGCACAACCATTGCGTAAAGTTCGCGCACGGTCTCGCGAGAGGTCGCCAACAGGATCGCGACATAGACGAGACCGCCGAACGCCACTTCGATCGCGAGCCGCTCCCACGGCGCGAAACCGGCGAGGCGCTCGCCGACTTCGCGCACCGCCATCGCCATGGCAGCAGCCGATAGCAGGCCCGGCGCGATCGCGGCGACAAAGCGGCGCAGGTTCAGATGCAGCAGCTTGCGCGCCATCAGGAAAGTGAACAGCGGCAGCAGCGGAGCCGCTACCAACCACGAAATGGCCAAGCCTTCGGCGCCCCACTGCATGCCGATATAGAAGGCAATCGGCATCACGAGCGCTCCGAAAATCGAGGTACGCATTGTAATGCCGACTCGGCCTGTGGCGTTGATCGCGGGCGCAAACAGGATGTGCAACGTCAGCGCCGGCATGGCGAAGCCGAGAATTGTCACCAGCCCGGCCATGGCGACCCACTTGGCGCCCAGGACCAAAGCGATGGCATCGGGCGCGACCACCGCGAGCCCGAAATAGAGCGGGCAGGTCAGCAGCAGAACAAGGCGTACGGCTTTGAGAAAGGCGGCGCCAAGCTGCTCGCGATCGTGCTGAAGCCGGGCGTAGGCGGGGAACGCCACGTCGTTGAGCGGGGGCACAAACTTCGTCGCCACCAGCGAAGTCAGGAAGAAGGCCTCGGTATAGAGGCCGAGGTCATGCGCGGTCAGCTGCCGCGCTGCGAGAAAGGCGTCGGCCTTGCTCATGACGATCCAGCAGAACTGCACGAGGACCATGGCCAGCCCGAAATTGAACATATTGGCGGCGCCAGCGAAGCGGAAGCTCGGCCGCACGACGATGCGAGTAGCAAAGACAAGGCCGATCGCTTTGGTCCAGAACAGCGCGATGGGTGCGTAGATCAGCGTCCACACGCCGTATCCGGAGAGGGCACAGCCGAGCGCGACCGCGGCGGATACGACCGTCGCGGCGATATTCACGATCGCCTGGGTGCGAAAGTCCATGCGCCGCATGAGCATGACTTCGGGCAGGGCGATGAAAGGCGTGGCGAGGAAGATCAGCGCTTGGGTGCGGAGCAACTCGGCAACGATGGGCTGGCGGTAGTACTCGGCCGCCAGCGGGGCGAGCGCAACCTGGAGCAGTGCCAGGGTGCAGTTGACCAACAGAAGCACGCCGAACGCCTGACGCAGCTTGGTCTGGGTCACCTCTTCTTCCTTCACCAGGGACCCGGCAAAGCCATAGCCGTTGAGGAACATCAGGAAGACCAGCACGACCTCGGCCATGGCGAACAGGCCGTAGTCGGCCGGATTGAGAATGCGAATGACCGCCAGGGTCGAGGTCCAGGCCACGAGCTGGGAAAAGATCTGGCTGCCCGAACGCCATAGTACGGCGCGGCGCACGCTCTCGCCGAGTTCACCGCTCATCGTGCACCCCCCGCGTGGGCAGGCGTGGGCGCAGGGGCTCGGCCCAGGGCCATTGAAGCGGGCGGGATCATGGGGGCGGGATTAACCACGCCGCGATAAGATTTGGTTTAAGGCCGTCGCGGCGCCTTGGCGGCCTTGCGGTTCCCGCCTGAAAACCCATATTCTACAAGCGCTTCGGCAAGTTTTTTTGGGTTCGTGAAATAAAATTGCAAAAAGGCTGTTGACCCGAATCAAGGCCGCCCATATATGCCGCTTCACCGACGGGGCGCAGACGGTTTCACCGCCGAGCTTCGTTGGTCGCCAACAGAAACGGACAACCGGTCCCCCGGTGTAAATCGGGGAGCCATTGTTGTCCGCCACTTTTGTTGGATGGCTCTTTGACATTGTCGGTTTTTGATGAAGGGACATGTGGGCGACGGCGCCCGGTCCGGGGACCTCAAGGCTCCGGTAACCGGTTACTTATGCCGACGCCACATCCGGTGTGGACACCACGTCTGCATTGGGTGATGCATGTTCATTCGTATCCATTACGTTTGACAGTGCAGGTATCGGCTCCTTGAAGCTCATGCCTTGCGGGTTAGCGGATTTCGATCCGTGCTTGCTTGGTGTGTGACACAAACTTGAGAGTTTGATCCTGGCTCAGAACGAACGCTGGCGGCATGCCTAACACATGCAAGTCGAACGAACCCTTCGGGGTTAGTGGCGCACGGGTGCGTAACGCGTGGGAACCTGCCTTTAGGTTCGGGATAACAGTTAGAAATGACTGCTA